>JAJVHZ010000093.1:48251-55928 GCA_022072255.1 Gammaproteobacteria bacterium | reverse complement strand
ACGGCGATCTGCCCGGGCCGCAGGCGGCGCGCATCGCCGAGCGGCAGCGCGACGCTGCTGCCGCCTTCCAGCCGCAGCACCGCGGTGTCGGTGTCCGGATCCTCGCCGATGAGCCGCGCGCGATATTCCGCCCCGTCGGCGAAGGCGGCGAGGATCTCCTTCGCGCCGTGCACGACGTGGGCATTGGTCAGCAGGAATCCGTCGGGCGTGAAGACGAAGCCGGAACCGGCGCCGGCCTCGCGGCCGTCCTTGTGCACGGTGACATGCGCGACCGACGGGCGCGCATGCCGCGCCACCTCGCTGACCGTGCGCGAGTACGCATCGAGCAGGGCACCGTCGTCAGCTCCCCCGGATGACGACGCCTCGAGCTCATCGTGCCCGCGTGCGGCGTCCGGCGAGTCCGGCCGCCCACCCTGCCCGTGCAGCATATGCAGAGGAATTGCGGAGCCCATGCAGCGGAAGGTGGGGGCGCGATCCGCCCGCTTCAATGCCCGCACCCCTCCCCCGCGCGCTGGCTGCCTCAGATCGACGCCCCGGGCGCCGGCGCGTTCGAGCTCAGGCGACGGCAGCGGCGGCGGGCGCGCCGAACGGCCGCGCCGTGACCCGGTTCCTGCCGTTCTGCTTGGAGGCGTAGAGGGCCGCGTCGGCGCGCTGCACGAACTCCTCGATCGGCTCACCCGCGCGCAAGGCGGTCACGCCGACGGAGACGGTGACCGACGCCACCGCCTCGCGATTGTCGGCGCGACGGATGCGGCCGCGCTCCACCGTCAGCCGCAGCTGTTCGGCGAGCGCACAGGCGCCCGCCAGCGGGGTGGCCGGCAGCAGCACCGAGAACTCCTCGCCGCCGTAGCGCGCAACGGTGTCCCTGCCCTTCACACCGTTCTTCAGCACCTGCGCCACCGCGCGGATGACCTTGTCGCCGACGACGTGGCCATGGGCGTCATTGATGCGCTTGAAGTGATCGATGTCCACCATGAGCAGGCACGCGCCGGAGGCCCCCGCGTCCCCGGCGTCGATGAGCTCCTGCAGGGCGGTGTCGAATCCGCGGCGATTCACCAGGCCGGTGAGCGGATCGATGAGCGCCTCGTTCTGTGCCTGCGCCAGCGCCTCGCGCAGCTCGTTGATCTGCCGCCCGCTCGCCGCGAGCCGATCCTCCAGCCCGCCCACCGAGCGGCGCATGCGCGCCGCACCGTCCACCAGCTCGCGGATGAGCGACTGCAGCACCGGATCATCGCCGAGCGTCTCCAGCCGCTGCGCCGCGGCATCCAGCGATTGGGCGTATTCGCCGGCCTCGGCCCCGGCCTGCTGCGCGCAGACCGACACGTCGCTGACGAGCTTGCGAAACTCCTCATACAGGCGCCGCACCGTGGTCTCATGCGGACCTGAAACGTGATGTTCGAACAACTGCGCGATGTCTCCCTCCTCCAGGATATCCCCACGCTGCAGCCGTGGATCCAGCTCCGCACGCAGGCGCGCGTTGCGGGCGGAGAAGTACTCGTACCACACCGCGTAACTCACCGGGTGGCAGGCGGCATTGTGCGCGGCCATCGCCGGTATCACCATCCGCAGGATCTCGCCGCTGGCCGCCTTGCTGTCCTCGTATTTCATGCTCACGACTCCTGAACCCCGTTTCTCTCCCGATCTCCGCCCGGCGTTGGCCCGGGTCGCCTCATCGCCCCCGCCGTGCGCGCCGCGCGGCATGGGCCTCCGTGTGAACGTTAGCGGCCTCGCGCCTCCGCCGGTGCATCGGCGGCATACGGAACCTGCCATAGGACGAACGCCGACGCCGGGTGGGGTGCAGGCCGACAGCGGGCAGGTGGATCGCGGTCTTCCCGGGAGCACCTCATGGACTCAAGACCCGCCAAGGGCGGCCGTTACCCGATACAGCGGCACACGCGGCCATGCCGCCGCAGCTACCGCTGCAAGCCTGGGTACGCGGGTGTAGTTCAATGGTAGAACGTCAGGTTTCCAACCTGGCGACGCAGGTTCGATTCCTGCCGCCCGCTCCATCCTCCTCTGCCGCCTCAATACGCCGCGGCGCGCGAGCGCGCGACAACTTTTCGACACGCGATCCGTCCGCGGTTCGACGACTCTCTGACGCCCGCCCCGGCAAGTACCCTCTGCGGTGCCGCAGGACCCCGTTCGCGCATGCCGGCCGCCGTTCCATTTGCCACTTGCGGAGCGGCAGGCGGCGAAGCGCGTCACAGCGTAGGCATGGAGATGGTCGCTGCCCTCGCGGCTGGAACGCCGGCTGCAGTCAACCGTGTGACTGTGGGGGCAGGCCGGAGAGAACGCCTCTGGTGCGCCGGGCGGATCGACAGGAGGGGAGTCTCGTGCTGCAACGGATCATGGCAATGGTGGTGGGAACAGTCTGCGTGCTGGGCGCTCCCGCGGCGCTGGCCAATCTCATCCAGAACGGCGATTTCAGCGATGGCCTGCAGCACTGGCATGCCTCCTCCGCGAGCGCCATCAATGTGCGCGATGCCGGCGACGCCATCAACACCGGTACCGGCCCATACGGTTTCGACGGATTCTTCAGCGGCGATTTCGTGGTACTCGGCGACCGGCGCGGCGACGTCCTCGCGCACGGCGGACCCGACGAAGGCAGCTTCGAGCTGCGCAGCAGCGTCTTCACGCTGGAGCGGGCCGCGCGTCTGCAGGTGAACTTTCGCGCCGTGCTCGATGGTCGGGCCGGTGACCGCAACGACTATTTCCAGGTCGCGATTGTCGGCGCCGATCACTGCCCGCCGTTCCTGTCGACGCTGCTGAAGGAATTCCTGATCGACGGCGGCTGGAGCGGAGATCCCTACGTCGGCGGCGTCGACCTGGCAGCAGGCGATTACCGGATTCTCTTCCGCCTGTACGAGGCGCATGGCCACCGCAGCAACAGCGCCGTGGGGATCGGCGAGGTGAGCGTGGCGATCGGACCGGTGTCCGAAGTACCGCTGCCGGCGCCCGCGATATTGCTGGCCAGCGCCCTGGCCAGCCTCCTGACACGGCGTCGCAGGGCCGCCTGAGGCGCGCGCCGCGCGCGCGGCCGCGTTCCGTTCGGGTGGGCCGGTTGCGATATCATGGCCCGACGTTCAGTCCCTCCAGAGAGACGCCATGAAAAAAATCCTGCTCGCCGTGGACGGTTCCGACTGCGCGCTGCGCGCCGTGCAGAACGCGCTGCGGCTGGCCTCGGAGCTGAAGGATCCCGTCCGCTTTCACGTCGTCTGCGCCGTGCCCGCGCCCGGAGACTGGGATCTGCTGCCCAACGGCAGCGAGGAGGACCTCGAGGCCCAGTTCCGGCTCCAGGGCGAGTACACGATCGCGCCGGCGATCGCCACGCTCAAACAGGCGCAGGCAACCTACGCCGTGCACCTGGTCAAGGGGGACCCGGCACACGAGATCGCCCGCCTCGGCGCGGAGCTGGACTGCGATCTGATCGTGATGGGGACCCACGGCCGTGGCCGCATCGCCGGCCTGGTCATGGGCTCGGTCGCGATGAAGGTGGTACACCTCTCCGCCCTGGCGGTCATGCTGGTGAAGTAGGCCGGGCGCACGCCGGGCCCGGAGTCAGGCAGGCAGCGCGCGTCGCCGCCAGAGCAGGTAGACCGCGGGGATGATGAGCAGGGTCAGGATCGCTGCCGTGACCATGCCTCCGACCATCGGCGCGGCGATGCGGCGCATCACCTCGCTGCCGGTGCCGGTGGCGTACATGATCGGCAGCAGGCCGCCGATGATGGCGCAGACCGTCATCACCTTCGGGCGGAGCCTGAGCAGCGCGCCTTCGACGACGGCCTGCGTCAACTCCGCCCGCGTCATGCCTCGCCCCTGCGCGGCGGCCATCTGCGCGTAGCGCTCGTACGCAACATCGAGGAACACCAGCATCACCACGCCGGTCTCGGCGGCCACGCCCGCCAGCGCGATGAATCCGATCACCACCGCGACCGAGAGGTGGTAGCCCATCAGGTACACCAGCCAGAGGCTGCCGATCATGGCGAAGGGAAGGCTCGCCATGATGATCAGCGCCTCGGTGAAGTTGCCGAAATTCAGGTACAGCAGCAGCATGATGAGGATGAGCGTGGCAGGAACGACGTAGCTCAGCCGCTCGGTGGCGCGCAGGATGGACTCGTACTGCCCCGACCACTTGAGGGAATAGCCCGCGGGCAGGGCGACGCGCTCCTCCACGAGCGCGCGCGCCTCCTCGACGTAGCCCTTGTAGTCGCCCGACACCGTATCGATGTACACCCAGCCGTTGGGCCGGCCGTTCTCGCTCCGTATCATGTCCGGACCGCTTTCGACCCGGATGGTGGCGACCTCGCCCAGCGGGACGCGCGACTCCGAGCCGCCGATCGGCAGGCTCCGCAGCCGCGCCACGGAATCGCGCGTCTCGCGCGTGTAGCGCACGCTGATCGGGTAGCGCTCGCGGCCCTCCACCGACTCGCCGACCGGCATCCCGCCGACCGCCGTGGCGATCGTGTCCTGGATATCGGCGATGTTGAGCGCGTGCCGCGCGGCCCGCCGCCGATCGATTTCGATGGTGACGTAACGGCCGCCCGTCACCCGATCCGAATACACCGAGGCGGTCCCGGGCATCTCGCGGAGTATGCCTTCGATCTCGCGACCGAGCTGTTCGATGACCTTCAGGTCCGGGCCGGCGATCTTGATACCCACCGGCGTCTTGAAGCCGGTGGCGACCATGTCGATGCGCGCCTTGATCGGCATGACCCAGGTATTGGCCACGCCGGGCAGACGGACGATCGCGTTCAACTCCTGCCTGAGACTCGCGGGCGTCACGCCCGGGCGCCACTGACCGCGGGGCTTCAGCCGCACCAGCGTCTCGATCATGTTGATTGGCGCCGGGTCCGTGGCCGTGTCGGCACGCCCGATCTTGCCGTACACGGTCTGCACCTCCGGCACGGTGCGTATGAGCCTGTCGGTCTGCTGCAGCAACTGCGCCGCCTTGCCGATCGAGATCGAAGGCAGCGTGGTCGGCATGTACATGTAGTCGCCCTCGTCCAGCTCGGGCATGAACTCCGTGCCCAGATGCCGCAGCGGCCACAGCCCGGCGATGGTGGCGAGTATCGCCGCGGCGATGAGCAGGCGAGGTCGGTGCAGCGCCAGTTCCAGCGCCGGGCGATAGATCGACATCAGCCACCGGTTCACCGGGTTGCGGTGCTCCGGCAGGATGCGGCCGCGTATGAACATGGTCATCAGCACCGGCACCAGCGTCACGGCCAGCCCGGCGGCCGCCGCCATGGCATAGGTCTTCGTGTACGCGAGCGGCTTGAACATCCTGCCCTCCTGCGCCTCGAGCGCGAACACCGGCAGGAAGCTCAGCGTGATGACCAGCAGCGAGAAGAACAGTGCGGGGCCGACCTGCTGCGCCGCCCGCAGGATCACCTGCCCCCGCGACTCGTGGTGCCCGGAGACCTCGAGCTGCTTGTGCGCGTTTTCGATCATGACGATGGCGGCGTCGACCATCGCGCCGATGGCGATGGCGATCCCGCCCAGGGACATGATGTTGGCGTTGATCCCCTGGCGGTACATGACGATGAACGCGATCGCGATGCCGAGCGGCAGGCTCAGCATCACCACCAGGCTCGAGCGGAAATGGAACAGGAAGACGACGCACACCAGCGAGACGATGACGAACTCCTCGATGAGCGAGTTCCTGAGCGTGTCGATCGCGCGCTTGACCAGGCCCGAGCGGTCGTAGGTCTCGACGATCTCGACACCCGCGGGCAGCGATGCCCTGAGCTCCGCGAGCCGCTGCTTCACCGCCTGTATCGTCTGCAGCGCGTTCTCGCTGAAGCGCATCACGACGATGCCGCCGACCGCCTCTCCCTCCCCGTCCAGCTCACCGACCCCGAGCCGCGGCGCCGGGCCCTCGCGCACCTCCGCGAGATCGCCGAGCAGCGTCGGCGTGCCCATGTAGCTCGCGTCCAGGACGGTCTGCCGCAGATCGTCCACGCCCCGGATGTACCCGGTCGCCCGCACCACGAAGTCCGCCTCGCCCTGCTCGATGACCGAGGCGCCCGTCTCCTGGTTGCCGCGCTCGATGGCGAGCTTCAGTTCCTCGATGCTGTAGCCGTAGGCCCAGAGCCGCTCGGGATCGACGACCACCTCGTACTCCTTGACCATGCCGCCGACGGTCGCGACCTCCGCGACCCCTTCTACCGCCTGGAGCTCGTACTTGAGGAACCAGTCCTGGATGGAACGCAACTGCGCGAGGTCGTGATTGCCGGTGCGATCGACCAGCGCGTAGGTGTAGACCCACCCCACGCCGGTGGCGTCCGGCCCCAGCGCGGTGCGTGCCGAGGGCGGCAGGCGGGGCTGCACCAGGGTCAACCGCTCCAGCACGCGCGATCGGGCCCAGTAGAGATCCGTGTCCTCCGTGAACAGGACGTGCACGTAGGAATCGCCGAAGTTGGAGATCCCGCGCACTGCCGTGGCGCCGGGCACCGCCAGCATCGAGGTGGTGAGCGGGAAGGTCACCTGATCCTCGACCACCTGCGGCGCCTGGCCCGGATAGGTGGTCTTGATGATGACCTGGACGTCGGAGAGATCGGGGATGGCGTCCACGGGCATGCGCTGCAGCACGTAGACGCCACCGCCCAGCAGCAGCACGGCGAGCGCGAGGATGGCGAAGGGGTGGCGCACCGACCGCGAGATCACCGCCTCGATCATGCAGGGCGCCCCTGTCCTGCGAGCCGGTCGTTACCCTCGCGCCTGGCCATGACCGGCATGTCAATGATGGTGGTGCGCGGACGGCGCGCCGCCATCCAGCCGGCTCAAGCTCGCCTGCAGGCTTGCCTCGGAGTCGATGAGGAACTGCGCCGAGGTCACGATCTCCTCGCCGGCCTCCAGACCGGAGCGGATCTCCAGGCGCTCGCCGAACTCCGCTCCGGCCGTCACCGTGCGCGGCGCGAACCGGCCGTTGCCGAGCGCGATGATGACGCGCTCGGCCTCGCCCTCGCGTATCAGCGCCTGGCGCGGGATGTGGACGACCTCTTTTCCGGTCTTGCCGTAGAGCGTCAGCTCCGCGAACATGTTCGGCAGCAGGAAACCGTCGGGATTGTCGAACCGCGCGCGATAGCGGATGGTGCGGTTCGCGTACTCCACCTTCGGGAGGATGACCTCGACCGCGCCCTTCCAGACCTCGCCGGGACGTTCCGGGAAACGGGCCTCCACAGGCTGGCCGACATAGAGCCATCCACCGTCGCTCTCGAAGACCTCGCCCTTCACCCAGACCGTGCCTGCGTCCACCAGCGTCATGATCTCGGTGCCCGCACCGATCTCCATGCCGCGATACACCTCGGCGAGCTCGGCCACCAGGCCGCCGACAGGCGCGATAACGGACACGCTCCGTCCGTCGTCGCCCTCGATCTCGAGGACGGGGTCGCCGCCCTGCACGCGCTCTCCGGGGCTCGTGACCAGCAAACGTCCGACTCGGCCGGAGGCGGTCGCATGCACGCGCGTCATGCGCGATTCGTCGTAGGCGACGAATCCGCCGCTGACGACGCGATGCTGCAGCGTGCCGGTTTCCGCGCGCGCAGTCCTGACCCCGAGGCTGTCGACGATCTCCGGGGCGATCCGGACCGCACCGGCCTCCGCCGCTGGTGTCTCCTCGGCGTAGACCGGGACCATGTCCATTCCCATCGGCGACTTGCCGGGCCTGTCGCTCTTGTA
>JAJVHZ010000093.1:0-48151 GCA_022072255.1 Gammaproteobacteria bacterium | reverse complement strand
TGCGCTGGCCGGGGTAGAGAATGCGGCGCTTTGCCCCGGAAGCCAAGCCTGCGGGCGGTCCGCGCGGTTGATCCCGGTCACGAGGCGGGCCGGATTGCGAATCCTGCCGGCCGCGAGGATACAAAAAAAAACCCCGCCGGCACGAATGCCGGCGGGGCATGGTGAGGAGCAGGTGTCGGAGGACGGCCTCAGGCGTGGGCGCGGCGGCGGCTGACGCCGACCAGCCCGACCAGCGCCGATCCGAGCAGCCACACGGCCGCGGGGACCGGTACCGGCGCGGTCGAAGCCGCGATCGCCACGTCCAGTTTGTACTGCGCGTTGTAGAAGACCGGCCCGAAGCCCTGCAGGAAGCCCGCGAACGGCGTGAAATAGTCGACCTTGGCGATGTAATCGCCCGCGGCGAGCGATGACAACGAGAACGGGACCGGATCGCTGATGGCGCCGGACTGCACCGCCACCCCGCCGTCGAGGAAGGTATCCGGCGCGCCCTTGCGGAAGATGGACACGGCCAGGAACTCGAAGTCCCGGCCCAGGCTGCCGTCGAGATGCAGATCCTCGAGGCTCACGGTGACGTCCGAGATGGCGGAAAGGTTGAAATCGACGAGGGTCGTGCCCGAGCCGCTCACGGTGTTGGTCACGGTGAGGGCCTGTGCGCTCCCGACCGCAGCGACCATCATGAGCAGCCCTGCCAGCCACTTCAGGGAAAACTTGCGCGGTTCCATATCGTTTGCTCCGTTCATTCGTTGGTCAATCAGCACGAAACCCCGCCCACCGTCGCCCTGCGGCCCGGGACCGGCGACCCACCGGGTCCGGCTGCCGTGAGCAAGGGGGCGTTCAAGGGTGATGTTAGGGACTCGGCGCACGCGCAAACGTGGAAATGGTCGCAGTTTGCCGCGCCGCCGGATTGACGTCGCGGCCGCCCCTGCGGGCCGCCGAATGGACTGTCCGGCCCGTGCGCGCCTGCCGCGCCCGTGCGCCGTGTCCGTGCGGCGAGTGCGTCGCGGTCTGCCCCGCGACCCCCGTGAAGTTGGCTTAAGACCCGCCGGCCTGCACGCACCCCGGCCGACCCTCGGGTCGGCCGCGGGCCGGACCCCGGCCATGGACGGTCGCCACCGCGCGGCCACCCCGGCGCAGCAACGGCATGCCGAGCAGGGCCGTGCCGAGGAGCCATCCGGCCGGCGGCACCGGCACCGGCGAGTTCGCCGGGGACTGGCTGGCAGCCCGGGCCAGCGCCTGGTCGATGAACAGGCGGTTGGCGGCGAGATCCAGCCTTACCCAGAGGCTCGCCGTCCCGTAGACCGAAGTGGACCGACAGCCACTGGTCTGGCAGAAGGTGTACGCCCCGATGCCGACGAGGAAGTTGCTCCAGAACAGGGGACTGCCGCTGTCGCCGCCGGCGAGCTGTCCCTCGTACGCCGTCGGTGTCTTCCCGCCGGTGAGACTCTTGTTGCCCGCCGGCGAGTCGAAGTCCGCCGCCCAGAGATTGTAGGCGGTGGTGTCGATGGTGTTGGTGGCCGCCAGACGGTCCGTGGCGCCGCTCAAGGGGGTACCGAGTCCGGTGCCCTGCCCGCCGTAGCCGACCATGGTGACCTGCCTGCCGATGAGGTTCACCGGCGTGATGGTCGCGGGGATGACATCCTCGACGGGCGCGAGCAGGGTCGCGATGGCGAGGTCGTACTGGTAGCCGTTGCTGCCGGCACCGTACAGCGGATGCCGCTCCATGCCCGCGACCTCGTAAGTGGTCGCAGCGTCCCTCTCGGCCCCGAAACCGAAACTGCTCTTCCTGTCGGTGGCGCAGTGTGCCGCGGTGAGCACGGTGGTCGCGCCGATGAGCACGCCGGAACAGCCGGTGCTGAAGAAGCCGGCTGCCTCGAAATGCGGACTCGCCGCCAGATCGTTGAACGCCGTGACGTTGACGTCGTGGCGCACGTAGACGGCCGCCGCGTTGCCGCTCAGGACCACCCAGGCGGCGCCCAGCAGCGCGGTGACCAGTACCCTTCCCCTGCCATCGTTTTTCATCGTGCCGTTCTCGCCGGGCGTGCGTTGAGGTGCCCGGTACAGATGTCGGCAGTCGAAGGGCAATCTTTACGGGAAACCTCCCGCGCGGGCGCGCGGGCGTGGCGAGCCTGCCGGCCGGGGATCGGGCCGCGGGGCCGCTACCGGAGCAGCAGGATGACGTCGGCGCTCGCCGCCGTCAGGTCTTCTTCGTCAGGGAGGGCATGCGCAGCGGGGCCACATCGGGATCCTCGTTCGGCGTCGCCGGCAGCTCGCCGACGCGCACGTCGCCCTCGTTGTCGCCCTTCAGTTTGTAGAACGACAGGCCGCCCTGGATCTGCTCGCGCACCACGTCGAACACCAGCTTAACGTCGATCTGTGGCCGCTGCTCGGCGAAGCCGTACACCAGCGACATGTCGCAGAGCTTGTTGATCATGCGCGGTATGCCGCCGGTCTGGTGATAGATGAAGCGCGTGGCGGCCGGCTTGAAGATGTCGGGATCGCCCCCGGCAACGCTGATGCGGTGACGGATGTACTCGTCGGTCTCGTCCGGGTTGAGCGGCTCGATGTGGCAGGCCACCGATACCCGTTGCGCGAGCTGGGTGAGCGCCGGGCGCATGAGCGTCTCGCGCAGCTCCGGCTGGCCGACGAGGATCATCTGCAGCACCTGATCCTTGTCGACGTTGATGTTGGACAGCAGCCGCAGCTCCTCTAGCGTGCTGACGTCGAGGTTGTGCGCCTCGTCGACGATGAGCACCGTGCGCCGGCCCTTGGAGTACTGATCGATGAGGAAATCCATGAACTGCTGGTAGAGCGCGATCTTCTCCTGCCCGGTGTAGGTCAGGCCGAAGGCCAGGCAAACCCACTGCAGCAGCTCGCCGAGCGCGCGATGGGTGTTGGTGATGAGGCCCACAGTCACGTCCCGGTCCAGACGGTTGAGCAGGTGCCGCACCAGGGTCGTCTTGCCGGAGCCGATCTCGCCCGAGACGACGGTGAAGTTGGCGCGGCTGACGATGCTGTACTCGAGCAGCGTGATCGCCGAACGGTGGCGCCGGCTCAGGTAGAGAAACGCCGGGTCGGGCTGCAGCGTGAACGGGCGCTCCTTCAGGCCGTAGAATTCTTCGTACATGTCAGCGACCAGCTCGTATCCGGATGGCCCGCTGCCCGCTGCCCGCGGCGGCGGCTGGCCATCGTGCCCGCACCATCAGGTGAGATCGATACATCATGCGTTGAAATACGGCGTCGCCTTCTCGCTCGAGCGGTTCAGAACGGTACCCACGACCGGCGTGTTGGCGAGCAGGCTGCTCGCGTGCTGGAGCTCCTCGCGCGTGGTGAGGCCCTCGGCGACGACCACCAGCACCGCGTCGACGTAGGGCGCGAACGCGATGGCATCGTCCACCGACAGCAGCGGCGGCAGGTCGAAGATGATGAGGCGGGTGAGATATCGCGACTTCAGTTCCTTCACCAGCTGCACCATGCGCGGAGACTTGAGCAGCTCGGAGGAGTTCGGCAGCGCCTCCCTGCCGGGCAGCACCACCAGCCGGTCCATCCCCGGATTGACGAGCGCGTGGCTGACGGGCGTGCCCTTGGTCAGCACGTCGCTGATGCCGAACTGCGCATTCAGCCCGAGATAGCGGTGGATGCTGGGACGGCGCATGTCGAGATCGACCAGCAGCACCGTGTGGTGCACCTCGCGCGCGAGGCTGATGGCGAGATTGATGGCCGTGACGGTCTTGCCCTGTCCCGGGCCCGGGCTGGTCACGGCCAGCGCGTTCCAGTTCTTGCTCACCATCCGTTGCAGCACCTGCGTGCGCAGGATCTTGTAGGCCGCCGTCACCTCGTCGGTCTCGATGCCGGTGACGATGCGGTTCTTCTTCAGCACCGACGGCGGGACCGGCGTGACACGCGTCTCGGAGTAGGTGATCTGGCTCTCGGGCGCATCGATGGGGGCCAGCGGGTGCACCATGCCGCTACCCATGTTGCGAACCTGTTCCTGCCGCGCGCGTTCGAGCGCCTGTTTGATGCGTTCCATGATCGGTGCCTATTCGCCGAGACCGAATTTTCGAAGGGTGCGGAACCACAGCACGTCCAGCGGCTGATAGAAGAAGTGGATCGCCAGCAATGCCAGGACCAGGGCGGCGATCATCGCCACGAACATGACGAGGCGCATCAGCATCCGGGTGCGCCGCTCGCCGGCCGTGACGATCTCGGGGATCACCGCCAGCGGCGGCACGCCGGTCAGGGCCGTGAGCGCGCTGCGCCCGTATATCGCCGGGTCCAGCGCCTCGGCGATCGCCGTCGATCCGATCCCCCCGGCGAACGCAAGCATCGTGCCCAGCAGCGCAATGGCCAGCCGGTTCGGCTTGGCCGGCTTCTCCGGCTTCAGCGGCGGTTCGATGAGGCTGAAACGCTCGCCCTTCTGCTCGGTCTCCAGGGTCTGGGAGACCTGGGCGGCCATCTGCTTCTGCGTCATCTCCTCGTATTTCAGCGTGGAGGTCTCGTAGTCGCGCATCAGATCGCGATACACGCGCTCCACCTCCGGGGAGTCCGCGAGCTTCTGCTCGAATTCCGCGACCTTCGCGCGCAGCGCCTCCTTCTGCTGGCGTATCGAGGCGATCTCCACATTGGCGGACTCCAGGTCCGTGCGCAGCTGGATGTAGGCGGGATTGTCGGCCTCCTGGGTGTCGATGACCGTGGAGCGGCGCGCGCGCGAGCTCGCGAGCTCCGCCTCCAGGTTGGCCACGGTGCGCTGGGCGCGGACCACGTCCGGGTGGTTCGGCGAGTAGCGCTCGCGCAGTGTCGCCAGCTCCGCGCGCGCACCCTCGAGCTGCTTCTGGATGACCGCGCCGGCGTCGCTCCTGCCGCCGAGCTCCGCCTCGAGCGCATCCATCTCCTTCTTGGTACGCACGACGTCGGGATGCAGGGGCGAGTAGCGGGCCAGCAGCGAGACGTACTGGGTCTGCAGGACCTTCAGCCGGTCCGCCGGCCCGAGGATGCGTTCGCCGGTCTCCGATACCGTCGCCGTCACCGGCTTGACCAGCGCGAGCTGTCCCTGCAGGTACACCTTGCGATCCTCCAGCGATCGGATCTGCCGGTCGAGCTCGATGATCTGCTGCTCCGTGCGATCCATCATCTGGGTGTTGAACTGCTGCATCTCCGGCAGCTTGCCCGCGTTCTGCTCCTTGAACTCAGCCAGCCGCCGGTCGAGGTCCGCGATGTGATTCTTCAGCTTCGTGGCCTCCTCGGCGAGGAAGGCGGAGGTCTCCGTCGCCGCCTCCGTGCGGCGTGTGAGGTTCTCTTTCAGGTACAGCGAGGTCAGCTCGTTGGCGACCTTTTGCGCCAGCTCCGGGGATCGATTCTCGTAGGAGACCGAGAAGGCGATGGTCGCCTTGGTGGGCTGGCCGCGGATCGGATCGACGACATCGGCGCTGATGGTGTCGATGCTGATGTCGTCGCGCATCTTCTCGACCACCACCTCCAGCGGCGCGTTCCTGCGCTGCTTTTCGTAGAGCGAGTACCGCTCGATGATGGCCAGCAGGTTGGACGTGGTCATCACCCGCTGCGTGATCTCCTGTATGCGCTGATCGGCGTAGCTGGTCACCGTCGAGGTCACCAGCTCCTTGGGGATCTCCTGCTGCTCGATGAGGATCACGGCCTTGGAGCGATAGACCGCCGGCAGCCCGAAGGTGACGCCGAGCGCGAGCAGCAGCAGGCCGACGACGATCGCGGTCATCAGCTTGCGCCGGCGTTTCAGGGCGGCGAGGTAGTCGCTTAGTGTCTTTTCCTGCTCTTCCATGGACTGCGTTGCGGACTCGTGATCCTCTGGGCGATGGACTGGCGCCGACCGGCCCGGGTTGGGCGGCGACTGCCCGCCGTTGCGCCCGGTGCGGCGGGCCGGAGCGGGCTCCGCCAGGCCTGCCCGCCGCGATTCTTCGCCAACTCGACGCGTAGCTGCAAGCCCTTTAGCGCGAAACTGACCACTTGCGCCCGCCGTAGCTCAGGCCGATCGCCACCAGGTCCTGATCGGCGGTGTCGTCGATGGCGCTTTCGAAGGACTGCTCGGCGTGCTGATAGCGGGCGTAGACGGACCAGTACGGATCCAGAAAATAGCGCATCGTGGCATCGCCTGCCAGATAGGTACGGTCGTCGCGGCCGGTCTGCGCCGTTGCGGTCTCCAGGTGGCGGAAACCCAGTTCGCCGTTCAGTCGGTCGGTGAACCGATGGCTCAATCCGGTGCGCCACTGGTCGCGCGAGACCTGGCTGCCCTCGCCGCTCGGGTCCACGCTGCGATCGAAACTTCCGCGCCAGATCATGCGCCCGTCGAGGAACTGGTAGGCGGCGGAGAAACCGAACAGCGAGCCCACACCATCGATGCTCCGTTCCCGGCCGAAGATCTCCTCGAAGGTGGACACGGCGTAGCGCAGGCCCGCGTAGGCGCTGCCGCTGGCGCGCTCGTTCTGGCCCTGGAATCCGCCGATGAGGGCGTAGGCGTCGGTGCTCGAGGAACTGTCGATCACGTTGCGCGGGTCGAGGATCGGATTGATGTCGTCGTCCACGTCGAAGCGGCTGTAGGAGAAGGTGGCGAAGCCCTTGGCGGTCTCCGAGAGGTCGTGGGTATAGGTCGCATCCGCCACATGGTACGTGTAGTCGCGGAGGCCCGATGCGACCGCCTCCTCATACGTGACCCGGTTGTAGTCGTAGCCGAGATCCACCCGGTCGCGCTCGGTCACGAGGTAGGTCAGCGAGGGGCCGACCCGCACGGAATCCACCGCCAGCTGCCGCTGCACCCGGCCGGTGGTCTCCAGCTCGGTCGCCAGCGTCGAATCGCGGCGGTAGTTCGCATCGAGCCCCATCTCCAGTCGTTCGAGCTGATGCCGCGCGCCGAAGCGAAAGCCATAGGCCTCGTAATCGAGATTCTCCTCGCCCCAGTAGCGCGGCACACGCACGGTCGGTTCGAACTCCAGGGTGTTGATCTCGGTGGCGCGCTTCAGCACGGCGCCGACCTCCGGGATGAGGCCGAAGACGGTGTCGTGATCCGCGGTGGTCAGGCGAATGTTGCTGTTGACCTCGGTGGAGACATTCACTCGCGGCGTTGCGGACCACTCCGCGCCGCCGGCGGAGTGCACCCCGGCGCCGAGCGCCACCGCCAGGGTTACGCCGGCCGCCCCCGGTTTCCTGGCCTTGCTGCGCGACCGCTTCAAAACGCGTACCCTGCGGCCCGATTGTTACGGGACGACGACGACGTCGCCGTTCTGCAGGACGATGTTCTGCGAGAGGCTGCGGCCCTTCTCGACGTCGCCGTAGCGGAAGGGGATCGAACGCTCCACGCCGCTTTCCCGGCGCAGCACGTGCACGCTGTTGAGGGCGGCGAACGGGGTCACGCCGCCGGCGAGGCTCAGTGCCTGCATGACCGTGAGTTCATGCCCCATGATGATCTCCCCGGGCTTGTTGACGCGGCCGACCACGTAGACACGATTGCCGACCACCTGCTTGACGGCCACCGTGACCACGGGCTCCGGGATGTAGCTTTCGATCTTGGCCGCGAGCTCCTCCTGCACCTGGTCCACCGTGCGTCCGGCGGCCTGCACGTCGCCTGCCAGGGGGAAGGAGATGCCTCCGTCGGGACGGACCAGCACCTCGCGCTGCAGGTCCTCCTCCTTCCAGACCGTGATCTGAAGTATGTCCCCGGGCTGCACCTGGTAGCGCGGACCGGGCAGGACATAGGCGACCGGGGCCCGGTTGGTGCTGCCGGTCGCCGGCGCCGGCGCAGTGGCCGGCATGTCGGTCGAGGTCCCGCCTGCCGGCGCTGCGCCGCCGTTGTCGACGGAAAAATTCTCGGAATCGTCGATCGCATCGGCCAGCGTCGCCCGCGAGCCGGGAACAGCCATCATCTGCGGCGATTTGCGCGCCGTCACCGGCTCGGGCGCGGCATCCTCCGCCAGGGCGCGCTGAGCGACCGGCCGGGCCGATTCGAGCTGCCGATCGGCGGTCACCGCCTCCACGCTCCCGGCAGTTGCCGCCGGCATGGCCGCCGTCGCCGGCGCTCCGGCTGGCGCGGCGACCGGGGCCGCGGGGGTGGAATCGACGGGATCCTGCGCGACGTTATCGCCCGCTGCAGCCTCCGCGGCGATGGCGCGCGCGTCCCCGTTCGCCGGCGGAGCGCCGTTGGAGCCCGTGGCCGCGTCGCCCGCGTCGGGCGGCTTGCCGACATCTATCCACGGCGCCGCCGTGACCGCCATGGCGGCCACGAAAGCCGCGGCACACACCAGCGCGGCGGCTGATGCCCGTACCGCGCCCCGCTGCCCGATCTTTGACCTCATGCCTGTCACCCCCACAGTCACCGATTGCGGCCCGTTCCCCGCCGGGATCTGGTTTCCGCTCGCTAACGGAATAATAAACTCCTGCTTTTACATAACTTTAGCATGGTAATCTAAAGCTTACCACTAGATATCATGCTCAACCCGCAAATTTCTGTGCGCGTGGCCGCGGATGGAGCGGAGAACCGCGGGTCTCGCAGGGGTCGGGGCGAGAGGATCGGGGTACGGGGGGCCGTCGCGGAGACGGCGTCGAGGTGGTGCCCGGAGCCGGAATCGAACCGGCACGCCGCTTGCGCAGCGAGGGATTTTAAGTCCCTTGCGTCTACCAGTTCCGCCATCCGGGCTCGGGCGATTTCAATTAGGCGCCGACGAACCGTCTTTTACTCGATTCGCAGCCTCACGGGAATGCCCGGGATCGCGCGCGGCCGGGGCGGATGGGACGACGACGCCCGATGCCCCGGCCTGCCTCGCGGGGCCAGCGGACAGGGTCAGGGGATTGGAGGCTGGGGCCGGATTTGAACGCGGCCTGAGCGGCTTTGCGGGCCGCCGCATGAACACTCTGCCACCCAGCCATTGTGTCGGAACTCTACGAACTGGCGCGTCGTTCCCGACTGCTGATCGGCCTTTGACAATGGAGGCTGAGGTCGGAATCGAACCGGCGTACACGGCTTTGCAGGCCGCTGCATGACCACTCTGCCACTCAGCCAAGGTCGCACCTTGGAACGCTTCGGGTCTGCATCGGACGGTGGGCCGAACGCAAACCGAGTATAAGAAAAAAACCCCGAGCGATGTCGGGGCTTGTTCCACAAAACCGGAATCTGGAGCGGGAAACGAGACTCGAACTCGCGACCCCAACCTTGGCAAGGTTGTGCTCTACCAACTGAGCTATTCCCGCGACAGGAGGCGTATTCTTATCGGCGACGTGCGGGGTGTCAAGCCGGAATAACCCGTTGGCCGCACAGGGGTCTGTCGGCGATCCGCCGTCGCGATCGGCCGCCGGCGCAGGCCGTCTGATGGTGCCTCAATCCCGATGTCGGCGCCGGCTCAGCGTGCGCCGGTGCGCAACTTCGGCCACGCTGCGGCGACGTACAGGCACATCGACCAGATCGTCAGCACGGCGGCGGCGTACAGCAGTGCGAACCCGACCTGGTAGGTATCGAAGCCGCCGATCGGCTCCGCGTACAGCATCAGGATGAGGGCCACCATCTGCGCGGCGGTCTTGTACTTGCCGAGGAAGGAGACTGCCACCCTGGAGCGCGCCCCGAGCTCGGCCATCCATTCGCGCAGCGCCGAGACCGTGATCTCGCGACCGATGATGATCGCCGCCGGCACCGCCAGCGAGACCGTGGGATGCTTCTGCAGCAGCACGACCAGCACCACCGCGATCATCAGCTTGTCGGCCACCGGGTCGAGGAACGCGCCGAGCGGCGAGGTCTGATTCCAGCGCCGGGCGAGATAACCGTCGAGCCAGTCGGTGCCGGCGGCGAGCGCGAAGATGAGCGCCGTGGCGAGGTGCGACCACCGCCAGGGCAGGTAGTAGACCACGACAAACACCGGGATCAGCACGATCCTCAGCAGGGTGAGAGTATTCGGGATGTTCATCTGCGGCCGTCGGGTGCGAGAGTCGTGATCGGTGCGCCGGCAGCCGTGGCAGCCGCGCGGCCGCAAGGATAAAGGAATCGCGGCCGGAAGCGGAAGTGACGAGGCGGTGCGCGGTGGCTCTCGCACAGGCCGCACGGGTGCCTGGCTACTCGTGGAACCGGTCGTAGATGCGGTGAGCGAGCGCGCGGCTGATGCCGGGGACCTTGCAGAGGTCCTCGATACCGGCACGGGCCACGCCCTGCAGGCCGCCGAAATGCTGGATGAGTGTGCGCCGCTTCTGGGCGCCGATGCCCTCGATCTCCTCCAGCGCCGAGGTGGTGCGCGCCTTGCCGCGGCGCTGGCGATGGCCGGTGATGGCGAAGCGGTGTGCCTCGTCGCGGATGCGCTGGATGAGATGAAGGGCCGGGGAGTCCGGCGGCAGGTGGCGGGTCTGACCCGTGCCCGCCAGTATGAGCGCCTCCTGCCCGGGCTTGCGCGCCGGCCCCTTGGCCACCCCGACGATCACCACGTCGGTGATGCCGAGCTCCTGCATGACCCCCTGCGCCTGCGTCACCTGCCCGGTGCCACCGTCGATCAGCAGCACCTCCGGCAGGCGGCCCTCTTCGCGCTGCACGCGCGCGTAGCGCCGCTCCACCGCCTGCCGCATGGCGCCGTAGTCGTCGCCCGCCGTCACGCCCTCGATATTGAAGCGCCGGTAGTCGGACTTCACGGCACCCTCGGCGCCGAACACCACGCAGGCGGCGACCGTGGCCTCGCCCATCGTGTGACTGATGTCGAAACACTCGATGCGCTCGATGGGATCCTCCAGCTCGAGGAACTGCTGCAGCGCCTCCAGCCGCCGGCCCTCCTCGCCGGCGAGGCTGCGGCGCTGCCCGAGCGCGAGCTCCGCGTTCTCCAGCGCCATGCCCAGCCAGCGCGCGCGCTGGCTGCGAACCTCGTGGCGCACGGCGACCCGGCGGCCGGCGTGCTGCGAGAGGGCCTCGGCGACGACCGCGGCCTCCGCCAGCGGGTGGCTGACCAGGATGAGTGGCGGCAGCACGCGGTCGCCGGCGCTGTCGAGGTAGTGCTGCGCGATGAAGGCATAGAGCAGCTCCCCGGCGTCCGCTCCCTCGGAGTTGGCGGGGAAGAAGGTGCGATTGCCGAGGTTGTGGCCGCCGCGGATGACGAACAGCTGGATGCAGCCGCCGGCAGCATCGGTGGCCACCGCCACGATGTCGCAATCGCCGTCCTCCTGCGCGACGTACTGGCGCTGCTCGATGCGCTTCAGGTCGGCGATCTGGTCGCGATAGCGCGCCGCGGACTCGTACTGCAACCCCCCGGCGGCGGTCTCCATGCGCCTGACCAGCTCGGCGATGACGGCCTCGCCCTTGCCCTCCAGGAACATCGCCGCGTGCTCGACGTCCTGCCGATAGGCCGCCGCGTCGATGAGGCCCACGCACGGCGCGCTGCAACGCCTGATCTGGTGCTGCAGGCAGGGCCGCGTGCGGGCGCGGAAAAAGCCGTCGCTGCAGTTGCGGATCCGGAACAGCTTCTGCAGCAGGTTGAGCGTCGCGCGCACGGCGCCGGCGTTCGGATACGGACCGAAATACCGCCCCTTGCCCTTGCGCGCGCCGCGATGGAAGCGCAGCCGCGGGAATTCCTGATCGCTCGCCAGATATATCCACGGGAAGCTCTTGTCGTCGCGCAGCGTGACGTTGTACCTGGGCTTCAGCTCCTTGATGAGATTGCTCTCCAGCAGCAGCGCCTCGGCCTCGGTGTGCGTCGCCGTCACCTCCATCGCGGCGGTGCGCGCGACCAGCACGCGGATCTTCGCGCTCAAACGCGTGGGGCTGCCGAAATAGCTCTCGACGCGCTTCCTCAGGTTGCGCGCCTTGCCGACATACAGCACGCCGCCGCCGGCGTCGAACATGCGGTAGACGCCGGGCCGGGTGGTCAGTGTCCTGCTGAACGCCTTGCCGTCGAAGGCCGGAGACTCGCTGTTCATCGTCTGTCGCGCTGGCCGGGCATGGGCCGGCGTGGTGTATCCCTCGACGACCGCCGCACGCGCTCAGGCCCCCGGCTGCGGATGCAGCCTGGCGAAGATGAGCGGCACCGTGCTTGCAAACTCCATCGGCGTGTCCCGAAGACGACGACCGAGCTCGGTGAGCGCGAACCAGGCCACCGCGTCCACCTCCCCCGGGTCGGGATGGAATGGCCCGTCCGCGGCCAGGCGGTAGACCCAGCAGAACTCCCAGCCGGTCGCGGCGCAGGCCTGCAGTTTGAACAGGCGCTCCGGCGGCGCGTCGAGGACGACGCCCAGCTCCTCGCGCAGTTCGCGCACGGCGCATTGATCGTAGTCCTCGCCGCGATCGACGTGACCGGCGGTCGCCGAGTCCCACAGGCCGGGGAAACACTCCTTGCGCTGCGAGCGCTTCTGCAGCAGCACCTCGCCGGCGCCGTTGTACACCCAGATGTGCACGGAACGGTGGCGCAGTCCGAGCCGATGCACCTCCGAGCGCGGACGGTAGGCGATCACCGTGTCGTTCTCATCGACGACGGCGAAGATCTCCTCGCTCATGCCGACCGGCGCCGGGCCTGCATGCAAACGTGGCGCGGCCGCGGGCTCACGGCGGCGGGACGGCGCGCGCGCTGCCGTCGGCGTTCATCGCCACGTAGACCAGGCGCGCCTCGGCCACCTTCTGCACGAGCGCGTCGAAGTCCGGCGGCGTGCGGCGCTCGACGTAGACGTGCACGTTGATCGTCAGCGACGTGCGCCCGACATGCTCGACGTCCGCGTAGGCGAGCACCATGTCACCCACCTTCACGGGCCTGAGGAACTGGAAGTCGCTGACGGCGCGCGTGGCCACCCGCCCGCGCGAGCGCTCGATGGCGCGCATCGCCCCGGCGAGGTCGACCTGGCTCATGAGCCAGCCGCCGAAGATGTCGCCGTACATGTTGACGTCCTGCGGGCGCGCGGGGATCTTCAGCGCCGGCTCCACCGCCGGCAGCATGTCGTTGACCATGTTCATGGAGAGGGAATCTACTAGGGAAGGCGCGCCGCCGTCCATTACCGTCGCGGCGCCGGGCGCGCCTGCCGGAGCCCCGGACGGCGGTCTGCAGCCCCCGCGCGGCGCGGGACTGCGTTCTCAGCCGTCGGCCCGCGTCGCCGAGCCGTGCAGCAGCGGCCGCAGCAGATCGATGGGCAGCGGGAAGGCGATGACGGAGCTCCTCTCGCCGGCGATCTCCGTCAGCGTCTGCAGGAACCGCAGCTGCATGCTCTGCGGGTTCTTCGCCAGCGTCTGCGCCGCCTGCAGCAGCTTCTCCGAGGCCTGATGCTCGCCCTCGGCATGGATGATCTTCGCCCGCCGTTCGCGCTCGGCCTCGGCCTGCTTCGCGATCGCGCGCACCATGCTCTCGTCGAGATCGATGTGCTTGATCTCGACATTGCTCACCTTGATCCCCCAGGCCGCGGTCTGCTCGTCCAGGATCTTCTGGATGTGCAGGTTCAGGCGTTCGCGCTCGGCGAGCATCTCGTCCAGCTCGTGCTGCCCCAGCACCGAGCGCAGCGTGGTCTGCGCGAGCTGGCTGGTCGCGGCATGAAAATTCTCCACCTGGATGATGGCCTTCTCCGGGTCGATCACCCTGAAATAGATGACGGCATTGACCTTCACCGACACGTTGTCGCGCGAGATCACGTCCTGCGTGGGCACGTCCAGGACGACGATGCGCAGATCCACCCGCATCATCTTCTGGATGCCCGGGATGATGACGACGATGCCAGGTCCCTTGACGCGCTGGAATCTTCCCAGGAAGAAGACCACGCCGCGCTCGTACTCCAGCAGTATGTTGAGGATGGTCCAGAGCACGAGCAGGAACAGGACCAGCAATGTGATGGTGATGGTGATGTCGGTAGGCATGTCAGTTCTCCTCGTTCACCGCTTCTACGATCAGGGTCAGGCCATCGAGCGCCCTGATGCGCACCGCCTGCCCCCGTTTCAACGCCGTCTGCGAGCACGCCCGCCAGATCTCGGAATGCGCCCGCACGTTGCCCGTGCCATGAAAGTCCTCCAGCGCCACGCCCAGGCTGCCGACCATCTCCTCCCTGCCGCTGACGGCGCGACGACGATGCACCTTTACCGCCATGCCGGCCACACCCATGAAGAACAGCGCGCTGAGCAGGGCAAGCCCGCCGATCACCGGCCACGACACCCTGAAGAACTCCAGCTCCGTGTCGAACAGGATCACCGAACCGATCACGAACGCGACCACACCGCCGATGCCCAGCGACCCGAAGCTCGGCATGAAGATCTCGCCGATCATGAAGGCGATGCCGACGAGGATCAGCGCCACACCGGCGTAATTGACCGGCAGGACGTTCAGGGCATAGAGCGCCAGCAGCAGGCTGACGGCCCCGATGACGCCGGGCACGACGCTGCCCGGGTTGGCCAGCTCGAAGAACAGGCCGTACACGCCGAGCAGCATCAGCAGATACGCGATGTTCGGATTCGTGATGATCGCGAGCAGGCGATTGCGCCAGTCCGGCTCCACCGTCTCGACCGTCGCGCCCTGAAGGCTCAACGTGCGCGGCACCTTTCGCACCGTGACCGAGCGGCCCTCGAGCGCCTTCAGCAGCGCATCGAGATCCGTCGCCATGAGATCGATGACGTTCTGCGCGAGCGCGTCTTCGGCCGAGAGGCTCGCGCCCTCGCGCACCGACTTCTCCGCCCACTCCGCGTTGCGACCGCGCATCTGGGCCAGGCTGCGCAGGTAGGCGACCGAATCGTTGACGAGCTTCCGCTCCATGGCACTGCCGCCTTCCGCCGCCGGGCGATCCGGCGGACGTTTCTCGGGTTCGGTATCACGCTCGCGTCTTTCCTCGCCGGCCGCCGCCTTCTCATCGGGCTTCTCTTCCGCGGGGCGCGCGGGCGTGGCGAAATCCGGCAGGCCGCCGAGCTGCACCGGGGTCGCGGCGCCGATGTTGGTGCCCGGGGACATGGCCGCGACATGCGCGGAATAGGTGATGTAGGTGCCCGCGCTCGCGGCCCGGGCGCCGGCCGGCGAGACGTAGACCGCCACCGGCACCGGCGAGGCGATGATGTCGCGGACGATCGCGCGGGTGGAGTCGTCCAGGCCCCCGGGCGTGTCCAGCGCGAGCACGACCAGTCGCGCGTCGCGCCGCGCGGCCAGATCGAGACTGCGGTGCACGTAGTCGCTGACTGCCGGGCCGATGGCCGCGTCGATCTTCAGCACGACGACGGTCCTGCCACCTCCGCCGCCGGCGACAGCGGCGCTCAGCCACAGGGCAGGCAGCAACAGTCTCGGCCATCGCATGATCTGAATCCGGTCGGACCCGCATCTGAAGCCAAGTCCTGAAACAAAGCATAGTACATACGGTGCCCCAGTCCCCACCGGGGCGACAGGCGTGCTTTGCCGCCACGATATAGTCCGGCGATTACGGGGATCACAGGATCAGCGGACCAGGCCCACGGACGGCAACCCGCCGGACGCCGCAAGGCGGCGGTGTGAGGTGGCGGCGCCGGGGGATGGCGGAAATGGCGAGCCAATTTTGTCCACGGCACGGACTCGCACAGGCGCCATGGTTTCGATGCGTGCGCGCGCCGGGGATATTCGCCCGGAACTCATCAGTCCGGGGCGAGCGTTGCAACGGACTGGCGTGATGACAGGCCACACCGCCCGTTGTCTCGTGTCAAATCCTCTGCGCTTGCGCGATCCGTGGTGGCCTCCGTGGTATCGAACGTGAACCGCCGGGAATCCTCAGGAGTGTCTGCCCCTTGAACGCGCTGGCACACGCCGCCCCGCAAATCGCGGTCCCACGGCCGACTCTCGCGATGAGCGGCATTCGAAAAGCCCGCCGGCGCGACCAAGTGTGAGTGAGCGCGCCTATAGAACCGATAAATAGAAAGAATTGGAAGGATAGCCGGCGGCCGACTAGATTCGATCCTGGTGGTACCGCGACGAGAAAGGAGCAAGCTATGTCAAGCGACGCGAAGTGCCCATACGCACCCATGCACGGTGCGCAAGTGACGGCCGGCGCCCGGTCAAATCGGGACTGGTGGCCGAACCAGCTGAATCTCAGGATTCTGCGGCTGCACTCCTCGAAGTCCGACCCCATGGACGAGGGGTTCAACTATGCCGAGGAGTTCAAGAAGCTCGACCTTGCCGCGGTCAAGAAAGATCTCCACGCGCTGATGACGGACTCCCAGGACTGGTGGCCGGCCGACTGGGGGCACTACGGGGGTTTGTTCATCCGCATGGCCTGGCACAGCGCGGGCACCTACCGCATCTCGGACGGGCGCGGCGGAGCCGGCACCGGCAATCAGCGATTCGCACCAGTCGGCAGCTGGCCGGACAATGCCAACCTCGACAAGGCGCGCCGGCTGCTCTGGCCCATCAAGAAGAAGTACGGCAGGAGGCTCTCCTGGGCCGACCTGTACATCCTGGCCGGCAACTGCGCACTGGAGTCGATGGGCTTCAAGACCTTCGGCTTCGGCGGCGGGCGCGCGGACATCTGGGAGCCCGAAGAGGACATCTATTGGGGCTCCGAAGCGCAGTGGCTGGGCGACAGGCGCTACAGCGGGGAGCGCGAGCTGGAGAACCCGCTGGCCGCCGTGCAGATGGGCCTGATCTACGTGAACCCCGAAGGGCCGAACGGCGAGCCGAGCGTGCTGGCCTCGGGGCGCGACGTCCGCGAGACCTTCGCGCGCATGGCCATGAACGACTACGAGACCGTCGCGCTGATCGCCGGTGGCCACACCTTCGGGAAATGCCATGGCGCGGGCAGCGCGACGCTGGTCGGCCCGGAGCCGGAGGCCGCGCCGCTCGAGGAGATGGGGCTCGGCTGGATCTCGCGCCACCGCAGCGGCAAGGGCGGCGATACCATCACCTCGGGGATCGAGGGCTCCTGGACGGCGAACCCTACCAAGTGGGACATGGGCTATTTCGACGTGCTGTTCGGCTATGACTGGGACCTGGTGAAGAGCCCCGCCGGCGCCTGGCAGTGGGTGCCGGTCAATCCGGATCCCAGGCACCTCACGCCCGCCGCGCATGATCCCTCGAAGCGTGTGACCACCATCATGACCACCGCCGACATGTCGCTGCGGATGGACCCGGCCTACGAGAAGATCTCGCGGCACTTCCACGAGAACCCGGAGGAGTTCGCCGACGCCTTCGCCCGCGCCTGGTTCAAGCTGACCCACCGCGACATGGGTCCACGCGCGCGCTACCTCGGTCCCGAGGTCCCGGCAGAAGAGCTGATCTGGCAGGATCCCGTACCGGCCGTGGATCATGAACTGGTCGGCGAGCGGGACATTGCGGCGCTGAAGACCACGATCCTCGCCTCGGGCTTGTCCACCTCCCAACTGGTGACGACCGCCTGGGCGTCGGCGGCAACGTTCCGTGGCTCCGACAAGCGCGGCGGGGCCAACGGGGCGCGCATTCGCCTTGCACCTCAGAAGGACTGGGAGGTGAACCAGCCGACCGAGCTCGCCAAGGTCCTGCAGAAGCTGGAGGCCATCCAGAAGGAGTTCAATGCCGCGTCCGGCAGGAAGAAGGTCTCGCTGGCGGATCTGATCGTGCTGGGTGGCTGTGCTGCCATTGAGGAAGCTGCGAAGAAGGCTGGCCACGATGTCAAGATGCCCTTCTCGCCGGGACGCACGGACGCGGCGCAGGAACAGACGGACGTGGAGTCGTTCGCGGTCCTGGAGCCGACCGCGGACGGCTTCCGGAACTACGTACGCAAGGGGCTGATGACGCCCGTGGAAGAGATGCTGGTGGATCGTGCCCAGTTGATGGAGCTCACCGCCCCCGAGATGACGGTGCTGATCGGCGGCATGCGTGCCTTGAATGCGAACTTCGGCCAGTCCAGGCATGGCGTCCTCACCAATGCGCCCGGGATACTGACAAACGACTTCTTCGTCAACCTGACCGACATGAGCACCGCGTGGCAGCCTTCTTCGACGGAAGGAGTCTACGAGGGCCGTGATCGGACGACGGGCGAGGTCAGGTGGACCGGCACCCGGGTCGATCTCGTATTCGGTTCGAACTCCGAGTTGCGGGCGCTGGCCGAACTCTACGCCGGTGACGATGCCAGGGAGAAGTTCGTGCAGGACTTCCTCGCAGCCTGGAGCAAGGTGATGAACCTCGATCGTTTCGACCTTGCGTGATCGCGGGGGAGCGCTCCGGGAAGATCCATGGAGCGCAGCCGCGACCGGGCAGCCGGTAGTCCGGACCCGGTCGCGGCGAAACAAGGCTGGCGCAGGACTGCGGGAGCGCGTGCGCCGGTCTCGACTCGGGACCAAATCCTGCCGAGCCGCAGTCGCCTGGCGTAGGGCGAAGGGCGACCGGTCAGATCACGCCCAGCATCTGCATCGCCTCGGCCACGCGTACGAAGCCGGCGATGTTCGCGCCCAACGCATAATCGCCCGGCGCGCCATACTCCTCGGCGGTGGCGGCGCAGGTGTCGTGGATGTTGCGCATGATGGTGGCCAGCCGCGTCTCGGTCTGCTCGAAGGTCCAGCTGTCGCGGCTTGCGTTCTGCTGCATTTCCAGCGCCGAAGTGGCGACGCCACCGGCATTGGCGGCCTTGCCAGGCCCGAACAGCACGCCGCCCTCCCTGAACAGCTTGATCGCCTCGGGGGTGGATGGCATGTTCGCGCCTTCGCCCACCGCAATCACGCCATTTTTCACCAGCGTGCGGGCATCCTTGCCGGAGAGTTCGTTCTGCGTGGCCGAAGGCATGGCCACGTCGCAGGGCACATCCCAGATCGAACCCTTGTCGGACGCGATGAAATGTGCGCCCGCGCCCCTGGCCTTCGCGTATTCCGAGATGCGCTCGCGCCGCACATCCTTGATTTCCTTCAGGAGGGCGAAGTCGATGCCGCTCTCTTCCAGCACATAGCCGCTGGAATCCGAACAGGCGATGACCTTGCCGCCGAATGACTGCACCTTCTCTATCGTGTAGATCGCCACGTTGCCCGAACCCGAGACGACGACCTTCTTGCCGTCGAAACCGGTTCCCCTGGTCTGCAGCATGGCCTGGACGAAATAGGTATTGCCATAGCCCGTCGCCTCGGTGCGCGCGCGCGAGCCGCCATAGGCCAGCGCCTTGCCGGTGAACACGCCCGCCTCGTAGCGGTTGGTCAGGCGCTTGAACTGACCGAACATGTAGCCGATCTCACGCCCGCCCACGCCGATGTCACCCGCTGGCACGTCGGTGTATTCGCCAAGATGGCGGTGCAGTTCGGTCATCATCGACTGGCAGAAGCGCATGATCTCGGCATCGGATCTGCCCTTGGGGTCGAAATCCGACCCGCCCTTGCCGCCGCCGATGGGCATCCCGGTCAGCGCATTCTTGAAGGTCTGCTCGAAGCCCAGGAACTTGATGATGCCGACGTTCACCGAGGGGTGGAAGCGCATACCCCCCTTGTAGGGGCCGAGCGCCGAATTGAACTGCACACGGAAGCCGCGATTGATCTGCACCTGGCCGGAATCGTCCACCCAGGGGATGCGGAAGATGATCTGCCGTTCCGGTTCGCAGATGCGTTCGATCAGCGCTTCGTCGAGGAAATGCGGATGCTTGGCGACGACGCGGCCGAGACTCCCCAGCACCTCGTGCACGGCCTGGTGAAACTCGGCCTCGCCCGCATTGCGCCGGATGACGGACGCAAGGATGGGTTGCAGCTTTTCGTCGATACTGTTCATGTGATGCGCTCCAATTGTCTCATTTCATGACTGCATTGCCTCCGGCCTCGACCCGCCTGCGCCCGGTTCGGGCGGCAGCGGCGTCGTCCGTGGTCATCCGAACACTTCGGTCGAAAGGGCGGCGGCATCGAGGGCGCGGGCGGCCGCTTCGATGCGCCCGGCCTGATGGGGCGATGGCGGCTTGCTGCGTGCGGGGTGGAAGAGGTGTCGAACGTTTCGCGAATCTGCCAGCCCCACGATGGGCAACATTTTCGGTCTCGGCTGCGATCCTGAAATTCGCCCACTCAGGGACTGGAAGTGGCGGAGAGGGTGGGATTCGAACCCACGGTCGACCGAGGCCGACGCCGGTTTTCAAGACCGGTGCATTCAACCGCTCTGCCACCTCTCCTTCAAGGGGCCGTCAGGATACAGCACGCCCCGGGAGGGGGGAACGCGGCTGAACGCCCCGGCGCCCTAATCGGCGACCGGTGCGCCGTCGAGCTCCGAGAGCCCGCCGCGGATGAGCTCCATGCCGCCGCTCTGGACGACCTTCACTTCCTCGGTGCGCTTCTGGATGCGCTCCATGTCCTGGCGCTGCAGCTCGAGGATCTTGGCCGAGGCGACCTGCGCCGGCGCCCTGGCCGTCAGCATGTCGTCGACCTGGTGGCGGATCTCCTGCCCGAGGCGCACCTCCGCCTCGGCGAGCGCGTCGGCCCTGCTGTCGTCGCGCAACCACGGCATGGAGGCCTGCACGCGCTTCATGTCGTTGCGCGCCTCGGATTCGATGGCGTCGATCTGCGTGCTGGTGAGCGCGCGCAAGCGCGTGGCCTGCTCCTCGGCCTGGCGGATCATCTGCTCGGCCTGTTCGCGCACGCGGTTGGCCGCCTCCATCGCCGAACGCAGGAAGCCGCGTTCCATCTCCATGAGGCGCCGCTCCTCGCGCACGCGGTCCTCCTCCTGGATGCGCACACGCTCGTGCCGGCCGCGATACTCCGCGAACACCTGCTCGGTCTGCTCGACCAGACGCTTGCGCGCCGCCTCCGCCGAGGAGCGCTCCTGGCGCGCCAGCTCCACGAGCGCGGCGTTGCGCGCGAACTCCGCGCCCAGGATCTTGCGCAGCTCCGCCAGTTGCGCCTCGGTCGCCTGCTCCAGCTGCTGCGCCTGTGCCGGCGTCTCCTTCAGCTGCCGCTTGGCCTCCTCCAGCAGCCGGCGCTGCTCGGCCAGCTCCCCGGCCAGCTTCTGGCGATCGGCACTCAGGAGTTCCTCGGCCTCCGACTGCGCCGTGAGGAGCCTCTCCAGCTCCTCGATGCGCTGGCGGTACGACTGCTCGAGCTGGTCCCGTTCCGCCGACACTGCGCTGCTCTGCTGCAGGGCGGTCTCATAGTTGCGCAGCTGTTCGCCGGTGCGCTCCAGCACCGCGATATTCTCGGTGAGCCGGGCCTGCAGCTCCTCGACCTGTGAGCGATACGCGTGCTCCAGGCGGGCGCGCTCCGTGTCGAGCGCGGCGGCAAGCTCCTCGGCGTGCCGCTCCCGCAGGCGGGCGCGCTCGGCCTCCAGTGCAGCCTCCGCGCCGGCGCGCCGCTCCCTTTCCAGCCGCTCGCCCTCCGCCCTGACCGCGCCCTCGATCGCCTCGCGGTTCGCCTGCTGGGCCTGATCCCGTTCCGCGGCCAGCGCCGCGTCCAGCTGTCCGCGATGCGCTCGCTCCAGACGCTCGCGCTCGGCGGCCACGACTTTCGCGAGCTCCTGCTGGTGCGCCTGCGCGAGCCGATTCCGCTCGGCGGCCAGTGCCGCCTCCACGCGTTCGCTCTCCGCTGCGCCCGGTTCCGCCGCGCCCGCCGCCTGGCCTGCGCCGGCGCTCGCCGCCTCGGCCTGTCGGACCAGCAGGACCTCCGCATCGCGCAACGCCCGTCCGAGGCGTTCCGCGCTCTCGCGCTCGTACCGCAACTGGGCCTCGAGATCGCGCAACCGGATCTCCGCGGCCTGCAGCGCCGGTGGATCGGCGGCCGCCGGCGGTGCGGCCGGCTCGTCGACGGGTGTTTCCTCGTAACTGACGATCGTCGCGTCGCCGTCGACATCCGCTGCCAGGGACGGCGGCAACTGCGGCCTGGTCGCGGTCGGATCCTTGCCCATGAGGATGGGCATCGCCAGCTCGTTGGCCGCACGGGCGGCGGCATCCGGCGGGATCGGCATGTGCGGTTTATCGAGGATCACGGCCTTCTCGGCCGTGCTCGAGAACAGCTGCAGCGAGGCGAGGTGATCCAGGATGCGCAGGGTCTCCTCCTCCATCGGCACCGTCTCCTGCCCCTCCGTCTGCCCCAGCGGACGCGGGATCACGGTGGCGGTCAGGTCGGGATTCTCCGACCCCGGCGCGTGCAGCGCGTAGAGCGCCGCCAGCTGCGCCCCGCAACCGCCCTCCACGCAGGCCGCCTCGAATCCGCGCTCGCGCAGGATGAAGGCCGCCACGGAGCTGCGGCTGCCGTCGTCGCAGTAGGTGATGTAGGTCCTGGCGGGGTCGAGCTTGCCGGCGTACATGCGCAGCATGTTCAGCGGGATGTTCATGCTGCCGGGCAGCGCGCCGTTGCGGCACTCCTCCGGGAAGCGCACGTCGAGCCACACCGCGCCGTCACGCACCCTCTCCGAGGCCGCCTCGAAGGTCACGAACTTGAGCAGCGGATCCTTGATGAGCTGGCTGAAATCGTCCTTGCCGATGCGGATCAGCTCCCCGTCGGTGATCATGCGCACGGTGGCATTGCGGCGCATATTGGAGATGAGGGCGTCCTCGCCGAAGGCGTCCCCGGGCTTGAGCTCCGCGAGCTTGATTCCGTGCGCGCTGACCGAGGTCGTCCGTCGCACCTCGCAGCTGCCTTCCTTGATGATGTAGTAGTAGTCGCCGACGTCGCCCTGCCGGATCACATTGTCGCCGGCCTTGTATTTCACCCATTCCATGACGCTGAACAGTCGTTGCATGTTGGCGGGCGGGACCTTGCCGAACAGCTCCGGCTTCAGGGCCGCCGCCATCAGCGCCGGGTTCATCGTCTCCTCGCCCTCGGCGACGTCGTCGAAGGCGTGTGGGTTCTCCGCGTCGTCGGGCCTGGGCGCGAGCACCCGCTCGATGAGCGCCGAGCGGACCTTCAGGACCGCAGCGCCGGTCTCGGCGACCGCGCTCAGGCGGCGCGGCTGCAGGTGACCCAGGGGCGATTTCGCGGCATCGGTGTCGGCCACGAGCTTCTTGGCGCGCACACCGTCGGCGTTCAGGACCAGCGATCCGCCGAGCAGATAGTAGGTGTAGGAGTCCTGGCTGCCCTGCCGGAACAGTTCTTCGCCGGGCCTCAGTTCCACCACCTCGGTCTTGCCGAGTATCCGTTCCTGCTGCGGTGCGCGCAGGCGATTGAAGGGCACCAGGCGGCGAAAATGCTCTTTTAGCTGGCTTGCGTCCACAAACTTGTCCCGTAGGCTGAGGACTGTCCGCTGCCCCGGACAGCCGGGAAGGCTGACGTTCGTTCGCCGAATCGATGCCGGATCAAGCCGTTTGCATCGATTCTTAGTTGTGAGAATTAGCTTAGTCCGTCCCCCGATCCCCTGCAATGGTCAAGCCATATTCTTCCGCGACCGGGGCGGCTGTGGTTGTGACGCCGTATACACGCATCGACACCGGTCGGATATGGCATGACGACTCGCCCCGCCGCGTCGGCGACCGCTGCTCCAGACCGCCGGGGATCCCGACGCCGGCCGCGCGCGGCGGGAGGCGACCCGCCCCCGCCGTCACCGATCGCCACGCCTGCTCGGCAGGCGCTCAGGCCGCCGTCTTCAGCACCGCGAGCACCTCGCCGAGCATCTTCTTCGCGTCGCCGAACAGCATGCGATTGTTGTCCTTGTAGAACAGCGGATTGTCCACGCCCGCGTAGCCGGAGGCCATGCTGCGCTTCATGACGATGGAGGTCCCCGCCTTCCAGACCTCCAGCACCGGCATGCCGGCGATCGGGCTGTGCGGATCGTCCTCGGCGGCCGGATTGACGATGTCGTTGGCACCGATGACCATCGCCAGATCGGTCTCCGGGAAGTCCTCGTTGATCTCGTCCATCTCCATGACGATGTCGTAGGGGACCTTGGCCTCCGCCAGCAGCACGTTCATGTGCCCGGGCATGCGGCCCGCGACCGGATGGATGGCGAAGCGCACGTCGCTGCCGCGCTCGCGCAGCAGCCTCGTGATCTCGTAGACCGTGTGCTGGGCCTGCGCCACCGCCATGCCGTAGCCGGGCACGATGACGATGCTCCTGGCCTCCCGCATGAGCTCCGCGGTCTCCGCCGCGCTCACCGCCACCACCTCTCCGGCCGGCTGCGCCCCGCCCGCGGCGGCCGGCTTGCCGCCCTCCGTGCCGAAGCCGCCGGCGATGACGCTGATGAAATTGCGGTTCATCGCCTCGCACATGATGTAGGACAGAATGGCACCGCTGGAGCCCACCAACGCGCCCGTGACGATGAGCAGGTTGTTGGAGAGCATGAAACCGGTCGCCGAGGCGGCCCAGCCGGAATAGCTGTTCAGCATCGACACCACCACCGGCATGTCCGCGCCGCCGATCGCCATGACCATGTGCACGCCGAAGGCGAGCGCGATGGCGATCATCAGCAGCAGCGGCACCATGCCGCTGCCGACGGAATCGGCTTTCAGGAACGTCCGGCAGAGCACGATCACCGCGATCAGCCCGGCGAGATTGATCCAGTGCCGCGCCGGCAGCAGCATCGGCCTGCCGCCAATCTTTCCGGAGAGCTTGCCGAAGGCGATCACCGAGCCCGAGAAGGTCACCGCGCCGATGAGGATGCCGATGTAGACCTCGAGCTCGTGGATGGTCTTCTCGGTGCCGGTGTAGTGAACATCCGGATCGATGTAACTCGCCAGACCGACGAACACCGCGGCGAGACCGACCAGACTGTGCATCAGTGCCACCAGCTCCGGCATCTGCGTCATCTGCACCTTGCGCGCGGCATACAGGCCGACGCTGCCGCCGATCAGCATGGCGAGGATGATCCAGGCGAAGCCCGCGCCCGAGACGTGCGGTCCGAGCAGCGTCGCGACGATGGCGATGGTCATGCCGATGATGCCGTAGAGATTGCCGCGGCGGGAGGTCTCCGGATGGCTCAGGCCGCCCAGGCTCAGGATGAAAAGTATCGTCGCACCGAGATATGCGACAGTAACCAGACCTTCACTCATTTCGCCGTCTCCTCATTTCCTGAACATGGCCAGCATGCGCTGGGTGACGGCGAATCCGCCGAACATGTTGACTGCGGTCAGTACGAGAGCGAGCGCCGTGAGCAGCTTCAGCCACACGCCCGGTATCGAGATCTGGATGAGGGCGCCGATGGCGATGATGCTGCTGATCGCGTTGGTGACGCTCATCAGCGGCGTGTGCAATGCAGGTGTCACGTTCCACACCACCATGTAGCCGACGAAGCAGCCGAGCACGAACACGGTGAAGTGCGCCATGAACGCCGGTGGCGCGTGCGCGCCGATGAACCAGAACAGCACGGCGCCGACCCCGAGCACGACTGCCGCCCGCAGCTGCGGTGACCAGCCTTTCTTTTCCACCTTGGCCACCGGTGGCGGCGCCACCGCCGTAGGCGCCGGTGCCACGGGGGCGGCGGAGATCTTGGGCGCCGGCGGCGGCCAGGTGATGGCGCCCTCCTTCACGGTGGTCGCGCCCCGGATGACCTCGTCGTCCATGTCGACGTTGAAGGCACCGTCCTTGCCCGGGCATAGCTCCTCGGCAAAGCGCAGCAGGTTCGTGGCGTACAGCGTGCTCGCCTGTTTCGCGAGCCGGCTCGGCAGATCGGTGTAGCCGATGATGGTCACCCCGTGCTTGACCGCCACCCTGCCGGGCTCGGTCAGCTCGCAGTTGCCGCCCTGCTCGGCGGCGAGGTCGACGATCACGCTGCCGGGGCTCATCGACTCCACCATGCCGGCGGTGATGAGCTTGGGCGCGGGCTTGCCCGGTATCAGTGCGGTGGTGACGATGATGTCGACGTCCATGGCCTGGCGTGCGAACACCTCCCGCTGCGCCTTCTGGTAACCCTCGCTCATGACCTTGGCGTAGCCGCCGGTGCCCGTACCCTCCTCGTGGTAGTTCACCGCGATGAACTCCCCGCCCATGGACTTGACCTGGTCGGCGACCTCGGGCCGCGTGTCGTTGGCGCGCACGATCGCCCCCAGGCCCGAGGCCGCGCCGATGGCGGCAAGGCCGGCCACGCCGGCGCCGATCACGAACACCTTCGCCGGCGGCACCTTGCCCGCGGCGGTGATCTGTCCGGTGAAAAAACGCCCGAAGTGGTGCGCCGCCTCGATGATGGCGCGATAGCCGGCGATATTGGCCATGGAGCTCAGGGCATCGAGCTTCTGCGCGCGCGAGATGCGCGGCACGCTGTCCATGGCGATCACCGTAGCCTTTTTCGCCGCCAGCCTCTGCATGAGTTCGGGGTTCTGCGCCGGCCATATGAAGCTCAAGAGCGTTGTACCCTCGCGCATCGCGTCGGTCTCTTCCTGGTCCGGAGCGCGGACCTTGAAGATGATGTCGGACGTCGACCACAGCGTCCTCGCGTCGGGCACGACCTCGACGCCGGCCTCGAGGTAGGCGTCGTCGTCGTAGTTCGCCTGCGCGCCGGCGCCGGATTCCACGGCCACCGTGAATCCCAGCTTGACGAGCTTTTCCGCAACCTCCGGAGTCGTCGCTACCCGTCTCTCTCCGGGGTACACCTCTTTCGGCACACCGATTCTCATGTCACTCCCCCAATCCAGGTTGAATAATCGACATTGCTCCCGAATCCAAACTGCTCCGTTGCGCGTGCGCGGGCACGGTCACTTCTGCTTCGCCGCCACGCAACTCCCGTCCCCGCCACGCCGCGGCGGTCAAGGCGGCGCGATCGCCGTCACGCTCCCCATGTACGGCTGCAACGCCGGCGGAACCCGAATGGTGCCGTCGGCATTCTGATAGTTCTCCATGATGGCGATCAGGGTACGGCCCACCGCCAGTCCCGAGCCGTTGAGCGTGTGCAGCAGCTCCGGCTTGCCGGTTTCCCGGTTGCGGTAGCGCGCCAGCATGCGGCGGGCCTGGAACGCCTCGAAGTTGCTGCACGATGAGATCTCCCGATAGGCGCCCTGGCTGGGCAGCCAGACCTCGAGATCGTAGGTCTTGGCCGCGGAGAACCCCATGTCGCCGGTACACAGCGCCGCCACCCGGTACGGCAGCTCCAGTCGCTTCAGCACCTGCTCGGCGTGGCCGGTGAGCTCCTCCAGGGCTTGGTAGGAGGTCGCGGGCTCCACCAGTTGCACGAGCTCGACCTTCTCGAACTGGTGCTGGCGGATCATGCCGCGGGTGTCACGGCCATGCGAGCCCGCCTCGCTGCGGAAGCACGGTGTGTGACAGACGAATCTCCTCGGCATCTCCTCCGCGGCGTAGATGCGATCGCGCGCGATGTTGGTGACCGGCACCTCGGCAGTCGGTATGAGAAAAAAGCCCTGCTCCGGGATCGCGAACAGATCGGCGGCGAACTTCGGCAACTGGCCGGTGCCGCGCATGCTGTCGGCGTTCACCATGTAGGGGACGTAGACCTCGGTATAGCCGTGCTCGCGGGTGTGCAGATCCAGCATGAACTGGATGAGCGCGCGCTGCATGCGGGCGAGCGCTCCGGAGAGGACCACGAAGCGGGCGCTGGCGATCTTCGCCGCGGTCTCGAAGTCCATGCCGAGCAGGCGCTCGCCCAGCTCGACGTGATCGCGCGGCGTGAAATCGAAGGACGGCGGCGCGCCCCACCTGCGCACCTCGACGTTGCCGGTCTCGTCGCGGCCGTCCGGCACGCTCGCGTGCGGGACGTTGGGCAGTCCGAGCGCGAAGTCGTTGATGCGCTGCTGAAGGTCGGCGAGCTTCGCCTCCCCGTCGCGCAGCTCCTCGCCGAGCCCGGCGACCTCGGCCATCAGCGCGGCGGCGTCCTCGCCCCTGCCCTTGGCGATGCCTATCGCCCTGGACCGGGCATTGCGCAGCGCCTGCAACTCCTGCGTGCGCACCTGCAGATGCTTGCGCTCCGCCTCCAGCGCCTCGTAGGCGGCAACATCCAGTTCCACACCACGCCTGGCCAGACCCGCACGCACGACGTCCATGCTGGTACGCAATTGCACCGGATCGATCATGTCCCGTCTAGTTCCTGCCTAGTGTCTTTACCTGTCCCGGGCGACGGCGGGTGCAGCGGCCGCGGCACCGGAAGCCTGCCCGGTACGCGGAAGGGTGGCGTGCATCTCGATGGGTTCCCTGCGGGGTCGCGCCGAATTCCGGCGATAGTGTAGCGTGCGCCCATGCCGATGGCGACCGCTGCCCGCCGGTGTCGGCGCGACGCCGGCACGCCCGCCAGCAACGGCTCGGGCCCGCGGGCGGCGATCCACGCCCCCGCGATGTCATGGAATCCCGCGATCAGCCGCGCCCGCCAGCGCCATCGGCGCCTTCGGAATTGATGACGTCGAAACTCACCGGGATCCGCGCATAGAAGACCCGCACCCCCTCCCGCGCGATGAGCGCGAGCAGCGCACTCGCCTCCTCGTCGCTGACGATGAATTCCACCTCGACCGGCAGATCGCCGGCGAGTTCGAAGAAATGGTTCGCGTGCAGCGTGTGATGACGCCCGAAACCGGCCATGGCGCGCAATGCCGATCCGCCGCGCAACCCCATCCCCTTGGCCTGTTCGAGCAGCCACTCCCACAGCAGTTTGCCGTGGTGCCGCTCGCCTTCATGCACATAGAACCTCAGGAACGCCCCTTGCATTTCTTCCCCCCGCCTCGCATCGACTGCCCGCTCAACCGCTCGCCGCCAGCCGGACGGCCGCGAACCCGAGCGCCGTCAGCAGCAGTGAGCCGACGAGATGCAGGCCCACCGTGCCCAGGGCCCAGCCGAACTGCTGGCGCGCGATCAGGGTGATCACCTCGGCCGAGAAAGTCGAGAAGGTGGTCAGCCCGCCGAGAAAACCGGTCACCAGCGCCAGGCGGGCCTCCGGCGGCAGGCCGGGGTGCTGATTGAAGAACCCGATCGCCACGCCGACGAGGAAACCGCCGACGAGGTTGGACGCGAGCGTACCGAGTGGCACCGTGGGAAAGACGGGATTCAGGGCGTGACTCAGCGCCCAGCGCAGCCACGCCCCGAGCATGGCGCCGACACCGACAGCAACGAGGCCTGGCCAGGCCATGTCATTCCTTGCTGCGGGCGATGGCTGCGCGTTGGCTCACCGTCCGTCCCTGCGATGCCCGGCGTCCCGCTCGCGCAGTTGCCGGAGCTTCTCGGCGATCTTCGCCTCCAGGCCGCGGTCCGTGGGCTCGTAGTAACGGCGGCCCGCGAGCGCCTCGGGCAGATAGTTCTCGCCCGCGGCGTAACCGTCCTGCTCGTCGTGGGCATACCGGTACCCGCGCCCGTAATCGAGCTTCTTCATCAGCGCCGTCGGAGCGTTGCGCAGATGCAGGGGCACTTCCAGCGATCCGCTGCGCCGCACTTCCTCCATGGCGCTGTTGTAGGCCACGTACAGCGCATTGCTCTTGGCACAGCAGGCGAGATAGACGATCGCCTGCGCGATCGCGAGCTCGCCCTCGGGGCTGCCGAGCCGCTCGTAGGTCTCCCAGGCATCCAGCGTCATCGGCAGGGCCCGCGGGTCGGCGAGCCCGATGTCCTCGGCGGCCATCCTGACGACTCGGCGCGCGACGTAGCGAGGGTCGCAGCCGCCGTCGATCATGCGCACGAACCAGTACAGCGCGCCATCGGGCGAGGAACCGCGCACCGCCTTGTGCAGCGCGGAGATCTGATCGTAGAAGGCCTCCCCGCCCTTGTCGAAACGCCGCTGCGTTCCGCCGGCCAGGACCTCCGCGAGCAGCGCCTCGCCGATCTCCCGGCCATCGGACAGGTCGACGGCGATCTCCAGCAGGTTGAGCGCGCGCCGGGCATCGCCGTCCGCGGCGGCCGCGAGCCGCTCGCGCAGCTCCACGGACATGGCAGCGCCGGTGTGGCGCAGCGCCCGCTCGATCACCAGGTGCATGTGCGCGGCAGTCAGCGGTTTGAGCACGTAGACGCGCGCGCGGGAGAGCAGCGCGTTGTTGAGCTCGAAGGAGGGATTCTCGGTGGTGGCGCCGATGAAGGTGATCGTGCCGTCTTCGATATGCGGCAGGAAGGCGTCCTGCTGCGACTTGTTGAAGCGATGCGCCTCGTCGACGAACAGCACCGTGCGACGCTGCCGGGTCTGCAGCGCCTCGCGCGCGGTCTCCACCGCGGCGCGGATATCCTTGACCCCGGAGAGCACGGCGGAGAGCGTGCCGAACTCGGCGTCGCAGTGATTGGCGATGAGCCGTGCGAGGGTGGTCTTGCCGGTGCCCGGCGGCCCCCACAGCACCATGGAATGCAGCTGCCCGGATTCGATCGCCCGCCGCAGCGGTTTGCCCGGCGCGAGGATGTGGTCCTGGCCGATGACCTCTTCCAGCCGCGACGGCCGCAGCCGATCGGCCAGCGGCCGGTGATCGGACCCGGTGAGATCGGCGACGGCGCTCATGCCGTGATTATACGGCCAGCGGCGGTTTTCTCCCTGCGGCCGACGGGCGGCCGCAGCCGCCGCGCCCTCCCGGGGATCGGCTAGGGAGACGCCGGCGCCGCCGTCAGGTCGTTCACGTCCACGCCGGGCGGCGGCGTGAAGGAGAAATACTTCGGGTCGATGGCGGCGTTGCGCTGCTCGCCGCTGAACTTCAGCCGCGTGGTCTGGCCGAAATTGTCGAACAGCTCCATCCAGCGCAGGTCCTTGCCCTCGAAGCCGACGCGCACCTTGGCGTAGGCGCTCTTCGCCGCCTTCGGGGTCAGCGTCACCCATTCCGCGCCGTCCTTGCTGCCGTCCTCGGTGACGGTGAAATTGTCGTCCACCCTGGCGTCGCTGCCGAGGATGAGGGCCGGGGCGCTGCCGAGCGCCTTCTCGACGCGCCGTATGGTCACCTGCTCGAGATCCTTGTCGTAGAACCACACCTTGCTGCCGTCGCCGACGATCACCTGCTCGTAGGGCTTGGTGTAATTCCAGCGAAACCTGCCGGGCCGTTCGAGATAGACGATGCCGCTCGAGGTCTCCAGCGTCTTGCCCTTCTCGTTGACGACGGTCTGCTCGAATTGCGCCTGCAGCGTCCGGAACTGCGCCAGGTACTCATCCAGCGCCTCGCGGGCGGCGCCGGCGTGCGCCGCCGTCGCCACCAGCAGCGCGCCGAGGCCCGCGATCGCCCTCATGGTGTGTTTCAAGCTCATCGGACCACAGTCCTCCTGCAGAAATGGTCGGTGTCGGCGCGGCAGCCGCGCGCGGACCGGCTTCAGTCCTTCGGCGGCGGCGGCGCCAGTACCTCGCGCGTGCCGTTCGACTGCAGCGAACCCACCACGCCGGCGCGCTCCATCTCCTCGACCATGCGCGCGGCGCGGTTGTAGCCGATCTTCAACCGCCGCTGAACCGCCGACACCGAGGCCCGCCGCGTCTCGGTCACGAAGCGTACGGCCTCGTCATATAAGACATCCACATCCTCCCCGGTTCCGTTCGCCTCCCCGTAGCCGCCATTGCCGGCGAGGTCCTCGTCGAGATCGCCGCGCACGATCGCGTCGATGTACTCCGGCGTGCCCGAGGCCTTCAGGTGCGCGACGACCTGATGCACCTCCTGGTCCGAGACGAAGGCGCCGTGCACGCGCGTCGGCAGTCCGACGCCCGGCGGCAGATAGAGCATGTCGCCATGCCCGAGCAGCGTCTCCGCTCCCATCTGATCGAGGATCGTGCGCGAGTCCACGCGGGAGGAGACCTGAAAGGCGATGCGGCTCGGGATGTTGGCCTTGATGAGGCCGGTGATCACGTCCACGGACGGCCGCTGCGTGGCGAGTATCAGGTGTATGCCCGCGGCGCGCGCCTTCTGCGCCAGGCGCGCGATCAGTTCCTCCACCTTCTTGCCCACCGTCATCATCATGTCGGCAAGCTCGTCGACGATGACCACCACGTAGGGCAGCGCGTCGAGCGTCGGGGTCTCCTCCTCCTCGGCGCCGCTGGCGCGCACCAGCGGATCGACGAGCGGCTTGCCCGCCTCGATCGCATCCTGGACCTTGCGGTTGTAGCCGCCGATGTTGCGCACGCCGAGCGCCGCCATCAGCCGGTAGCGCCGCTCCATCTCGTTCACGCACCAGCGCAGGGCATTCGCCGCCTCCTTCATGTCGGTGACCACCGGCGCGAGCAGCACCGGGATGCCCTCGTACACCGACAGCTCGAGCATCTTCGGATCGATCATGATGAGGCGGATGTCGCTGGGCGTGGACTTGTAGAGCAGGCTCAGGATCATGGCGTTCAGCGCAACCGACTTGCCCGAGCCGGTGGTGCCCGCCACCAGCAGGTGCGGCATGCGTGCGAGGTCCACGACCACGGGTTTGCCGCCGATATCCTTCCCGAGCGCGAGCGTGAGCGGTGACGTGCTCGCCTCGTACTCGCGCGCGCTCAGCATCTCGCTCAAGGTCACGACCTCGCGTTTCGTGTTCGGGATCTCCAGCCCCACCGTCGACTTGCCCGGTATGACCTCGACCACGCGCACGCTCACGACGGACAGCGAGCGGGCGAGATCCTTGGCGAGGTTGGTGATGCGGCTGACCTTGACGCCGGCCGCCGGCTGCAGCTCGAAGCGCGTGATGACCGGTCCGGGATGCACCGCGACCACCTGCGCCTCCACCCCGAAGTCGGCGAGCTTCAGCTCGACCTGGCGGGACATCGCCTCGAGGGTCTCCTCGGAATATCCGCCCTTGGCGGGAGGCGGGTCGTCCAGCAGGCTCAGCGGCGGCAACTCCGCGGCGCTGGCCGGCTTCTCGAACAGGGTCTCCTGCCGCTCCCTGACCGCGCGCCGGCTCGGCTCGAAGGTCGAGATCTGCGGCTCGATGCGCGGCCTGGACCGCGCCACCTTCTTCTCCTTTTCGACCTTGACCACCGCCTCGCGCGCCTGCTTGGCGATGCGCCCGGCATTCCAGTCGGTGAGATTCTCGTAGGCCGCGGCCAGCAGGTCGAGCCCGCGCAGCGTCCAGGCCCCGATCCGATCCATCAGCCACACCCACGACAGCCCCGTCAGCAGCGTGATGCCGACCAGCAGCAGCGCGAGCAGCACCAGTGGGCCGCCGACGGTACCGAGCGCGGCCAGCAGGGTGCTGCCGACCACGTCGCCCATGACCCCGCCGGTGGCGTGCGGCAACTCGGCCCGCCCCTGCATGCGCAACCAGACCAGCGCGCTTGCCGTCAGGACCGTCAGTATCAGCCCGACGCTCCGCATGCCGACGTGGTAGTAGTCGGCCGCCGGGGTGTCGTCGGTGCGCTTGAGGATGCGCCACCCGATGAACAGCAGGATGAGCGGCAGCAGGTAGGCGGAATAACCGAAGCAGTACAGCAGGATGTCCGAGACGTAGGCGCCGATGAGGCCGACCTGGTTGGTGACCACGCTGGAACCGCTGGTGTGCGACCAGCCTGGGTCCTGCACGCTGAAGGTCCACAGCGCGAGCGCGAGGATCACCGCGGCGATCCCGAGCAGGATGAAGGCGGCCTCCTGCAGGCGTCTGCCCAGGTTCAGGTTCAGTGCCGGACCGGCACCCTGTCGTTTGCGTACCGCTTGGCCCAATGGATCTCAATCCGTTTCTTTGAAAAGGAATATAACACACTGAACGGATGGATTTTTAGATGAGGCTTCGATGGTGCCGGCGATCCCCCCGGCCGGCTCGCCAAGCCGCTGAAACGACGGCGATCCCGGCGTCCGCCCGCCGCCGCATCCGGTACCTTGCCGACGCACCGGACGGCGCGGCGGCCCCCTACTCCTTGGGCCTGTCGCCCTGCGTGTATATGGGAAAGGCGGCCACGTTGCCCGAGCCTTCCGTCGCCGCGGTGATCCGGCCGTGTCCCTCCTTCTCCACCTCGTCGATGCGGATGATGGAATGTACCGGCAGGTGGGTGCGCGTCACGCCGCGGAACTCGCTCTTCAAATGCTCCTCGGAGGGGTCGAGCACCACCGTGCTCTTCTCGCCGAACACCAGTTTCTCCACCTCGACGAATCCGAACAGGCTGCTCGGCTGGATCGCGCGCGCGTAGACCTCATAGACCTTGCCCTGGTTCTGGAAGATGACCTTGAAGGTACGCCGCGCCGCCATGCGGGGATGTTAGCACAGCCCCGCAGGGCCACGGCGTTAAGTCCGTATTCACTGCACCTCGAGGAGAATTGTCACGAACTCGGGACGGCAGGCGCGGGCAGGATAAGCCTGCTCGGCGCTGTCCCGTTCTGTGTCGATCGCCGGCGTTCGGCGCGGGCAGGATGCGTGCGCCCTGGATATGCAGTGGCAGCGCTACGCCTCCTCGCCCTGGCATGGTCGGTGCGATGTCGCCGATAGTTGGAGATGCACGTACCGATGCAATACCGGGTTTCACTTCTGGGCGCGGCCCTGGGCACGGCGCTGGCCGCCGTGCCGTCGTTGTTGCGCGCCGACTGCCCGCCCGCTCGGGAAAGCAGCGGCGGCGAGATGGCCGGCACCCTGCTCGGCGCCGCCGTGGGCGGGCTCATCGGCTCGCAGATCGGTGACGGCTCCGGCAACAAGATCGCCATCGGCGCGGGCGTGCTCGCGGGCGGCCTGCTTGGCAACCGGCTCGCCGCGCAGTTGACCTGCCAGGATCAGAAATATCACGCCGGCACGGCACAGAACGCCTTCGAGACGCAACGCACGGGCGCCACCTCGACGTGGATGAACCCCGACACCGGCCACGCCGGATCGGTCACCCCGACCAGGACCTACCGGACGGGCGAGGGCACGAACTGCCGTGATTTCACCCAGAGCGTGGACGTCGACGGCCGACAGGAGACCGGGCGTGGGACCGCCTGCCGCCAGCCTGACGGGACCTGGCGCATCGTCCCCGGGCCATGACCGGCACCGGCGCGCACCGACGCTGAATCCATCTCGGCCACACTGCGGCGGCGGCGTCGAGAACCGCGCGCGCCGGGGCCAGGGCGCACAGCCTGGGCTATGCCCCGCCGCCGGCGGACCGAGCGTGGCCGGGCGCCGGCGCTCCTTCCCAGTCGGCGGCTGGAGCAGCGCCCGCAACCGTCGGCGCAACCGTGGTCGCCGCCGCGGGCTGCCTGATCCGCGCCAGCAGAAGATACACCGCCGGGATCAGGAACAGGGTCAGCAGCGTTCCGAAGCTGAGCCCGCCGACGATCACCCAGCCGATCTGCCTACGGCTCTCCGCCCCCGCGCCGGTGGACAGCGCCAGCGGCAGCGATCCGAGCACCATGGCGAAGGTGGTCATGAGGATCGGCCGCAGGCGCAGCCGGGCGGCCTCACAGACCGCCTCGAGGAGGTTCCGGCCCTGATCCTGGAGCTGGTTGGCGAACTCCACGATCAGGATGCCGTTCTTGGTGATCAGGCCGACCAGCATCACCAGGCCGATCTGGCTGTAGACGTTCAGCGTGCCGCCGCTCCATTTCAGCGCGACCAGCGCGCCGCACACCGCCATCGGCACGGTCAGCAGGATGACGAAGGGGTCAACGAAACTCTCGAACTGTGCCGCCAGCACCAGATAGATGAACAGCAGCGCCAGGGCGAAAACGAAATACAGCGCCGCGCCGCTCTCGCGGAATTCGCGCGACTGACCGTCGAGCTCCGTGCGCGCCGTCGGTGGCAGCAGCTCCGCGGCGGTCTTCTCCATGAACGCCAGCGCCTCGCCGAGCGAAGTGCCCGGCGCGAGGCCAGCGGAGACGATCGCCGCGCGCAGGCGGTTGAAGTGATTCAGCTCCCGCGCGGCCACCGTCTCCTCGACCCGCACCAGGTTGTCGAGCTGCACGAGCTGGCCGTCGCGGCCGCGCACGTAGATGCTCGAGAGGTCCGTCGGCGTGGCACGTTCCTGCGGCGTCATCTGCACCATGACGTCGTACTGCTCGCCCTCGCGCTTGAAGCGCGTGACCTGCCGGCCGCCGAGCAGGCTCTCCAGCGTGCGCCCTATGTCCTCGACCTCCACGCCCATCGCGGCGGCCCGATCGCGATCGACGCTGACGCTGAACTGCGGCTTGTTGAGCTTCAGATCCGAGTCGACGTTGGTCAGCCCCGGCCAGGCGCGGGCGCGCTGCATGATCTTGTCGACGACCTCCTGCAGCGTCTTGTAGGAATCGGCCTGCACGACGAACTGCACCGGCGTGGAGCGGAAGCTCTGGCCCAGCGACGGCGGGTTCACGACGAATGCCAGCACGCCCGGCAGACCCTGCAGCCTGGGCATCAACTCGCGGGCGATCTCCTGCTGTTTGCGTTCGCGCTGCTCCCAGGGCCTCAGGCTGACGAAGGCCATCGCCAGGGTCACCGGGTTCGGTCGCTCCAGCCCGGGCGCGACGACCATGAAGGACGTGCGCGCCTCGGGGATCTCGCTGATGTAGGCCTCAACCTGGCGCGCGTAGCGATCGGTGTAGGCCATGGTCGCGCCATCGGGGCTGTTCATGATGGCGATGAGGAAGCTGCGATCCTCCAGCGGCGAGAGCTCGCGCTTGATCGTGGCGCCGTAGCGGTAGATGCCCAGCCCGATCACGGCGAACACCGCCGCGACGCCGACCCAGCGCACCAGCACCGGGAGGTGCCGGCGCAGGTATGCCGCGGGCGTGGCGACGGCCCGCACCGTCCGCGCGTACAGGGCGGTGAGCCCGTCGAGGAGCCACTCGCCGGCGCGGTAGAACCAGCCGTGCGCGGCGTGGGCCCGGAGCATGCGCGAGCACATCATCGGGGTCAGCGTCAGCGCCATGAAGCCCGAGACGAGCACCGCGGCCGACACGGCCAGCGCGAACTCCGTGAACAGGCGGCCGGTATTGCCGGTCATGAAGGCGAGTGGCGTGAATACCGTGGCCAGCGTCAGGGTCATGGCCACCACCGCGAAGGCGATCTCGCGGCTGCCCTCGAAGGCGGCCGCGATCGGCGCCATTCCGCGCTCGATGCGCCGGTGTATGTTCTCGAGCACCACGATCGCATCGTCGACCACGAGGCCGATGGCCAGCACCAGCGCCAGCAGCGTCAGGACGTTGACCGTGAATCCCATGAAATCGAGAAAGACGAAGGCGCCGATCAGCGACACCGGAATGGTCACCAGCGGGATGAGGGTGGCGCGCACCGAGCGCAGGAACACGAAGGTGACGAGGATGACCAGCGCCAGCGCCTCCGCGAGCGTCTTCAGCACCTCCCGGATGGACCGATCGATGAACAGCGAGGAATCGAAGGCGGTGGTGATCGACATGCCCTCGGGCAGGGCCGCGATGATGCTCGGCAGCTCCGCCTTCACGGCTTTGGCGACCGCGAGGGTGTTCGCCGTGCTCTGCTTGACGATGCCCAGGCCGACGGCCGCCTTGCCGTTCACCCGGACCTCGTTGCGCTCGTCCACCGCGCCGAGCTCGGCGTAGCCGACATCGCGCAGGCGCACCGGGGAGCCGCCCTGTTCGCGGATGATGAGCGCGTTGAACTCCGCGGGCGTCCGCAGATCCGTCTCGCTCAGCACCGTGAACTCCCGCATGCGGCTCTCCAGGCGACCGGAGGGGATCTCGACATTGCGCCGGCGCAGCGCGTCCTCGACGTCCTGCACCGTGAGTCCATACGCCGCGAGCCGTTCCCGATCGATCCACAATCGCATCGCATAGCGGCGCTCGCCGCCGATGATGACGCTCGCCACGCCGGGCAGGGTCTGCAGGCGATCCTTGACCTGCCGGTCGGCGAAGTCGGTGATCTCGAGCTGATCGTGACGGCTGCTCGAGAAGGCCAGCCAGATGATCGCCTGGGCATCGGCCTCGACCTTGCTGATGACCGGCTCGTCGACGTCGTCGGGCAGCCGGCCGCGCACCCGCGAGACGCGATCGCGCACGTCGGCGGCGGCGGCGTCGGGATCGCGCGTCAGCTCGAATTCGATGGTGATGCGGCTCACCTCCTCGCGGCTCACCGACTTCATCACCTTCACGCCCTCGATGCCGGCGAGCGAGTTCTCCAGCGGGCGGGTGACCTGGCTCTCGATGACCGCGGCGCTGGCGCCGGTATAGACGGTGCTGACGGAGACGATGGGAGAGTCGATATTCGGATATTCGCGCACCGGCAGGCGGGCGAGCGACATCAGGCCGATGAGCACCAGCACCAGGCTCATCACCGTCGCCAGCACCGGACGGCGTATGCAGAGGTCGGAGATCTTCATGACGCCCGGGCGCGATGGGCGCGACTACACGCCCGGGGCGGCCGTGACCGGCAGCTTGACGATGCGGATGCTGGCGTTGTCGCGCAGCGTCGTGTGACCGGCCGTGATCACGGTGTCGCCTTCCTTCAGTCCGTCGACGACTTCGACCCTGCCGGCCTCGCGCACGCCGAGCCGCACACGCGTCAGCGCGGCCCGACCCTCCTGCACACGGAAGACGAACTGCTCGCCTCCGCGCGGGACGATCGCCTCCTCGGGCACCCACACGGCGCGCTCGCGGGTGGCCAGGGTGATCCGCACCTGGGCGAACATGCCGGGGCGCAGGGCCATGTCGTCGTTCGCTATGCGCCCGCGCGCGCGCAGCGTGCGGTTGGCCTCGTCCAGGCGCGGGTCGATCGCGTACACCTCGCCCACGAACTCCCTGTCCGGGTAGGCCTCCACACGTACGGTGAACCGTTGACCCGCACTCAGGACCGCGCTGTAGCGCTCCGGCACGCTGAAGTCGATCTTGACGGGATTCACGGCCTCGAGATTGACCATCGCATGGCCGGCCTCGACATAGTCTCCGGGACTCACCTGCCGCAGTCCGACTATGCCGCTGATCGGGGCCACCAGTTTCGTCTTCGCCAGCCGCACGCGCTCCAGGGCGAGCTGGGCGCGCGCCGTCTGCAACTGCGCCAGCGACTCGTCGTACTCCTGCCGGCTCATCACCTTGCGCTCCAGCAGGTCGCGGGCACGCTCGTACTTCAGTTCCCACAGCCGCGTGGCCGCCTCCGTGCGCGCAACCTCCGCCTGGAACTCCGCGGGGTCGAGCGTGAACAGCGTCTGGCCCTGCTCTACGGCCTGGCCCTCCTCGAACTCGATGCTGGCGAGCCGCCCGGCCACCTCCGGCCGCAGTGTGACGGACTCCCCCGCCATCAGGTTGCCGACGACGCCGATCTCCTCACGGGCCGGCTCGATGAGCACCGGCGCGACCTCGACGACGGTAGGCGGGGCCTCTTCCGGCTGTTCCTTGGCTGACGCCGCGCCCGCCTGTTGGGCCGCCACGCCCGCGCACCACAGCGTGAGGACCAGCAGCGGAACCGGACGCGCTCGGCGGAAGCTGTACATCCTAATGGAAGACCCCTGCATGCATGAAAAATTCCACGGCGATTCCGTCAGTTGCCGGCCTGTCCTTCCGTCAGCGTCCGCACGTGCGCGACCACCGCGCTCGCCAGGCCGCGCGGGTTGTAGCCGCCCTCCAGCACCGATACCAGGCGCCCGCTGCAATGGCGATCAGCGATCGCCATGACCATGCGGGTCAGCCGCACGAAGCCCTCGTCACTGACGCCCAGGCACCCCAGCAGGTCGTCGGCCCGGCTGTCGAAACCCGCGGACACCAGCACCAGCTCGGGACGGAAGGCGTCGGCGGCGGGGAGCAGGTACCGCTCGAACGCCGTCACGATGTCCGTGTCGGTGGCGCCGCACGGCAGCGGCACGTTGATATTGTACCCGGCGCCGGCGCCCGCCCCCCGGCGCGCCGGGTCGCCCGTGCCGGGATAGGCGTGCCAGTCGTGCGTGGAAAAATACAGCACCCCGGGGTCCTCGTAGAAAAAGCTCTCCGTGCCATCGCCATGGTGGTAGTCCCAGTCGACGATCAGCACGCGGCGCAGCCCGCTTTCACGCTGGGCGTGGCGCGCCGCGATGGCGACGTTGTTGAAAAAACAGAAGCCCTCCTCGCGGCCCGTGTTGCGGGCATGGTGACCCGGCGGACGCGAACACACGAAGGCATTGCGCACGGCTCCGCCGGCAACGGCGTCCACGGCCGCCAGCGCGCCGCCCACCCCCATCCGGGCAAGCGCATCGATGGCCTCGCCGTAGCCGGCGCGTATGGCGGCGATGTGCGCCTCGGTATGGACGAGCCGCAGCGCGTGATCGACGTCCGCGCGCGGCGCAAGGTTCCGCAGCCGGGCCGGCAGGCCGCTGTGGTCCATCGCGGCGAGTATCGCCTGCAGCCGGCGCGGCTGCTCGGGATGGCCCGGTCCGAAAACGGGAGTCAGGAAAAGCGGATCGTATACCCAGCCCGTCGCCGCCGCCGACGCCGCCCACGAGCATCTCCATCCCGCCCACATCCCCAGCGCCGCGCACCGGGCGGCCGCGCTCAGCAAGTGTCGACGTTTCACATTTGTCTCAACGGCAAACGGGTACACTGACACTAAACGATACCGCTGCCGTATTGTCAAAATTCGAGCGCCGGCGCGCAGGATTCCGTATTCAACATGCAGCCCAAAATCGATCTCGACCCTGGCCCGAGCCCGGCCATCGAAATCGCCCGCGGTCTGGGCACCGTGAGGCGGGAGGACTGGGATCGCATGGTCGACCCCGACTACCCCTTCCTGCGGCACGACTTCCTGCACGGCCTGGAGGTGCATGACTGCCTGCGTCCGCACGGCTGGATCCCCGTGCACCTGCTGGCCCGCGCCGGCGGTCGCCTGGTGGGCGCCCTGCCGCTGTACCTGAAGGAGAATTCGCACGGCGAGTTCGTCTTCGACTGGTCGTGGGCCGAGGCCTATCAGCGCGCCGGCGGCCGCTACTACCCGAAGCTGGTCAGCGCCATCCCTTTCACGCCCGTCACCGGACCACGCGTGCTGGTCGCCGAGGAGCGGCAGCGCGCCACCCTCACCCGTCAGCTCTTCGCCCGCGCCGAGGAGCTCATGCGGGAATGGGGGCTGTCGTCATTGCACTGCCTGTTCCCGGAGGAGCCCGCCGCCGCGGTGCTGACCGGCGGCGGAACCGCCCTGCGGCGCGTGGGCGTCCAGTATCACTGGCACAACGCGGGCTACCGCGACTTCGCCGACTTTCTCGACGTCCTGGATTCCAGGCATCGCAAGCAACTGCGCCGTGAGCGCCGCGACGTCGCCGCCGGCGGGATCGAGATCGAGGTCCTCCCCGGGGGCGCGATCAGCGAGGAGCAGTGGTCCGTCCTGCACCGGCTTTATTGTTCGACCTTCGAGCGCAAGTGGGGCGAACCGCGATTCACGCTGGCCTTTTTCCGCTCGCTGGGCCGCGCCATGCCGGGCGCCGTCCTGCTGTTGCTGGCGCGCCAGCACGGCGAGTACGTCGGCGGCGCATTCGCGATGCGCGGCGCGCGCACGCTGTACGGCCGTCACTGGGGATGCAGCCGTTTCGTCCGGCACCTGCACTTCGAGCTGTGCTATTACGCAACCGTCGAGTACTGCATCCGGCACGGCCTCAGCCGGCTCGACGCCGGCGCGCAGGGCGAGCACAAGCTGGCGCGCGGCTTCAACCCGGTACGGACCTGCTCGGTGCACTGGCTGCGCGATCCCGGCTTCCGCGGCGCGGTCGCCGACTTCCTGCATCGCGAGCGGATCGCCGTTGACCGGTACCTCGGCGAACTGGACGCCCATTCGCCCTACCGCAGGGGCGCACGGAACGGCGGGTCGCTGCCGTGAAGTCGACGCCGCTGTTCTGGTTCAGCACGCAGACCTATGCACAGGATTTCCCGCCGCTCGAGCTCGCGCTGTCGGACCCCGACGGCCTGCTCGCCGCCGGCGGCGACCTGAGCGTCTCCCGCCTGCTGGCGGCGTACCGCCACGGCATCTTTCCGTGGTACAGCGACGGCCAGCCGATCCTGTGGTGGAGCCCGGATCCGCGGACCGTGCTGCGGCCCGACCGCGTGCATGTCGGGCGCAGCCTGAGGCGCCGGCTCGAGCGCGGCGATTTCAAGGTCACCTTCGACCGCGATTTCCAGGGCGTGCTGGCCGGCTGCGCCACCGCGCGCCGTGACGGTGGCGGCACCTGGATCACGCGCGACATGTCGGCCGCCTACCAGGCCCTGCACCTGAAAGGCCACGCGCACAGCATCGAGTGCTGGCACGACGGCGAGCTCGCGGGCGGACTGTACGGGGTGGCCATCGGACTGGTGTTCTTCGGCGAGTCCATGTTCTCCCGCCACACCGATGCCTCCAAGGTCGCGCTCGTTCAGCTTTGCGGGTGGCTGCGGGAGTGGGGTTACGTGCTGATCGACTGCCAGGTACACACCGAACACCTCGCCAGTCTTGGCGCTGAACCCATCCCTCGCAAAACTTTCGCGAGCATGCTAGAAAACGCCTGTACCGTGCCGCCGGATCCGCGTGCCTGGCGCGGCCCCCTGGTAGGCTCATGAACAAACCGACGCGCACCGCATCGCTGAACTTCTACACCACGCCCCCGCACGCGTGCAGCTACCTGCCGGGACGGCAGGCGGTGACGTTGTTTGCCGATCCGGGCATACCCAAGAACGACGTGGTCTACGGACTGCTCTCCGCACACGGCTTCCGCCGCAGCGGCGAGCATCTCTACCGCCCGCATTGCCAGGGCTGCCGCGCCTGCGTCCCGGTGCGCTTGCCGGTCGCGGAATTCGAGCCCAACCGCCACCAGCGGCGCGCCCTGAAGGCGAACGGCGATCTCAGCGTGCGCGCGGTCCCCGCGCGTTACAGCGACGAGCATTTCACGCTGTACCAGCGTTATCTCTCCGGGCGGCACTCCGGCGGCGGCATGGACAATCCGACGCCGCAGCAATACCTGGAATTTCTCACCGCAAGCTGGTCGAGCACGCATTTCCACGAGATGCGGCTGGAGGACCGCCTCGTTGCCGTTGCCGTGGTCGACGTGATGGCGGACGCCTATTCGGCGGTCTACACCTACTACGACCCGGATTACCCGGCGCGCAGCCTCGGCAAGTTCGCGGTGTTGCACGAGATCCTCGCGGCGCGGGCGGCAGGCGTGAAGTGGCTGTACATGGGCTACTGGATCCGCGATTGCCGCAAGATGAGCTACAAGGTGGCGTACCAGCCGATGGAGTATTTCTGGAGCGGCAAGTGGACCAGGGAGCCGCCGGTGCCGGCCGCGCGCACCCCCGCGGCCGCCGCCGAATGACGGCGTCCCCGCCGCACCCGCCTTGCCCCCTGCGCAACCGTGGCGACGATTGGCGTTTTCTATCAATTAAATGAATTAATAGCTTTTATCTAAATTTCTCTTTGGACCTACGCGACCCTGGCCTTTAGTCTTGCAGGCGTTGATCGAGCGCATCGCTCGAAACCATTCAACCTGCGATGAGCCAGTAGCATGTTCAAGAGTCGTGAAGGCCAGCGCGTGCCCAACGTCGCATTCCGGGTCCGTGAGAACAACGAGTGGAAGACCGTCACCACCGGGCAGCTCTTCGACGGCAGGACCGTGGTCGTCTTCTCGCTGCCGGGAGCATTCACGCCGACCTGTTCTTCCACGCACCTGCCGCGCTACAACGAGCTGGCGCCGGCGTTCTTCGCCAACGGCGTGGACTCGATCATCTGCGTCTCCGTCAATGACACCTTCGTCATGAACGAGTGGGCCAGGGATCAGGAGTGCGAAAACGTAGTCCTCATCCCGGACGGCAACGGCGAGTTCACCGAGGGCATGGACATGCTGGTCGACAAGGCCGACCTCGGTTTCGGCAAGCGCTCCTGGCGCTATTCGATGCTGGTGAAGGACGGCGTCGTTCAGAAGATGTTCATCGAGCCGGACCGGCCGGGCGACCCGTTCGAGGTCTCCGACGCCGACACCATGCTCGAGTACGTCAATCCGAAGGCGAAGAGGCCGGCGCAGGTGGCGATCTTCACCCGCGCAGGCTGCCAGTACTGCGCCCAGGCCAAGGCGCTGCTGTCCGATCTCGGCTACGCTTACGCGGAGGTGCCGCTGCCGCACACCACGCGCAGCCGTGTCGTGGGCGCAGTGAGCGGCGAGCAGACGGTTCCGCAGGTATTCATCGACGGTGAGCACATCGGCGGGCTGGAAGCGCTGGAGCAATGGGCGAAGTCCGCGAAGAAGGCCGCCTGAGGCAACGCCGCGCAGGCCCGCCCCGGGGAATGCGGCGAGTATCGCGGCCGAAGACCTGCCGCGCTCCCGCCGCCCCTCCCGGCGGGCTTGCGCAAGATGGAATTCAAACCGCATGGCCGGTTCGTGCGGGTTCAACTCCAGGAGCGTTGTCGTGATGAAAGACCTGAACGTGGATGTCGCCGTCATCGGCGCCGGTACGGCGGGCCTTGCCGCCTATCGCGCCGCCGCCACGGCCGGCCGGCGGGCGGTGATCATCGAAGGCGGTCCTTACGGGACCACCTGCGCCCGCGTCGGCTGCATGCCGAGCAAGCTGCTGATCGCCGCCGCGGAGGCCGCGCACGTCGTCGAGAAATGGCCGCAGTTCGGTCTGAAGCTGGAGGGCACCGTCCGTGTCGACGGCAAGGCCGTCATGGCGCGCGTGAAGTCCGAACGCGATCGCTTCGTGGGCTTCGTGCTCGAAGGAGTGGAGGCCATACCGGCCGCGGCGAAGCTGCGGGGCTACGCGCGCTTCCTCGACGACCACCACCTCAGCGTAAGTGATCACGTCCGCGTACGCTTCGGCCGCGCCGTGATCGCCACCGGCTCATCGCCGAGCCTGCCACCGTTTCTGCGCGCCGCCGGTGATCGCCTGATCGTCAACGACGACATCTTCGATTGGGACGACCTGCCGCGGTCCGTGGCCGTGTTCGGCGCCGGCGTCATCGGGCTCGAACTCGGCCAGGCGTTGCACCGGCTGGGCGTGAAGGTGCTGATGTTCGGGCGCAACCAGAGCGTCGGGCCGTTCACGGATCCGGGCGTCCGCGCCTACGCCACGCGCACCTTCCAGTCGGAGTTCTACCTCGATGCCACCGCCGAGGTGCGCGCCATCGAGCGGGTCGCCGACGGCGTTTCCGTACGATACGTGCATCGCAACGGCACCGAGCGCACCGATACGGTGGACTTCGTGATCGCCGCCGTCGGACGCAAGCCCAACGTGCACGACCTGGGACTGGAAAACCTGAGCATCGCGCGCGACGGCAGCGGCGTGCCGCTGTTCGATCGCGAGACGATGCGCTGTGGCGACAGCAGCATCTACATCGCGGGCGACGTCAACGACGACGTGCCGCTGCTGCACGAAGCGGCCGACGAGGGCCGCATCGCCGGGGAGAACGCGGCGCGGAACGACGGGCCGCAGCCGGCCCGGCGCCGGGCGACGATGGGCGTGGTGTTCTCCGATCCCCAACTCGCCGTGGTCGGAACCGGATACAGCGCCCTGAGGCCCGAAAGTTTCGTCACCGGCGAGGTCTGCTTCGAGAACCAGGGCCGCAGCCGGGTCATGCTCCGCAACAAGGGCCTGCTGCATCTGTATGCCGAGAGGAAGTCCGGACGCCTCCTGGGCGCCGAGATGATCGGCCCGGACGCCGAACACCTCGCGCACCTGCTGGCGTGGGCCATCCAGTGCGAGCTCACCGTGGCGCAGGCCCTGCAGATGCCCTTCTACCACCCGGTCGTGGAGGAAGGTCTGCGTACCGCGTTGCGGGAGGCGAACGGAAAACTGATGGCTGCAGGGGCCGGCACGCGCGCGGCGTGACGGCAGGCGCCGCGGGAGGCCGCGTACGGGGCGGCGCGAACCGGCGAGGGAACCGCGCCGCGGAACTTGGCGCGCTCGCGCGCTTTAGGGCACAATGCGCGCCGTTCCAATTCATTCATGAGGGGTCGGCGCAGCCTTATGCCGAAGGAAGAGCACATAGAGATGGAAGGCAAGGTCATCGAGACCCTGCCCAACACCATGTTCCGGGTTGAGCTTGCCAACGGCCACGTCGTCACCGCGCACATCTCCGGCAAGATGAGAAAGCACTACATCCGCATCCTCACCGGCGACACGGTGACGGTCGAATTGACGCCCTACGATCTGACCAAGGGCCGCATCACCTTCCGCGGCCGCTGAGGTCGCCCTGCTGCGTGGGGCGACACCGCCCGGTTCACGGCTCGACCAGCCGGGCCTGCACGGAGCGCAGCACCCCACTGCAACCGCGTTCGATGTCCCGCCACGCCTGCAGGAACGCCCTGCGACGGCGCCTGTAGGGATCCGCCACGTCTGCCGGCTCGCCGGGCGCCGCATAGCTCATGAGCAGGCGCAGCCGGGCCTCCTCGCCCGCCGGGCAGATGAACCGCAGGTGTGCCTGCTGCTCGCGATCCATGGGCAGGATCAGGTGGAACGCCCCGAAATCTCGGAGCTGGAACTGGCGTCCGCGCAGAGCGCTGATGTCGATGCCGTGCTCGGCGGCGATCTCGATCGCGGCGGGATCCGGCGGCTCGCCCTCGCGGGCCTGGATACCCGCGGAGTCGACCTCGACGCGGTCGAGCAACCCGGTCTGGCCCAGCAACGAGCGCATGATGCCCTCGGCCATCGGCGAGCGGCAGATGTTCCCGGTGCAGACGAACAGGATGCGCAGCGTCACGGCGTGCCCTCGGGCACAGTCTGGATGGAACGTGAAGATCGGACTCCCGCAACGCGCCCCTCCACGCGGTACAACGCGCGGACGGCGACGACGCTGCTGTTGGCAGACGGCCGGGCGGCGGTGCGCCGTCCCGCTGCGTCAGCCGGCGACGGTGACGTCCTCGGCCTGCAGTCCCTTCTGGCCCTTCACCACACTGAACTCGACCCGCTGACCGTCTTTCAATGAACGAAAACCATCACCGCGGATCTGTCGGAAATGCACAAAGACGTCCTCGCCATTCTCCCGCTTGATGAATCCGTATCCCTTGGCATTGTCGAACCACTTGACAGTACCCTGCTCGCGCTCGGACATACCCCTCTCCTCCCCGACCTGATCCAGATCTTTTTATTGATATTGCCGACGCCTCTACCCTTACGAACGGGTTCTCAGTTCGAACCCTTGACAAAAGCTTACAACATATGGGCGCGGATTCCCAAACCCGGCCGCGGGACGGGGATCTCGCTGCCGGGTCGGGCGCCGCGGCGCGTCGCGGCTATTTCACGACCAGCTCGACGCGCCGGTTCTTGCGGCGGGCCTCTTCGTTGTCGTTGGGAATGAGTGGCTCGGTTTCCCCCTTGCCGACGGCCTCGAGACGCTCCTGGGGAAGACCGTGGTCGATGAAGTACTGGCGCACCGATTCCGCACGCTGGCGCGACAGTTCCAGGTTGTAATCCGCATCGCCGCGATCGTCGGTATGGCCCTCGATGACGATGCCGAGGCCAGGGCTGCGCTTGAGCGTCTCGATGGCGCGGTCCAGCACCTCGGCCGACTCGGGCTTGAGCTCGGCCTTGTTGTTCTCGAAGGTCACGCCGGTGAGCGTGAGCAGGGTCTCGCCCGCACGCGGGCAACCGTGTTCGTCGACCGCGACGCCCGCGGGCGTCCCCGGGCACTGGTCCACGCCGTCGGCGACCCGATCGCCGTCGCCGTCGCCCTCGGCGCCCTGCGCGCTGGCCGCCACCGGCGCCTCACCGCTCACGCTGAGGTGCACGGTGTTGGACATCAACGCGTTGCCGGCGTCGTCCAGGGTATAGGCGTGGGCGTCGTGACCACCTGCCGCCAGCGTCGCCTTGAGCGTCCAGCGCCCGTCGGGCGCTGCGGTACTGCGGCCGAGTTCCTTGCCATCGACGACCAGTACCACCTCCCTGGCGGGTTCGCCCGTGCCGGTGAATTCCAGTTCGCCGGCGGCGACCGTGGCATCCGCTTGCGGTTCGGCGATGGCCGGTGTGGAGATCGGTTTCAGAGACGGCAGCCGGCTCACGATGATCGCGTGGCTCAGTCCCTTCTCGACCCCGCCGGTCCCGACCAGCCTCGCGACGATCCGGTAGTCCCCCGGCTCCGGCATCGCCAGATCGTATCTCCAGCCGCCGTCGACCGCGACCGGCACCTCGCCCGCGCTCGTCCCGTTGACCAGCACGAACACCCGATCCCCCGGCGTGGCGGTGCCGATGAGGGTCGCGCTGTCGGTCACGAACGTGGTGCCGTCGGCAGGCGTATCGAGCGTGACGGGCGGCGCAGGCGCCGCGACCTGCTGCGGCGGTGCGGTTTCGGTGGCGGTGCCTTCGCCGGCAGCCGCGCTCCCGCGCGCGGTATCGCGCCCGAACCACAGCAACGGGAGCAGCACCGCGACCAGCAGCATCACCACGATGGTCTTGAAGCGATCGTACTGCCGCACGCTGTCCTGGACGGAAACGTAGTACATGGACGTTCGGCCCTCCCCTCAGTGCTTCCTCGCCGCCGCCTTCCTGGCGAGCTTCTCCGCCTCCCGCGCCCATTTCTCCGGCTCGATCTTCTGCCACTCCCTGGGCTGAATGATCTCGGTGATGCGGCGCGCGCTCATGCTGGCGAGCTTCGCATAGGTGTAGACGCCGGCGCGATTGAGCTTCTGCTCGTACACCCTGCCGATGCCGTCGATCACGTCGAGACGATCCCGCTTCACCGGCGGCGCGCCGGCGGCGGCGCGCGCCGCCCCGGCCGCCGGCCGGCGTTCGG
>JAJVHZ010000081.1 GCA_022072255.1 Gammaproteobacteria bacterium | reverse complement strand
TTGCGCTACTAGGATTGTTCATTGTCTACCAGCTCGCGGGCCGAACCTGGGACGCGATCGCCTTCAGGTATTTCCACCATCAGTGCAAGGCGCATGGCGGGGAGTTCATCTACCGCACGGTCGACAATGTCGAGGGGGTACTCCAGATGCGCCTGCGCGATCCCCGCGACTACTTCGACCGCCTGCGCAAGGGCGACATCCCCGAGGATCCCTACGGCCACACCAACTGGGAGGCGCAGGAAGCCGAAACGATGTTCGTGAATCCCACGCTTAGGCCATATCAGTTCTTTGAGAAACCATTAGGTGATGCGACAGGGCAGACGAGGGGATCTCTGAAGTATAAGCGGTACTATCGGACCAAACCGAACCAGAGGCCAGTTCCTTACGTCATTGCGTCAGAACTAATGAGCGCATACGGATTTACGTGGCGAGAAGAGAAAAAGGGGTTCGATAAAGCGTTTGGTGTAAGGAGGGGCGTGCTTGATGTGGTTGAGTTGAAGTCGGGGGAAGTCCTCGCAACCAGAATCGGATTTTTCATCAGGTCCCCATTTCGGGAAAACATGAATATTTGTCCGAAAGGGAAGGATGACGAGTTTTCATTTAGGTTCATAAAGAATGTACTTAGGCCGGAGCAGTGAACCAACGACAACGAAAATGAAAGGAAATAGCCATGGAAGGCAACTTGAAGGAGCTGTATAAGTACCTATTAGCGCAAGAGGCCGCAGATAGCTATTTAGACGGAATACAGCTTAACAACGATGACGCTCTGCGAATCCGACTCCGCAATGGAGCGAATCATTATGAGCACTTCGAGCGGTTAGAGCAGGAGCGGCGCCTAGGTCCAACGCGAATGACGGAAGTCATGATCGACGACTTCCTCGCCGCCTGGGAAGTCATAGACCACATCCCCAACGACACCAGCGGGTTCTCCGCGACGCTGCTGAGAAGCCGCCAGACCGGCAGGTACACGCTTTCCTTCCGCAGCACGGAGTCCAAGCCCCGGGAGGATGGCGGCGACAACGAGCGCGACGGCGACAGGGGCGCCGACGGCGAGATCTCCTACGACGGCTTCGCCTGGGCGCAGTTGCACGGCATGGAACAGTACTTCCAGCATCTCCTGCAAGGGGAGCTGTATACCAGCGGCTTTGGCTCGTCATCCGCCGGCGACCTCGTGCGGGACGCCCTGCAGTCAGGCCAGATCACGGTGACCGGCTACTCGCTCGGTTCGCACCTGGCGCAGCTGTTTACTCTGATGCACTACGACAAGGTCGAGCACACCTATACCTTCAACGGCGCCGGCTTCGGATGGTTCGACGGCTTGGCGACGGGCGCGCAATACGGGCAGGAGATCCTGGCGCGGCTGAGCCTGTACGACCAGATCATGGCCGATCCGGCGTCCTTCCTCGACGATCTTGCATTGAGCGAACTGCGGACGCGCTTTGACAGCGTTGCGCTGACGACAAAGGAGGAGGTGCTCGCGTTCGTGCTCGATCAACACAACAGCAATACGTACCAACGAATCTATGACGATCCGCTTTATCAATACGCCCAGCTCATCCTGAACAGCGGCACGAGCGGGGCGCTATGGTCGAGCCTGGTGGAGCCGAACGAGGTGCTGCCGTTTCTTTCCATCTTCGGCCACGGCGAGGACCGCATCCCCGATCCCAAGGTAACGAACCTCTTCGGTCTGTCCACGCAGTTCGACCCGGAGTTCGTGGCCGGCGCCGGCCAGATCGTGGGCGGCTTCGACGGCATCTACATCGAAAATCAGCCGCTACTGACCCTCAGAAATCCGAAAACGCTGTTCGATATGTTCGGCGACACGCACAGCATCACGCTCGTCGCCGACACGCTCGCGGTCATGGCCCTGTTCGAGCAGATCGATCCCCAAGTCGATCACCGTCTGTTGAACGGGATCTTCGCCGCCGCGTCCGCGAACCGGGCGCAATGGTACGGGGTCGAGCCTCTGCCGGTGGGCAGCGTGGCGGAGGGCGACAGCCTGGAACGCGTGCTCGATGCGCTCGGAGAGCTGCTATACGGAGAGGCGTGGCAACCGACGTCCTACTCGAGGGCCCTGGGCGCTTACGGCGATCTCGCCCTCAGGAACCAGTTCTACGAGAACGTGAAGCGCGTCAAAGACGGACTCGTCGGCCAGGCGGGCACGGTCCAGAGCCTGATTGGCATCGACGCGTCCGCGATGATGAGCTGTGCGAAATCCGATCCCGCCTATCGGTACGCTCTCGTGCATCTCAATCCGTTCGTCGTTACCGGGAACATCACCCTGTATGAGGCGCACTCGGCTGACCTCGCGCCGTTCAATCCCGCGGACGGCACCGGCGTCGTCACCGATCAGTACCTGGCCGATCGCGCGCAGTTCCTCGAGGCGAAGCTGTGGTTCACCCTCCGCGACGTCGACACGGCGGGCACCTTTTACCTCACTGCCACGCCGATGCCGGTCACGCACTACGTCGATCGCGAAAGCCGCCTCGAGGTCACGACCTATGGCGACCCGGCGACGGTGCGGCGGCAGTACGTATTCGGCACGAGTGGTGACGATGCCGGTGACAGCGCGCTGCGGGGCGCGGAACTGGAGGATCACCTCTACGGTGGCAGCGGCAACGACCTGCTTGCCGGCGGCGCTGGCAGCGATCACCTCGAAGGCGGGCGGAACGACGACACCTACGAGGAACTGGGTGAGCGCGACGTGGTCTTCGACGCCCAGGGCGACGACGTCTACCGCATTGTCGGCGACACGAACGTCATCATCACCGACCTGGACGGAATCGGATCCATCACCTGGGACGGCGAGACGCTCCCGGTCGCGACCCTGCTGTCGTCGGGTCTGTCCGGCGACGGGACGCCGCAGGACGGCGCGGTGTTCGCCAGTGGCGACAGTGTCTTTACCTTCACCGTGTACGGCCAGGATCTGCTGATCGCGAGCGCCCGGCATCCCGGATCGACGATCACCGTCAAGAACTTCGTGTCACTCGCGGCAGGCAGTCGTCTGGGGATAGAACTGCACGACGCCGCAGCCAATGAGGGTCCCGCACTTGTCGGCACCAGCGACGACGATGCTATCAGCCTGAGCCCGAACGCACCCATGCCCTGGACGCTGGTGGACGCCGGCGCGGGCCGGGACACCTTCTACTTCGGCGAGCGCGAGAAGAACGGTCCGGTCGACCATTACGACCTCTCCGGGGTGGCGCTGCATGGCGGCGATGGCGACGACTACGTGCTGACCTATTACTTCGATCGCTATCCGGGCGGCAGCTACGACGACATCTCCGGCACCAACGGCCACGGGCCGCGCGCATTTGGCGATGCCGGCAACGACTACATGGAGGGCACGTCCCTCGCCGAGTTTTTCGATGGCGGTATCGGACACGATGTCGTGAAGGGTTACGCCGGCGGCGACGGAGTAAATGGCGGCACGGGCAGCGACTGGATCGACGGGGGAGGCGGCAGCGATGTGCTGGTTGGTGTCCATGGCGACGACCGACTGCTGGCGGGCCATGACGCCGACGTCGTGCTGGGCGGAGAGGGGGCGGATTGGTTGTACGGTGATTCCGTGACCGGAGTTCCGCTATTGATCAATGGCAGCGTGGGCTGGGACGGATCCAACCTCGGTCTGTTCGACATGGGCCCGAACTACTGGCTGCGCGACTACTACTACGTGGAGGACGTCGCCGCCGAGAAGGCGGGGCGGGACGAGATGCGAGGCGGGCCCGGCAACGACCTGTTGTTCGGAGGCTTCGACAACGATGCCCTGTATGGGGAGGCAGGCGGAGACTACCTGGCCGGCGAGGCGGGCGATGATCTGCTGGAGGGCGGCGACGGTGACGACATCCTTTACGGCGACGTGGAGCCGGCGCGGTTCGAGTTGGACGGCCGGATTCTCGGAACCATGCCTTCGTCGCCGCCCTACGTCATACGCAACCGCCGATACGCGGAAGGCCAGCTCGAAGCGGGGCATGACACGTTGCGGGGCGGCGCAGGACCGGATCGGCTGTTCGGGGGTGGAGGCAACGACGTCCTGGAGGGCGGCGCCGACGGGGATGTGCTGAAGGGAGAAGACGGTGACGACATTCTCGATGGCGGGAGCGGCGATGACATCCTCCACGGCATGGATGGCGAGGACATACTCCGTGGCGGCGAAGGCAAGGACACGCTCCACGGTGGCGAAGGCAACGACACCTACGTCGACGGCGCGGGCGAGGACATTCTCATCGACACCGGCGGCAACGATGTCTACCGCGCGTCCGGCCAGTGGGGCGCTGTCCTCATCGACGATGCGCAGGGCGACGATCGTCTGGTGCTGGATGCAATGTCCCGCGGCGTCGACGTTGCGCGCCTGGGCAGCGACTTGACGATTGTCTCCGGCACGAACTCCGTCTCCATCCGCAACTGGTTCGCGGGCAACCGGATCGAGACCATCGAGTTTGCCGACGGCGTAGTGCAGACGGCGTCCGAGCTGGTCGCGCCGCTGCTCACCCGGAACGGCACCTCCGGTGACGATACGCTGATCGGTCTCGACGGCGCCGGCGATCAGATCTTTGCCGCGCTCGGGAACGACGAGCTCGCCGGCGGCTCGGGCGACGACACCCTCGATGGGGGCCCGGGTGACGATCGCGTCGACGGCGGGGACGGCGACGACACCCTTGTCGGCGGCGGTGGAGACGATACGTTGAGAGGCGGGCGGGGCGCGGACACCTACGTCCTGGGCTCCGGCGCCACGTCGATCGCGGACGATCCGGCTGATGCGCGGGTCAGCGTGCTGCGTCTGCCGGCCGGGATCGTCGTCGACGGCATCGAGATCCAGCGCTTCGGTGACGATCTCCTGATGGCCTACGGCACGGACAGCAGCGTCGTCACCGACTACTTCCAGGCTCCTCATCTTTGGGATATCCGGACACACGACGGAGCACCCGTGGATCTCGGTTCGATCATCTCGCCGGCCCTGCCGGACAACACCTGGGTGCAGAAGGCGTGGAACACCTTCCACGCCAGAGAACGCGCGCAGCTTGCCGCCGACATCGAGGGCTACAACCGGAACTCGGGCTGGCAACAGGCGGTATTCGGGCGCATGCGGCAATCTCAGCCCGTCGGCATGAGCATGAGCGGCGCAGGCGAGACGGGCGCGTACCTGTGGACCTACCTCGCTGCCGACGAGAACGGCATGCCGCTCGTCGACGAGGAGGGCCATATGTACGTATTGCAGTTCTATTCCCCGGGCGCACCCGCGAATGACGAACCCCGGATCTCCTATCCGCTGCTGTACGTCACCAATTTCGCAATGGTGCCGAACGTGCAATCGGCCACCGCGGGCGCCGACACCGTGCTGCGGGAAAGGCCGGTACCGACATTCCTGGGCGGCAGCATCGAGACCATGTGGGCTACGCTGGGCAGTGCGTACGACAGGAGCCAGTCGGGCGGCCGCGAATATTTCTACCGCGATGTAATCCGTCTCAGCACGGATATGCCCCACTACGCGAACACAGAGCCACTGGGCAGCATTGGCGGGCGAACCGGCAATCGGGATGGTTACCTGACAGAGGTCGAGGTGACGGAACTGGGACTGGGCGTGAAGGTCATGACTGCCGGCGGTGGCGACGACGTCATCATGGAGCAGGGGACCTGGAGCGAGGCCCTCTCCCATTGGGAGTGGGATAACGTGCGTCGCAGCATTCAACCGGCCTGGGAGATCGGATTCCACCCCTCCGAGTCGGGCTGGTATCGCGAGTTCTACGGGACGCCGGCCCCCTCGCTCATCGACGCAGGCGACGGTGAGGACCGCGTGTACGGTGCTCCGAGGGAGGATTTTCTCCAGGGCGGGCGGGGCGAGGATGTCGTGGTCGGCTTCGCCGGCGCCGACGTCCTGGCGGGCGGTGCCGACAGTGACCGCCTCGAGGGCGGTTACGGGGCCGACACCTACATGATCGGTCAGCAGGATGGTGGTGTGGACATCGTGCTCGACGACGGCTACATCGACCCGGACCACAGCGATGAAGAGGGTCCACCCCCGGACGAGCTCAACGACATCGTGCGGGTCAACGCGGCCTTTGCGGCAGTGAGCGTGCACCACATCGATTACGGCGCCGACCGCGAGGCATTGGTGCTGACGTGGGGGCCGGCCGGTGCGCGCGGTGGCGTGGTGTCCGTGCTCGGCGGCAACAACGATCCCGACGGCTTCGGTGTGGAGCGTTACGGCTTCCTCGACGGCACCTACACGCGAGGGCAACTGCTCTCGCTCGCCATCACGAACGCTGACCCCGGGGTGATCATCCCTTTGAGCGTGCGCGACATGAACGCGGCGGGTGTAATCGTCGGAACGAGCGCCGCCGATGAGTTCGTCCACGATCGCTGGCCGGCGCCTTATGACCCGCGTACGGGCGAGGGCTTGCGAGTCGAAGCCGGCGGCGGAGACGATCGGGTCCTGACCGGGACCGCCGACGACACGCTCGATGGCGGTCGTGGCGCGGACGTCCTGGCGGGCGGAGGAGGAGGTGACGTCTATCTCTTCGGCCGCGGTTACGGCCAGGACGTCGTGCAGGAGGACGACGTCTCCGGGGACGCGTCGGACCGGTTGCTGTTCGGGGTCGACATCACGGCTGCCGAGGTGCTGCCCGCGCGCAGCGGCAACGAGCTCACACTGCGTATCGGCGGCACAGATGATGTGGTGACCGTCCCGGGCTATTTCGATGCGCCGGTGGGCGGAGCGAGACTGGAGCGCATCGTATTCGCCGACGGCACCGAATGGGATTACGCCACGCTGCTGTCGCTGACCGGCAATCATGCGCCCCAAGTGGGCCAACAGATTGCGCCGGCGGTGGTCGACGAGGATGCGCAACTCGACCTGGTGCTTCCGGATGACAGCTTCGTCGATGCGGACGCGGGCGACGCGCTGATCTATAACGCGAGACTCGCCGGCGACCGCGAGCTTCCGGGTTGGCTGTCGTTCGACGCCGTGCAACGGGCCTTCCGCGGGGTGCCTTCGAATGGCGACGTCGGGGAGCTGGAGGTGGTCGTGACGGCGACCGACGCACACGGCGCGCAGGCGGCCCAGTCGTTCGTGTTGACGGTGCGCAACGTCAATGATGCGCCCATTCTGGTGGCGCCACTGGCTGATCAGGCCGTCCGCGAGGATGCTGCCTTTACCCTCGTCATTCCTGCACACCGTTTCAGCGACGTCGACGTGGGCGACAGTCTCACCTATACGGCGCAGCTGCAGGACGGCTCCGCGCTGCCGTCATGGCTGCAGTTCGATCCGATATCGCAGCAGTTCCTCGGCACGGCGCCGTTCGGTGCGGCAGGCCGCTACGTGGTGCGACTCCAGGCCGCCGACACCGGTGGCCTTGCCGCTGCCGACGAGTTCGTGCTGACGGTGGTGCCGGCCGGCGAGCATTTGATCGGGTCCGGTGGCGGGGACCGCCTGCTCGGCGGTGACGGCGACGATACATTGCAGGGGCTTGCCGGGACCGACCTCCTGGCTGGGCTGGGCGGCGAGGATCGCCTGGAGGGCGGGACCGGCTCCGATCTCCTCGACGGCGGCAGCGGCGCCGATACGATGGCCGGCGGCAGCGGCAATGACACATTCTTCATCGACAACCCCGGCGACATCGTCCTCGAGGATCCGGACCAGGGACTGGACACGGAAATATCCAGTATCGACTGGACGCTCGGCAGCTACACCGAGGTCCTGATCCTGACCGGAAACGGCGCGACCAGCGGCACCGGTAACGCGCGCCCGAACGTCATCACCGGAAATGCGAATGCCAATCGGCTCGATGGCGGCGGCGGCGCCGATGTTCTTCTTGGTGGCGCGGGCGACGACATCTATATCGTCGAGGCGATGGGCGATCTCACTTTCGAGCTTGCAGACGAGGGCGCAGATACCGTGATTTCCAGCGTCACGCGCACGCTGGGCGCGAACCTCGAGCATCTCTTCCTGAGCGGCCAGGCTGCCATCAACGCGACAGGCAATTGGCTGGACAATTGGCTGCGCGGCAATGACGCGGGCAACAATCTTGCGGGCGGCGACGGCAACGACAGTATTTGGGGTGCGGACGGAAGTGATCTGCTGCTTGGTGGAAGTGGCATCGACATCCTCCAGGGCGGCGAGGGGGACGACGTCCTGACGGATCCGAATGGTGTCGGACTGCTCGACGGCGGCGGCGGCGCGGATCGTCTCAGGGGCGGGGGCGGCCGGCAGGTCATGATCGGTGGCGGCGGTGACGATGAGATTGACACCGGAGGCGGTGCCGACGTCATCGTTTACAACCGTGGCGACGGCGCGGATGTCGTGCTCGCGAGTGTCGGCGCCGACAACACTCTTTCGCTGGGCGGCGGGATCGGATATGCCGAGATAACCCTCGCGCGCAACCGCCTCGATCTCATCCTGGGTCTGGGTGGCGAGGACTCGATCACCTTGCGCAACTGGTATCAGGACTCCGGCACCGTGAGCCATGAAAGTGTCTCCAGCCTGCAGGTGATCGCCGAGGCAACGGCGCTGTTCGATGCCTCATCGCCCGACCCCGCACTGAACCGCAAGGTCGTGCAGTTCGACTTTGATGCCATCGTTCAGCGGTTCGACCAGCTTTGGGCCGCCAATCCCGGTGTGGGCGCCTGGTCGTTGGCCGATGCCCTGGCGGAGTTTCACGTCGGCGGCGGCGATATCGCCGCCTTGGGTGGGGATCTCGCCTATCAATACGGCAGCGCCGGCACGCTTGCCGGCCTTGGCGCGACGCCGTTGCAGGGCAGTCTGGCCGGCAGCCAATTCGGCGTGGTGCCGCAGACTCTGCAGCCCCTGGCGATCTTGCAGACCGGCACGGTGCGCCTGGCATAGCTCACCGACGTCCCTTGTTTATGGGAGTGGGATGCGGTGGCGCGCCGGGGAGATCGGCGGGTCACCGCACTGCGCTCCGGGTGAATTCCTCGCGTTGTGACGCAGGTCATGCGGCTGTGCTGAGGATCAGGCGCTATTCGGACCGATACAGTTTCAGGGGCGAAACTCGTCCTGGCTCTGCGTCTAGGCGCCAGATATTTCCTCCTGTGCGAGGCGCGAGTTGCTATTATTCGGGCCTTGTTGAACCTTCCAGAGGAGGTTCAATTCCCTGGAACAGCGGTCGTCGCGGAGAGCAAGCATAATGGGCAGCGAGAAGCGGGCTGGCGAAGGCCGCCAGAGGGCTGTGCGTGTATCTTGGCACGCCCCGGTGTCTCACCGGCACCATGTCGCGCCCAACCATGACAACGCAATGGTCGCCTTCGAGCTGATTCCGCCGGAGAACGTCTCGGCCGATTCGGGCTTGCTCATGACCTGGCATGGGCTCTTGGGTTCGAGCTCCAATCTCTACGCGCAATACCAGTCGCCGGTCTGGTGGGAGCATCTTGGCACGACCCCGGAGGCGGCCGACCGGAGGCTGCTGATCGCGAAGATCGGCTCGGGCATCGCCGGCGTGATTCCGCTGCAACTGGTCGTGCGGACGATCGATACCAACCTGCCTGCGGTGCTGCAAGACCTGTGCGCCATACGTTGCGCGGAACTGCTCGGCAGCCTGCCGCTCATACCTGCGGATGCCGGAGTTGCCGTCGCGATGCTCGACGCCGTGCTGGAACATGTGCCGGAGGCACAGGCGGTCTATTTCAAGTCCATCCCCCGGACCAGCCCGTGGGCCGGCCTCATCATGGAGGCTGGCAGTGCGAGTCGGCATGGATTCGGCTACGTCAGCCGCGAGACCGCCTTCCACAGCCTGGAGTTGCCGGCGAAGTTCGACGAGTACCTGGGTCAATTCGGGAAGAAGAAGCGTTACAACCTGAAACGCCAGGTGCGGCTCATGGAGGACGCCTATGGTGGCGAGATGCACGCGGATTGCATCATCCGCGAGGACCAGATCGAGTTCTTCCTCGCAACTGCGGGGATTGTGGCGGAGGGCTCCTGGAAGGATGACCGTCATACCGCGGCGTTCGCGCGCACGGCGTCGAATCATCACCGCTACGCCGACCTCGCGCGGCGGGGCCTGCTGCGCGGTTACCTGCTGCGTCACGGCGAGCGCCCGGTGGCCTCCGTGCTCGGCTTCCAGTTCGAGAATACCTACCACTACGCCGACATCGCCTACGTGCAAAGCGACGTGCATCTCTCCCCGGGCAGTGTGTTGCTGTACCTGATCATTCGCGATCTCATCGAGAACACCGCCGTACGCAGCGTCAATTTCGGCATGGGGGACGCGGACTACAAACGCCAGTTCGGCAACCAGCATGATCGCGATCGCGCCTGTTGGGTAATGCGCGCATCTCCGCGCAACCGCGTGATTTGCGCGGCGCATGGCACGGCGAAGCGGCTTTCGCAGCGCCTGGGGGCGCTGCGGGCAAGGGGCGGCAAAGGCGAATCGCCGGAGGGCGAGGAGGCATACTGAGCATATGCTGGTGGCGCGGGGTGCTCTAATGTGGGGACCTGGCCGGAAGAGGCGCAGCGGCCGCCGGCATGGCAGCGCATGAGCCGGCCTGCCTTGCGTGCGCGGCGGTCCGCCGATACCGAAATCTACATCACATATTGCCCGCCCGCCGGCGGCCGGTCGGCCACGCCGGCTTCATACTTGCATCCGTTGCGCACTACGCCGTAATCCCGGGTCGAGACGGCGCAACCCTGATCGAAGCGACGAGGCGGAAAGTCTTATGAAGGTCTTGCTCGGATTGGTACTGGCCGCGGTCTTGAGTGTTGGGGGCGCCTGCGCTCAACCTGCCTACGACGAAACGGCGAATGCGGCATCGGATCTCCAGGCTGCCCTCGAGACCGCGCGGAGTTCCGGCAAGCACGTCATTGCCATCTTCGGCGCGAACTGGTGTCCCGAGTGCCGTGCATTGAGCAAGGCCTTGCAGGGCGATGCCGGCCGGATGCTGGAAAAGGAGTTCGTCATCGTCAAGATCGACATCGGCCATTTCGCCAAGAATCTCGATATCGCCAAGTCCTACGGCAATCCGCTCGAGGACGGCATTCCGGGCGCCGCGGTGCTGTCCGCCGACAATACGGCCGTCGGTGTGCTCGACGCCGGGGATCTGAGCAATGCCGTGGAAGATGGCGATACGGACCTCTATGAGTTGTTCCACGATGCGGTCCACTGCAGCAGCATCAAGTGCAAGATCCGCAGGCTGTTCAGCAGTTGACCATTCGACGGGCTCTTGGCCGCCGACTGTAGCCTGGTCTTCGGCAAATCATGACGCAGGTCTTCGAGCAGTGATGGATGAAAGGCCGCAGATGAAGGAGCGCAGCAACCGGGAGCTCGAGCTGGTGCGCGTCGTTCGCGAGCAACAGGTCCAGGATTTACTCGATCGGGCGGCGGGCGTATCCAAACACTCCTGGCAGTTCCGGCATTACGGGACGTATGTCTTTACCACCCGGTGGAGGTCCGGTCTCCCGCGCTCCTGCCCGCTACGCTCGGGCGGAAGCGATCGCGCGTTCTGAGTCGGGTGGAAGTACAACGGCGGCTGTTACTACGTGCGGCCGGCGTTCGACGATCGCTACTCGGACCTTTCTCCGGGCACCGTTCGGCTCCATTTGATGATCGAAGACCTCTGCCGGCACGATCCGGTGAAGCGCTTCAATTTCTTCCAGAACGCCAAACCGTACAAACGCCAGTTCGGGACCGACTTCGGATACGACGTCGCGGTGCTGATCTGTGTCAGTACGGTGCCGATCAGGGCCAGGATTGCCATGCACGCGGGACTGCGGGGACTCTTCCGCACAAACCTCGCGACCGGGAGTGGTGGGAGGCGTCGCTGACTGTGCACGCCGGTGACGACCTGAACTGGAAGGCAAACTGGCGGCCACCTGCGGCGCGCGCGTTCACCCCCAAGGGAGAGCCGCGGGAGGCCCGTAGCTGAAGAATCGAAATGTATCGATTCGAGTACCGAAGATGGCTCCCGGGGAGGGACTCGAACCCCCGACCCAGCGGTTAACAGCCGCTTGCTCTACCGGCTGAGCTACCCGGGAATGGTTTTGAGGCCGCGTATGGTAATGGGCGCGCCCGGGCTGGTCAATTCACCGGACCGTGCAATCCGCCCGGAGCGTCTGTGTCGCTTTCCTGCCCCGATTCACTTCGACCCCAGTGCGTTGTGCATGCGATTCATGGCGTCTGCCAGCACGTCCATGCTGGTGGCGAACGAGATGCGCATGCAACCAGCAGCCCCGAATGCGGAGCCGGGCACCATCGCGCAGCCGGTCTTCTCCAGGAACCACTCCGCAAAATCGATATCGTCCTTCAGGCCAAGGGCCTTCATGGCCCCGTTCATGTCGGGAAAGATGTAGAAGGTGCCTTGCGCCTTCACGCAGATCACGCCCTTCATCCGGTTCAGGCGCTCGTAGCAGAAGTCGTGGCGCTGCTTGAAGATCTTGCACTGCTCCCGCACAAAGCTCTGGTCACCCTCAAGGGCTGCCTGCGCTGCCACCTGGGCGATGGAGGTGGGGTTGGAGGTGCTCTGCGACTGGATCTTGTTCATCGCGGCGATGACGGGCTTGGGGCCGGCCGCGTAGCCGATACGCCAGCCGGTCATCGAATACGCCTTCGACACGCCGTTCAGGACTATGGTGCGGTCCATGAGCGATGGGCAGGCGTTGACGATGTTCTTGAAGCCGCCGCCTTCCCACAGGATGTGCTCGTAGATGTCATCCGAGGCGATGAGCACCTGGGGATGCTGCTCCAGGACCTCACCCAGTGCCTTCAGTTCCGCCGGACTGTAACTGATGCCGGTGGGATTCGAAGGGCTGTTGATGACGAAGATCTTGCTCTTCGGCGTGATGGCCGCGGCGAGCTTGATCGGTGTGATCTTGAAGCCGTCGTTGATGTCAGAGTCGATGATGACCGGCCTGGCGCCCGCGAGCACGACCATGTCCGGGTAGGACGCCCAGTAGGGCGCCGGGATGATCACCTCGTCCCCATCGTTGAGTACGGCCTGGAACAGGTTGTAGATGCTGTGCTTGCAGCCCACCGACACGAGGATCTCGTCGACCTTGTAGGTCAGGCCGTTCTCGCGCTCGAACTTGCCGATGATGGCCTTCTTCAGACCAGCCGTGCCGTCCACGGCGGTGTACTTGGTGAAACCGTCTTTGAGCGCCCTGATGGCCGCGTCCTTGATGAAATCGGGAGTATCGAAATCCGGCTCGCCAGCGGCCAGACTCAGGATGTCCTTGCCCTCTGCCTTCATGGCATTCGCACGTGCGGACACGGCCAGGGTGGGGGAGGGCTTCACGCTTTGCGCCCGAAGTGACGGTTGCATCTAAACGACCTCGTGGTTATGCAGGGAGTGGGTGCCGGACCGGGAAGTCCGAAACGGCGGTGTAATATACTCGAACTTTGTGCATTGCAGAACCCATTCGCCATGTCGTCATTCCTCCTGAAAGCCCCATATCAGCCCGCCGGCGGTCAGCCGGAAGCAATCGCCAAGCTGGTGCAGGGGATAAGCGACGGGCTGACGCACCAGACTCTGCTGGGCGTGACCGGATCCGGCAAGACCTACACCGTGGCCAACGTGGTCGCTGCCGTGCAACGGCCCACGCTGGTGCTGGCGCCGAACAAGACCCTGGCGGCGCAACTATATGGGGAGTTCCGCGAATTCTTCCCGGACAACGCGGTCGAGTATTTCGTCTCCTACTACGACTACTACCAGCCCGAGGCCTACGTCCCCTCCTCCGACACGTACATCGAGAAGGACGCCTCCATAAACGATCACATAGAGCAGATGCGGCTGTCGGCCACCCGCGCGCTGCTGGAGCGCCGCGATGTGATCATCGTGGCCACGGTGTCGGCGATCTACGGTCTGGGCGATCCGACCGTCTACCACAAGATGGTCCTGCACCTGGTGCGGGGCGATCGCATCGACCAGCGCGACGTGCTGCGTCGGCTTGCTGAGCTGCAGTACGAACGCAACGACATCGAGCTGCATCGGGGAACGTACCGGGTGCGCGGAGACGTCATCGACATCTTCCCGGCCGAGTCGGAGCGCGAGGCTGTCAGGCTCGCTCTCTTTGACGATGAGATTGAAGAGATCTTCTATTTCGATCCCCTGACTGGCGAGGTGTTGCGCAAGTTGCCGCGGGTGACGATCTATCCGGGCACGCATTACGTGACGGATCGCGAGACGCAGGTCAACGCCGTGGAGACGATCAAGGCCGAGCTGCGCGAGCGGCTCGAGCAGTTGCGCGCCAACAACAAGCTGGTCGAGGCACAGAGACTCGAGCAGCGCACGCGCTTCGATATCGAGATGATGCTGGAGGTTGGCTACTGCTCAGGCATCGAGAACTACTCGCGCCATCTTACCGGGGGGGAGCCGGGCGAGCCGCCGCCGACATTGTTCGATTATTTTCCCGCCGACGGGCTGCTCATCGTCGACGAGAGCCATGTCACCATCCCGCAGCTGGGTGGCATGTACCGCGGCGATCGCGCCCGCAAGGAGAATTTGGTCGAGTACGGGTTCCGGCTGCCCTCGGCGCTCGACAACCGGCCGCTGAAGTTCGAGGAGTTCGAGCGGCTGGCGCCGCAGAGCATCTTCGTGTCTGCCACGCCTGGCCCCTACGAGCAGGAGCGCTCCGGACAGGTGGTGGAGCTGGTCGTCCGGCCGACGGGCCTGGTCGATCCGGAGGTCGAGGTGCGTCCGGCGACCACACAGGTCGACGATCTGTTTTCGGAGATCGGGCTGCGCGTCGAGCGCAACGAGCGAGTGCTGGTCACGACGCTCACCAAGCGCATGGCGGAGGATCTCACGGACTATCTCGCCGAGCACGGTGTGCGCGTGCGCTACCTGCATTCGGACATCGAGACAGTCGAACGCGTGGAGATCCTGCGCGACCTGCGGCTGGGGGCCTTCGACGTCCTCGTCGGCATCAATCTGCTGCGCGAAGGGCTGGATCTTCCGGAGGTCTCGCTGGTGGCCATACTGGATGCCGACAAGGAGGGTTTTCTGCGCTCGGAGCGATCGCTGATACAGACCGTCGGGCGCGCGGCCCGGAACCTCAGCGGCAAGGCGATCATGTACGCCGACACCGTTACCGAATCGATGCGGCGTGCGACAAACGAGATGAATCGCCGACGCGCGACGCAGATGGCCTACAACGAACGGCACGGGATTATCCCCCGTGGCGTGCGCAAGGCGGTGACGGATATCATGGAGGCGTCGCACCCGCAGAATCAGCAACGCACGACGCGCCGCGCCAGGGCTGCGGAACCCGCCGCGCCCTACCGGCCGGCAACGACGGAAATGCTCGTGAAGAAGCTGAAGCAGCTCGAGGAACGCATGTACAAGCATGCGCGCGATCTGGAGTTCGAGGAGGCGGCGCGTCTGCGCGACGAGATTGAGCGGCTGCGTGCCGAGGGTCTCGAGCTGCCGTCGCTCCACGCCGGCTAATCAAAAGCTTCCGGCTTGTGAGTCGCTCGCCGGCCGCAGCGACTCTAGCGGCGCCCCGGCCTCATTATTGTCGCCTAAAGGTGACTTAATATCGTCTTCCGTGCCAGCGGCCCCTCCGACGGCGTTGGATGGTGGCTATTCCCCAGCGCTCACTTTGTCGCCCGAGTGTGGAGCACGTCAGCTTTTTGCCTCGCGTTTTGCCCAGTACCGCCTGTCCGCTGTCCGGTCCACTCGCCTAAAATCGGCCATCGAAATTCGGAGACAGGCACAGGCATTGCATCCGGACCTCCGAACATGTGTGGAATTTCTGGCATAGCTGCGCTGTCGCAGGCGCGCATCACCGAGGCGGAAGTGCGACGGATGCTTCCGGCGCTGAAGCATCGCGGCCCGGACGGCAACGGTGTCTATCTGGATCCGCGGGGAGCCGTAGGTCTCGGACACACGCGCCTGAGCATAGTCGACCTTGCCGGTGGAGCCCAGCCGATGACGAACGAGGACCGGACCGTATGGGTATCGTTCAATGGGGAGATTTTCAACTACATAGAACTCCGAGAGACGCTCATCAAGGCCGGACATCAGTTTCGCACGCACAGCGACACCGAAGTCATCGTGCATGCATACGAAGAGTATGGCGACGATTTTGTTCAGCAGCTGAACGGGCAGTTCGCGATCGCACTCTGGGACGTCATCAGACGACGCTTGCTGTTGATCCGCGATCGGGTCGGGATCCTTCCACTGTTTTACACGGTTCAGAACGGGCGCTTGCTTTTTGCCTCTGAGATCAAGGCTATTCTTCCCCTGCTGCCGGCTGCGCCGCGTCTGTCTGCACCTGCGCTCGATCAGATCTTTACCTTTTGGGCGCCCCGTAGTCCGAACACCCTCTTCGAGGGCATCTTTGAAATACCACCGGGCAGAATGGCAGTCCTGGAATGCGGGCACCTGAGGGAACACACTTACTGGGATTGGCGGTTCCCCGCCGACGGAGACTATCTCGATGGCCCCCCCGGGGTTCTTGCGGACCAGCTCTACGAATTGCTCGCCGACGCCACCCGCATTCGCCTTCGCGCTGACGTCCCGGTCGGTGCATACCTGTCAGGTGGACTTGATTCCTCGGCATTGGTGGCGCTGATTCGCAGGCATTCAGACGCCCGTTTGAAGACATTCTCCATCGGCTTCGAGGAACAGTCGCTGGACGAGTCACGATTTCAGGAGCAGATGGTTGATCATCTCGGTCTGGACCACGGCCGGGTACTTTGTCGGACGAGCGACATCGCTGCGGATTTTCCAGATACCATTCTGCACACTGAGACGCCCATCCTGCGCACCGCGCCTACGCCGATGCGACGCCTGTCCGGGCTGGTGCGTGCGGCCGGCTACAAGGTCGTGCTCACTGGCGAGGGATCCGACGAAGTGTTGGGCGGCTACGACCTGTTCAAGGAGGCGAAGATCCGCCAGTTCTGGGCTCGCAGCCCGCAGTCCGAATGGAGACCGGCGCTGCTGAAAAAACTTTACCCCTACCTTGACACTTCCGGATCGCAGGGCAAGACGTATCTTCGCAATTTCTACGGTATCGGCCTCGAGGACCCAGCCTACCCCGGCTTCAGCCATCTTACCCGATGGTTCACTACGGCGCAGTGCAAGGTATTCTTCTCGCAAGAGATTGTCTCGGCGTTGCGTGAAGACACTACCAGCGCTTTGGTGGAAACGCTGCCCTCCGTTTTTGGGTCGTGGCATCCGTTCAATCGCGCGCAGTATCTCGAATCCAAGACCCTGATGGGCAGTTACCTGCTGTGCTCCCAGGGGGATCGGATGTTGATGGCCAACTCGGTGGAAGGGCGCTTCCCGTTCCTCGACCATCGCGTGATCGAGTTTGCCAACCGGCTCCATCCGAACGTCAAGATGCGTGTGCTCAACGAAAAATATCTGCTCAAGCGCGCGATGGCAGATCATCTCCCGCCTGGCATACTTCAGCGGCATAAACAGCCTTATCGTGCGCCCGACATCCCGGCCTTCTTTGCCGCGCGACCGCTGGATTATGTCGAGGATATGCTCGGCGAGCAGACCATCAGGCAATACGGGTATTTTGATCACAACAAGGTCCGATTCCTGCTCAACAAGGCACGGCGGGGCCGCTCCATGGCCTACAAGGACAACATGGCCTTGGTCGGAATATTGTCCACGCAGTTGTGGCATTACCATTTCATCGAATCTTTCTCGCGCGCAGCCTCTGCCAATTCCGCCGCTTCGATCAACTGATCTGGACTCATACCAAGGGGACAAAATGGACATCAGGAATACCATTCGGCACTACGTGTTGGAGAATTTTCTCTTTACAGACGACGAGTCGAAATTGAAGGACGACGACTCGTTTCTGGCTCGAGGCATCATCGACTCGGTAGGCGCGCTCGAGATAGCCGCGTTCCTCGAGGATAGTTTCGGGATCAAGGTGCACGACGACGAGCTGCTGCCGGAGAATCTGGATTCGGTCGGCAGTCTGGTGGCCTACATAGGGCGGAAGCAACCACAGCCAGCCTGACGTGAACCGAGTCGCGACGCATTCCATGCCGAATAACCGTTCATTCCGTTTGTTGCAGGAAACGCTGCGACACAGCGTAGAGCTCTACCCGGACAAGGTTGCCGTGGTCTCAGGTGCGGACCGCATAACCTATGCAGAGTTGTGGGAGCAAAGTGTTGCGATGGCGCATGCGCTCAGGCGTATCGGCGTCAGTCGCGGAGACCGGGTAGCGATCTTTCTCGATAACACCTGGCACTGCCCGATTGCTCTCTACGGCACACTCCTTGCGGATGCCGCATTCGTCATAATCAATCCGCAAACCAAGGGCGACAAGCTTTCTTACATCCTGAAGGATTGCAGCGCCAGCGCCTTGATCGCCGATCACCACCTGCGCGGCGTCTTCATGCCAGCCATCGCGGACTCGCAGGTCAAGGGGGTTATCGCGGCGGGACAGGGTATTGCGACGGACGCCGAGCCCCGGTTGCTCTGGTGGGATGACGCGCTCGCAGAATCCGCGGGCATGGAGGCGAACGCACGCAGCATCACGGTCGATCTTTGTTCGCTGATTTACACTTCGGGAAGCACGGGCGAACCGAAGGGCGTGATGCATACGCATCAGTCCATGGTGTTTGCGCTGCAGAGCTTGGTCGAGTACCTGCGGCTGGACGAGACCGACTCTCTGCTGTGTGTGCTGCCGCTCGCTTTCGATTATGGAATGTACCAATTGCTCATGGCAATGAGCACTGGTGCAACGCTGGTATTGGAGCGGTCATTCACCTATCCGGCCCAGGTATTCAAGTCAATGCAGGCCGAAGGGGTAACGGTATTCCCCGGTGTCCCGACCGTCTTCGCGATGCTGCTCGCCGCGCACGAACGCCAGTCCCTCGAATTTCCTCTCGTCAGGCGCGTCACGAATACGGCTGCGGCGTTGCCCTCCAGTTTCAATACTCGACTACGCGAGATCTTTCCGAGAGCTGATCTGTATCGCATGTACGGGCTGACTGAATGCAAGCGCGTGAGTTTTCTGCCACCTTCTGATGTCGATCGCAAGCCGGAATCGGTCGGTATAGCAATTCCCGGAACGGAAGTCATGGTGTTGGACGACGGGGGGCGGCACGTCGCCCCGGGGCAGGTGGGCAAACTGTATGTTCGTGGTGCGCATGTCATGCTGGGTTATTGGAACCAGCCGGAAAAGAGCGCGCACATGCTCAAGCCCGGCCGATTCCCCGGAGAGCGAGTGCTCTGCACGCATGATTTGTTCACGGTCGACGAGGACGGCTATCTGTATTTCGTTGGTCGCAGCGATGACATCATCAAGTGTCGTGGAGAAAAGGTCAGTCCGATAGAGGTCGAAGCCGTGCTTTTCGGAATAGGCGGGATTCGGGAAGCAGCTGTAATCGGGGTCCCGCATCCGGTGCTGGGGCAGGCGGTCCATGCGTATGTAAACCTCGCGGACGGAAGCACATTGGACGAACATGACGTGAAGCGAATTTGTGGAGAGAAACTCGAGGCGTACATGGTGCCTCAGCGGGTTGTGTTTTTGCCTGAGCTGCCTAAGAGCGCAAACGGCAAGATCGACAAGAAGGCACTTGCTGGCGTCCACGCAGCTTGATGGAGCACATGATGAAAATCGCGCATCGACTTCAGATTGACCCCGCGAAAGAGGTGGACCGAATCGTCACCCGCATGCGGCAGATGCTTAGCCTGGATCTGAACCGCAGGGGATTGATAGTGGCAGTCTCCGGCGGCGTGGACAGCGCGGTGTGCGCTGCACTGGCGGTGCGGGCCGTGGGACACGAGCGGGTCTTCGGCCTGTTGCTTCCGGAGCGTGATTCGTCCTCGGAAAGCACCATACGGGGCCGTATGGTCGTCGAACAGCTGAGAATTCCTCATGAGCTGTTCGATATCGCGCCAGCACTCGAGGCCTTGGGTTGTTACCGCTGGCGTGATGATGCCATTCGCACCGTTTTCCCGGCGTATACCGGCGAGTGGAGAAGCAAGATAGTCATAGCCGGGGGGCAAGCAGGGCGCTTCAACTATTTCAAGCTGGTGGTACAGTCCCCCGACGGGAATATCCTGGAAGAAAAGCTCGACCGCAAAGCCTACCTGCAGATTGTCGCGGCCACGAATTTCAAACAGCGCGTACGCAAGACGGTCGAGTATTTTCACGGCGATCGGCTGCACTATGCGGTGGTCGGAACGCCCAACCGGCTCGAGTACGACCAGGGCTTCTTCGTCAAGAATGGAGATGGGTCCGCCGACCTGAAGCCCATTGCGCACTTGTATAAGACGCAGGTATACGCCTTGGCTCAATACCTGGACGTGCCGGAGGTGATTCGCGAGGCTCCGCCCACGACGGACACGTACAGCATGGTCCAAGGTCAGGACGAGTTCTATTTTGCCCTTCCGTACGGCCGAATGGATGTCGCGCTTCTGGCGCACAACCTCGGCAGTACACCCGCGGAACTGGCTGAGGAGCTGGGGATGACCGTGGAACAGGCCGAATTGATCTACCGTGACATCGATGCCAAGCGCAAGACCACGGCGCCACTGCACTGGTCCGCGCTGACGATAGACGTGGTCAGCGGTCCGATGACCAGACCGCAGCAGACAGCTGCCTGATTGCGACACCGCGCGCCGGCAAATGGTTCGCTGTCATTGAGGCGTGAGAGGACTGACGAGGTACGCAGAGCCGATGGAGAGTGTTCAGCATCAACCGCGCAGACGACTGCTCGCACGGGTCGAAGCGGTACTGTCGCGTAAGTCATTGCGGTATTGCCTGAAGTGTATGGCGACCGCGGTTTGCTTCCTGATAACCGGTCCTTTTGCCATTCTTAGCCGGGAGTCCTACCGGCGGCTGGGTTGGGAAGACGCGTTCGATTTCTTCGCGAAGTTTTTCAGCCATTTCCCGGGCAGGACTGGCCAGTTTCTGCGCACCTCGTTTTACCTGATCACGCTGGATGAATGTCATTGTGACCTGGCTGTGGCGTTCGGCTCTTTTTTTTCGCATCCCAATACCCGCGTCGGTCGAGGCGTAGTCATCGGGGCCAATTCGATCATAGGTACGGCCGATATTGGCGAAAACGTCCTGATTGGCAGCCGTGTGTCGGTGTTGAGCGGAAAGTACCAGCATGGCGGCGCGCTGCAAGCAGGAGGCGTGAACAATGAGAGCCCGCCGCGATTCGAACGGGTAGTGATCGGCGACAGATGCTGGCTGGGCGAGGGATGTATCGTCATGGCCAGCATCGGAGCGGCATCGGTCGTTTCCGCGGGCAGCGTGGTGAACAAGCCGCTTCCGCCCGATAGCATAGCAATCGGAAATCCCGCCCGCGCGCTGAAGAGATCGGATTTCACCAGTAATTTGGGGGCGGCGCCAGATTGATGCCGTGGTGCCGGATCGCGCGTGAATTCCTATACGCGTCTTGCATGGTCGCGATGACGGCCGGCACTGTAGCGGCTTCGGCAATGGACATCGTATACATCGAGGCCTCGACGCTAAGGCGGTGGAATCTCGATGAATTCACCCAGCGCGCGGGTAACGCCGCCTTCGGGATCGAGTCGCGGTACGTCTATGATTTCGACAAGAGCACGGAGCTCGATCGGGTTCTGGGGTCGAGAGAGAGCATCCCCGATGCAGTCGTCATCCAGGAGTGCTCGGCCTATTTTCCCGGCGACTTGGTGGCATTTAAGGATCTCTACCGTGGCTGGATTCGCCGAGTAAAGGACGCCAACGCAATCCCGGTGATCGCTACGACGGTGCCGCCAGCGGCAAGTCGGACGCCGTTCGAGCACGTGAAGGAGTTCGTCAAGCTGAAGTTACTTGGCCGCCCGGATGGGTACGAGCAGATAGTTCAGTTCAATCAATGGCTGCGCGAACTTTCGGAAAGCGAGGGTGTGCCGCTGTTCGACGTGGAAAAGGTGACGCGTAACAGCGAATCCGATCGACATATGCGTGCTGAATTCGATTCTGGCGACGGCACCCACTTAAATACGGTTGCGTATGCCGTGCTCGACCGGGAATTTCTCCGTTTTCTCGAAACACTCAAGCAATGACAGCGCCCTGCCGTTTTCACTCGCTCGCGGACTCGCTCGTGGATCCCGGTCGCTGCCCCCGGCCCAGCCGCCTTTCTCGGTAGGGAGGTGTGACCCACTGAGCGCGGTCCAGGACTCCCGGTGGTGGTCGCGAGAACATTTGATGACTGCCCCCCGAAAGTGCTATAGAAGCGCCTGACGCGACCTGTACCGATCGCGCCCGTGCGCGGTCGCCGTCTCGTTGAGGGGGCAGCGATTCTCTCCACAGCCGAGACTCAGGACGATCTGTCCCGGGAAGGGAACATGCAGGAGTGTTGGAAGCGGGTCAGCGACGTGCGGATGCTCCAGAGTCTCCGGGCGGTCGAGAATGTGCGGGTCGGAACCAGGCCTTGGATCTGCCCGCGCCTCGTACGCTGAACAATCACTTCGAGCGATTGCGCCAACGGGAGAACCTATGTGCAAGCGAGTATTCGCCGCCTTCTTGTTGTGGTGTGCTGTGGAGGCCAGTGCAGAGCAGATCGGTTTCGAGATAATCACTCTGGATTGGCCGGACGGATACCAGGCGACTGTGGGCGAAGACAGGATTCATATGTCCGGCCCGAACGGCGAGCAGGTGACCGTGCTGCAGTTCAGTCTCGAGGATTCCGTGACCCCGGAGGAGGCCGCCTCCAAGACCGATACCCTGAGAAACTATGCCGAGACCGAGATGCCGAAGTCGGCGAGCGAGCAGGGCGCCACGGTCGTGCGCGACCTCAGGAAGACAAGTTTCGACGATCGCCACACCCTTTACTCGATGATCTCCCAGCGCGGCGAGAACGATGCGCAGCAGTATCTGATTGAGTACTTTCTGGTCGGTGTCAGGGGCGGCGCCTATTTTTCCATCGTCGGCAACGGTGGCGCCATGCCTGCCATCGCCACTTTCGATCCGGTTTTCGCGGCGGTGCACTGGAAGGAGTGACGCGCGAGCCTGCGCCTGCAAAGGGCTATCCATGATCGGCCGTGCGGCGGCACAGCCCCTCCAGGTACCGGGGCGCCCCGCCGGCGCCTTGGCCACGTCGTAATTCCGGCGACCGGAACTGTGACAGGTGACCCGATCGTCGCTACTGCCGCTGGGCTAGTTTTGCCGAAGACTCCCCTTCGTGAGTGTCGAGGCCCATGTCCTGGTTTTCCTTCATCGTTCCTCAGCGATGCCGGCCGGGCCGGCACGGCGCTCCACGGCACCTTGGTCGTGGAGAACTTCACCGCAATCCCGTCCCGACCGCCGGTTCCCGGTTCAAGCTCAATTCAGTCAGGCTGACGCTCCGCGTCGTCGTGGGAGGTTTCTGCGGCGCCGTCGCCTCGGCTGCGGCGCCAGACTCCCACGCGACGCAGGGCCGGACCGTCGCCGCGCCAGTGGCCGTGTTGGGCAACAACGCGGCAGTTGCGGCCCGACGGCCGGTCGTTCGGCCACCGCCACCACCACCGGTCCGGTTCACGCTGAGCGTGCAATTGACGGGCACCGGAACGGTGACTTCGACGCCAGCAGGGATCGACTGCAGCGCGGATTGCAGTGAGATGTACGCAAGCGGCACCGCGGTGACGTTGAAGGCCGTGCCGGCGGCGGGATCGTCGTTCGGCGGTTGGGGCGGCGACTGCGCCGGGACGGCGCCGACCTGTGCAGTGGCGCTCGATCGGGAGCGCATGGTCACGGCGAGCTTCGCCTCGGCCCCGCCTCCATCCTCCGGTGCGCCAACCATCGGTGGCTGCCCCATGTTTCCGGATCAGGCGATCTTCAACGTTCGTATCGATGACCGTGCACGATTCCCAGTCCACGCGCAGAGCGATGCGTGGGTCAACAACATCGGCAGTGCGCGCAGGCTGCACGCGGACTGGGGCGTGAACGACAACCCCCAGCAGTATGCCGACTACTACGGTATACCCTACAACATCGTCGACGGCTCGAGCGCCACTACCACCTGGCCCGTGGTGTCGCTGGAGGACGGCTACCCGGACGAGAGCGACTGCGCAGTCGCGCAATCCGGGGGAGGATTCGGCATCCATCGCGGCTGTCACACGCTGGCGGCCGCGCAACGACGCTTCCCGTTCCCGCTCGACGCCCGTATCAGACTCGAGGGCGGTGCCTGCAACGATCCGGACAATTGCGGTGACCGCCACGTCCTGGTGGTCGAGCAGGGCACGTGCAGACTCTGGGAGAGCTGGTTCACCTACAAGGCGGGCGGCGTGTGGAGCGCCGGCAGCACCGCCGCCTGGGAGTTGCGCGCCTACGCCCTGCGTCCGAACACCTGGACATCCGCTGATGCAGCCGGGCTTCCCATCCTGCCGTTGCTCGCGCGTGTCGATGAGGCGAGTGCCGGGGAGGTTCGCCATGCCCTGCGCGTCACCTTCCGTGACGGGGTGCTCGCCAAGGCATTCGTCTGGCCCGGGAGACACCGCGCTGGTGGCGACACTGCCGGCGGCATCCCGTTCGGGGCGTTGCTGCGTCTGAAATCGAGTTACATCGTTCCGGTCACCTGGACGCCGCAGGCGCAAGCGCTCGCGCGCGCCATGCAGCGCTATGGTCTTTATGTCGCCGACATCGGTAGCGATCTCTACGTCCAGGGTGACCCCAGTGCGCGCTGGGACCGGGCGACCATCACCCAGCTGCAAACGCTACCGATGAACCAGTTCGAGTTCGTCGATACCTCGGTGATCACCAACGACCCGCGTTTCGACCCACAGTCCCTGCGCGGCGCCTGGTAGGCAGGCTGCTCCGCATCGGACATACGTCGGGGCGAATTTGCCCGCGCTTGAACCGTCGCTCCAGCCATGGCCTCCCGCCGCGCCTGCAAGGGTGGCGGGAGGCCATGGCTGGAGTGGCCACGGTGGTAGGAATTCGGCTTGGAGAGCGTCCCCCGGTGTCCATACCGGCTCCGTCCCTGCGCCTTGTGGATCCTCAATTGCGCCCCTGCCGACGACCGGGCGGCAGGGACCCCGTTCAGCAAGCTCGTCGGCCTGCATCATCTGATGGTCGTCGTCGGGCGCTACAACCCGGTGTATGGGCCACGCGGTGCCGGCTGTCGGTGGCAGGCATCGGCGCGAGCGTTACGGCCCGTACATGGCGTTTGATGTCACCAGACCCTGCACCGCGCAACGCAGTCTTTCGGACAGTCGCGGATTTTTCGGGCTCCACGCACTTCAGGGCTTGCTGCTCGGCTATGTGCTGACCGTCCGCAGGGAGTACCGCGTGCCAGGTCGTGGTGCTGCGCAGCGTCTGGATGGGCACCCAGGCAGCCGCGCGCGCAATGCTCAAACGGCCGAGCGTCAAACAGGAGGTACTCACCCGGCTGCAATCGGGGTGTGGCACGCCCGACCGGTATTCTCGCTCCGGCTCACGCCGGCGCTCGATATGCCATTCCAAGGCCAGACGGCGCACCGCTTCAACCTCAGCGTGTTTTCCGGTATCCTGCGGGGCCCTGTGACTACAGGCGCGTAGCTCAGTTGGTTAGAGCACCACCTTGACATGGTGGGGGTCGTTGGTTCGAGTCCAATCGCGCCTACCAATTCCACTACCGACACCGCGATGGCGGTGTTTTTGTTTGAGTATCCGATGAGGATGGCCGCTCGTGGAGGCCACTGAGGAGCGTAGCACGATGTCGGTTACGATCACCCTGCCTGACGGCAGTCAGCGTCACTTCGACCACCCCGTTACCGCCGCCGATGTGGCCGCCTCCATAGGACCGGGTCTGGCCAAGGCTGCGCTTGCCGCGCGGGTCGACGGGAAGCTCGTCGATACTTCGTATCTCATCGACCGTGATGCCCAGCTTGCGCTCGTCACGGCGAAGGATCCGGATGGCCTCGAAGTCATCCGTCACAGTTGTGCCCATCTGCTCGCTCAGGCGGTAAAGAGCCTTTATCCGGATGCGCAGGTCACGATCGGCCCGGTGATCGAGGACGGCTTCTACTACGACTTCTCCTACAAGCGCCCCTTCACACCGGAGGATCTTGAGAAGATCGAGGCGAAGATGAAGGAGCTTGCCGCCGCGGACCACCGCGTCGAGCGCCGGATGATGGAACGCGACGAGGCAGTCGAGTTCTTCCGCGACATGGGCGAGGCGTACAAGGCCGAGATCATCGCCTCCATTCCCGCCAACGAGGCCATCTCGCTTTACGGGCAGGGCGATTTCGTCGACCTGTGCCGCGGGCCGCACGTCCCCAGCACCGGCAGGATCCCGGCCTTCAAACTGATGAAGATCGCCGGTGCCTACTGGCGCGGCGATTCGCGCAACGAGATGCTACAGCGCATCTACGGCACTGCGTGGCCGGACGAGAAGTCGCTGAAGCAATACCTGCACCGGCTCGAAGAGGCCGAGAAGCGGGACCATCGCAAGCTGGGCAAGTCACTGGGTCTCTTTCATCTGCAGGAAGAGGCCCCGGGCATGGTCTTCTGGCACCCCAAGGGCTGGGTGATCTGGCAGCAGATCGAGCAGTACATGCGGCATCTGCTCTGGCAGCACGGCTACGAGGAGGTCCGGACCCCGACGGTCATGGACCGCGTGTTGTGGGAGCGCTCCGGGCACTGGGAGAACTACCACGAGCATATGTTCACGACGAGTTCGGAGAACCGCGACTACGCCGTCAAGCCGATGAACTGCCCCGGTCACGTGCAAATCTACAACCAGGGGGTGAAGAGTTACCGCGACCTGCCGTTGCGGCTGGCGGAGTTCGGCTCCTGCCACCGCAATGAGCCCTCGGGGGCGCTGCACGGGTTGATGCGGGTCCGTGGGTTCGTCCAGGACGACGCCCACATCTTCTGCACCGAGGACCAGATCCTGTCCGAGGCGAGCGCCTTTATCGATCTGCTGCGGCAGGTCTACGCCGATTTCGGTTTCACGGAGATACAGGTAAAGCTGTCCACACGGCCGCCCAGGCGGATTGGCACCGACGTTCAATGGGACAAGGCCGAGGCAGCTCTCGCGAAGGCCTTGGACGCCAAGTCATTGAAATGGGAGCTAAATCCAGGGGAGGGTGCCTTCTACGGGCCAAAGATCGAGTTTTCGCTCAAGGACTGCCTCGGGCGGATCTGGCAATGCGGCACGATCCAGCTCGATTTCGCGTTGCCCGAGCGTCTGGATGCGGAATTCGTCGGCGAGGACGGCCAGCGCCATCGCCCGGTCATGCTCCACCGTGCAGTGCTGGGGTCGCTGGAGCGCTTTATAGGCATTCTCATCGAGGAATACGCCGGGATTTTCCCGCCATGGCTGGCGCCGGTTCAGGCGGTCACGCTGAGCATCACGGACGCGCATGCCGAATACGCAGCCGCGGTGGCGGAAAAGCTGAAAAAACAAGGCGTCAGGGTCGAAGCTGACTTGAGAAACGAGAAGATCGGCCTTAAAATCCGCGAGCACACGCTGCAGCGTGTCCCGTACCTCCTGGTAGCCGGCGGACGGGAGAAGGAAAATCAAACCGTAGCCGTGCGGACGCGACGCGGAGAAGACTTGGGCGCGATGACATTGGAACAATTCAGCGAGCGTCTGCATACCGATATCGCCAACCGCAGCCGCGCGCAATGAGAGGAGTCCGGTCATCAGCACCGACAAGAAGAACCGAGTCAACGAACAGATCACCGCACGCCAGGTGCGCCTGATTGGACCCGATGGTGAAAATGTCGGGGTGGTAACGACGGAGCAGGCGCAGCGTATCGCCGAGGAAAGCCAGCTCGATTTGGTGGAGATAGTGCCGACGGCCGACCCGCCAGTGTGCCGGGTGATGGACTTCGGCAAGTTTCTGTTCGAGCAGAACAAGAAAAAGCACGCTGCCAAGCGCAAGCAGAAGCAGATTCAGATCAAGGAGATGAAGATCCGGCCCGGCACTGAAGAGGGTGACTACCAGATCAAGCTGCGCAACATGACGCGGTTTCTGGAGGAGGGCGACAAGGTCAAGGTGACCCTTCGGTTTCGCGGGCGCGAGCTTATGCACCAGGATCTCGGAGCGAAGGTGCTCAAGCGCATCGAGGAAGACCTCTCGGCGCTGGGTGTGGTCGAGCAGTTTCCGCGCCTCGAAGGCAAGCAGATGGTCATGATGATTGCGCCAAAGCGGGCGCAGTAGGTTTTCTTGGAAATGGGAGTCTGGAGTAACGAGCAATGCCGAAACTCAAGAGTAACAGCGGTGCGAAGAAACGCCTGAAGGTTGCACCGTCGGGCACCGTAAAACACCGCAAGACCAACAAGCGGCATCTGCTTACCGGCAAGAGCGCCAAGCGCAAACGCCGCCTGAGCGGCACCGTCGTGATCCACGACGCCGATCGCGCCCGCGTACGGCCGCTGCTTCCGCATTCGCTGTAACTTTTTTTAAAGGAAATTCGAGATGGCACGAGTCAAGAGAGGCGTTACCGCGCGGGCACGCCACAAGAAGATACTGGAGCAATCCAAGGGATATCGCGGCTTCCGTCGCAGCGTGGTGCGCATGGCCAAGCAGGCGGTCACGCGCGCCGGGCAATACGCCTATCGCGATCGCAAGGTGCGCAAGCGCGAGTTCCGAGCACTGTGGATACAGCGCATCAATGCGGCGGCGCGCATGTTCGGGCTGTCCTACAGCCGTATGATTGACGGTTTGAACAAGGCCTCGATCGAGATTGATCGCAAGGTGCTTGCCGACTTGGCCGTGTTCGACCAGCAGGCCTTCGGGCAGTTGGCGGAGAAGGCGAAGGCAGCGCTGGCCCCGTAATTGTTCGAGCCCCGGTGCTGGCTATCCAGCGCCGGTCTGACGAAAGCCGCAGGGGAAAGGTTGCCAGGCCTTTCCCCTGTTTTTTTCTATGAACCAGACAACCGATTTGACCCAGACAGTTGCGCAGGCCCGGCAGGAGATCATGAATGCCGGTGACCTCGCCGCGATCGAGACTCTTCGGGTCCGCTATCTCGGCAGGAAGAGCGTGCTGACCGAGCAGATGAAGCGGCTCGGCAGACTCCCGGCGGAGGAGCGAGCGCGTTTCGGAAAGGCGGTCAACGATGCCAAGGAAGCGCTCTCGTTGCTGATCGAGGCGCGTCACGCGGAGCTTGAACGGGACGCGATCGCCCTTAGGCTCGCCAGGGAGCGCGTCGATGTGACACTGCCGGGAAGAGGGGAAAGACCTGGCGGCCTGCATCCGGTGACGTTGACTCTGAATCGGATCATTGCCCTGTTCAGCCAACTGGGCTTCGAGGTGGCCGAAGGCCCGGAGATCGAGGACGATTACCACAATTTCACGGCGCTGAACATTCCGCCGCACCATCCGGCGCGCGCGATGCACGACACGTTCTATTTCGACGCGCACACACTCCTGCGAACGCATACCTCGCCGGTGCAGATCCGCGCCATGGAGAAGAGATTGCCGCCAATGCGCATCATCGCGCCCGGGCGGGTTTACCGATGCGACTACGATCAGACGCATTCGCCGATGTTCCACCAGGTCGAGGGATTGCTGGTTGACGACCAGGTGAGTTTTGCTGACCTGAAAGGTCTGCTGGCCGGGTTCCTGCGCGTGTTTTTCGAGGTCGAGGAACTTCAGATGCGGTTTCGGCCATCGTACTTTCCGTTCACCGAGCCGTCCGCCGAGGTAGATATCAGGCTGCCGACCGAGCATGGACACAGCGGCTGGCTGGAGGTGCTGGGATGCGGCATGGTGCATCCAAACGTGTTCGCTTCCGTGGGCATCGACAGCGAGCGATTTACCGGACTTGCATTCGGACTCGGTGTCGAGCGCCTTGCGATGCTGCGCTATGGCATCAACGATCTGCGGCTCTTTTTCGAGAACGATTTGCGTTTCCTGACGCAATTCCGATGAGCGCGACCGGCGCAATCGACGGGCCGAGTCAATCAGGGATCTGAACGATGAAATTCAGCGAGCAGTGGCTGCGTGAGATGGTCAATCCGCCAGTTTCAACGGCGGAACTGGCCGAGCGTCTGACGATGTCCGGACTCGAGGTCGAGTCTGTGACCGCCGTCGCACCGGCGTTCTCGGGCGTGTGCGTGGCCCGAGTCGTCGAGGTGCGCAAGCATCCCGAGGCCGATCGCCTGCGCATTTGCATCGCTGACGTCGGGCACGGCGAGCCTCTGCAGGTCGTCACCGGCGCGGCGAATGTCAGGGATGGCATGCGGGTGCCCCTGGCACGCGTGGGTGCGGTACTCCCCGGCGAAAAGCGGATCTCGCGCTCCAGCCTGCGTGGGGTGGAATCCGAGGGCATGCTCTGTTCCCTTACCGAGCTTGGGCTTGCGGATGCGGCCGAAGAGGTGCTCGAATTGCCGCCCGACGCGCCGCCCGGCACCGATGTCCGTGAATACCTGAAGCTCAATGACTGCAGCATCGAACTGAACGTGACGCCGAATCGCGGCGATTGCCTGAGTGTCCTCGGTATCGCCCGTGAGGTGGGTGCCGAATACGGCCTGGAGGCACGGGGCCCGACGATCGCGCCGGTGCCTGCAGCCGTCGCGGAGTCCTTCCCCGTGGTCGTGTCCGATGCAGCGGCCTGCCCGCGCTACGTCGGGCGCATCGTGCGAGGGATCGATCCCGCCGCCGCCACGCCGTTGTGGATGGTCGAGAGGCTGCGCCGTTCCGGCCTGCGTCCAATCCATCCGGTCGTGGACATCACCAACTACGTCATGCTCGAACTCGGGCAGCCGTTGCACGCCTTCGATCTGAGCCTTCTCAAGGGGGGCATCGAGGTGCGGTGCGCTCGCCAGGGCGAGCGGATTCCCCTGCTCGACGGACAGGTGCTGGAATTGGCGGACGACACGCTCGTGATTGCCGACCATGGGCGTGCCGTGGCGCTGGCCGGCATCATGGGTGGTGCGGATTCGGCGGTCTGCGCCGCGACACGGGACATCTTTCTGGAGAGCGCGTACTTTTCGCCCAGAGCTATCGCGGGTCGCGGGCGCCGATACAAGCTGCAGACAGACTCCTCGCAGCGCTTCGAACGGGGCGTCGATTTCGAGTTGCAATCGGTAGCGGTCGAGCGAGCCACGCGGCTGGTCCTCGAGATCTGTGGCGGCGAGGCGGGCACGGTCACCGAGGTGGTTCAGAACCAGCAGTTGCCGTCGCGCGTCCGGATCAGGCTTCGCGATTCGCGCCTGCGGCGCGTGCTGGGATTTGCGCTGGACCAGGCGACCGTCACTGGAATCCTTGAGCGCCTGGGCATGCAGGTGCAGGCCGGCGGGGAAGAATGGCACGTAACGCCTTCCCCGAGCCGGTTGGACATAACGATCGAGGCCGACCTCATCGAGGAGGTGGCACGCATCTACGGCTACGAGCACGTTCCTGCGTACATGCCGGGTGGCGCCGTTGGCCTGGGCAGTGTCACGGAGGGAGGGCTCCCTCGCATCGTCAGGGCGCGTGAAGCCTTGGTCCAGCGTGGATACCAGGAGGCCGTAACGTACAGCTTCGTGGCCGCAAGGCAAGACGCGGCGGTCGGTGTCGGTGCACATGCGAGCATCGCACTTGCCAACCCGATCTCCGCCGACATGGCGGTGATGCGTACCAGCCTCTGGACCGGATTGCTGCAGGCGCTGAACTACAACATCAGCCGTCAGCAGACCCGAGTCAGGCTTTTCGAAACAGGAAGGAGTTTCGAGAAGCTGAGCGGTGAGTTACGACAAATCAATAAGTTATCTGGGATATCTTGTGGAGCTTCGTGGCCGGAGCAATGGGGCGCCCGATCCCTGGGGATCGATTTCTTCGATCTGAAGGGCGACGTCGCCACGGTGCTCGAAGTGCTGGCCCCGCACGTCAACTGGGAGGAGCGCGTGGCGAGCCACGCGGCGTTGCATCCGGGGCAGGCCGTGGAGATCTCCGTCGACGGTCGGAGTATCGCCGTACTTGGGGCGTTACATCCTGATTTATATAAGGAATTTGATTTAAAGACCCCTACCTTCCTGTTCGATATCGAGCTCGACGCGCTGCCGCCGGCGAACGTGCCGCGCTACGAGCCGGTACCCCGATATCCGCGGGTGCGACGTGACATTAGCATTACCGTAGCGCACGAAGTTTCTGCCGCCGAGATTCTGCGCACCGCACGGTCGAGGGCCCCGTCTTGCCTTCGTGACCTTCAGTTATTTGACGTATATGAGGGCGAAGGCATTGATTCGGGGAAAAAAAGTGTCGCGTTGGGCTTGATTTTTCAAGGTGTTTCGAGCACTCTAATAGATAAAGATATCGACGCACAGGTCGCTGTTATCGTAGAAGAACTCGAGACGCGGCTAGGGGCGGTGTTGAGGGATTCCTGATGGCGCTGACAAAAGCGGATATGGCCGAGAAGCTCTTCGACGAACTCGGCCTCAACAAACGCGAGGCTAAGGAACTGGTGGAGCTCTTTTTCGAGGAGATTCGGGCGGCACTAGAAAACGGTCAGCACGTGAAGCTCTCGGGCTTCGGGAACTTCGATCTGCGAGACAAGAACCAGCGTCCGGGCAGAAATCCCAAGACTGGCGAGGAGATCCCGATCTCCGCGCGACGGGTGGTTACCTTCAGGCCGGGGCAAAAACTTAAAGCGAGAGTAGAGGCGTATGCTGGAAGCGTCGAACAATAACGAATTACCGGCAATACCTGGAAAACGCTACTTCACCATCGGTGAGGTGAGTGACCTGTGCGCGGTCAAGCCGCATGTGCTGCGTTATTGGGAGCAGGAATTTCCCCAGCTCAAGCCCATCAAACGGCGCGGCAACAGGCGCTACTACCAGCGCCAGGACGTCATTCTGATCAGGCAGATCCGCAGCCTTTTGTACGAGCAAGGCTTTACCATCGGCGGTGCGCGTCAGCGGCTCTCCGGGGATGAGATCAAGGCCGACTCCAATATCAGCCAGCAGATCATCCGTCAGCTTCGCACCGAGCTCGAGGAAGTACTCAATCTTCTGAAGCGATAGTTCTGCGCCGGCTCGTTCCTGGGGGCCCTCCAACTGCGTGGTCCGGACGTTGGCATCGCGGCGGGTAATCGTGTATCGTCCGCGGCTGTTCCAGTTTTCCCATTCGGGGCGTAGCGCAGCCTGGTAGCGCACCACCTTGGGGTGGTGGTGGTCGGAGGTTCAAATCCTCTCGCCCCGACCAAACTCTCCCGACGGACGCTACGCGCGGGAGGGGGTTCCATCCCCGGCGCGCGCCTGCGGAAACGGACGCTATCTCGTCACCTTTGAACCAGTCGTGCCGTAGCCCCCGATCACGCTACGCTGCATTCGGCCGCTTGGCGCGTTCCAGTGCGGGACTCCAGTTCACGAACCGGCGCGGCATTATCCCAACTTTCCCTGCCCGTCGCTTGATCGCGACACCTCCTCGCCCCAGTATTGCAGGGAGGGGGTGTCCATCAACCCGGGCTAGGCCCCACCCCACCCGTGAGGGAACCGGCCATAATCGATGCCAATCAACGAATAGGGCTTACATGCACATGCAGGCTGTATTGGGTAGTACACGACCGTTCTGGCTTGGACTTTGCTTTTTGGGTCTCATCAACCTCGGCGGGTGCGGGCAATCGAGCGCCAGCGCTGAGGCGGCGTTTCAGCGGGGGGATTACGCCACGGCACTGGAAATGTGGCGCAAACGCGCCGATGAAGGCGACGCCGTGGCGCAGAACTATCTTGGGGTTCACTACCAGCTTGGACTGGGCGTGCAACAGGACAATGCCGAGGCGGCTAAGTGGTACGAGCGGTCAGCGGAGAACGGCAATCCGGACGCCCAGCGCAATCTCGGCACCATGTATTACCAAGGCCACGGCGTGCCGCAGGACAATGGGCTTGCCTACGGTTGGTATTACGTGGCATCAAAAAACGGCAGTTCCAAGGCGGAGGAGGCCCGCCAGTCGATGATGAACGAGATGACGCCCAGTGACTGCAAGCTTTCCGAAAAGCGCATCAAGGAGTACCTGGTTTCCAAAGGGATACTCAAGCGCGTTATGTCGAGTGGTCAACTGGAAGAATAAGTGAGGATCTCATAGATGTGTGGAATTGTCGGCGCAGTTGCGCAACGGGATGTCGCTCCGATACTGATCGAGGGCCTGCAGCGGCTGGAATACCGCGGATACGACTCTGCCGGCCTCGCCATACTCAATGGCACACGTCACGTCGAGCGGCGGCGCGTGCTTGGCAAGGTTGCCGGCCTTCGGAAATCCGTCGAGGACAAGCCCCTGCCCGGCGCGAGCGGGATCGCTCATACACGATGGGCGACCCACGGCGCGCCGGCAGAGCGCAATGCCCATCCGCACGTCTCGAACGACGTTGCTGTCGTGCACAATGGCATTATCGAGAATCACGAGGAGCTTCGCGCAGAGTTGAAGGCGAAGGGTTTCGAGTTTACGTCGGATACCGACACCGAAGTCGTCGCCCACCTAGTGCAGTCGCTGATGCAGGAGGGACAGAATCTGCGCACCGCGATGCTTGCGGCAGTGAAGCGGATAAATGGCGCCTATGCGCTAGCAGTCATCAGCGCGGCCGAGCCGAATCGGATCCTGCTCGCGCGCCGCGGGTCACCGCTTGCAATCGGCGTCGGCGTCGGCGAGATGTTCGCCGCTTCGGACGCCACGGCGCTGGTAAGCGTCACGAGTCGCATCGTCTATCTCGACGAGGGCGATCTTGCCGAGATGACGACCGACGGGTACGTCGTATTCGACCGCGACGGGCAGCCGGTGATTCGCAAAGAACATCTCTCCACCCTCAGCGCCGGCGCCGTCGACAAAGGCGAGTACCGGCACTTCATGCAAAAGGAGATCTTCGAGCAGCCGATTGCGCTCGCCAATACCTTGCAGGGGAGGACGGCGGACGGCCGGGTGCTGGAGGCATGCCTGGGTCCACGTGCAGCAGAGTTGCTCGCGCGTGTCGAACGCGTTCGCATAGTCGCCTGTGGTACATCGGCACATGCCGGCATGGTCGCTCGCTACTGGTTCGAGCAGATCGCGAAAGTGCCCTGTGTCGTAGAGCTGGCCAGCGAGTTCCGCTACCGCGATCCGGTGATCGAGCCGGACACCCTTTTCATCACGGTTTCCCAGTCCGGCGAGACGGCCGATACGCTCGAAGCTCTGCGTCATGCCAAGACCCAGTCGTTGGCGGCATCGCTGGTGATCTGCAACGCGCCGGAATCCAGCCTGGTACGGGAGTCAGACATCACGCTGATGACGCACGCTGGCCCGGAACGCAGCGTCGCCAGCACCAAGGCATTCACGACCCAGCTCATGGCGCTGGCGCTGGTCATGCTGTTGCTGGCACGCCGCAATGGTCTGCCGGAAGGCGAGGAGCGTCGTTACGTGCGCGGCCTTGAGGGAGCGGCGCGTGCGATCGATGATGTGCTGAGGGAGGATGGTGCGTTGCAGAAACTGGCGGAGTGCTTCATGCACCGGGACCATGCGCTGTTTCTGGGACGGGGACCAATGTACCCGGTGGCGATGGAGGGAGCGCTGAAGCTCAAGGAAATTTCCTACATACACGCCGAAGCCTACGCGGCGGGTGAATTGAAGCACGGCCCGTTGGCGCTGGTCGATGAAAACATGCCTGTCATTGCCGTTGCCCCGAATGGACATCTGCTGGAAAAGGTCAAGTCGAACCTGCAGGAAGTGAAGGCGCGTGGTGGCGAACTGTACGTATTTGCCGATCGCCAGGCCGGTTTCGCAAGCGAGCCGGGAGTGAACGTCATTCCCATGCCGCACGGCGATGAACTGACTGACGCGATGATATACACGGTGCCCCTGCAGCTGCTCGCCTACCACGTAGCGGTGCTCAAGGGCACGGACGTAGACCAGCCGCGCAACTTGGCCAAGTCCGTCACGGTTGAATGAGGCCGCGCGCGAAAATCTTGCGGCGAGTGTATCGACGCGCGATACGCAATGAAGTCTCGATGAACGGCATGGTTATATGATCTGATGCAATTGCAGACGAGATTCTGGCAGATATTAAGAACAAGCCGGAACTTCGGGACCTTACAACGAGACAGGGAACTGGGCGTGGGAATCAACGACACCTCGACACCGTATCGCGTGCTGATCGTCGACGATGACAGCGACATGGTCGCATTGCTATCGACGTGGCTTAAAGGGAGCGGTTTCTCGGTCATGACCGCCAGCTCGGGCGACGAGGCGCTGACCCGCCTAGGCATGTCGCGACCGCACTGCGTTCTGACCGATCTTTACATGGAAGGCATGGACGGAATGACCCTGCTCAGCCGGATTCATGCGAGCAACCCGCTGATGCCGGTCATCATGCTGAGCGGACAGGCCGGGATCCCGGAGGCGATGAAGGCGATGCATCTGGGCATCGCCGCCTTCCTGACCAAACCCGTCGAGAAGGAGACGCTGCTGTCCAACGTGAGTCGCGCGTTGCGGCTGTCCTCAGATATAGCAGAGACCAGACCGAGGTTCGGCGCCGGAATAATCTACCGCAGCACGGCGATGGCCGAGTTGCTGGAGAAGGCTGAACTCGTCGCCGACAGCGATATCACCGTTTTCATCAGCGGACAGACGGGCACCGGCAAGGAGGTGCTTGCCAAGGCGATCCATGAGGCCAGCCCACGCCGTGACAAACCTTTTATTGGTGTCAATTGCGGAGCCATTCCTGAGCAACTCCTGGAATCGGAGCTCTTTGGGCATGAACGCGGTGCGTTCACGGGTGCCATGAACCGGCACGAGGGATTGTTGCAGGCAGCGAATGGCGGCACGCTTTTTCTCGACGAAATCGGTGATATGCCGCTGGGTCTGCAGGTAAAGCTGCTACGCGTCCTTCAGGACTTTGAGGTGAGACCAGTCGGCTCCACGCGCAGTGTGCCGGTCAACGTGCGGGTGATCTCCGCTACGCACCAGGATCTCGCCGAGACGGTAAAACGCGGTGAATTCCGGGAGGATCTGTACTACAGACTCAACGTCGTGCCGCTACACATGCCCAGCCTGGCGGAACGGCGCGAGGATATCCCGGCGCTACTGGATTTTTTCCTCGATCGAATTGCGCAAAAACGCAACGCGAAGAAAAAGCGGTTTGCGCCCGATGCCCTGGAATATCTGCTTGCTGCGCCGTGGCCGGGGAACGTGCGCCAACTGATGAACGTGGTGGAGTTATGCACGACGCTGACCAAGACCGACATCATCCCTCTCAGCATGGCCAAGAGCGCGCTGAGGGAGGAATCGGCCGGCATTCAGACGCTGAAGGTGGCAAAGGACGCCTTCGAGCGCAACTATCTCATCGGGGTGCTGCGCATCACTAATGGGCACGTCGCCAATGCGGCGCGGATAGCCGGGCGCAATCGCACCGAATTCTACAAGCTGCTGGCGCAGCATCATTTGAATGCGGCGGACTTCCGCAAGGGTGGAGCCGTCGAGACGGATGATTCCGAATCCATTGACATCGATGCCGCGGAGAATCCCGTGGACGAGCAGCGAGACGTTTAGACGTTCAGAGATGGGATTTCAGCCATGGTCCAGGTGACGGTCGACAAGGATCTTGAGGATCTGGTCCCGGGGTTTCTCTCCAACCGCCAGCGCGATATCGAAAAGGTGGAGGCGCTGCTCGCCAGAGGCGATTTCGACGGCATCCGTATCATAGGTCACAGCATGAAGGGTTCGGGCGGCGGCTATGGGTTCCAGTTCATTACGGAAGTTGGCGCGGGGCTGGAACGGGCAGCAATCGCCTGCAACACGGACCTCATTCGAAATGCTCTTTCAGAGCTGCGGCATTACCTCGCGCAGATCGAGATTGTCTATCGCTGAGCTGCGGACGGGTATGGGCAGAGCGGTGACACGATGACCGCCCGCGAACCGCGCACCGGTGCTGGCGTCTACGCGGTTGCCGGCGGCTTCGGCGTTGCGTTTTCCGTTTTTCTGCTCTTGTACGCCTGGCAGAACGCGCTCGATACGGAACGTCGCGAGTTCGCGTTCGAATCAGTGTCATTGGAGAGCGCCCTCAGTCGTAGTGTGACAGCGGCGGACGATGTCAGCGCTTACCTGGCGTCGTTGCTGGAGAACGGGCGTATCGAGAGCAAGGCAGCATTCGTTGAATTGGGCCAGGCGTCGCTGCGCAGACAGCCTTTTCTCCGTTTTGCGGGGTTCCAGTCAGTCATTTCCGCCCCCGAAGGGGAGTCGGGCTCGCCGCGCCTAGGTGCAGTCGCCTATTCCGCATCGCGAAGATCGGTGGAGGATCTGGACGAGGCTACACAACTGCGCAGTCTGGTATCGCAGCCAGGCGTTTTCCAGACTGTACTCAACGCGGCCGGCGCGGTGCCTACCAGCGTCGTCAAAGAAGGCCCGTTTGCTGGCGGCTACCTGTTGGTCCGCAAGGTGAGCGCATCGAGAGCAGGCACCCGGGATCCGGCCGACGGTCGAGGGACGGGAATCGTGTACCTGGTGATCGATCCGTCACGTCTGCTCGGTTCGAGCTTCGCATACAGCGGGCTCGGTATCACCCTTGCCAGCGAATCGGAGGGTATCGTCGGCCGTCAGGTTCTTTTCACTCAATCCGGCAACGAGTCCTCAAGCCGTCGCGGCTGGGAGATTACACGGCTTACGGAGGACGCATCGCTGCAGTTTCCCGCCTATTCCATCAAGCTCTTCGTCAGCCGGCCGGTGCATTGGCATGAAATAGAGCACGGGCTCATCTACACGGCGCTGCTGCTGGGTGCGGGCATAACCCTCTTGCTGATCGCGCTGGTAAGGGCGCGAGAAGCTAAGGCGCGGGAACTGCGTGCACGCAACGCCGAAATCGAGCGTCAGGTGCTGTACCAGACGCGCGAGCTTGCGGTAGCCCGCGACCAGGCGCTTAGCGCCTCCAGGGTCAAGTCGGAATTCCTCGCCAGCATGAGTCATGAAATCCGTACGCCGCTGAACGCGATCATCGGAATGTCGGAGCTGCTCGGTGAAACGCCGCTGAACGAGGAGCAGGGTCGTTACGTGAGTGTCTTCCGGAAGGCGGGCGAGGCGCTGCTGAGTCTCGTGAACGACATTCTCGATCTCTCGAAGATCGAAGCCGGGCAGCTCGTACTGGAGAGTATCGAGTTCGATCTGCATGAGTTGGTCGAAAACGCGGTCGATTTGTACGCGCTGAAGACAGAGGAGAAAGGACTGTCGCTCATCGCATATATCGGTCGCGATGTGCCCCACAGGCACATTGGGGATCCGACGCGGCTTCGCCAAATCATCCTCAATCTCATCGGCAACGCGACCAAGTTCACCGAGACTGGAGGGATCGTCCTGCGTGTGAGCAGGGAGTCCGGGGAGAGCGGGCGCATGCGTTTGCGGTTTGCGGTGCAGGACACGGGCATCGGCATCCCGGCCGCCAAGAAGGATTCGATATTTGCAAGTTTTACGCAGGTGGACTCGTCCACGACCCGGAAGTACGGCGGGACCGGGCTCGGGCTGACCATTTCCAGACATCTCGTGGAGATGATGGACGGCCGGATCTGGGTGCTGAGTGAGGAAGGCCGGGGCAGCACATTCCTTTTCGAGGTCGCCTTCGCGTCAATCCCGGAAGCCGCCGCGACCGCGAGCCCGGCCCCGCCGCAGGGTCGGCGCGGTCACCTGCTGCTGCTAACCGGCAATGGGCCGGAGCGGGCGGTCATGCGCGAGTATCTCGAGGAGACGGGTTATCTCGTGGATGTCGCAGCCGTGCAGGCGGAGGCCCTCGGTCTGGTCGATGTGGCGACGCGGAGCAACAGCCCCTATTTGGCAGCTGTCTGTGATCGGATGCTGGACGGCGAGGACGGATTCGAGGCGGCCGCGGCCCTGCGCAGGTGTTGCCCAGGATTGGGCATCGTGATGTTGCTCTCACCGTCCGCTCTGACCGGAGACCTCGCCCGTGTTCGTACGATCACCGGTGCCGTGCACGTGGTCAGACCGGTGAAACTGGTGGACCTTGGGAGTCTGCTGGCGCGCGATGCAGCAGCGACCCCGTCGGACTCGGCTCTGGAGATGGCGGCCGGCGGTGCCCCCAGGGGCAGTCCTGACGCTCGCCGGCGAATCCTGCTGGTTGAGGATACTGCGGATAACGTCTTGTTGGTGCGGGCATTTCTGAAGAATGACCCCGTCGAAATCGATGAGGCCGAGAATGGCGAGGTTGCGGTGAGCCGCTTCAAGTCAGCCCGCTACGATCTGGTGCTGATGGACATGCAGATGCCGGTCATGGACGGCTATGCAGCCACGCGAGCGATCCGGGAATTCGAGGCTGAGACGGGGGCGCGGCCGACCCCGATCATCGCACTCACCGCGCATGCAATCCGCGAGGATGTGGCCCGGTGCCTGGCTGCAGGATGCAACTCTCACCTGCCCAAACCCATCCGCAGGGCCGCGCTTCTGTCGGCTATCAACGAGGCGGCCAGCGGGTAAGTTTCACTCGCGAACTTGCCCCCCGGGGCGGGGGGCATCCTCGGCAGATTGGCGCTGTGTCGTTCCCTTGCGACGAAAGGGCACCCCGATCCGGACTTGCCGAGTGGCATGGGCGAAGCGGTGGCCTCGGCCGTGCCGCTGGACGTGCATTAATCAATTGTTTTTAAAGTAGATATAGCCTTCAATCGACGGGGCATGGTCCCGGCGTAGTGCGCTTAGGGAGTGGCATGCCGGTTGCTGATAAGGGCGCAAGAAACAAGGGTCCCGCAGGGAACTCGGCGGGCAGGAAAAAACGAGATCAGCGACCCAGGACGCAGCCATGTATCGAATCTTCCGGCATTACGTTCCCAGGACTCTGCTCATGCTGGGTCTGGCGGAGACCGTCATTCTCCTCGCCTCCGTGTACGTCGGGGTGGCGCTGATTGTCGTCGCACAGGGGACCATGGATTCCTCGCGGGATGAATTGCTTTTCAAGGCCTTCACTTTCGCGGCCGTAATGTTGTTGATGATGACGGCGATGGGGCTGTATCAGCGCGACCTGCGCGAAGGGCCGCGCGCGTTGTTGCTCCGTCTTGGGCTGAGTTTTCTCGGTGGCCTGCTTGTCATGTCAATAGTGTGGGTCGTCGATCCCGGTCTGGTGGTCGGCGCACGGGCGTTCGTGATTGCCCTGCTGGCGTCATTCCTCGGCATCGCTTCCTGTCGATTCCTCTGTGTGCCTCGAACGGATTTCCGCTGGAGCCGTCGAGTTCTCGTGCTCGGCGTCGGTAATCGCGCGCTGCAGATAGCCAGCCTCCGGCGGCGTTCGGACCGCCACGGAGTGACCATTGTGGGTTTCGTGGACATCGGCGTCGATGAGCGGGTCGTGCAGGGCCGGGCCGTGTTTCCTCTGGGCCCGACGACGCTTTACGACCTCGCCTCGCGGCACGACGTGGATGAGATCGTGGTGGCCTTGGACGAGCGTCGCAACCGCTTGCCCCTCGAACAGGTGCTCGAATGCAAGATGAAGGGCATGCGGGTGCTGGATGAGTCATCGTACCTGGAGCGGCAGCTCGGCAAGATTCGCCTCGACACGCTGCAGCCAAGCAGCGTCGTCTTCGCTGACGGCTTTACGCAGGCGGTGCTAAAGCCCACAGGCAAGCGGCTTTTCGATATTCCTGTGAGCTTGGCGCTCGTAATCCTCGCGGCGCCGCTGATGCTGCTGACCGCGCTGGCCATACTCATCGAGTCCCGCGGGCGGGGGCCGGTGTTCTATAGTCAGGAGCGGGTGGGGCGAGGGCGAATTTTCCGCGTGCTGAAGTTCCGCAGCATGCGGGTGGACGCCGAGAAGAACGGCGTCGCACAGTGGGCGCGAAAGGACGATGACCGCATTACAACGGTGGGCCGGTTCATCCGCAAGACGCGTATAGACGAATTGCCGCAGCTCTTCAATGTCCTCAAGGGCGACATGAGCTTCGTCGGGCCGCGGCCAGAGCGGCCGCAGTTCGTTCAGGAACTGGCACGGCAGATTCCGTACTTCGAACTCAGACACCACGTGAAACCTGGTATCACCGGTTGGGCACAGGTGTGCTATCCATACGGCGCCTCGGTCGAGGATGCCCGTGAGAAGCTGCAATACGACCTGTATTACCTGAAGAACTACAGCCTGTTCCTGGATCTGATGATCATCATCCAGACTCTGCAGGTCGTGATCTGGGGCAAGGGGTCACGCTAAAGGAGCTCCCGTAGCCTGCCCGGGGGCGCGTCTCCTGCGTCTTTCACGGTGATCGTTCCTGCGCAGCGTTGCCTTGTGCCGTTCGACCTTTCCGGGCGCAGCGCCCAGTTGAGATCTCGAGGCTCAGTAGCCAGCCCGTGGCGGCGCCGATTGCAATTGTTCCCGCGCACTCATCCACCTACGTGCCGGCCTCGAGCCTCCTACGACGATGCTGGACGCTGGGGCAGGGCTGCAGGCCGGTGTTCGGCCCGACTGTCTGTCCACGGCGACGTCTGTGAGCGACTTACGCGTGCGGAGCTGCTGCTATGGGCAACTTCGCTCTCCGGCATGCGCGAGTCAGGCGCGCGCGACACTACCGCAGACTGTGGGGATTGTGATGCGGATGGAACTTGCATGGGCCCTGCACGGGGGCATCGTCACGCGTGGCGCGACGCTTGCTTCAAGATGCGTGCGTCGCGTTCGGGTCGTGTGGCGAAAGTCGATTGCTAGGGTGTATTCAAAGGGCCGGAGGGTCTTGAACGGAGGCGCCGCCGGGTCCACGGCGCTTCTTGTTGCGGAATGCAGCCTCATCGTGAGCGCGCGAAGCTGTGGGTTCGGTGCCAGTGAGTCGATTCTGCCTCATTGTAATCAGATAAATACGCAGGGTATATGAACAAATTTGTCAGATTACGCTCGGCGCATCTCCGCGAGATTGGCTGCGAGATGCTTCGATCCGCGGGAGCGCCAGGGTTCCTCGGTGCGCCGGGGGCAATCGCCACCACATGTGAACGTGCTACGAAAAATCCCACGAAGCCTGTGATTCCGCTGAGAATTTCACTTAGAATTGAATTAGTCTCCAGGGGGTATAGTCCTGAATATCACCGAGCGAAACGATGCTCAGGACCGCGCAGGATTTCCAGGGAGTCTCTGTGCTGAACAATGCAGGCGGTTGTCTCGGCGTCCATCTAAGGGGGAACAACAAAATGTATCCAGGCAAGAACGTAGTGGGTCGACTCGTTGCGTTGATGATTGCAGTTGTGGGCATTGCCGCGTGCCAGAGCACGGCGGTGCAAGCGCCGCCCCCTGCCGCTGCCGGCGCGGCAGGCAGTTCATTCGAGTATCGAATCGGGCAGGGCGATCAGCTCAACATTTTTGTGTGGCGCAACCCTGACTTGTCGGTCACCGGGGTTCCGGTTCGTCCGGACGGCAAGGTTTCCACGCCGCTGGTGCAGGAAATCGTCGCTGCCGGCAAGACGCCCAAGGAGCTTGCCGCCGAGATCGAGGCGGGGCTGTCGAGCTACATCAAGGAGCCGCTCGTCACGGTTACAGTGATGCAGTTTCAGGGCGCGGTGGGCGATTTCGTTCGCGTCGCCGGTCAGGTGACCACGCCGCAAACGATTGCCTATCGGAGGGACATGACCGTGCTTGACCTCGTCATCGCTGCCGGCGGTATGACTGAGTTTGCGGCCGGGAACCGCTCGACGTTGGTGAGGACGGTTGATGGGAAGCAGCAGGCCTACCGCATTCGCTTGGCGGATCTGGTCGAGGACGGTGATATTTCCGCCAACATGCCTATGCAGCCCGGCGACATACTTATTGTTCCGGAAACAATGCTTTAAGCGTCGTCACTCATCTTTGATCCGTGGCCATGGATTGGCCCAGCAACCAGGAGTCCAATTCGATCCATGCGCGAACAGTTTGAGCAGTTGAAGATGCATCTGTGGATGGTGCTGCACCATCGGTGGACAGCACTCGGTGCAGTAGTCCTGGTTTGTGCATTAGGTTGGGCAGGACTGGAGGCGGTCGACGACCGGTATCAGGTGGAGGCAAAGGTCTATCTCGATACCAAAGCTGCTCTGCAACCGCTCTTCCAGGGCCCGAACGGTGCGCAAACATGGAGTCCGCAGCAGTCGGCCCTGCTCATAAAACGCACGCTGTTGACTCGCGAGAACATCGAGCGCGTAATCAACGAGACGGCCCTCAAGATGAAGGTGAAGACGCCGGAAGGCCTCGACAAGATGGTGATGAGCCTTGCCGAGCGCATCCGTGTTAAACGCCTCATGCCAGCAGTCGATGAAGAGGCCAATTCACGCAATGACACCCCGGCGGATATCTATTCGATAAGTTTCGAGTCCACTGACCGGGAACTCGCGCTGAATGTCGTCAAGTCCGTGCTCGATCTGTTCGTCGAGAGGTTCTCCTATCTCACCAAGACCAGCACAAAGGAGGCAGCTGAGTTCCTTGACCGGGAGATCGCGGCGTATGCGCGCAATCTGGGCGAAGCAGAGGAGCGATTGAAGCAATTCAAGCTGGACAACCCGGGCGTATTGTTGGGTGCCAATGGACAAACCTACAGCCAACGGGTGGAGGCACTGCAAAGTGAACTCGAGGCCGCGAAGGTGTCGCTGCGCGAGGCCGAGTTCAGGGCGACCGCGCTGCGCGTGCAGATACAGAACATGGCCGCATCGCGCGTGCCCGTAAGCGTCGGTGGCGGAGTGCCGGGACAAACGGCACTCGATCAGCAGATTGCAACCGCCGAATCGCGACTGAGCGAGTTGCTGTTAAATTACACCGAGCAGCACCCGGACGTTATCGGCCTGCGCCGTCAGCTAGCCGAGATGAAGGAACAGAAGGCGAAGGGTCTGGATGTTCCGGCCGGCGGTGCGCCCGTGGTCTATGCGCCGGCAACCGATACCTCCGGTGCACGGCTGCTGTTGACGGAGGCGGAGGCGCGCGCCGCCGCGATGAAGGAGCAGATTGCCTTGAAGGAAAAGCAACTGCTCGATCTCAAGCCGTTGGCCGAAACCGTGCCCAAGGTCGAGGCGGAACTCGCGAGGCTCAATCGCGATTACGAGGTGATCAAGGCGACCTACGCGGAACTCGTACACCGTCGTGAAACGATCAGCTTGTCGGCAGGCGCCCAATCGGCCGGCGGCGATTCGATGTTCAAGGTAATCGAGGCTCCGCGTCTGCCATTGGTACCGGTGGGGCCGCAGCGTGAACTGCTGACGACGGCGGTGTTCCTGGCAGCGCTCGCGCTGGGCACGGGGCTCGGGTGGATGCGATCCCAGAGTCGCCCGACCTTCTACACGCGCAACCAGCTGGCGACAATTAGCGGAGTTCCGGTGCTGGGAGCGATAACCATGAACTGGAGTGTCATGGAGGTGGCAAGGCGCCAATTCGGGATGCTGATTTTCGGCATGGTCGTCCTGGCACTGCTGGCGGCGTATGTGGGGATGTTGATGCACAACGGCTATGACATCAAACCGCTGATCAAGACCATCGTTGAACCCTTTCGGATGATTCAGGCATGAGCATAATTGAGAAGGCACTGGAACGACTTGAGCAGTCTGACATCCGGACTATCTCCGAAAGCCGCGGGCCGGTAGTCGCGCCGTCGACCTTCCCCCGCGAGGCCACGGGCGAAGGTCTCATAGGGGCGGCGTGGGAGGCGGGTGAAAGCCTCGCGCCGACGGTCGCCGCTCCATTGCGCACCTCGCAGATGGTGGCGCTGGACCTTAAGGCACTGGAGAAGCAGGGTTATCTCACGCCGGAGACGATGCATCTTCCGCGCGCGGACGAGTACCGTCGCATCAAGCGACCCCTACTCTTGAACGCATTTTCCGACGCCGCAAAAAAGGTCAAGAATGCGAATCTGGTAGCCGTGACAAGCTCTGTCGCGGGCGAAGGCAAATCCTACACCAGCCTGAACCTGGCCATGAGTATCGCCACGGAGCTGGATCGGACGGTACTGCTGGTGGATACGGACGTCTTCAAGCAAAGCCTGACGAAAACACTCAAGCTGTCTGAACACCCCGGCCTTACGGATTTCCTTCGCACCGAAGGGGCCGACCTGGCGGATTATTTGTTGCGCACAAACGTTCCAAATCTCGCCTTTATTCCCGCCGGCAGGCTAGACTACCAAATCGCCGAACTGTGGGGCAGCGGCAAAATGCAACAGTTCATGGACGAGTTGGCACGGCGATATCCGGATCGCCTGGTCATATTCGACACGCCGCCGGTTCTCGCTCATGCCTCCACGCTGGTGCTCACCGGCCTGGTGGGGCAGGTGTTGATGGTGGTCGAAGCCGAAAAGACGGACCAGCATCTAGTGACGGAGTCCCTGCGCGTACTGGGTGATAACGTCCGCGTCGGACTGATATTAAATAAAAGCAACCAACGAGAAAGCGCAGACTACGGTTATGGATATTACTCGCAATGAATACGGCAAGCCCTCGAATCTGACGCGATCGGCGCCTCTCCTTTATTCATTGATAGGTCTGCTGTCCGCATCGACGGCGTATGCCGCGGCGTGGGACATCAATCCTCAAGTGACGGTGCAGGAGGTTTACTCCGACAACATCGAACTCGCCCCCGATGGCCAGGAAGAGGGCGACTTCGTCACCGAACTCACGCCCGCGGTTTCCCTGGAAGGCCGGGGCATGCGGTACCGGGTCAATCTCGATTATGCCCTGCAGGGGCTGATATATGCAGACGACAGCAGCCGCAACCGCATCAATAACCTGCTGACCGGGGACGGCCAGCTGGAGGTGTTCAGAGACCACGGATTCATCGATTTCGGTGTCAATTATGGTCCCCAGAACGTCGGCAACGTGGGAACCGTCGCGCTCGACAACATCAGCGCCGTGCCACGCGCAAACGTACTTTCGTACAGCGTGACGCCAAACTGGGTGCACGACTTCGGCAATTATGCGAGAGCCAACATCGGGTATACCTACGACGAGGTGATCTCGAGCACGGACGATTTGACGGACAGCAGCGCCCACACCGTTACCGCCAACATTCATAACGGCAGCCATTTCGAGACGTGGCTGTGGAGTCTCGACTTTCTGGAGCAGTACGTCGACGACGAAGCGTTTGACGACACTATCCGCTTCCGCAACGTCACGGGGCGCACCGACTATTACTTCACACCGCATTGGGCCGCGATCGGACAGCTGGGGTACGATGACGATGACTTCGATTCCGAGAGCGATACCAGCGGCGTGCTCTGGGGCGTGGGTCTGAGATGGGCGCCCCGTCGGCAGACATTCTTCGAGGTAATTGGCGGTGAACGGTTCTTCGGTCAGACTTTCTCGGCACAGGCCGAGCACACCAGCCGGCGTCTCCGGTTCGTTGCAAATTACACCGAGGAGCCCACCTCTGTTCGTACAACGGTGCTGCGGAATACGGCTTTCGCCGTGTTGGATCCCTTCGGCCAGCCGATCATCGATCCCGTTACCGGCCAGCCACAGCAGTTGAGCGTAACGACGCCGGTGGAGACTGGCGAGGTGGTGGTAAACAAGTCGTTCAGCGCATTCGGCACATACACAGGCCGCTATCACGATTTCGAGCTGGGCTTCACCCGTTACGAACTGGACTACCAGCTGACCGGCGATTCCGAAGAGGGCATGGGGCCGAACGCGGCCTGGACATGGCGCTTCACTCAAACGTCGCGGTCCCGCCTGGGCATCCAGTACATCGACGAGGAGTTCCGCACGGGCGATGAATCCCAATACACAATCGTCGATTTCGCGCTGACGCGACAGTTCGGTCGGACGCTGGAAGCGTCAATCGGGGCGCGTTACTTCAATCGCGACAGCACCGGCGGCCTCCCGGAGTATCTGGAAAACCGGGCGTTTCTGCTCTTGGTGAAGACGTTCTAGGTTCAAAGAGGGTTCATGTACGAACAATTTTACGGGTTTACGAGCCGTCCGTTTCAATTAAGTCCGGATTCCCGCTTCTTCTTCAATAGCGGTACACACAAGCGTGCACTCGCGTACCTGCGCTACGGCATAGAGCAGGGCGAGGGATTTATCGTCGTCACCGGCGACGTCGGTACAGGCAAGACGACCCTCGTAGGCCGGCTGTTCCAGGCGCTCGACGCCAAGAGCATGGTCGCTGCCCGGCTCGTGAGCACCCAGATCCAGGCCGACGACATGCTCCGACTCGTCGCCGCGGAATACGGACTTCCCTTCGACCGCTTGAGCAAGGCCGCCCTGTTGCACAAGCTCGAGCAGTACTTTCGCGTTTGTGTGCAGGAGGGAAAGCGGGTCTTGCTCGTAGTCGACGAGGCCCAGAACCTGGCCAAGCGCACGATAGAAGAATTGCGGATGCTCTCGAATTTCCAATGGAAGGGTAAGCCATTGGTTCAGAGTCTTTTGCTCGGGCAGCGGGAGTTCCGTACCATGATGCGGTCCGAGGGATTCGAGCAGTTGAGGCAGCGTGTATTGGCGGCGTACCATCTCCAGCCGCTCACAGAAGAGGAGACCCGACAATACATCGAACACCGCCTGAAACTGGTCGGCTGGAACGGAGATCCGTACATCGATGACGATGTCTATGCGCGATTGTACGAGTTCACGGGCGGCGTTCCGCGAAAGACAAATTTGCTTTGCGATCGAGTGCTGCTTTACGGGTGCTTGGAGGAGCTTCACCATATCAATCGTGCCGTCATCGACAACGTGCTTGAGGACGTAAAGCAGGAACTTTGGTCTCCGGAGCCGGGCACCGGTCAGGGCGTCGAATCGGACTACGAGCCGACGATGCTCAAGTCTTCCGCCTCGCCCCGCAGAATCAGCGCAGACTCTGACGAGGTGGGTGGGGAAGTCGCGTCCGAGGGCGTTGGCGAGCCCACTGTCGGGGGCGGATCGGAGACGAACCTGCGGTCCGTTATCCACGAACTTCGGCAGGAGCTCAAGAAGTTCAAGGACGAGGTCAAGCAGATCAAGGGTCGAACCGACGTGGAATAGCCGGTTCCTGGGAACGTGCGATCCGTCCTAGGCAGGGGGATGGCACAGGCAAGCCAGTGCAACTGTTGTCGCTCCGTAGCTACAGATTGGTGCGCTCGCCGTTCCAACGCCTGCTCAGGCAGGGGATTCCCGCCCACATTCGAACGAATCGAGATTGCCCTCCCCAGTTATCCGGGTCGCAGCGGGGGGAGGTCCCGCAGCGTCGGGTCGAACACGCGCGCTCGCACCCGCTATTAGGCAGTCGCGGAGATAGGCGCTTTCGGTGAATGAGCGCAGATTTGTTGCCGAACCGGCCGGATCCAGACCGGACTCCAAGGCCAACGTCCCATTCACGGGCCGGGGCCAGCCAAAAACAACGCAGTTCGCACGGGGATTGCATGCGTGCCGGCGAGCACCCCGAACCCGTATCCCGGATTCCAGCGGAGACGACGATGAGAACGAAAAATGTCATGACGGTGGATGTCGAGGACTACTTTCACGTCTCGGCATTTTCGTCGGTAATTGACCGCAACGACTGGGCGAAACTCGAATGCCGGGTCGAGGCTAATACCCGTGCGTTGCTCGAGTTGTTCCATGAACGGGGAGTTGCGTGCACGTTCTTCGTGCTCGGATGGGTTGCCGAGAGATATCCTGGTCTGATTCGTGAGATAGCTGCGTCCGGCCACGAAGTCGCCTGCCACGGGCTAACCCATGAGCTCGTCTATCGCCAGACCCCCGAGGTGTTTTTGGCAGAGACACGCAGAGCGAAGCAGGTGCTCGAAGACACCGTGCAAGCGCCGGTAATCGGGTACCGTGCCGCGAGCTATTCGATCGTCAATCAGTCAATCTGGGCATTGGACATCCTGGCCGGCCTCGGTTTCCAGTACGACTCGAGCATATTCCCCGTGCGGCATGACCGTTACGGCATCCCGGGGTCGCCGCGAGTTCCCCATCGCATGTCGCTGCAAGGCGGCAAGGCGATAGTCGAGTTTCCTCTTTCAACCTACCGGATGGTGAAATACGACGTGCCGGTCGCAGGTGGCGGCTATTTTCGTCTGTTCCCTTATGCGTTCTCCCGGTACGCATTGAACCAGATCAACGAACGCGACCGGATGCCCTTCATTTTCTATTTGCATCCCTGGGAAATCGACCCGGACCAGCCGCGTATCAAGGCCGGACTGATTTCGCGCTTTCGCCACTACAACAATCTTAAGCGGTGTCGAGCACGGCTGGAGACATTGACTTCGGAATTCGAGTTCGACACCGCACGTTCAGTTTTGCAGGGGCTTGGCCTGCTTCAGTCCGCAACCGAGGCGGAGAATTCCGCCGGCGTGAAACACCGTGGGGCGGCGGCGTAGCTACTGAAGTGACATCGACTACCTGACGGGGACCAGAGTTCGCCCGTCCCGGGCGGATTACTTGCTGGTGCTGATTAGCCCGGGCGGACTGTCACATTGGCGGCGTAGTCCGCGTGGCGATGCAGGCCATCGGACAGGTCTCCGTGGATCTGTGGCAGGCAGCGAAGCCGGGGCGTGGAAACGCATTTCGGATGCCATGGACCACCAGTGCACCCCGCTGGGTTGACCGAGGTGGGTCTGTCCGCCTCTGGCATCTGACGGCGCAGGAAGAGACGGGTGCCTGAAGGCATCAAATAGTGATGTACTGCACCGACTTACACCGGCATTTGCGTGCAGAATTCGAGCTTATCGATCGGATTCGCCGTGGGCCCTGAATGGTGAGTACCGGGTCAGTCAGTATTGACAACGTTGAGGCATGGAGACAGGAAAGCGCCGATGAGTTTGATGTCTGCGGTCGTGCGAAATGTGTTTTATCCCTTGTGGACGATAAAGGACGGTGATCTTGCGCAGCTGGGCCTGCTCGACAAGTTCGACGACATCGGCACTATGACTGTCGAGCAACTGCGGGCGCGTCAGCAGCACCGGCTGCAGGAAACGCTCGAGCACGCATATGAAAATGTTGAGTATTATCGGACGACTTTCGATGAGTGCGGATTCTCACCTCGTTCCGGGGACGCGGCACGCTTTCGCGCCCTGCCGCTGCTCACAAAGGAGATCATTCGCGGCAACCTTTCGCGCCTGATTGCCCGCAACGTGCCGGCCGATCGGCTGATACACGCGCGCACCGGAGGGTCAACGGGGCTGCCCATGACGTTCGTGCGTGACAAGGAATGCATATACCTGCGCAAGGCACAGGAGTTGTATTTCGATAACTGGATGGGCTACCGGCTCGGTGACAAGGCGGCGCTCTTCGTCGCGGCCTCGCATCACGACAGCATCGGCGACCGCTGGAAAGCAGCATTCCGCAACGCGACGTGCGAGCGGATGCTGAGATTCGATCCGCACCACATCACCGACGAGTACATGGAGGCATTCGTCGGGGGGTACAGGGAATTCGCGCCGAGCATCATAAAGTGCTTCCCGAACTCTTTGGCGGTATTTGCGGAATTCGTGAATCGTCGCGGCATTGAGCTGCCAAAGGTGGCTGCGACCAGCTGCACCGGCGAGAATCTCTATCCCCAGCAGCGCAGGCTTTTCGCCGACACGTTCGGCGGCGAGGTGTTCGAGAAATTCGGGACCCGTGAATGCGGTGTAATCGCCTGCGAATGCCGCGAACACCGCGGCATGCACCTTTTTCTGGACGGCGCTTTCGTCGAAATTCTCGACGCGAGCGGCAACGCCGCCGTGCCAGGACAGATGGGGAAAGTGGTGGTCACCGATCTTTTCAATCGGGGAATGCCGCTGATCCGGTATGAGATTGGCGACCTTGCGGTCGTTGCCGAGAATAGCAGCTGCGGCTGCGGGTCGCCGCTGCCGTTGATTGACCGAATCGTGGGGAGGGATCGTGACATCCTCTACGACGGAGACGGAAATCCGAAACCCGGATATCTGTTCGTCGAGGCCATAAACAGTGTCGATCTGGAGGCGCAGTTTCAGGTCATACAGACCAATTGGACCGAGCTGCTCGTCAAGGTAGTCAATCGCTCGGGCGGAAGTCTCGATTTGACGGATCTGCAGGTGCGGTTCCAGAAGATCGTCGGACCGAGGGTGCGAGTGCGCTTCGAGCATGTGGATGCGATAGCGCGCGATCCCTCGGGCAAGTACCGCTATGTAACCAGTCAGCTGCCAGCCGGGCGGCCGCCGGTGAGAGACGATGTGTCCTCGGCCCGCATGTCGAAGTGACATCCGGGAGCACGTGAAATCATGTATTCAGCCAGCCCATACATGTACGGCGGGTATCAAGAAGAGGAATCCGCGACTCGCAAGATAAGGGTTGCGTTTTTGATTGATACCATCGATGAAAAGATGGGAGGTACCGAGACACAGCTCGAAATGCTGTTGGAGAGAATTGACAGGGACCGATTCGAACCCTACCTCTGCTTTCTGCGCGATTCCACCTGGTTCAGAGCCAGGCGGTCTCTATGCCCGCAATACAACGTCGACATCGCGTCTTTTTACCGCCCGTCGAGTTGGGCCAGGATTCTACGGTTTGCCAGTTTTCTCCGCCGCCAGCGCATCGACATACTTCAGATACATTTTCGCGACAGCAACATCGCGGGGACGATCGCGGCGAAGGTCGCGCAGGTTCCGGTCGTGCTTGCGACCAGGCGCAACGCGGGATACTGGCACAATCCGCTGGAGCTTGGTCTACTCAAGCTGCTGAATCCGGGGGCAACTCGGTTCGTCGTCAACTCGCAAGCGGTAAAGCGGCACGTTCAAGAGGTGGAGGGCATCCCGCCCGAAAAGATTGAGCTCATTTACAATGGCGTCGTGCTCGACGCGTTCAATGCCGATGACGATACCATGAGACAAGACGTTCGAACGGAACTCGGTATCGCGGCGAGTACCCCGATGGTCATCCTCGTGGCCAACCTGCGGCCGGTCAAGGCAATCGATGTCTTTCTCAAGAGCGTCGGACAGATCGCGACAGAGCACCCCAATGTGCATGTAGTGATCGTGGGAGAGGGTGAGGAGCGCGAAAAGCTCGAGGCACTGACAATGTCGCTGGGCCTCTCCGGGACGGTTCATTTCCTTGGGTCCAGGACAGATGTTCCCCGCCTACTCAAGGCAAGCGACGTCGGCGTTCTCAGTTCGAGCTCCGAGGGCCTCTCAAATGCGATCATCGAATACATGGCTGCAGGCTTGCCGGTGGTATGTACGGCTGTAGGCGGTAACCCCGAACTGGTCACCGACAATGTCAACGGCTACGTGGTTCGCGTTGGCGACAGCGAGGCGATGGCTGCAGCAATGAAAGAGCTTCTGTCAAATCCGGACCGTGCGCGGGAGCTTGGCCTACGAGGGCGCGCGGTGGCGGACGAGTTGTTCGACGCGTCCAGGTGCGTGGCTCGGACTCAATCGTTTTATGAAAGGCTCATTGACGCCGGCACTTACCGGCATGAGCCGAGGCCGAATCGGTAGAAGGAAGCTGAGTCCCAGGATGTGACGCACGATGACAACCATTCTCAACATCGCACAGCTTTTCATCCGATTCCTTCGCTGGAATTGTCACATCTGGCTTCCGGACTACCTTCGGAAGATGGCCGCGCGCGGCGATGGGGGAAAGCTTGGAACGGAAATCACCGACCTGATGTTCCTGGTGGTGGATCATTTTGAACCTTCCAGAAAGGAAGGCGAACGCGGCGTACAGCGTGTCCGGGAGTGGTGCGAGGCGTTTGCGGGCATCGCGGCACGGCATCGCGACGCGGACGGCATTACACCTCAGCATTCATGGTTCTATCGTTACGACTATCCGAATGACGACTGTGTGCGCATTCTGAGCGAGTTCGTCCACAAGGGTTTCGGGGAGATCGACTTCCACCTTCACCATGGAAACGATACGCCCGAGCACTTCGCAACGACCATCGGCGAGGGTGTACGGTGGTTTAACGAATTTGGCGCGATGCTCACGGCCGAAAGGAGTCCGCAGAAGCGCTTTGCGTACATCGCTGGAAACTGGGCCCTCGATAACGGACGGCGCGACGCTGGGATGAGCGGCGTCAACACGGAGTTGTCGATACTGGGCGATGCGGGCTGCTACGCCGATTACACCTTTCCCGCCTTCAGCGTCAACTCGCAGCCAAGCACCGTAAATTCGATCTATTACGCGACGGACACCCCCGATCCGAAATCCTACGATATCGGTGTTCCGATGCGGGTCGGCGGCTCTGCGAGCGGCGATCTCGTGATCTTCGAGGGACCGCTGTGTATCGACTGGTCGCAAGGATACATCGAGTATGCGGCGTTGGAGTCCTTCACGCCGTATTTCCGACGTCGAATCGACCTGTGGATCAAGGCAGGCGTCTGTGTCGTCGGCCGTCCGGAATGGCTTTTCGTGAAGCTGCACACGCACGGCATGCAGAGTCGGGAGATGTTTCTCGGAGAACAGATGGAAAGGCTGCATAGCGAACTGGAGGAACTGTGCAGGACTGCCGGATGCCGGCTTCATTACGTAACGGCGCGAGAGGCGTATAACATCGCAAAAGCGGCGGAGGCTGGACGGGATGGGGATGCCGGGAAGTATCGCGACCACGAGATTGCGAGGCCGGTGAATCGTGGCTTCTTCAGCAACGCGCGTGCCCTGGTAACAACGTATACGCCAGAGCGGGTCATGGTCGAAGTGACTCAGCCTAGAAACGATACGAGGATGCTGTTCTCGGAACACCCCCTGGAATCGCTGGAGGGCGGCAAGGTCACCCGGGTCGATCTCGCCTGCAGTCGGGGGTACATCCACGAGTTGCGGATTGCGGGGGAAGGCGAGTGCAGAGTTCGCCTGAATGATCGGGGCAATCCAAGCGATGCGGCGATCGTGGTGTCACTTCCATACATCTATCGAGCCGCGGTGGATCGGGCGTTGGGTGCCTGAGCGTTTATCGATACGCGAGCCGTTCACGATTTGCCTTTTCATGCCTCGTGAGGGGTGCCGGTTACAGCGCTGAGGGACAGGAATGATCACGATATTTGCTAACAGTCGCCAGATTGCACAGCGGGTTTCGTTGAGGGTCATTTTCTGCATCGCGATATTCGGGACCTGTTGGCTGCCATTCGTGGTCCGTGGCGACGTGGGCGTCGCCAGCCGAGGCGAAAGAACGAGTGGCGGCGGAGGCGGTTCCGGGGAGAACCCACGCGACGAGATCCCCCCCGCCGCGCTGGTCCTGGATCACCCGAATCGGGTCCACAAAATGGAATCCGATCTGACAGTGCCGGGAACGGCAGTCGTCATCACCGCCGATGACGTGACGCTGGATTTGAATGGTCACACAATCACATACAACGCCGAGCCGACCTCGACCTCGGTATTCGGTGTATACGTGGCGGTCGGCGTGGACCGGGTCACCATTACCAACGGCACCATACTGCAGGGGGCTGGAGAGTCACAGGATTCACCAGCAATCTTTCTATACGGTGCATCTTGGCAGGTCGGCCCCCACATGATTCACGATCTCGTCATTCGCACGGTTGGCGTGGAGTCGGGCGGAATACAGGCCGACAAGGGATACAGCTTCAATCAGTCGAAGATATTCAGGACGTACATAGAGGTGCTCGGCGACACGTCGGCAATCGACGGCTACGGAGCCGATCCGTTGTCGCTCTCCGCCCGAAACCGCGGCGGGATCGAGATTCACGACAACATCCTGGTCGGGGGGCACCGCGGGATGCAGCTCATATACATCGGAGCGGACAACGCCAACAGATCCGATGTCTACAAGAATCGCATACAGCAGAAGCGCCGCCCGGGCAGCAAGGCGCCTTACGGGATCCTTCTTGCCGGACGAAGCCACAACGTCCACATCTACGACAATCAGATCATCAGCGATGATGGCCGCGGAATAAACGTCGATGGCTGGGGACAAGGTGTCGAGGTGGGGGCAAGCGGCAATTTCGTCTACGGGAACCGGATCGATGTGCAGTACTCCTCGAGCGCCACGAAAGGCGAGTATGTCGAGAACAACGTTTATGGAATTCGGGACAGATACTCGAGCGGCGACAATATCTTCGAGAACAACACGATCATCGCGGCGAGCGATGTGCGTGGTGATGTCATCGGCGTTTTTGTCGGAAGCGATGATACCGATCCGCTGATGCGGGACATCACCGTAAACAACAACACAATTATCGCACGTAAAGGCAAGATTCAGGCAAATGAGCCATACGCCGTCCAGTTCTCGCCGGCTGACTCCGTGACCGTGACGGACAACAAGTACCTTGCGAATGGTTTTTCGGTTGGCGAAAACTCCGTCGGCAAGTTGACGTTGAGTGGCAACAACGTGCTCTCGACCGAGTCCGGAACGCCGCCCGCTCCCAAGGGAGTAAAAGTGATACGCTTCCTCGATTCATATCTCATCGAATGGAGCGACGTCGAAACGAAAGGTGTTTACGAGTATGTAGTCTACCGGGACGGAAAGCGAGTACCGATGTCGCCACGCGGGGGGGAGTTTTTTGTCGATGTCGGCGCAGGCGGGGCTCACGCCTACGCAGTAAGTGCCATGACTGTCGACGGTCGCGAGGGGCCACGCTCCAAGGAGATGTCCACCGCTGAGGCGGCAAACGGCTGGTGGTAATGCAGTTCGGGAGATATTCCCGGATTCCGTGGGTGTGGAGGGCGCGAGGGTATGGAGAGGAGAAACGGAGCGCAGCCGTTATGCCATTCATTCTACGTTCGGCGGACTAAATCACCTTGGCACTGAATTCGCGGTGCTAACACTACAGCGCAGCGAACTCGTGACCCTTTTCCTTCCAGTACGGAATGAGTTGCTCGAGGGCCTGATGTGTGACCGGAAATTCGTCATGGAAGAGGATAATGTCGCCGTTTTGCACGTCGTGC
>JAJVHZ010000056.1:59254-61314 GCA_022072255.1 Gammaproteobacteria bacterium | reverse complement strand
TGGGCACTAGAGCGGCGATTCCCAAGATCCTTATTTTTGATTGTGCACGCAAGACGGCCAGACCCTGGCCGCGGGCAGCTTGGACAACGCCGTGCGGCTGTGGCGAACCGCTGAGAGGGGAGTGCGGCGGGGCTGGAGCAGCATCAGGGTTGTGCTGCGAGAAAGCGTCTATACTCACCTTACACAGGAGGTGTCGGCATGGCGAGGAAACCCGGCGGTCGGATTTTCCGCACGGCTGATTACACGGTCAAGGCCGCGACGGACTATGTCATCGCCGAGTTGCGGTACGACTCGAGCGTGGTGATCAAGGCAAAGGGGCGCGGTGGTTTCGCCGGCCCGGCGGTCGCCGAGACGCGGGCGGTAGCCCTGAACGAAGTGCTCGCCGGATTCGATATCAGGCGCGTCGGCTCGCATTTCGATATGCCTGAAGCCAAGCTGGCCCAGCGCGGCACCCCGTTGACGGCGGCAAAGCCGCGGGTCAGTGCCGACTATGTCCATGCCGGCTTCGTGCAAGTCGTTCCAAGGCGCCCGAAGGACGCTATCCCTATCGCCCAACGTCTGGCCCGGTCGAGGTCGGTGTGGAAGGCCTACGTCGCGCCACGTCCCGAGCCTGCCACCGTCAACTCCGGGTCCTCGGGCGGCAGCCGCAACTTCGAACCGGCCCAGGGCTATCTCCATTCCGCCCCCAATGGCATCGGCGCGACACATGTTTGGCCGCTCGCTGGCGGCAAGGGCAGGAAGATTCGTGTCTGCGACATCGAGGGCAACTGGCAATTCAGCCACGAGGATCTCCCCGCCGGGATACCGCTGATTGGCGGAACGCTGATCAGTAGCATCGATTGGCGCAACCATGGCACCGCGGTGCTCGGCGAGATGGTCAGCCAGCCGGGCCAGTTCGGCACTGTCGGGATCGCGCACCAGGCACGGGCGTTCGTGCATTCGGCGATGATCGGCGGCGTGTTCAACGCAGCCGGGGCGATCACCGGTGCAGCCGCGGCGCTCGGCGCGGGCGATGTCATATTGATCGAGTTGCACGCGCCGGGTCCGACCGGCAGGTACGTCGCCATGCAGTACTGGCCCGACATCTTCGCCGCGATCGTAGCGGCGACGGCGAAGGGCATCACGGTCGTCGAGGCGGCGGGCAACGGCAACGAGAACTTCCAGCTGCCGGTCTACGCGGGGACGGGTCTGCAGAAGGACTCCGGCGCGATCGTCGTTGGCGCTGGCGTCCCGCCCACGAACTATTTCGACGCTGACGGATTCCCGGGCGCCGGAGCGGGCTATTCCTTCATCGGCGTGCCGCGCTCGCGCATCTGGTTCTCGAACTACGGAAAGATTGTCAACGTGCAAGGATGGGGTTGGCACGTCACCACGACCGGTTATGGCGACGCGCAAGGTGGCGCGAACGAGAATCTGTGGTATACCCACAGATTCGCGGGCACCTCGAGCGCCTCGCCGATCGTCACTGGCGCGGTCGCCGTGCTGCAGGGCATCGCCAAGGCAAGGCACGGCGTGCCGTTGACGCCGGCGCGTGTCCGAAAGATCCTGATGAGGACGGGCACCCCGCAGAAGGCCGGTCCCGGCGTGCCCGTTTCTCAGCACATCGGCCCGCTACCCAACCTGGAGAAGGCTGCGAGGCTGATCTGACGCCCCCGGGAAGGCCTGCCGCTGAAGAAAACATCAAAAGGCCTGACGTACGGGAAAGCGCCGAAAGGTACGGCATCGTACCTGCTCGTGCGCCTTTCCCCCGGATGGCACCTGGATGCAACGGGTACTTCTTTCGTGGCAGAGTCCGGAAGCTCTGCCATGGCATTTGGGCTGCCGCGTGGCTGTGTCTTACGTGCGCACGTGCCGTTGGTCGCCGGGCGCTCGAAGCGCCGACTCTCGCCGGCAGAGCGTGATCTCGCGCGTTATGTTCAGGTGCTCATGCCGAGGCGGGCGGACAAACAGGCTGTTCGTGCGGTACTCGACCAGATCGAATGTGTCGAGGCGGTACTCGAGCCGCCCGAGCCAAGCCTGCCCTAGCACAATCGTCGACCGGTTCGCGTCCCGCCTGCACT
>JAJVHZ010000056.1:29008-59154 GCA_022072255.1 Gammaproteobacteria bacterium | reverse complement strand
GGCGGGCGGACAAACAGGCTGTTCGTGCGGTACTCGACCAGATCGAATGTGTCGAGGCGGTACTCGAGCCGCCCGAGCCAAGCCTGCCCTAGCACAATCGTCGACCGGTTCGCGTCCCGCCTGCACTCGGGGTGAAGCTGAGCCTCGCGCTCGCGGCCACGACACCGGAGGTGCTGGTCGTCCTCCGGGTGCCGGACAGCCTGCCATCGTGGCAGGCCCCGTCATCGGTGCATTCGTCTCGGCAAGCGCGGCCGCGACGCCGCACCACTATTCTCGCGGCGGCGCGCTTCAGCATGCGCACGACGACGGCGGTCGCAACCGCGTGGTTGCAGAGCCCCCCGCGGGCGAGTGATATTGGAGGCGCGGCGGGATCCCCGTCCGGCAACTGGCGTCGCACGGATAGTCGGCCATTCGCGGCAGGCTCGAAGACATGAGAACGAAGCTGGTGACGCTGGCGCTGCAAGGGGGCGGCTCGCACGGGGCCTTCACGTGGGGCGTGCTCGACCGCCTCCTGGAGGACGATCGCATCGGGATCGAAGGCATCTCCGGTGCGAGCTCCGGCGCGGTGAATGCCGTCGCGCTCGCTCACGGCTACACGGTCAACGGCCGAGAGGGTGCGCGCCAGGCCTTGCGGGAACTCTGGGAGAACGTCGCCGGCAAGGCCCCGTTCACCTTCATCCCCGACAACCTGTCGACGCCAGCCGATATCGACTCCAAGACGAGCAACAACCTGGCGTTGAAACTGTACCTGTCGCTGGCGCGCTTTTTTTCGCCTTACCAGCTCAACCCGTTCAACGCCGCGCCGCTGCGCGACATTCTTGCAGGCCAGCTCGATTTCGAGCGGTTGAGATCCGGATGTCCGATCAACCTCTTCATCGCGACGACGCGGGTGAGCACCGGCACCTTGAGGCTGTTCCGCAATGAGGAACTGACGCTGGAGGTCGTGCTGGCTTCGACGTGCCTGCCGTCGGTGCACCACGCCATCGAGATCGAAGGGGAGATCTACTGGGACGGCGGACTCACCGCGAACCCACCCATCTTTCCGTTGCTGCAGCACTGTTCGAAAGGCGACGTGATCGCGGTGCTGCTGCATCCGTGGCGCAGGCCGGACAATCCCGGGACGGCAGACGACATCTGGCACCGCCTGACCGAGATCAGCTTCAGTTCGTCGTTCTTCACCGAGCTGCAGGGCCTGGCGCTTGCAGGACGGGAGGCGGCTCGCTCGCTGTTGCCTTTCGGTCGTGTGGAGCGACGACTGCGAAACCTCAAGATGCATGTGATCGATGCCCAGGACCTCATGGCCCAGTTGAGCGCGCTCAGCAAGCTCAACAATCATCCGGCCTTTATCAAGGCACTGCACGATGAAGGCAGAGACCGGGCGGCGCAGTGGCTCGCCGGCAACTATCGACTCATCGGAAGGCGCTCTTCCTTCAGTCTCGCCGGTTTCCTGCCTTGAGGGGTCACCGCGGCGCGGCAAATATTCAGTTCGACGCGCGGGCGCGATTGCATGGAGGCGGCTCGCACCCTTTTCTTCCGATCCGGGCGGGACTACATTTTGGTAACGGGTTCGAACCGACGCCACAGCGGTCTTGAACGGTCGATGACAGAGCCGAACATCCAACAGCCACCGGCGGATCCGGGCGAACTGCCCTTCGTCGCGCCGTGCCGTCTGCTCGCGCCGAAGGCGCCCGTGCAGTGGGTGCGCCGCGGCTGGGCGGACCTGCGGCGCGCGCCGCTGATCAGTCTTGCCGCCGGCGCCGTCATCGTCTTGCTCAGCCTGGCGATCGTGGCAATCGGCAGGACGCTCGGTGGCTACTGGGTGGAGATCGCGCTGCTCTCCGGCTTCGTGTTCGTCGCACCGGTCGTGGCCGTGGTCTTCTATGCCATCAGCTGGCAACTCGAAAAGGGGCGCACGCCGCAGCTGCGGGGCTGCTGGCAGCAGGTGCGCGCCTCGTTCGGGAATCTCATGGTCCTCGCGCTGGTGCTGCTGGTGGTGTTCCTGCTGTGGGGCCGTTCCGCGACCGTCGTGCACATCTTCTTCCCCGCCGAGGGCAAGCCGGACCTCGGGGCGATGCTGCCCTTCCTCGCCATCGGCTCGCTCATCGGCACCGTCTTCGCGCTCATCACCTTCACCTTCAGCGCATTCTCCATGCCGATGCTCATGGACCGGCGCATCGACGCGATCACCGCCGTGGTCACCAGCATCAACGCCGTACTCCGCAACAAGCAGGCGATGTTGCTTTGGGCGGCGCTGATCGTCGCCGCGGTCGCCATCGGCTTCGCCACCGCCATGCTGGGTCTCGCGGTCACCATGCCGGTCATCGGCCACGCGACCTGGCACGGCTACCGCGAGACCATCGACGCCAGCGCCTACCCGCCGAGCGAACTCGACCAAGGGGATTGATGAGGTCGCGCCACGCATGATCCGCATCGGGCTGCCGGTGCACCCGATCGCGGGCATGGGCGGGCGCGATGGCGGCCGCCATCCGGCATGGTGAGGATGGTTGCAGCCATGCGTGAACCCCGTTGCCCCGCAGGGCGCGCCGCATCGACCCATGGGCGCTGTGTCCGCCTGTGCCGTCCCGATCCCCTGCGCGCCGGGTTGTTCGCCGCCGCGCTTGCCATCGCGGGCGGCTGCGCCGATGAGGCGAACCTGGAGTTCTTCCCGGCCCGCGCCGGCATGCGCTGGGAGTATGACGTTTCGGTCCTCACGCAGGCCGGCACCGGCAATCGGCGTCTGTTCGTCGAGAGCCTGGGCGAGGAGCGACGCGCAGGACGGCGCTTCGCGGCGCGACGCAACGGCGACGGAACCGTGTCGTATTACGAGGAACGCCGCGACGGCCTGTGGCGGCTCGATGCATCGGCAGGCGGCGATGAAGCGGTGCAGGACGCCGGGGACGCGGTCGATCCGCTCGGCCACGGCGAAAAGCTGCTCGGCTATCCGCTGCGGCCGGGCACGACCTGGCGCGCCACGGAACAGACCGTGACCCTGGAGAAGCACACCCCTCCGCACGGCAACCTTACGCGCGTGGAGCTGGCGCTCGATCTCGACTATCGCATCGACGCCGTGGACGAAGCCGTCGTCGTTCCGGCGGGCCGGTTCGAGCATTGCGTGCGCGTGCACGCCGAGGGTGAAGCGAGCCGCGAGGTCGGCCTGTACATCGGCGCGATGGACATACGCGTGGAGGTCACGCGCTGGTACGCGCCCGGCGTGGGTCTGGTCAAGGCCGAGCGGCGCGAGAGCACCTCCGAGCCGACCCTGCCCTACGGCGAATACACCCTGGTGCTGAGGAAACTGCAGCGCTGAGGCGCGGTGAGGCAACGCCAGGGATCCGGTATCGCACTTTGTGCGCGCGATCACGGGCCCGGCGCGGCGGGTGGGACACGCTTTCGCTGTATCCCCCTGAAGACCCCGCAAATCAAATGAGGGAGCCTGCCGTGTCAACATCGCCCCGCCCCCGCGCCCGCACCGGGCTTCACATGTACACGCCGCTGCGCGCCGCGGCGAGAACCTGTTCGATCATCCTGGCGGCGCTCGCCGGCGGCATGCCGGCGCAGGCCGTGCAGTACGGGAGACCCATGGTTCCGGTTGCAGTCCTCGCCGATGGCGCGTCGCCGGCCGTCCGCCGGCCGGTGGTGCGGCCGCCGCCGCCGCCCGTGGTGGCGCCGAGGATCACGACGCAGCCCGCCAATGCCACGGCCAGCGTCGGCCAGAGCGGCACGTTCTCCGTCATCGCCGTCGGCACCCCGCCGCTCGGCTATCAATGGCGCAGGAACGGCGCGAACATCGCGAACGCGACGTCAGCCAGCTACACGACACCGGCCGCCGGCCTTCTCGACAACGGCGCGCTCTACTCGGTGGTGGTCAGCAACGGCATCGGCAACGTCGCCAGCGCCGAGGCCACGCTCACGGTCACCCCCAGCACGGTGACTCCGGCGCTCAGCCGCACCGTGCTGCAGTCCGGCCTGAGCTCGCCGTGGGATCTCGCCTTCCTGCCGGACGGCTCGATGCTGTTCACGGAGAAATGCCGGGGACTGTCGATCCTGCGCAGCGGCGCCATCACCCGCCTGTTCGGCACCACCGGCTCCTCGCTGGTCGCCGGCGATCTCTTCTGCCAGGGCCAGAGCGGGATGCACGGTGTCGCGGTGGATCCGGACTTCGGCGGCGGCAACCGCTACGTGTACGTGTACATGGCGTCGAATGCGAGCACGAATCCGCGCACCAACCGCGTCGTACGCCTGACGCTGAGCGCCGATCTGCTGTCCGCCAGCGGCCGCGCCGACATCGTCACCGACATCGCCTACAAGGACGTGGCCAATTCCTGGGGCGGTGCCGGCTCGCACAGCGGCGGGCGGCTGCGCTTCGGCCCGGACGGGTATCTCTACGTCACCACCGGCGACAACCACAACGGCACGCTGCCGCAGGATCTCACGCGCCTGGGCGGCAAGGTCCTGCGCGTGACGCGCAGCGGCAGCGCCGCGCCCGGGAACAACTCGCCGGGCGATCCGCGCATCTACACCTACGGCCATCGTAACGTACAGGGCATAAGCTTCCGTCCCGGCACCGGCCAGCCGTTCACCTCCGAGCACGGACCCGGGCACAGCGACGAGGTGACGCCCCTGGTGGCCGGCGGCAACGGCGGCTGGGATCCGAAACCGGAGCCCGGCGTCTCCTGTGCCGACAATTACTGCGGCTACATCTCCAACAAGCTCAACGGCACGCCCACGCCGATGACCGACACCGGCAAGTTCCCCACGGCCATGCGGCCGTCGTGGAACAACAACGGCCGCTCCCAGGGCACCGGGCCGAGCACGTTTCTGAACGGTCCGCAGTGGAAGGCCTGGGACGGGCGGCTCGCAGTCGGCGTGATGGGCGACATGCGGCTCGACATACTGCAGCTCGACACCGCGGGCATGATGACCAGCCAGTCCACCGTCACCGGTCTGCCGGCGCAGCGCCTGCGCTCGCTGGTGCCGGGGCCTGACGGCAATCTCTACGCCGCGACCGACAGCGGAGAGATCTGGCGGGTCGTGCCGAACTAGGCGGTCACCGGCTATCCTTCCCTTTAGAACCCCCGAGGGAGGAGCCCGCCATGCCCGAATTCCGCCTGCCGCTTTCCGGCGACGTCATGCAAGCCATCAATCCGTGGAACTGGGTCTTCCGGTCCGAGGGTAGCCAGGTCGGGTTGGTCAACGTCTACATGGGGCACGCGGGCGACCCGGTGCTGGAACAGAAGATCCTCGACGACGTCGGCACCTATGGCCGGCAGCTCGGGCGGATCGGCGATGCGCTCGCGGTGATCATCAATCACATGGACAAGAGCGATCTCACCGACGAGGAGCAGCGCGCGCTGCGCACGCTCTCGCTGCAACTCGAGCACATCGATGCCATCAAGGAGGAGCGGCAGGCCGCGGTTCGCAAGGACTCCTCCGGCCAGGGCGAGAAGCGCGGCCGCCGGACGCACGCCCGCGCGGCCGCCGCCGGGCACGAGGAGACGGCCGGCGGGCGGAACTCCGATCGCACCGGATGACATCGCCCCTGCCGCGCGGCCCCATGGAAGCCGGCCCGACCCAGCCACGGAGGACGTGAAATGACCGCCATGAGCCATTGCCTCCGCTACGCCCTGATACTCCTGTGGCTCGCGCCGCTGCCATCGCGTGCCGAGGAGGTCCGGCCCTCCGGCGACGTGATTGGCACCGACCCTTCCGCGGCAGCGGATGCTGCCGAGCGGCCGAAGGCGGACATGCTGCCCGGTTACGGCATCGCGCCCGGCGAGGCGCCCCGCGGCTGGGTGGAAGGGCTGATGATGGGAGGAGTCATGCCGCGTTCGGCCGACATACGGGACCTGCCCGAACCTGATTCCGAAGGCGCCAGGCTGCTCAACCAGTACTGCACCCAATGTCACGGTCTTCCCACCCCCGATCAACACAGCGCCGAGGGCTGGTTCCCGGTCGTCGAACGCATGCGCATGCGGCTGCGCTGGATGGCCACGTACAGCAACATGAGGTTCGCCGAACCCACCGCGGCGGAGAACGTCCTCATCAATCAGTATCTGGCCGAGCACGGGCGCAAACCGGCGCCGGCCGGTCCCTGAAAGCGGCGAACGGCCGTGACGCGTGCGGCAGCGGGGTGAAGGTCGGCCGTGAACTGCGATTGCCGGTGGCAATTCTGCAACTGCGCGGGGCGCGCGAGCCGCTGAAGTACCTCCCGCGTGCGCCGTCGGCGGGCGCTACTCACCCGGCATGAGTTCGGGTTCTCCCGTACCGAGCACCCCGTCGGCGCGCGCCTGGAGGTAACCGAAGAGGTCCATCAGGTGCGGCCGCACCCGGAAGCTCTCCTCCCAGGCCGGCATGACCAGGTCGCCGCGCTCGCCGCGCTCGTGCTGTTGCATCTCCGCGATCATCGCCTCGCGCCACGCGGTGGTGTCGTCTGCCGAGGCCGCGTCCATCGGCGCGACGATGCGATAGCGATTCAGCACCAGGTTCGCGAACTCCACGGCACTCATGTTCCTGACGCGCTCGACCAGACTCGGCCCCACGTCGGTGCCGTTCGCATCCACGCCGTGGCACACGTAACAGGTCCGGTGATACACCTGCCAGCCGCGCATCGTGGCGGCGTCGACCTTGCCGTCCACGACGCGATAGAACTTCGTATCGGGCGGCGGCGCCGCGGTCGCCCCGTCGCCGGCGCTCGCGGCGGAGATCCGCAGTGCAGCCGCCATCACTGCGGCCGCGAACCCCGCGGCGGCCACGCCACCGGCAAACGATCTGATTCCTGGCATCCCCCGGCTCCTCTGACCGATTGATCGGGTACCACGGTAATGCGCGATGCGTGAGAGGCGGTGATCCAGATCATCATCACGGACTCCCGGGGGAGCCTGCCGTGATCACGGCGGCAGCCGCTGCATGCGACACTGGATCGACGAGGCGACTACCATGGTTCCATCCGACCACACCCGGGGAGGCCCGTTGACCGAGCCGTTTCACACCAACGACGAGGCTTGCCGGCGCGCGGCCGCGTGCATCGCCTCGGCCTCCGGCCTGCTGATCACGGCCGGCGCCGGGATGGGCGTGGACTCCGGCCTGCCGGACTTTCGCGGGACGGAGGGCTTCTGGAGGGCATACCCCGCACTCGGCGCGGCCGGCATGCGGTTCGAGGAGATCGCCAGTCCCCGGACCTTTCACGCCGATCCGTGCCTGGCGTGGGGATTCTACGGCCATCGCCTCAACCTCTATCGCGCCACGCAGCCGCATGCCGGTTACGAGCTCCTGCGCGCGATCGCCCGGCATCTGCCGGACGGCGCGTTCGTCCTCACCAGCAACGTCGACGGACAATTCCAGAAGGCCGGCTTTCCCGACGACGCCATCTACGAGGTGCACGGATCGATACATGATCTCCAGTGCCTGGCGCCTTGCAGCGAGCTCGTCTGGCCCGGCGGTCAGTACGCGCCGGCGATCGACGCCGCGTGCTGCCGGCTGGTCTCGCAGCCCCCGCGCTGCGGCGGCTGCGGCGGGCTGGCCCGCCCCAACGTGCTCATGTTCGGCGACGACGGATGGATAGGCGCCCGCGCGGCGGCTCAGCGCCGGCGCTTCGAGCGCTGGCTCGCGCGCACGGCGCGGCCCGTCATCGTCGAGCTCGGCGCGGGCACCGCCATCCCGACCGTCAGGCGGATCGGCGACACGCTGGGCGCGCCGCTCATACGGATCAACATCCGCGAACCGCAGGTATCGCAGCCGGGGCATCTCGGCATCGCGGCCGGCGCGCGTGAGGCGTTGCAGCGGATTGCCGAAGCGCTGCGGGCGCTCGCGCCCGCGTTCGCCGCGACGCGCCGGTGAGGCGCGATGCGTCCTCAGATGTAATCGGGCTCCGGCGCGGGAGGCGCGCGGTCCCGGTGGAGGCCCATCAGCTCGCGCAGATCGAGCGCGCCGCGCTGATCGAAGGGCATCGGCACGGTGCCGTCGCCGACGCGGACCTCACCGCGGATGCGATACGAGGCCGAGGTGTCACCCTCGGCGACCATCGTCCGGATCTGCCGGAGCAGCTCGTTCAGCGAGGTGACGGCCCGCAGCTCCACCACCTGCTCGCCGCCTCCCGGCAGCGTGATCGGCTGATCGCGGGTCCCGTGGGCGAAGGACTGGCCGTTGATCTCGATGTGGCAATCCACGCTGCGCAGCGGAATGTCGAACATGTTGGGATTGCCGACCAGGAGTTTCACCGCGAAGATCTGTCGCTCGGGCCTGAGGTCGATGACGCGGATGCCCGCCAGCTTCAGCGTCGGCGGCTCCATGTCCGCCGGCAGCGCGATCGCAGCTCCCGCGCCGGGCAGCAGGCACGCGCACCACAAGAGGTGCAGTGCCTTCAGCGTGCGGGCGAGCGACGGTGCGGGGATCCTCATGCCGGGAGTGCGCGACAGGCGGGCGGCTACAGGTATTCCTTGCCAGGAGCCGCCTTTTTCCTGCCCAGGTCCATGAGCCCGCCCAGGCCGACCTCGCCCTTCTGGTCGAAGGGGATCGGCACGTAGCTCTGCACGCCCCTGCCGGCGCGGAAGCTGCCGTGCACGCGGTAGCTCGCGTTCATGCCGCCGCGCGACATCTCGACGAGCTGATTGAGTATGGTGGGAAGATTGGTGGTCGCGTTGACCTCCACGAACTGCTCGCCGAGCGCCGGAAAGGTGACCGACTGATTGTTCACGCCCTGCGCCACTTCCTGGCCGTTGAGCTCCAGCGCGTAGGTCAGGCCGTGGATGGGGATGTCGAAGTCGTTCGGATTCTTCACGCGCAGCTTGATCGCGAAGGTCTGCTCGAGGAGGTTCATGTCGACGATGCGCAGCCCGGACAGCGACACCGATGGCGGATCGATCCTGCTCGGCAGCCCGCCGCAGGCCGAGAGCGCGGCCATCGCCAACGCCAGGAACGTGTACTTCATCAGTCGCATGCCTTCTTCCTTCCGGGGCAACTGGCCGGAACGGGCCCGATCACGGCGACGGAGTGTGGGCGGCGGCCCATGAACAACGAGTGAATAGCAGGCGCCATCGGCAGTCCGACCCTGACACGTATCATCGCGGTCGCTCCTGGCCGTCCCGGCACGATGGTGCGCCGCAGCAATTCCTGCCGCCGGAGGCTGAACTGGCCGGCAAATGTGCTAGCATTGTCACAAATACCAAAGGAGTTGAGTTTCGTGAGACTCCCGATTTCAACGAGATGGGGCTGCTGCGCCCTGTTGGGCGCACTGTTGAGCGGCTGCAATGCCAGCCTGCCTTTCGTCCGTGACGAGGCGCCTGCGGCAGGCCCGGTTGCGCAGCCCGCCTCTTCGCCGACCGCGGGATCCGCCGCGATCGAGCGCGGGGCGCAGTCGCAGGCCCGCGTATTGTTCGATTCCGAGTACGATTCCTTCGACTCCTCCGAGTCCTCCGGCACCCTGGCCTACGCGCTCAGCCTCACCGGCACCCGCTACCGCTACGGCGGCACATCGCCGACCGAGGGCTTCGACTGCAGCGGCTTCGTGAGATATGTCTTCGGGCATTTCGGCGTGGAGCTTCCGCGCAGCGCCCGGGAGATGGCCGCGGCCCTGCCGAAGGTGGCGACCGATGACCGCCGGCCCGGGGACCTGATCTTCTTCAACACCAACGGCAGGCCGTTCTCGCACGTCGGCATCTACCTGGGCAAGGGCAGGTTCGTCCACGCAACGAGCAGCCGCACCAAGCTCGTCATGGTCTCCGAGCTCAGCGACAGCTACTGGAGCAAGCGCCTGAACGGCGTCCGCCGGCCGCCGGCCGAGGCGCTGGCGGTATTGCTGCTCGACGATCCGCTGTTCGTCCGGTTCTGAGTCCGCGCCCGGTCCTGCCCCGCTCCGCGGGCCGGGTTCCCGTTTCGTCTCCATGGCCGACGCCTCCCCGCAACGCGTGAGCACCCCGTTTCAGCGCCGTCTGCTCGCCGAGGCGTGGCGGCGCATCGAGGAATCCGGCGGCAGCCCGGTGGACGCCACCCACGCCGAGCTCGCGGCCGTTGCGCAGGGTGGCGACTTCGAGACCCGGGTGCTGAATCGCGCCCAGGGGCTGGCGCGGAGCGCCGATCTGCCGCGCGCGCTGCACGGTCTGCAGCAGGCGGCGCGCCGCGCCGCCTGGACGCTGGTCGTGGCTGGCGTCCTGATCGGGGCCGCGGCGGCCCGCTCCACCCTGAACCCGGACCACGCCGGACTGGTGAATTTCTACTGGGTGCTGGTGGCGCTGCTGGGCATACACACGCTTGCCATGCTCCTGTGGCTCGTCTCCCTGCCGTTCTCCTTTTCCGGCAGCCACCCCCTGCCGACCCCGCTGCGGGCACCGTTCGAGGCCCTCGCGCGCATGCTCGCCGCCGCGGTGTCCGGCAACATGCAGCGCACCGCGCAGTCGGCATGGATGGCCGTCACCGGCAGTGGCGCGCTCGGCCGCTGGGGGCTGAGCGCCCTGCTGCACGCCTTCTGGCTGGCCGCACTCGGCGGCATGCTCGCGGTGACGCTGCTGATGCTGAGCGCGCGCCAGTTCGACTTCGTCTGGGAGACCACCATCCTGCCCGACGAGGCCTTCATAAGGCTCACCGAGCGGCTGCAGGACCTGCCGGCCCGGCTCGGCCTGGGTTCACTCGACCGGGAGACGATCGTGGCGAGCCGCCGCGCCGCGGAGCGCCCACCGCCGCCGGGCGCACGCCGCGGCTGGTCAGCGCTGCTGGTCGGCAGCCTGATTGCCTACGGGATGGTGCCGCGCGCCGCGCTGCTCGTGATCTCGCTGTTGATGCTCAGGCACAGCCGCGGTCGCTATCGGCTGGATCTCGAGCTGCCCGGCTACGCGCGGCTGCGTCCGCGTCTGCTGCCGGCCAGCCGCAAGATTGGCATTATCGATGCCGACCCCGGCGCCGTGGACGGCAAGGCCGGGGAACCCCGCGCGGGCCGGCTGCCCGCCGCCCGCGAGACCGCCGTGCTCGGGATCGAGATCGATCCGCCGGGCACCGGCTGGCCGCCGGCGCTCGCCGCCGGCGCGCAGGACCTCGGCATCGCCGCCGATCGCGCGATCCTGGAATCGGCGCTGCAGCGCCTGAAGTCATTGCAGGACCGCCCCCTGTCGCTGCTGGTGGTCTGCTCGCTCGCCGCATCGCCCGACCGCGGGATCGCCCGGGTGCTGCGCGACTGCCGCGCCGCGCATCACGGGCCGATCGCACTGCTGCTGACGCACCGGGCACGCACGGCGCTGCGCCTGGGCGAGACGGCCTGCCGGGAGCGCGAGGGCGACTGGCGCCGGATCGCCATCGCCGCGGGCTTCGACGCCGCCCACATCCTCGTGCTCGACCTCGACGACGCCGCGGAGCTGCGCGACTTCCTGCTCGCGCACGACGACCAGCAGGGCGCGGGCGGGCGCGCATGAACGCCGAGACGAGGCTGCGCGTGGCCATCGTCGGCCACACCAACACCGGCAAGACCTCGCTGCTGCGCACGCTGACGCGCGACGTCGGGTTCGGGGAGATCTCCGCCAGGCCGGGGACGACGCGCCACGTGGAGGCCACCAGCCTCATGGTCGGCGGCAGGCCGCGAGTGGACTTGTACGACACCCCGGGCCTCGAGGACTCCGCCGCGCTGCTGGCACTGCTGGAGGAATACCGCGATCGCGGCGATGGCATCGACCGCATCCGGGCGCTACTCGACAGCGCCGCGGCGCGCGGGGAGCTCGAGCAGGAGGCGAAGGTGCTGCGGCAGGTGCTGGCGAGCGACGTGCTGCTCTACGTGATCGACGCGCGCGAGCCCATGCTCGGCAGGCACCGCGACGAGCTCACCGTGCTTGGCCTGGCCGCGCGGCCGTTGATCCCGGTGCTGAATTTCACCGGCAGCGCGGAATCCAGGGAGGCCGCATGGCGCGAGCACCTCGCACGCATCGGCCTGCACGCGGTGGTCGCCTTCGACACCGTGCTGTTCGATCCCGCCGACGAGCGCCGGCTGTACGAGGCGGTACAGGCGATGCTGACGCCACGATACGATCTCCTGCAGCAGCTCATCGAGGAGCGCGAGGCGGCCTGGCAGGCGCTGCAGCGTTCGGCCGCCGCCACCGTTGCCGACCTGCTCATCGACGCGGCGAGCGCCGCCCGCCGCGTGCGCGAAGAGCATGCCGCCGAGTTGAAGTCCGAGAGCGCCTGGCTGCAGGAGCGCGTGCGCGAGCGCGAGGAACGGTGCATCCGGCAGCTCATGGAATTGTTCGCCTTTCGCTCCGAAGACGTGGTCGCCGAGCGGCTCGCGATCGAAAACGGCCGCTGGCGGATGGACCTGTTCGCGCCGGAGACGCTGCGCCGCTTCGGCCTGTCCGCGGGCAGTGGCGCGGTCAAGGGCGCCGCGGTCGGCGTGGGCATCGATGTCATCACCGGCGGCCTGAGCCTGGGCATGGCGGCCACGCTGGGGGCCACCATCGGCGCGCTGTGGAGCACCGTCGATCGATTCGGCCGCAAACTGCTGGATCGCCTGCGTGGCTACGTCGACCTGCGTGTGGACGAGAACACGCTGCGGGTGCTGGCGGCGCGCGAGCTGCAGTTGGTCGACTCCCTGCTGCGGCGTGGGCATGCCAGCCTCGGCCAGGTCGAGCTGAAGCGTGAAGCGGCACGCGCGCCATGGCAGGGCGCCGACCTGCCGGTGGCGCTGCGACGCGCGCGCCATCATTCCGAGTGGTCGACGCTGACCGCCCCGGGCGCCCCTGCCCGCGAGGCCGAGCGCGCGGCGGCGCTGCATGCGCTGCAGGAGGAACTGCTGCACCAGCTCGCCGGAGCGCCGCGGCCAGCGGCCTGATCCAGTCCCCTTGTAGCGGCGAGGTGGCGTCCTTATATTCGTGCGCAGCCATGCGGTCACCATGACAGGAGGAGGTCGGCGATGAGAATTCGTTTAATGATGACGTTCGCGCTCGCGACGCTGCTTGGCGGTTGCGGTTACAACAGGCTGCAGTCGATGGACGAGGGCGTGACGGGCGCGTGGGCCGAGGTGGTCAACCAGTACCAGCGGCGCGCCGACCTCATCCCCAATCTGGTCAATGCGGTAAAGGGCTACGCGGCGCAGGAAAAGGACGTGCTCATCCGCGTCACCGAGGCACGCGCCAAGGTCGGCAGCATCCAGGCGACGCCCGAGATGCTGAACGACGCGGGCGCCTTCGCGCGGTTCCAGCAGGCACAGGGCGAATTGAGCAGCGCGCTCTCGCGCCTGCTGGTGGTGACCGAAAACTATCCGCAGCTAAAATCCGACGCCCTGTTCCAGGATCTGCAGGCCCAGCTCGAGGGCACCGAGAATCGCATCGCCGTCGCCCGCAAGCGCTATATCGACAGCGTGCGGGAATACAACACCACCGTGCGACAGTTTCCCGTCAACCTCACCGCGATGCTCTTCGGCATGAAGGTGAAGCCGAACTTCACGGTCGGAAACGAGGCGGAGATCGCCACGGCCCCGAAGGTGGACTTCGGCACCGGCGCAGCCGCGCCCGCGACTGCCCCCGTCGAGGCGCCGGCGGCTCTGCCGGCGCCAGCACCGGCCCCGTGAGAGCCCTGCCGGTGGCGCTGAGATGGTGGATCGGCGCCATCCTGCTGCTTTGCGCCGCCGCCGCGCTGGCGGAGGTGCCCGTGCCACCGCTGACCGCGCGCGTCATCGATCAGACCGGCACGCTGAGCGCCCCGGAGATCGAGGCCCTCGAGCGCAAGCTCGGCGACTTCGAGGCGCGCAAGGGCAGCCAGATCGCCGTACTCATCGTACCGACCACCGATCCGGAGACGGTCGAGCAATACGCCCTGCGCGTGGCGGAGCAGTGGAAGCTCGGCCGCAAGGGTGTGGACGACGGCATCCTGCTGCTGGTGGCGAAGCAGGATCGCGCGCTGCGCATCGAGGTCGGCTACGGTCTGGAGGGCGCCGTGAACGATGCCGTCGCCTCGCGCGTGATCCGCGAGGTGATCGTGCCCCTGTTCAAGCATGGCAGCTATTACGCCGGGATCGACGCGGGCGTGGACCGGTTGATGAGAACCGTCGACGGTGAGCCGCTGCCTGAGCCCGACCGCCAGCGTTATGCCAACGAATCGCCCTGGCCGGCGTTCATCCCGATGGCCATCGTGCTCGCCGTCATCGCCGGTCCGATGCTGCACCGGCTGTTCGGCCGCGTGATGGGGTCGGTGGCGACCGGCGGCCTGACGGGCTTTTTCGTCTGGCTGATGTCCGCGGTCATCGGCGTTGCGCTGGCCGCCGGCGTGCTGGCCGGCATCTTTTCCCTGCTTTTCTCGAACATGGGAGCGGGCGGGCACCGGCGCTGGAGCAATCGCGGCCGCTATTCCGACTGGGGCGGAGGCTGGAGCGGCGGGGGAGGCGGTTGGAGCGGCGGCGGCTTCAGCGGCGGCGGCGGATCCTTCGGCGGCGGCGGCGCCTCGGGACGATGGTGATGCTGGGGCGGCTGTTGCGACACCTGTTTTTTCCGCACGCGCGCCTGCGCCGGGCGTTTCCGGAGGCAGCGCTGACGGCGATCGAACAGGCGATCAAGGCCGCCGAGCGCACCCATGTTGGCGAGATCCGCTTCGCGGTGGAGAGCGCGCTGGAGCCCGGCGCCCTGTGGCGCGGCGAGTCGGCGCGCGAGCGTGGCATGGAGGTGTTCGCCGAGCTGCACGTCTGGGACACCGAGCGCAACAACGGCGTGCTCATCTATGCGCTGCTCGCCGATCGCGACGTGGAGATCGTCGCCGACCGCGGCGTCGCGCGGCAGGTCGACGACGCCCAGTGGCGGGCGGTGTGCGATGGCCTGAAGCAGGCCTACGCGCGCGGGGATTTCCTGCCCGGCTCGCTGGCCGCCGTCGATGCGGTGTCGCAGTTGCTCACGAGGCACTTCCCGGCTGACGGCGAGAACCCCAACGAACTGCCCGATCGACCGTACGTCCTCTGACGGCGCCGCCTTTCGGCGGCGCTCCGTCGGCACGACCGAATCTCCACGCGCGCCCCGCTACGGCACCGGCGCTGCCACCGGCGGCTGCGACGCGCCCCCCGCGCTGCCGACATACCACGCGAGCGCATCGCGCACGGCGTGCACCACGCCCCGGGAGGTGACGGTCGCGCCGCTCACGGCGTCGAATGCCCCGCCTTCGCCGCTGACGCTCCAGCGGCGTCGCAACGGATTGCCGAGCGTCCGTCCCTCGAATCCCCGCAGCCAGGCCGCCTCACTGCCGGCGATGCGATCGCCGTAACCGGGCGTTTCGCGCTGCGCGAGCAGGCGCACGGCGGTGACCACACCGTTGTCGCGCACCCCAATCAGCAAGCGCATCTCAGCGGCGTAGCCCGGCGCCCGCACCACCAGCCACGCCCCGACCGGCTCGCCGCCGCGGCGCGCGCGGTAGATCTGCTCGATGTAGCTCGTGCCCTCGCGACGCATGACCGCGGTCGCCTCGGCAGCCGGGTCGTTGTCGTACGGCGGCATCGGCACTCCCGCCAGCATCGCCCGCACCGCCTCTGCGCGTACCCGCTCGCGGATCGGCTGCAACCAGTGATCCGCCGCGGTCACCAGTGCGGCGGCCGCGAGCACCACTGTTGCCAGCACCCACGGAGCCGCGCGCGCGGTCAGGGCGGTCATCGCCCATCGCGCTCGCCGTACACGCGCGGCCGCGTGTACCGATCGATGAGCGGCGCGGCGGCGTTCATCAACAGCACCGCGAACGCCACGCCGTCGGGGTATTGGCCGAAACGCCGTATGAGGACGACCACGGCGCCGGCCAGCAACCCGAACACGAGGCGGCCGCGCGGCGTTACCGGCGAGGACACCGGATCGGTGGCGATGAAGAATGCGCCGAGCATCGTCGCGCCGTTCATCAGATGAAACAGCGGCGAGGCGTGGCGCTGCGCGTCGCCCAGGTGCAGCAGCAGCGATACCGCGATCAGGCCGGCGAGGAATCCCGCGGGGATCTGCCAGCGGATCACTCCCGCGGCCAGCAGCACGAGCCCGCCGCCGAGGAAGGCGGCATTCACCCATGCGGCGCCGCCGGCAGCGAGGCCGGCCGCCTCAGCCGGGCGCAGCTCCGAGAGCATCTTCATGCCCTGCAGGCCGTCGCGCACGAACGAGAGCGCGGTCGCCCCGCTCACCGCGTCCACCCTGGAGCCATCCACGGGGAACACCGCGCCCAGCACGTCGGCGGTCCACACCGCGGCACCGGGCACGGGCCAGGCCTTCATTGCAAACGGAAAGCACACCAGCAGCAGCGCGTAGCCCGCCATCGCCGGGTTGAACAGGTTGTGCCCGACCCCGCCGTAGGCGTGCTTGACGACGACCATCGCGAACACCGCGGCCAGCGTGCCGAGCCACCACGGCGCGAGCGGCGGCATGGCCAGCCCGAGCAACACGCCCGCCACGGCCGCCGTGCCGTCGAACAGGAACGGACGCATCGCCAGCCCGCGCACCGAGAGCATGGCCGCCTCCGCGGCGAGCGCGGCGAGCGTGGCGATGGCGATCTGCAGGAGCACACCCGGCCCGAGGAACCAGACCGAGACGATCACCCCCGGCAGGAGCGCCATCAGCACCCGGCGCATGACGCCGCCCACGCTCGCGCCGCTGTGTATGTGCGGAGAGCTGATCACGGTTTCCGCATCCCGCTGCATCAACGCGTGCCGTCTCCGTCCCCGCCGGCCGCCGGAGGGGTGTACGCAGCCCGCCGCGCCTTCGCCCGCGCGATCGCCGCGGCGATCTCCGCCTGCATGGTCGCGCGATCAGGCGCGGGCGCGGGCGCCGGTCCCTCCCCGGCGTCCGGTTCCACCTGTCCCTCCAACCCGGCCGCGGCGCCGCCCGCCTGCGCCAGCCGCCGCAACCGCGCGTCGTATCGCGACCGCAACTCCGCCGCCCGCCGCTGCTCCAGCTCGAGCGCCTCGATCTCGGACTTCGCGTGGCGGTAGTAATGCACCAGCGGCAGCCTGCTCGGACAGACGTAGGCGCAGGCGCCGCACTCGATACAGTCGAAGAGGTGGAGTTCGCGCACACCGTCCCAGTCCCCGGCGCGCGCGACCTCGTAGAGCGCCTGCGGCTGCAACTGCGCCGGGCAGACCTCCACGCAGTCGCCGCATCGTATGCAGGGCACGGCCGGCTGTTCGCTGCCGGCGGGAAGCCGCAGCACGCAGTTCGTGGTCTTCACGACCGGCACCGATTCGTCGATGAGCCGGGTGCCCATCATCGGACCGCCGGCGATGACCCGCGCATCGGCCGCGGAACGCCCGCAGCCATCAAGCAGATGCGCTATCGGCGTACCGATGCGCACGCGCAGGTTGGCGGGGGTCCGCACCGCCCCGGCAACGGTCAGTAGCCTCTCGGTCATCGGCAATCCGCGGACCACGGCGTCAGCGACCGCCGCCGCGGTGGCGGCATTGTGCATCACCACCCCGGCGTCGATCGGCAGCCCGTGCGCTGGCACCTCGGCGCCGGTGATCATCCGGATGAGCTGCTTCTCGCCGCCCGCGGGATAGATGGCCGGCACACGAACGATCTGCGCCCCGGCAAGGTCGCAGGACGACAACGCGTCCCATGCCAGTTGCATGTCATCCTCCAGGGCGATCACGCATTGCGAGGCGGCCAGTGCCTGCATCAGGATGCGCGCCCCGAGCACGACGTCGGCGGCACGCTCGCGGATCATGCAATCGTCGCAGGCGATGTAGGGCTCGCACTCCACGGCATTGATGATCAGCAGGCGCACCGCGTTGCTCAGGCCCTCGCACAGCTTCACGTGACTGGGGAAGCCGGCGCCGCCCATGCCGACGATGCCGGCCTCGGCGATCCGCGCCAGCAGCGCCTCCGGCGTGGCGCGCCCGAGGTCCAGAGGCGGAGCGGGCTCGAGCCGGCGATCCTCGCCGTCGGCCTGCAGCACGATACAGGTGTCCGTGATCCCGCCGGGATGGATGACGGCGCGCTCGGCGATCTCGACGATGATGCCGGAGGTTCCCGCGTGGATCGCCTGGCTGACGTAGGAGCTCGGCACGGCGAGCAGCTCGCCGCGGCAGACCTTCCGGCCGACGTCGACGACGGGGCGCGCCGGGGTCCCGACGTGCGCCTGCAACGGATATATGAGCAGGGGCGGGAGCGCAGCGCTGCGACTGCCTGCGCCCTGCAGCGCCTCCTTGCTGCGCGGCACGCGCACGCCGCCGTGAAAGCCGCGGAGCACCGCGCTCACCCGCTCGCCTCCGCGGGCGTGGGCCACCTCCATGCGTGCGTCGCGGCCGGCGCCGGGACCACGGCTATGCAGTCGACGGGGCACGGTGGAATGCAGAGCTCGCAGCCCGTGCAATCCGCGGCGATGACGGTGTGCATCTGCCGGGCCGCGCCGAGGATGGCGTCGACCGGACAGGCCTGTATGCACTTGGTGCAGCCGATGCACGTCTCCTCGTCGATGACCACCACGCTCGCCGGCACCTCCGTGCCGTGTCGCGGGTTCAGCGCCAGCGGCTCCACACCCAGCAGCCGCGCCAGCCTTCGTATCGTCGCCGCGCCGCCCGGCGGACATTGATTGATACGCGCCTCGCCGCGCGCGATCGCCTCGGCATACGGGCGGCAGCCCGCGTAGAGACAGCGCCCGCACTGCGTCTGCGGAAGCAGACGGTCGATACGCAAAGCAACATCGTGCGAGCCGCGCAATGGCGATGCGGTGGCGATCAGGATCCGCGCGGCTCCCAATGCGCCGACGGCCAGGACCGCCATCGCGATGACGACCGACATCTCAGCCGGTCCCGCGCAGTCCCATCAGCGCCAGCGCGAACAGCCCCAGGGTGACGAGCGTGGCGGCGCCGCCCTGCATCGCCGCCGGCAGCGGCGTCAGCGCCAGCCGCTCGCGCAACGCCGAGAGGATCAGCAACACGATGGCGTAACCGGCTGCCGTGCCCACGGCGAGTCCGACGGCCTGGATGAGGCTCTCGGCGCGAACGGTCGTAAGCAATACGCCGCCCAGCACCAGGCAGTTGAAGCCGAAGAACGGCAGGTAGTCGCCGAGCAGGGCCCGCAGATCGGGCCGACGGCGCGCGAGCAGCGCGGCGGCCGCAGCCGGCAGGGTGGTCAACAGGAGAGCCCATGCGATGAGTGTCAGGGACTCCGCGCCCAAAGGCCGAAGCACGCCGACCTGGACCGTGTAGGCGAGCAGTATGAGGATCGGCAGTGCCGTCAGCGTGAGCAGCGCCATGCCGGCGGCGACGTCATACCGGCGCGACAACGCCAGCGCCGGGCACACTCCCAGCAATCCGTCCAGGAGGAGGTTCTGCGCCAGCGCCGCCGCCAGGATGGTCGAGAAGAGCGTGGTCACGCAGTCACCCGTTCATGCAGCTCGAAGAACACGTTGCACGGCTTCTGGGTCGTCGGCGCGCGGCGTACGATTCGCCGTCGAGCGGCGAGCGCGCGTATCTTAACACCCCGGCCGACCCGCCCGGACTTCGGGCGCGCCCGGCTATGCCTGCGCCTTCGACCCGCAGGCGCTCAAGCAACCGTTCCTCCGCGCGGTGACCGATGCCGGCTGAACCTGGCAGCCGGTGATGCGGAACATCCCGAAGTCCCTGTGGTGGCTGACGGAATAATCGAGTGTCGACTGCAACCACCACCGCTCGCGCCGGTCTATGCTGTCGTACCCGGGCAACGGCAGTCGGCCTTGCCGGAGGCAATGCCAATATCGAGGAGGGCGAAATGGACACTTCCGCATTGTTGAACCAGATCCTGCAGTCCGGGCGCGACCTGCTCGACAAGGGCCAGGGCGTGGCGGAGCAGAAACTCGGCGTCCCCGCCGCCGGATCGGAGCGCGACGCGATGCTCTCCGGCATGGGCAAGGGCGCGGCAGCCGCCGGTTTGCTGGCGCTGCTGCTCGGCACCAGGGGTGGCCGCAAGGTCACCGGCTCGGCACTGAAGCTCGGCAGCCTCGCCGCGGTGGGCACCCTGGCGTACAAGGCCTACCAGGACTGGCAGGCGCAGCAAAAGGGGGCCTCGGCCGCACCGGCCTCCGCGCCGACGGGCCAGTTGAGCGGTCCGCCGGTCGAGCGGCGCAGTCGTGCGCTGCTTGGGGCCCTGATTGCGGCGGCGAAGTCCGACGGCCACATCGACGCCGAGGAACAGGCGGCCATCGATGCGCAGATCCGGAAGTTGAATCTCGACACCGACACGCTGCACTTCGTCACGGAGGAGGTCCACAAGCCCCTGGATGCCCGGGAGGTGGCCGCCCGCGCCGATTCGCAGGAGGCGGCCCTGGAGATCTATGCCACCTCGCTGCTGGTGATCGACAAGGTGAACGATCAGGAGCGCGCCTATCTGAACCAGCTGGCGGCCGCACTGCAGCTTCCGCCGGCCCTGGTGACCTTGCTCGAGAAACAGGCGACTGCCTGAGCCGCCGGCCGGACAGCCGGCGATGCGCCGACCCACCCCGCATGGCCGGCATGGCAGCGGCGTGGTGTCCCGGTGACAACGTCGGCATCCGGGGTCTGGGTCCGGGTCGGCCTTCAGGGCGAGCGGCCGAGCATGACCGCGGCCACGATGTCCACGGTCCCGGTCTTCGAGTCGAAGACGACCCGGGCCTCGCCGTCTTCGAGCTGGCGCATCACCTGTGCAACCTTCTGCTCGAACGTGAACTCGCGCTCGCCGTAGTCGGTGCCCTCGCGCAGCACGAAGGATTCCACGACGCCGCGCAGCGCGGCGGCAGAGAGCTCGCGGTGAGGAACCACGATTGGCGCCTCGTCCTGCCCAGGGCCCTCGGGCGTGTTCATGACCCGGCCAGTATACGAGCCCCCTGCCGCGGCGCGCGCGCACCCAACCTGCCACCCGGTGCCGGAAAACGGCCCGGAGGCCGTGGTCGGGCCCCCGGCTCATGGTTTATCGTGGCCGCACAAGTCGAACTGCGGACTTGGCATTGCACATGCTTGATTCGCGTTCGAACCGCACACTTCACGGAATGACCGATATGTCACCGCGACTACGACTCCTGCTGCCCCTGGCCGCGCTCTGCGCGGGCATGACGCCGGTATGCGCCACCGCCGAGGGCGGCCCCCTGGCGACGCCGATGCTGCTCGCGCAATCCACGGGCGGATTCACCACCGGCCCGGTCACCGAAACGGCGCACGGCTCGGAGACCACCGCCACCGAGGCGCCGGCAGCAAGGCCGACGGACACGAAGCCTGCGGCTGCCGCCGACAAGCCGGCCTTCGAGGTCGAGTCAAAGGAGGCCGAGACCAAGCAGGGCGGAGGCTGGTCGAACATGATGCGCAGCGTCACCGGCTTTCTTGGCGGCTCGCGTGCCGCGACCCAGGAACCGCGGGTCACCGCCACCATCGGGGTTCGCGGCCTGAGCGCCGCGCAGATTGGCTCGGCCAACCCCGACTACAACCAGGTGCAGAAACTCGAGCAGCAGGCCGTCAGCCAGAGCGACGCGACGAGCTTCGCGCAGAGCGGAAAGCTGAAGCCGCAGAACGTCCAGTTCCTCGCACCGGCCACGCGCTAGCGGTACTCCGAGTCCTAACCCACCTACCAGGAACACACCATGAGACCAGGCGCGGCAATCAGCACGATGGTAATGGTGGCGGGGTTCGCCGCCGCCGCCTCGGCCGTCGATTTCGGCAACATCAATCTTGGCGACGTCCAGAAGGTGCTGGGCGCCACGCAAAAGGTCGCAACCGCCATGCGCGACATCTCGCCGCAGGAGGAGACCGAGATCGGTCGCGGCATGGCGGCAGGGCTCCTGGGCGCCGCGCCGCTGCTCAATGACGCGGAGGCTCAGCGCTACGTCAATCGGGTCGGGCGCTGGTGCGCCGCCCAGGCCGGCCGCCCCGAGCTGCAGTGGCGGTTCGGCGTGCTCGACGACAATGACATCAACGCCTTCGCCGCCCCTGGCGGTTACGTCTTCGTGACCAAGGGGCTGCTCGCCGTCGCGGGCAGCGAGGCCGAGCTCGCCGGCGTGCTGTCGCACGAGATCGGCCACGTCATCGCCAGGCACCATCTCAACGCCATCAAGAACCAGGCGATGCAGGGGTTGCTGGGCGATCTCGCCGGCGAGGCCCTGAGCGGCGGCAAGTTCAACGCCGCGCCCTTCATCGCCGGCGGCATGAACCTCTTCGCCAAGGGCCTGGACCGCAACGACGAGTACGAGGCCGACCGACTCGGGGTCGTGGTCGCCACGCGCGCGGGCTACGAGCCCTACGGACTGCCGCGCATGCTGGTCAAGCTCGGCCAGATGAACCCGCAATCGAGCGGCCTGCAGCTCATGACCAGCACCCACCCGCCGGCCTCGGATCGGCTCGCGCGCCTGCAGCAGCTCATGACCGGAGGATTCGAGCGCTATGGCAGTCAACCGCTGCTGGAGCAGCGCTACGCGGAGAATCTGCAGCACCTGTTTCCTCGCTGAGGCGATCGGGCCGGCGCCGATCGGCACAGCGGCGAGTCGCCCGGCATGAAACCGGTTGCCCTCTTTCAGCACGACCGTCTCAACCGCACGACCGCCGCCGGCCACGTGCAGGCCGTGGCGCAACTGCACGCGGGCGCCAAGGGGCTATGGCCCCGCGGCCGTGCCGCGCATCCTCAGTCGGCCCCCCATAGCCGGGCGTAGTCCCCGTAGTCCTGATGCACCACACGCTGCAATGTGCCATCGGCGCGGCGCAGGTAAACGTCCGGCAGATTGTGGCCATTGAAACGGTGCGCCTTCGCCAGGCTGTAGGCGCCGACCCCCGTGAAGGTGATGCGCGAGCCGATCGCGAGCGGCTCGGCGAAGGCGTATTCGCCGAAGAGATCGCCCGCCAGGCAGGTCCCGCCCGCGAGCAGATAGCGAAACGCGCCGCGGGGTTCGGCCTGCAGCACGGGCGGCACGCGCCCGTACTCGAACACCTCCGGCTGGTGATTGACCGAGGTATCGAGCACGGCGATGGCCTTGCCCGCGCTGTCGAAAAGATCGACGACGCTCGCCACCAGGCTGCCGGCCGCCCCGACGATGCCCTTGCCCGGCTCCATGTAGACCTCCAGGCCATGACGCTGCCGCAGCGCCCGCAGGCACGCGGCGAGCTCCCCGGCGTGCGCCGCCCCGGCCGGGTAGCCGCCGCCGAGGTTCAGCCAGCGTATGCGGCCGAAGACCTCCGGCAGCGCCGCTTCGAGCGCGGCGAGGGTCTCCACGAGGGGGAGATAGGACTCCGCTTCGCAGTGGGTGTGGAAATGCAGGCCGTCCAGTCGATCGAGCGCCAGCGCGCCGCGCTCAAGGGCGACGCGCAGCGCCGGCAGCGGCACCCCCAACTTCGAATGCGGCCGACAGGGGTCGTAGCGCGCGTCGGCAGCGTAGGACCGCTGCGGATTGACCCGCAGCCCGGCCTGTACGCCGCTGGCGAGATTGCCGCGCAGGCGCTGCCACTGCCCCAGCGAATTCAGGGTTATCGCGGTGCAGTATTCCTGTGCCGCCGCCAGTTCGCGCGCGTCCAGTCCCGGGCTGGTGAGGTGCACCATGCCCTTGTCATCCAGGAGACTACGCGCTAACCTGCTTTCAAACCATGAACTTACGGAAAAACCATCAACACGTTCGGCAACAAGTTTCAGCAGCGGCGCGAGGGCGCACGCCTTTACCGAAAAGAGCACCTTGAGGCCGGCACGGCGCGCGAGCGCGGCAAACTGCTCCAGGGCGACGCCCACCTGCGCACCGTCGAAAACGAAGGCCGGGGTGGCGAGCGCCGCCGTCCACTCGGCCACGGGTGCGCACAGCGTACGCACAGGCGGCATCTTCATCCCCGTTCCGCCATCGACGGCGGGCGGCAGCAGACCTGCACCCGGGGAAGGGGACATGAGCTCATGAACACACGGGACGATGTCTATGCGTGAACTGCCGGTCAACATGGCACTGCTGCGAAGGATACCGATTTTCGCCAACCTGAGCGACGACGAGCTCAAGGGCATGCTCGCCTCGCCCCGCAACAGGATCATGGATTTCGGCCCGATGGAGGAGATCATCCGCGAGGGCACCGTCGCCGACAGCATGTACATCATCCTGGACGGTTCCGTGGACGTGCGCATCAAGGCGGTGGCGGGCCGCGAGATCACCATCGCGACACTGCGCACCGGGGAGTATTTCGGCGAGCAGGCGCTCCTGCCCGGCTCCTCCGGGTACCGCAATGCGACCGTTCGCGCGCTGCAGCCGGCGCGCGTCTACCGCATCGAAAAACGCGACGTCGAGCACGCCTACGGCAGCCAGATCGCCGCCATCGAGGCCAGCCGCGACGAGGAACTGCTGCCGATGGACGAGCTGGACATCAACCGGCTCGGCGACGAGGAACGCATCCGGCGCATGCTGCGATCCAACCGTCTGTTCCGCACGCTGACCGACGAGGACCTTGCCGGCGTGCGCGCCTGGGCGCGCATGCACGACGCGTCAGCCGGGGAAATCATCATTCGCGAAGGCGAGCCCGGCGACAGCATGTACATCGTGCTGGACGGCGTGGTCGAGGTGTTCGTCGTCGACGACGACGGCAAGGTCCTGGTGGCCGCCGAACTGCAGCGCGGCCAGTACTTCGGCGAACTCGCCATCATTCCGAACGGCCCGGGCAAGCACAACGCCAACGTCCGCGCGCAGACCAACACCAGGCTGATCGAGGTGGGCAAGGACTTCTTCAGGCAACTGCTGAAGCGCGACGACAAGCTGCTCATCGCCCTGAAGACGGTGTCGGACGCCCAGAGCAAGAAGATTGCCGAGATGCTGGGCCGCCCGTACCGCCATTGAGGTTACCCGGTCGACACCCGCAATCGCGCGCGATCGCGTCACCGACATGCACGCGCTCGAGATACGCCACCTCACCAAGGCCTACAAGAACGGCGTGGTCGCACTGAAGGGCATCGACCTGACGGTCGACGAGGGCGACTTCTTCGCCCTGCTCGGCCCCAACGGCGCCGGCAAGTCGACGACCATCGGCATCATCAGCTCCCTCGTCAACAAGACCGGCGGCACCGTGCGGGTCTACGGCGTGGACATGGACACGCATCTGGAGGAGGCCAAGTCGTTCATCGGTCTGGTCCCGCAGGAGATCAACTTCTCGCAGTTCGAGACCGTGCTCGATATCGTCGTCAACCAGGCCGGCTTCTACGGCGTGAAACGCCCGCTCGCCCTGGCGCGCGCGGAGAAGTACCTGGGCAAACTCGGGTTGTGGGAAAAGCGCAATCACCGCTCCCGGACCCTGTCCGGCGGGATGAAGCGGCGGCTGATGATCGCGCGCGCCATGCTGCATGAACCCAGGCTGCTCATACTGGACGAACCGACCGCGGGAGTCGACATCGAGCTGCGGCGCTCGCTGTGGGACTTCCTGCGCGAGATGAACGCCGCCGGCACGACCATCATCCTGACGACGCACTACCTCGAGGAGGCCGAGAGCCTCTGCCGCAACATCGCGATCATCGACAAGGGAGTGATCATCGAGAACACGACGATGAAGCGGCTGCTCGCCCAGCTGAACGTGGAAACCTTCATCCTCGATCTGCGCCAGCCGCTCGCCGCCGTACCGGAGATCGATCGCTTCGCCCTGCACCGTATCGACGAGACCACGCTGTCGGTGGACATCAGCAAGGATCGCAGCGTCAACGAGCTTTTCGCGCGACTGTCCGCGCTTGGCATCGAGGTCGCGAGCATGCGCAACAAGGCCAACAGGCTGGAGGAGTTGTTCGTGCGCCTGCTCGCGGAGAACGGGCCGTCGGCGGCGGCCACCAGGGTCGCCCCGGGGGCGACGAGGCCATGAGGCGCTACCGCTACCTGATCGCGTTCGTCACGATCCTCCTCAAGGAGGTGACGCGGTTCATGCGCATCTGGCTGCAGACCATCCTGCCGCCCGCCATAACGATGACGCTGTATTTCGTGATCTTCGGCCATCTCATCGGCCCGCGGATCGGCGAGATGGGCGGCTTCCTCTACATCCAGTACATCGCGCCCGGTCTCATCATGATGTCGGTCATCACCAACGCCTACGCCAATGTCGTCTCCTCGTTCTTCGGCGCGAAGTTCCAGAAGCACATCGAGGAGATGCTGGTGGCGCCGATCCCGAACTGGGTGATCGTGAGCGGCTACGTCTGCGGCGGGGTCGCCCGCGGCGTGATCGTCGGGATCGTGGTGACGCTGGTGGCGCTGTTTTTCACCGACCTGCACATGCATTCCTTCTGGATCACCGCCGCGGTCGTGCTGCTGACCTCCATCCTGTTTTCGCTGGGCGGGCTCGTCAACGGCATCTTCGCGCGGAGTTTCGACGACGTCACGATCATCCCGACATTCGTCCTGACTCCGCTCACCTACCTGGGCGGCGTGTTCTACTCGATAGAACTGCTGCCCAGGTTCTGGCAGAGGGTGTCGCTCGCCAACCCTATACTCTACATGGTCAACGGCTTCCGCTACGGCATACTCGGCGTCTCCGACATCGACGTCGCCACGGCGCTGTTCGTGCTCGCCGTCTGCAGCGCCGCCCTGTTCGGCGTCTGTCTCGCCCTGCTGAACCGCGGCGTGGGCATCCGCACCTGAGGGCTGCGGCTGGCAGCACCACGGAGGACGCAGGCAGCGCTATTCGTAGTGCAGACCCACGGTCAGCATCAGGGTTCTCTCCGGGCTCGGGAACCGCACGGTCTCGGTCGCGAACAGTGGCGGCCTGACACCGAGCTGGGCGTTGTCGACGTACTCCTTGTCCAGAAGATTGCCCACGCGCAGATCGGCCTCAAGGAAACGCCATCGCCAGCGCAGATTGGCGTTGGCGATTACATAGCCCGGCGCCCCCGGGAAAGCCTCGTCAAAGTCGCCGACCGCGCTGCGTTCGCTCGTCCCCACCGCCTCAAGGTGCAGGGTCACGGCCGGCGCGAAGCCGAGATCCGCGCCGACGAGAAAGGTGTGCTCCGCCACGAAAGGCACGCTCCGGTCCGCCAGCGGCCCGCTGACTATCCTCGCGTCGACATATCCGTAATGCGCGCTGAACGTCAGCGCCTCGAACGGCGACCAGGCGCCGTCGATGAACGCTCCGCGCCGGCGCGTCTCGCCGATATTGGTGTTGATGAACCGGATCGGATCGAACTCGATCTCGTTCTCCAGATCGAGCTGATAGACGCCCACCTGCGCGGCGAGGCGGCTGCCCTGCCAGGCGCTGCCGATCTCCGCCGACCGCCCGGTCTGCGTGACGGGCGTTGTCGGCACCGGGAACGCGCCCGCGGCGCTGCCGTACTCATCGGCGTTGACGAAACGGTAATTGCGTTCGACGCGGCCGTACAGCCGCCACTTCGGCGCCAGGTCGAAGGAAAGGCCGAGCTCGCTCGCGCCCGCGTCGTCGTCCACCTCGCTGCCTTCGGGCAACAGCACGCCCTGAAACACGTTGCTGACGAACAGATCGTTGTTGACGCGCGCCTGCCGGTGGCCGGTCGTGACGGTCAGGCGCGAGGCGATCGGCCACACCAGCCGAACGTAACCGGCGTAGGAGGTCTGCACGTCGTCGGTCACGCCGATGTCGGAGACCAGCCGATAGTCCGTCCAGAACACGTCGGCCCCCGCGGCGAAAACGGCGGTACCGTGCGTGCCCTGCCACTCGCGCACGACGCGCGGGGTGAACTCGCGATGGTGCCGCTTCGTCAGCACGTCGCTGGGTGTGCCGACGACGCTCTGTATTCCCTCGCCGTCGCTGTAGCGGTTCGTGATCTCCGTTTCGAACCGCCACGACCGCGGAAGATGCACCACCAGGCCCGCGCGCGCGGCCTGCGTGTCGGTATCGATGAAATCGCCGGGATTCAGGGCCTGGCGTCGATTGACGGCAATCTGATCGAGAAACAGCCCGCCCGGCGTCTCCAGGTCCTCGCGCATGTCCTGGTACTCGAAGTAGGCCTCGCCCCAGTCGCGGCGGTAGTCGATCTTGCCGCCGAGGCTGTGGTACTCGAGATCGTTCTGATATCGGTAGTTGTCCGCGTGCCGCGCGGCCGCGCTCAGCCGCATGCCCAGTCCGTTCGCCAGGCGGTCCTCGATGTCGACGATGGCGCTGCGGTACTCATCGGTGCCCGCTGCCGCCCGCACCGATCCACGCAACCGGGTCGGCGTCCGGGTAATGATGTTGATGACGCCGCCGACGGCCTGGTCGCCGTACAGCGTCGCGGCGCTGCCCTGCACGATCTCGATGCGCTCGACATCCTGGAGCTGGATGGTGCTCAGATCCGGCGCACCCTGATCGCTGTTGTTGAGCCGGCGGCCGTCCACCATGATGAGTGTGTTGTTCTGCGCGTTGCCGCCGAATCCGCGCAGGCTGATGGTCGGGCGACTGCCGTCGCCGAAGAGATCCGAGACCTGCACCCCGCCATAGCCGCGCAGTACATCGGCGACGTCGGCCGCGCCGCGGGCGTCGATCTGCTCGCGGCTGATGACCGTGATGCCAGTGGCCGTATTGGTAACGGCGGACCCGGTGCGGGTGGCCGAGACGATCACCGGTTCCAGCGTCACGGCGTCCTCGGCGATCACAGGCGCGGCCGCCCACAGGTGACCGGCGAGGATGACAGCGGATATGGACTTGTGCATGCGTGCTCCCCGGACCGGCCGCACCCCGCGCCGGCGACGTAATGAGTTGGCCGCCGCTCGCGGTCAGGGGAGAGATTGCGTGGCAAGAGGGCAACGAGCCCGCGAATTCGCCGCGCCTCGCTGCCCTCCGCAACGGTCGGATACTGATTACAGGCCGGTCTCCGGGCTCGCGAGCACGCCGGACGCGTCGCCTTCCCGTGCCGCGGGGGCACAGTGGCGGTGAGACGCGCCAGAACTCGCTTACCGTTGCGGGGGCAGCGCCGGGTTTGCATCGGGCCTGACGGCCCGGGCGCACCGGACTTCCCGTTTCACCCTTGTCAGCGGATGCTTCAAGGGCACCTGTAACGCGTCCACTCTAGCCAAGGCGAGAAGGCTTGTCCAACCCTCCCCGGCGGGCCGTGGCCGGCGACGGCGATCTGCCCGGCAATGGCCGGACGATGCCGCCGCGCCCGGCAGCGCAGCCCCGGGATGGAAGATGATCGCGCGTCAGTCACCGCGGTAGATGCAGCCGGCGGTGCAGGTCTCGCGAACCTCGATGCGGCACAATGCCGGCAATGCGGGTTTCAGGCGTGTCCAGACCCAGCGCGCGAGATTCTCGCTGGTCGGATTCTCCAGCCCCGGGATCTCGTTCAGATAGTTGTGATCGATCGCCTCGAAGATGGGCTGGAACGCGGCCTTGACATCGGCGAAGTCCTGCACCCACCCCAGGGTCTGCTCCAGCGGCCCCTCCAGATACACTGCGATCCGGAACGAATGCCCGTGCAGCCGGGAGCATTTGTGGCTGCTCGGCAGGTTCGGCAGACGGTGTGCCGCCTCGATCTTGAACTCCTTGAAGATTTCCATCTCCGCCGGCGACCTGTCAGCCGCTCTCTGCCGCGGGGGCGAGCATGGCGCGGCTCATGCGCCCGACCTGATCGCGGCATCGCGAAAGGCCTCGTAAATCCCTACCGCCCGGCGCCATACCGGCCCCGGTTCGCCGCCGCCGACCGCCCTCCTGTTCAGGCTCGTCACCGGTGCGATCTCGCGGCTCGACCCGGTCACCCAGATCTCGTCGGCCGCATCCAGCTCCGAGCGTCGTATCGGGCGCTCCCGACACTCTATCCCGTGCCGAGGCAGGAGCTCCACGAGCAGATCGCGGGTGACGCCGGGCAGCAGGCACTTTCCATGCGGCGGCGTGGCGACGACGCCGTCCCTGACGACGAACACATTGCTCGCCGCGCCCTCGTTGACAAGGCCGTCGCGCACCAGCAGGGCCTCGTAAGCGCCCTCCCCGGCAGCGTTCATGCGCATCAGGACGTTCGCGAGCAGCGCGATCGCCTTGACGTCGCACCACTGCCACCGGATGTCGTCGACCGTCACCACCGCCACCGGCCTGTGATTGTCGCGCACGACCGGGTAGCTCATGGCAAACACCGTTGCGACGACAGGCGCAACCGGAACGTGGTCGCGCCTGGCCGCGACGCCGCGGGTCACCTGCATGTACGCCACCTGCGCGCCGCCGCCGTTGCGCACTATGAGTTCCTCGACAATCGACTCCCAGCTCGAATGCGAGTGCGGATTCTCGATGCGGACGGCGCGCAGGGAATTGTCGAGGCGGCGCAGATGCTCCGCCATGCGGAAGGTCCTGCCCTCGAAGACAGGCA
>JAJVHZ010000056.1:0-28908 GCA_022072255.1 Gammaproteobacteria bacterium | reverse complement strand
AGTTCCTCGACAATCGACTCCCAGCTCGAATGCGAGTGCGGATTCTCGATGCGGACGGCGCGCAGGGAATTGTCGAGGCGGCGCAGATGCTCCGCCATGCGGAAGGTCCTGCCCTCGAAGACAGGCACGACTTCGTAAACGCCGTCGCCGAAGAGGAAGCCGCGGTCGAGCACGGAAACCTGCGCCTGCTCGATCGGCAGGAACACCCCGTTGAGATAGGCGATGGTCATGTTGCGGCCGCCGGAGAGCGCGGTGGCGCTCCTGTCAGTCCTCGAACATGAGCTTGACGCCGTCCACGGTGCGACCCCACAGGCCTGCCGCGCTCACGGCCTTGAGAGCCACGACCGGGCGCTGCGCGACGACCTTGCCGTCCAGGGTCACGCTCAGCCGTCCGACGTCCTGCCCGCCGGCGACCGGTGCGATCAACTTCGCACTGAACTGCATGGCGCTCTGCAGTTGCGGGATCTGTCCGCGGGGGACGGTGACATAGAGGTCCTGCTGCAGGCCCAGCGGGACCTCTTCGACGTCGCCCTTCCACACGCGCGCGCTCTTGATGGCCTGGCCGGCGGCGAATATCCGCCTCGTCTCGTAGAACTGGAATCCGTAATTGAGCAGGGCCGCGGCGGCGTCCGCGCGGGAGTTCTCGCTGTCCGTACCGAGCACGATCGCGATCAACCGCATGTTGTCGCGCAGGGCGGAGGCCGCAAGACAGTAACCGGCGGCCTCGTGGTAACCGGTCTTGATGCCGTCGACCGTCGAATCCCGCCACAACAGCTTGTTGCGGTTCGGTTGCGTGATTCCGTGATGCGTGAATTCCCTGATCGAAAACCAGCGGTATACATCCGGATGATCGCGGATCAGTGCCGCGGCCAGGCGGGCGAGGTCGCGTGCGGTGGTGTAATGGCCAGGGTCCGGCAGCCCGGTGCTGTTGACGAAATGCGTGGCGGTCATGCCGAGTCTGGCGGCGTTCTGGTTCATCAGTGACGCGAAGACCTCCTCACTGCCGGCGGCGTACTCCGCAAGTGCGACGCTGGCGTCGTTGCCCGATTGAATGATGTCTCCCTTCATCAGCTCCTCGAGCGTCACGTTGGCGCCCTGCTCGACGAACATGCGCGAACCGGTCATGCCGCGGGCCTTGGCGCTGATCGGCACCGAGTCCGTCAGCTTGATGCGGCCCGCCTTGAGCAACTGGGAGACCGAGTAGATCGTCATGATCTTGGTGATGCTGGCCGGCTCGACGCGCGCATCGGCGTTGCCTTCCGCAAGCACGGCGCCGCTGTCGAAGTCGACGAGTATCCAGGCCTTCGCGGCGAGCGCCGGCGGCGCCGGAACGATCGTCACCGGAGCCGCAGGCGGGAGGGCGACCGGCGGTGCGCCCGGCGGCAGGGGCGGCGCCGCGGCGGGCGGTGCCGCCGGATTTGCCGCTGTGCTGGTATTTTCCACGGCGCTAGCGGGAGGCGTCAGTGCAAGAAACAGTGCAAGAAGAAGCGTTGCGGGGACTGACAGGTTCATCGCATTCGGGGGCCTTTCGACAAAGGGGCATTCTATCAGCCTCGCGCGGCCGGGTAATGCCCGCGGGCCGGCCCGGGACCGACCGATCCGGATCCCGCGCCTGACTGCCGCCCGACGCGCGGATTCTGGCCCGGGGCCCTGATAGCGCCCCGTAGCGCCGCATTCAGTCGGTGACCACCCGATGCTGATCGATGCCCAGTTGCTGCAGTTTCTGAACGACCTGGTCGGAGGTCAGGACGTCGGTGAACGGGCCGACCCGAACACGATAGACGGCCTGGCCGTTGCTGTCCGCGGGGCTCACGTGCACGTCGCGCAGGCTCGCCAGCAGGCGCGTGCGCAGGCGCTCGGCATTGTCGAACTCGACGAACGCGCCCACCTGCAGGAAAAACGGCGGAGTCGCCTGCAGGTCGCCGGCCTTCGCGCCCGCGACATCCGGATGCGCCGAAGGTGCGGCCGCGATCACCGGTTCCGGCGCGCGCGCCGCCTCCGGCCGTTCCGCGGATGCGACCACCGCGGGCGCCGGCGCGCGCGGTGCGCCCGCGACGTTCGGAACAATAGGGTGCGCCGCATCGATGAGCCGGATCTCGACCAGGCCGGTGCCCTTCTGCCAGATGCCGAGCTTGCGTGCCGCGACATAGGACAGATCGATGACCCGGTTGTCCTTGAACGGTCCGCGGTCGTTCACCTTCAGCACCGCACGGCGGCCGGTCTGCAGATTCACGACCTCGACATAGCAGGGGATCGGCAGCGTCTTGTGCGCTGCTGTCATCTGGTACATGTCATAGCGCTCGCCGCTCGAGGTCCGTTTGCCGTGAAAGTCCGGGCCGTACCACGAGGCGATGCCGCGCTCCACGAATCCGTAGGCAGTACGCATCGGGAAGTAGCGCTGTCCCATGACCTCGTAGGAATCCGGGTTGCCGTACTTCGAGAGGAGTTCGGGATGCGGAACCGCGTCCGGCACTCGCTGGGCGTCGATCTCGCGCGGCGCCGCCGGCGGCTGCGCGCGATCACGGGTAGCGGGTCCCGCGCACCCGGCGATCACGATGGAGAACGTCGCGAGCAGGAGCCATGCGCCAGGCAATCGTCGCGGCAGTAGGGTCACTGCGACGCACTCGCCACGGCCGCGTGCGCGTCACGCAGGGCCTGGGCCAACTGATAGACCGCCATGGCATACAGCGGGCTGGTGTTGTACCGGGTGATGACGTAGAAGTTGTTGAAGCCGAGCCAGTACTCCATCGCGTATTCCGCCTGCAGTTCCACCAGCGCCGCCTTCGGATCGCCTTCGACCGGCGCGGCCGCCTCCACACCGAGGTCGCGCACCTCCGAGAGCGGGATCCTCGGCTTCACGCCCGCCGCCAGCAGCGACTGGTAACCGCTGCCGGATACACGCGCGGATACCGTGATCGGCGCACCGGCCATCCAGCCGTGCTCGCGCAGATAGTTGCCGACGCTGCCGATCGCGTCGGCGGGGTTGTTCCAGATATCGATGGTCGTGTCATCGTCGAAATCCACGGCGTAGCTGCGATAGCTGCTCGGCATGAACTGCGGCAACCCCATGGCGCCCGCGTACGACCCGGTGAGGACCAGGGGGTCGAAATGCTGCGAGCGCGCCAGCAGCAGGTAGCTCTCCAACTCGCTCCGGAAGAAGTTGGCACGCTTGGGATAGTTGAAGCCCAGCGTCGCGAGCGCGTCAATCACGCGGTACTTGCCGGTGTTGCGCCCGTAGGAGGTCTCCACGCCGATGATGGCGACGATGATCTCAGGCTCGACGCCGAAACGGTGCAGCGCCTCCTCGAGCTTCGGTGCGTTGGCCTGCCAGAACGCGAGCCCGCCGTCTATGCGGTCGCGGCTGAGGAAGATGTTGCGGTACTGGTACCACGGCCTGCTTTCCGCCGGCCTGGCGATGGCCTGCAGGATGCCCGGCTGCAGCGCCGCCTCGTCAAACAGTCGCTGCAATTCGGTGCGCGAGAAGCCGTGCTTTTGCTCCATGTCGAGGATGAAGGCCCCCAGCCTCCCGGAGTCGAACGCATTGTCGTTTCCGGCGCACGCGACGCCCTGAAACATCAGCAGTAGCGCCGCCGTGAAATTCGATATGAGCCGCACGCGCTTTATAGGGACAGCGAAAGACGTCGCCTGTGAGTATGGATCGACATCAGGATACCGAATCCCGCCATGAGAGTCACGGCAGCCGTGCCGCCGTAGGAGACGAACGGCAATGGCACGCCGACCACCGGCAGCTGCCCGATGACCATGCCGACGTTCACGAAAACGTAGACGAACAACGTCAGGGCGATGCTGCCCGCGAGCAGGCGCCCGAAGCTGTCCTGCGCGGCGAGCGCGATCGCCAGTCCGCGCCAGATCACGGCGCAATAGACGGCGATGAGGGTCGCGGCCCCGATGAATCCGAACTCCTCGCACAGCACCGCGAATATGAAGTCGGTATGCCTTTCCGGCAGGAATTCCAGGCGCGACTGCGTGCCGTGCAGCCAGCCCTTGCCGAACAGTCCGCCCGAGCCGACTGCGATGACCGACTGGATGATGTGGTAACCCGTGCCGAGGGGATCGACCTCGGGATCGAGCAGCGTCAGCAGGCGCTGGCGCTGGTAATCGTGCATCATCGTCCACAGCGGGATCAGCGAGGCCAGGCCGACCACCGCGATGCCGGCGATATATCGCCACCGCAGACCGGCCAGAAAGAGCACCACCGCACCGGCGACACCGATGAGCGCGCCCGTCCCGAGGTCTGGCTGCTCGGCGATCAGGATGGCGGGGAGGAGTATCAGGACCGCCGCCAGCAGCAGCCTCGGCAGCGTCGGCGGCAGTGATCCCGCGGCGATTAACCGCGCGCATACGAGCGGCACCGCGATCTTCATGATCTCGGAGGGCTGGAAGCGCATGAATCCGAGATCCAGCCAGCGGTGGGCGCCGCGCCCGGTGCCGTGATAATTGAGGATGATGAGCAGGATGACGCCGGCGACGTACAGCAGCGGCGATAACCTCGAGAAAAAGGCCGGCGGAAACTGCGCGAAGATCACCATGACGGCCAGCCCCATCAGCATGCGCGTGCCCTGACGGATGACCATGGCGCGATCCTCGCCGCTGGCGCTGTACAGCACGGCCAGGCCGATGGCGCACAGCACCAGCAATCCAAGCAGCAGCCATGGATCCACGTGCACCCGCTGCCAGACCGAACGCGGCTCATCCATTCTGCGCCGCTCTCCTGGAATGCTCCATGCGCAGGAAGTACTCGTCGAGAACCTTTCGCGCCACCGGCGCCGCGGACCCGCTGCCGCTGGCGCCGTTCTCCACGATCACGGCGAGCGCGATCTCCGGACGATCGAAGGGCGCGAAGGCGATGAACAGCGCATGATCGCGCAGCCGCTCCTCGATATCCTCGTTCTCGATCTCCTCGTTCTGACGGATGGCGAACAGCTGCGAGGTGCCCGTCTTTCCCGCGTACTCGTACGGAGCACCCGCGGCCGAACGTCGTGCGGTGCCCGTGGGGCCCTGTACCACTGCGTGCATGGCGTCGATCACGTCGTCCCATGCCTTCGGGTCGAGATCGGCGAGCACCCTCCGTGGCTTGATCGCCGTCGTTATCGCCTTGCCGTCGGCGGTCTCGATGCGGGAGACCACGTGCGGCTGTATCACGGTGCCGCGGCCCGCGATCACGGCCGTGGCCTGCGCGAGCTGCAGCGGGGTCGCGGTTTGGAATCCCTGGCCGATACCGGCGATCAGTGTCTCACCGGGGAACCACGGCAGATCCCGGGCCTTGCGCTTCCACGCGCGCGATGGATTCAGCCCCGAGGCCTCGCCCGGCAGATCGACCCTGGTGCGCCGGCCCAGCCCGAACAGGTCGAGAAAGTCGTGCATGCGGTCGATCCCGAGATCCAGGGCGAGCTGATAGAAGTACACGTCGCAGGATTGTGCGATGGCCTCGTGCATGGTCATTCGCCCGTGTCCCCACTTGTTCCAGCAGCGGTAGCGGTGAGGATCGTCGTCCAGGGCGAACCAGCCGGGACACCAGGTGCCGTCGGCCGGCGAGCGCAGGCCGTAGTGCAGACCTGCCAGGGCCATGAGCGGCTTCAGAGTGGAACCCGGCGGATACGCGGCCTGCAGCGCGCGATTGAACAGCGGCCGGTCGGGCGAATCGCGCAGGTCGCCGTAGAGCGCCGCGCTGATCCCGTTGACGAATGGGTTCGGGTCGAAGGCCGGCGTGCTGACCAGGGCGAGGATCTCGCCGGTATTCGGAACGATCGCCACGACCGCCCCGCGGCGATCCCCCAGCGCGCGCATGGCGGCCGCCTGCAGACGCGTGTCGATCGTAAGGCGTATCGTCGCGCCGGCGCCCGGCGGTTTGCTGTCCAGCACGCGCAGTGTGCGTCCCTGCGAGTTGACCTCGACCTGATCCAGGCCGACGCGTCCGTGCAGCATCGCCTCGTAATACTGCTCCACGCCGATCTTGCCGATATGCGTGGTCGCGGTGTAGTTGTCCGGATCCAGTCCCTTCAGATCGTCCTCATCGATGCGTCCTACGTATCCGACGACGTGAACCAGCGGCGCCCCGACGGGATAGTGCCGCGTGAGCGACGCGGTGACCTCGAAACCCGGGAACCGATGCCGATCCACGGAAAATCGCGCCACCTCCTCCTCGGTCAGGTTGAACCGCAGCGGCACGGTGTCGAAGCTGCGTTTGCGCTTGCGCAGTTGCTGGAAGCGCTCGATGTCCGAAGAGGTCAGGTCGATCAGCGTGGCCACCTTCGCCAGCGCCTCCCGCATGTCCTCGACGCGCTCCGGCACGACCTGAAGGCGGAATGATGGGCGGTTGTCGGCGAGCAGGACCCCGTCGCGACTGAAGATGAGGCCCCGGGTCGGCGCCACCGGAACGATCTTCACGCGGTTGTCCTGGGACAGCGTGGTGTAATGACTGTGCCGCACGACCTGCAGATACGCCAGCCGCGCCAGCAGCGCGACCAGCAGCAGAATCATCAGCGCCACCGCCACGAACACGCGGCTGCGCGCGATGCGGACCTCCGATTGACGGTCGCGAAAACTCAGGGACTGCAGCATGGGCGTTGTCTAATTGAGCTGCGCGCGCCGGCGCAGATCGCGAAGCAGTATGAACAGCCAGGGCCACAACATTGTGCTGGTGATGACGGGGAACCAGTGGCTCACCGGATCCGGCTTCTGCAGCGTCAGAAACTGGCGCACCAGGAAGGTGAGCAGTTGATGCAGCAGGATCAACAGGCCGACGATGATCGCCTGCTGGCCGACGGGGTAGAGGCGGAACCGCTGGTGATTGGCGACGGTCACGAAACTCACCGTGGTCAACGCCAGCGCATTCTGTCCCATCGGTGCGCTCAACATGACGTCGAGCAGCAGCCCGATTGCGAACGCGACGGCGAGGCCGACGCGCTCCGGCATCGCGAGGTTCCAGTAGATGAGCACCATGGCCACCCATGCAGGCCGCCACGACGCCGCCCATGGAGGCAGAGGCAGTGCCGTCAGCATGAGCGCAATCAGGAAGGTCGCGGCGATCACCCACCCGCGGGATGTGCTGGGCATGCGGGAACCGACGCCTATTCGGCGTTGATTGCAGGCCGGTTCAGACCGGCCACCGACCTGGGCCTCTCCTCCGGCCACAGCAGCAGGACCTGTTGGGTCCGGGCCAGCCTGGCACTGGGCATGACGGTGACCTTCGCGAACGGAACGCCCGGGGTGCGCACGACCTGTTTCACCTCGCCCACCGGGTAACCGGCGGGGAACCGGCCGCCCAGACCCGAGGAGATGATGAGATCGCCCACGCGAACGTCCGCATTGGTAGGCACGAAACTGAGTGAGAGGGCGTCCCCGTCACCACCGGTCGCGATCGCGCGTATGCCATTGCGGTTCACCTGCACCGGCAGCGCGTGCTTCGGATTGGTGATCAGCATGGCGGTGGAGGTGAACGGACCGACGTGCGTGATCTGGCCGGTCACTCCATCGGAGTCGACCACCGGCTGGCCCAGATAGACCCCGTGCCGCGTGCCCTTGTTGAGAACGACCTGCCTCGACGACGGCTCGGTCTCCACGCCCAGCAGGTCCGCGACCAGCGCGCGTTCCCCGACCTCGATCGAGGATTCGAGCAGCTCGCGCAATCGCATGTTCTCGGTTTCCAGCGCGGCGAACTTCTGCAGCCGCGTCTTGAGCAGGAGATTCTGCGCGCGCAGGCGCTCGTTGTCGGCCATCATCTCCTTGCGCGTGGTCACGCTCTCCATGAGCATGCGGCCGCCGTTCACCGGCAGGCTCACGACGTACTGGATCGGGTAGGCGAGAACGGAGATGGCCGAGCGCAGCGCTTCGGTCGCGCGGTAGCGCTGATCGGCGATCAACAGCGTCGCCGCCACCAGCGCCAGCGCAATGTAGCGGGAAAAAGTCGATGAGCGTTTGAGGAAGAGCGGTTTAATGACTGTTTCCCCGTATGCTTCTTATGCTGTCCCCAAGAGGCTTATTATGCGGCCGGCCCACGATTTACTCCAGCACCAGCACCCCGGCGCCATGTTCCTCGACCATCTCCAGGACCCGCCCGCCGCCGCGTGCAACGCAGGTGAGCGGGTCCTCGGCGACAATGACCGGCAGCCCGGTCTCCTCCATGAGCAGCCGGTCGATGTCTCGCAACAGCGCCCCGCCGCCCGTCAGCACCATTCCGCGCTCGGCCACGTCCGCACCAAGCTCCGGGGGAGTCTTCTCCAAGGCGGCCTTGACGGCCCGAACGATGGCCGACAGCGGGTCCTGCAGGGCCTCCAGGATCTCGTTGCTGTTCAAGGTGAAGCTTCGGGGCAGACCCTCGGCCAGGTTGCGGCCCTTGATCTCGATCTCCCGAACCTCGTTGCCGGGGTAGGCGCAGCCGATCTCGTGCTTGATGCGCTCGGCGGTCGCATCGCCGATGAGACTGCCGTAATTGCGGCGGACGTAGTTGACGACGGCCTCGTCGAACTTGTCGCCCCCCGTGCGCACGGAATCGGAATACACTATTCCATTCAATGAGATAACAGCGACCTCGCTGGTGCCGCCGCCGATGTCCAGCACCATGGAGCCGCGCGGATCCGACACCGGCATGCCCGCGCCGATGGCGGCGGCCATCGGCTCCTCCAGAAGATAGACCTGCCGGGCGCCGGCGCCCAGCGCGGCGTCCTTGATCGCGCGGCGCTCGACCTGCGTCGAACCGCAGGGCACGCATACCAGGATACGGGGACTGGGCTTGAACAGCCGCTCCCCGTGCACCTTGTGAATGAAATGCTGGAGCATCTTCTCGGTGACGTCGAAGTCGGCGATCACACCGTCCTTCATCGGCCGGATGGCATCGATGTGCTCCGGGGTGCGCCCCAGCATACGCTTGGCCTCGACACCCACCGCGGCGATGCTTCGATGCCCGGGGGCGCTACCGCCCTTGCGCACGGCGACCACGGAGGGCTCGTTCAGGACGATGCCCTTGCCGCGCACGTAAATAAGCGTATTGGCTGTTCCGAGGTCTATCGAGAGATCGTTGGAAAACAGTCCTCTGAGCTTTTTGAACATGGTCCTTGGGCGTGAGTGGCCGGTGGCCTACCCGGCTGTCGTTCTAGAGTGTGGTTCGGACCTGCCCGCCATCGGACACGTCGGCGTCTGCGAAATTGGCCGGCAGTGTAAATTTCGGCGCTAACCCGCTAAATTTGCGCGAGATCAGTGGCGTTTTCGAGGCGAACTTTAGCAGCCGTCACCGTATCCGGCAAGCCATATTTGTGTTATTTTTTCCCCGCAATTCAGCGGTCTTGGCGCCGGTTTACCGGGAGGTGCGACGAGCCCGGCGCTGGCCCGCCGGCCGGTCACCGACGGCACCCCGGGAGGGCGGGCGCGCCGGCGCACATTCACCCACTTTCAAGAACAACGCCAAGGAATCGACCACCATGTCACTCAGCAGACAGGACGTGGAGAAGATCGCGCATCTCGCACGACTGCAGATCACCGAGGAGCAGATCCCCGGCTTCGCCGCGCAGCTTTCCAACATCCTGGCCTTCGTGGAGCAGATGAACAGCGCCCGGACCGCCGGTGTGGAGCCCATGGCTCACCCCTTCGACACCCCGACACGCATGCGCGATGACGTCGTGACGGAGATCAACGAACGCGAGGTGATGCAATCCATCGCGCCGGCGGTCGAGGCTGGCCTCTACCTCGTGCCCAAGGTGATCGAGTAGGCGTTCCCGTCATTTCAGATCACCTCATCGGCTTCGAACCGGCGACAGGCGACTCATGAGCAAGTTTCACACGATGACGGCGGCGCATGTCGCCGCCGGTCTGCGCAAGCGCGAATTCTCCAGCCTCGAGGTCACCCGCTCGTTCCTCGATCGCATCGCCTCCCTCGACGGGCATTTGAACAGCTTCATCACGGTCACGCCCGAGTCGGCGCTGGCGGCGGCGAAGGCCGCTGATGCGCGCATCGCCGGCGGCGAGGCGGTCACGGCGCTCACGGGCGTGCCGTACGCGCACAAGGACATCTTCTGCACGAAGGGTGTGCGCACCTCGTGCGGCTCGCGCATGCTAGAGAACTTCATCGCGCCCTATGATGCGACGGTGACGCGGCGTTTCCAGGACGCGGGCATGGTCATGCTCGGCAAGACCAACATGGACGAGTTCGCGATGGGTTCGTCCAACGAGACCAGCTGCTTCGGCCCGGTGCGCAATCCCTGGGACCTGCAGCGCGTGCCAGGCGGCTCCTCCGGCGGCAGCGCCGCGGCAGTCGCCGCCCGGATCGCACCGTTCGCCACGGGGACCGATACGGGCGGTTCGATACGCCAGCCCGCGGCGCTCTGTGGCATCACGGGGATCAAGCCGACCTACGGCGCGGTGTCGCGCTTCGGGATGATTGCATTCGCCTCCAGTCTGGATCAGGGCGGGCCGATGGCGGTCACCGCCGAGGATGCCGCCCTGGTGCTGAATGTGATGGCCGGCAGCGACCCCCGCGACTCCACGTCCGTCGAGCGCGACAAGGAGGACTACACGCGTGTGCTCGGCGATCCCCTGCGGGGCCTGAGGGTCGGCATGCCGAAGGAGTTCTTCGGCAGCGACGGTCTGGACCCGAAGGTCGGCGATGCCGTGCATGCAGCGGCCGCGGAGCTCGTCAGGCTGGGAGCCTCGCTGGTGGAGGTGAGCCTTCCCAACAGCGAGCTGTCGATCCCCGCTTACTACGTGGTCGCCCCGGCGGAATGCTCCTCCAATCTCAGTCGCTTCGACGGCGTGCGCTTCGGCTACCGCTGCAAGGACCCGAAGGACTTGATGGATCTGTTCTGCCGCTCGCGCGGCGAGGGCTTCGGCGCGGAGGTGAAGCGCCGCATCATGATAGGCACCTACGCCCTGTCGGCCGGCTACTACGACGCCTACTACCTGCAGGCCCTGAAGGTTCGCCGGTTGATACGCAACGACTTCGACGCCGCATTCACCCGATGCGACGTGATCCTCGGCCCGACCTCGCCGACCACGGCATTCCGGATCGGCGAGAAGACCGACGACCCGGTCACCATGTACCTGTCGGACATCTACACCATCGCCGTCAATCTCGCCGGACTGCCGGGCATGTCGATTCCATGCGGATTCGCCGATGGCCTGCCGATCGGCCTGCAGATCATAGGCCGGCATTTCGACGAGGCGCGCATGCTGAATGTCGCCCACCAGTACCAGCAGGCGACCGACTGGCACGCGCGCCTGCCGGCCCAATTCGCCTGAGGGCATCGTCATGAGCTGGGAACCCGTCATCGGTCTGGAGATCCACGCGCAACTGCAGACGAAGAGCAAGATCTTCTCGGGCGCCTCCACGGCCTTCGGTTCGGAGCCGAATACGCAGGCGTGCATCATCGACCTCGGCATGCCCGGGGTCCTGCCGGTGCTGAACAGGGAGGCCGTGCGCATGGCCATCGCCTTCGGGCTGGCCATCGGGGCGCCGGTCGCACCGCGGTCAATTTTCGCGCGCAAGAATTATTTCTATCCTGATCTGCCCAAGGGCTACCAGATCAGCCAGTACGAGACCCCGATCGTCGGCAAGGGCAGCGTTCGGATACTCATGGACGACGGCGCCGTCAGGGAGATCGGCGTCACCCGCGCCCACCTGGAGGAGGACGCCGGCAAGTCGCTGCACGAGGATTTTCACGGGATGAGCGGCATCGATCTCAACCGTGCCGGCACGCCGCTGCTCGAGATCGTCTCGGAGCCGGACATGCGCTCGGCGAAAGAGGCCGTAGCCTACATGAAGACGATACACGCGCTGGTGCGCTATCTGGGCATCTGCGACGGCAACATGCAGGAGGGTTCGTTCCGGTGCGACGCCAACGTCTCCGTCCGCCGCGGGGGCGACCCGAAGTTCGGCACGCGCTGCGAGATCAAGAACATCAACTCATTCCGTTTCGTCGAACGCGCCATCAACCACGAGATCGAGCGGCAGATCGAAGTGATCGAGGGCGGCGGGAAGATCGACCAGGAGACCCGCCTTTACGATCCCGACAGGAACGAGACCCGCACCATGCGCAGCAAGGAGGAGGCGAACGACTATCGCTACTTCCCGGATCCCGACCTGCTGCCCGTCGTGGTCGATGATGCCTTCGTCGCCGCGGTACGCGACTCGCTGCCGGAGCTGCCGGAGGCCAAGCGCGAGCGGTTCATGGCGCATTACGCGCTTTCCGCCTACGACGCCGGCGTCCTGACCGCCAGTCGCGAGCTCGCGGACTACTACGAGAGCACGGTGGCGGCGGCGAACGGGGAAAGCAAGTTCGCCGCCAACTGGGTCATGGGAGACCTGGCGGCCTTCCTGAACAAGGAGGGCCGCGAGATCGCCGACAGTCCGGTCACCCCGGCCATGCTCGGCTCCCTGGTGAACCGCATCGTCGACAAGACCATCTCCGGCACCATCGCCAAGAAGGTCTTCGAGCTGATGTGGAATGGCGAGGGCGATCCCGACGCGGTGATCGCCAGGCATGGGCTGAAGCAGGTGACCGACACCGGCGCCATCGAAAAGGCCATCGCCGAGGTCATGGCGGAGAATCCGCAACAACTCGGGCAATACCGCTCCGGCAAGGACAAGCTCTTCGGATTCTTCGTCGGGCAGGTGATGAAGAAGACGCAGGGCAAGGCGAGTCCGGAACAGGTGAACGCGCTCCTCAAGGACAAGCTTGCACCCTAAGGGCGAACGACGCGGCTGCGATCGCGCTCCGCCTCGCCGGTCAATATCGCTGCGGCCGGCGTGCTGCCCCGACACCGCCTAGGGTGACGCTACGCCGTCGCCTCCGATTGAGTCGCAGACGTTCATTTCCATGATGTTCCCGGGCACATCCCCGGCACCCCCGGATCCGTCTGCTGCGGGCAGGGACTGCAGCATGGGGGCCGAGAGTTCTCCGCACTCGCGCACACCCTTCATCGCGTCCGACTTCGCCATCTCCAGGGCGTAGGCGTTGGCGCGCTCCTGTGCCGCCTCACGCTTGCCGGCCGAGCACAGGGCCGCGATCTCCGATTCCACCGCACGGCCACGTGCCTCGAGGGCCGGCATGTCCATCCTGGCCATGCACTCCTGCATCTTCTGTGCGAACTCCTGCATGGCCTTCGTCTGCTCCCCGGTCATCGGCGGCGACTCCTGTGCCAGGACGATGGGAGGCGTGAGCGCGGCGGCGAGCAGCGTACCCATCAGGGTGGACGGTATTCGAATCATGATGAGCTCCTGGCCGGTCGGGAGAGGACGTGCCGACACCGTAGCACGGCCCGGCAGGCCGCGAAGAGAGACGGCCGACACAGACTGCGCGATCGGGCCATCGTAGCGCCGCTACCCCGCCGGCGGTACGGTAGCGAGGCCCCGCGCCAGGCCGGGCCCCGGTGGCGAGTCCCGGACAACGGGTCGGCCGCTGCCCCGGCGACCATGTAGCCACCCTTCAGGTCTTGTGCCGCAAATGGATTCTCCGCCGCATGCGCCACGGGCGCAGGTGCAAGCGTCACGGCGATCGCCGAACCCGGGGCTGTTGTCTTCATGTGACCGCTCGTAATGGGTGTTGGGGTGGATGGGGTCGAACGCGTGGCCGCGGCACAGTTGCGGACAGCGGTCCCAGTCTGCCTGCGCTAAACTTCGATCTGTTCGCATCTCGAGCTTGCCGACGTCAGTTCGCGAAACGGAGTCCGAAGCTACCATGAAAGCCACCGGATACCGCGGCGCGCCGCCGCTTGCCGGTCGGGTCGCACTGGCCGTCGCACTGCTGCCGCCGTTTGCTGCCGGCGGGATCGCGCACGCCGACGGCACCGCGGCGCAGACGCCCGCAGCGGTGGTCTCGAGCCTGTACGCGGCTCACTTCGCGGGCGACATGACGTTCACGCATGAATCGCTTGCGCGCAAGCAATGCTGGCTGACGCCCGACCTGCAGGCCTTGCTGGTGGCGGAGTTGGACAGGCCGCAGCCTGAGGACGAGCCGCCGTACGTCAACGGCGATCCGTTCACCGACACGCAGGAGTACGCGCTCGCCTGCAAGGCGGACGGCGAGGAGATCGTGGGTGACACGGCATCGGTGAACGTCGGCTGCACACTCGAGGGTGGCGGAACCCGGCGGATATTGGCCCTGCTGCAAAAGGTGGGCAGTGCCTGGAAGCTGAGCGATCTGCAGTACGAGAATGGTCGTACACTGCGGCACCTGCTGGTTCCTCCCTGAATCGGCCGGTGACCCGCTGCCGCCATCTCCCCGGGTCCGGCGTCGCGGTCCCCGGCGGCCCGCGTTGCGGGCTCGCAACGGCGACGACCGATCTGCCTTCAGGCCGGCGGCACGGGCCGGACGGCGTCACCGATGGCGATCCGGAGGAGGTCCGCCGCCCGGCCCTGGTTCACCGCGATCTCGACCAGCCCGTTGGAATTCCCGTACCAGAAGGCCTCGCCGCGCGCGACGGCCGCGAATGCATGCGCCGGGCGCAGTCTGAGCGTACCGACCAGCAGATCGGCGCGACGATCCAGGTGGCTGGCCCGCAGTCCCGTCATGGCGTTGCCGTAGTGGTCGATGTAGATGACCTCGGCAAGGTCATCGGGCCAGTCCTCGAATCTCAGCGCGTCGGCCGGCTCCAGGCCCTCCTGATTTCCCCGCACCAGGCGCGCCGCCGTGGGCGCGTAGAGGTCGCGTCCGTGGAAGCTTGCCGACAGTTCGGGCGGTCGCCACGCGATGCGGAAATTCCGCACGTCGCGCGCCCGGCGTCGCACCAGCTCGAAGAGGCCGTTATCGGGGCCTACGAACCACCTCGCATCGCAGCGCACGGCCACCGGGGCGTGGATGTGTGCTCCGACGCCCGGATCGACGACGCAGGTGAAGACGGTCCCAGCCGGAAAGCCCTTCGCATACGGCGGGAGCAGATAGGCGCTGGCCATCGGGTTCCACACCGGGGCGTCGGCGAACAGGGTGACGACCGGCTCGCCCGCGGCCTGCTCGTGGAACACGCGCATGAGCTGACCGGCATACGGCCCCTCCGCGCCGAAATCCGTCATCAGTACGATCATGATTCACGGCCCCTTAAAGCAAACGGCCGGGACACCGCCCGGCCGCCCGTCACAACCTGCTGCGCGAGTCCCCTATTCGGACTTGGCGCCAGCCGCCGCCGCGGGCTGCGGCCTGTCGACCAGCTCTACCCAGGCCATCGGTGCGCAATCGCCGTCACGGAAGCCGCACTTCAGGATGCGCAGATATCCGCCCGGACGCTGCGCATAACGCGGTCCCAGCTCGCGGAACAGTTTGGATACCACCTCGCGGTCGCGAAGCCGGTCGAAGGCCAGGCGGCGGTTGGCGACGCTGTCCGTCTTTGCCAGGGTGATCAGGGGCTCCGCGGCACGCCGCAGCTCCTTGGCCTTCGGCAGGGACGTCTTGATAAGCTCGTAGCGGAACAGCGACTGCGCAAGGTTGCGCATCAGCGCCTTGCGCGCCGAAGAATCCCGGCTCAGTTGGCGGCCTGTATTACGATGACGCATGACTTAATCCTCTGATTTTCCCCGTACCGCTACGGATTCCCGCGCGCCGCTACTCACGTCCTGCGAGCTGCGCCGGCGGCCAGTTCTCCAGTCGCATACCCAGCGACAGGCCGCGCGAGGCCAGCACTTCCTTGATTTCCGTCAGCGATTTCTTGCCGAGGTTCGGAGTCTTCAGCAATTCGACCTCGGTGCGCTGTATCAAATCGCCGATGTAATGGATGCTCTCCGCCTTCAGGCAGTTCGCCGAGCGCACCGTGAGCTCGAGGTCGTCGATCGGACGAAGCAGAATCGGATCGACCGCCGGCGACTCCGCCTTGCTCGTCACCGGAGTCTCGGCACCCGAGAGATCGACGAATACGGACAACTGGTCCTTGAGTATGTGGGCGGCGTCGCGCACCGCCGTTTCGGGATCGATGGCGCCGTTGGTCTCCACCGTAAGCACCAGCTTGTCGAGATCGGTGCGCTGCTCCACGCGCGCGTTCTGGACCTCGTAGGCGACGCGGCGGATCGGGCTGAAGCTCGCGTCGAGCTTCAGCCGCCCTATCGTCTGCGTCTCCTCCGAGGTCTCGCGCGCCGTGGTCGGCTGATAGCCGCGCCCGCGCATGATCTTCATGGTCATGTTGAGCTCGCCGCCCTCGTTCAGCGTGGCGATGTGGTGGTCGGGGCTGACGATCTCGACGTCGTGATCCAGCGCGATGTCCCCGGCGGTGACCCGCCCGGGCCCGCGCTTGTTCAGCGTCAGCGTCGCCTCCTTCTTGGCGTGCATGCGAATCGCCAGGTTCTTCAGGTTCAGGAGGATGTCGATGACGTCCTCCTGAACGCCGGCGATGGTGGTGTACTCGTGCAGCACGCCGCCGATCTCCACCTCCGTGACCGCACAACCCGGAAGCGAGGAGAGCAGAACACGCCGCAGGGCGTTGCCCAGAGTGTGTCCAAAGCCGCGATCCAGCGGCTCGAGCGTGATCTTCGCGCATCGCTGGTTGACGGGTTCGACATGTACCAGGCGCGGCTTAAGCAAATCGATAGCAAGTGCGGGCATCGTATTCCTCTCGGGATTGATGGCGATTCACGCCTTACTTGGAGTACAGCGCGACTACGAGCGCCTCGTTGATGTCCGGCGGCAGGTCGATTCGTTCCGGAACGGACTTGAACACGCCTTCCATCTTGCCCGCGTTGACGTCCACCCACTCCGGCAATCCCATTTGCTCGGCGACCGCAATGGCGTCCTGTACGCGTTGCTGCTTTCGTGCATGCTCACGAATGGCGATGACATCGTTGGGCCGTACGGTGTAGGAGGGAATGTTCACCGTCTTTCCGTTGACGCTGACGGCCTTGTGGCGCACCAGCTGGCGCGCCTCCGCGCGGGTAGCGCCGAAACCCATGCGGTAGACGACGTTGTCCAGGCGGCATTCGAGCAGCTTCAGCAGATTCTCGCCCGTGGCGCCCTTCTGCCGCGCGGCCTCCGCGTAGTAGTTGCGGAACTGGCGCTCGAGCACGCCGTACATGTATCGAAGCTTCTGCTTCTCGCGCAGTTGCAGCGAATAGTCAGAGGTGCGGCGCTGGCGATTGTCGCCGTGCTGGCCCGGCGGCTTCTCGAGCTGGCACTTGTTCTCAATCGAACGACCGCGAGCCTTCAGGCCCAGGTCCATGCCCTGGGCGCGGCTCTTCTTGCACGTGGGACCGATGTACCTCGCCATAAACTGCTCCCGGATCGCGAACTCGTTAAACGCGGCGCTTCTTGGGCGGCCGACAACCGTTGTGGGGGATGGGCGTCACGTCGGTGATATTCGTGACCTTGAAACCCGCAGCATTCAGGGCACGGACAGCCGACTCGCGGCCCGGTCCCGGCCCCTTCACGAACACCTCGAGATTCTGAATCCCGTATTCCTTCATCGTCGCCGTCACCTTTTCGGCGGCGACCTGCGCCGCGAAGGGCGTGCTCTTGCGTGAACCGCGGAACCCGCTGCCTCCGGAGGTCGCCCAGCAAAGCGTGTTGCCCTGTCGATCCGTGATGGTGATGATGGTGTTGTTGAACGACGCGTGCACATGCACGACGCCGTCGACGACGTTGCGCTTGATGCGTTTGCGCGCCCGTGCTGCGGGTGAGGTGTTGTCTGCCATGCCTGTGTGCTTTCCGGCCTGACGGCCTGCCTGCATTTACTTTCTGATCGCCTTGCGCGGTCCCTTGCGGGTGCGCGCATTGGTGCGAGTGCGCTGCCCGCGGACCGGCAGACCACGCCTGTGGCGCAATCCACGATAACACCCGAGATCCATCAGGCGTTTGATATTCATCGATATTTCCCGGCGCAGATCACCCTCGACGGTGAACTTCGCGATCTCGGCGCGGATGCGGTCGAGCTGATCCTCGCTCAATTCCTTGACCTTGGTCGTGGGCTCGATACCGGCCGCCTTGCAGATCTCGCGCGCACGGGTCGGTCCGATACCGTATATGTACCGGAGCGCGATGTCCGTGTGCTTCTGCACCGGGATGTTTACGCCTGCTACACGCGCCATACTGAAAACCTCTCTGTTGCTGTCGCCATTGCCCGCGGACCGAAAGGGGCGCGGATTGTATTAGCTCTCTTGCCCCGCCTCAACCCTGGCGCTGCTTGTGCTTGGGATTCGTGCATATCACGCGCACGACCCGCTTGCGGCGGATGATGCGGCAGTTGCGGCAAATCGTCTTCACTGATGCTCTGACTTTCATGACACCTTCCTCTTGCGGCCTGCTGCGGGACGGCCCTAGCGCCGCGAACCCTTCAGGTTGGCCTTCTTCAGCAGGCCTTCGTATTGATGCGACATCAGGTGCGCCTGCACCTGCGCCATGAAATCCATGACGACGACCACGATGATCAGCAGGGAAGTGCCGCCGAAATAGAAGGGCACGCTCAGCTTCCAGATCATGATCTCCGGCAGCAGGCACACCAGCGTGATGTAGATGGCTCCGACCAGCGTCAGCCGGGTCATGACACCGTCGATGTACCTGGCCGTGTGCTCACCCGGCCGTATCCCGGGCACGAACGCGCCCGACTTCTTCAGATTCTCGGCGGTTTCCTTCGGATTGAACACGATGGCCGTGTAGAAGAAACAGAAGAAAACAATCGCGAGTGCATACAGCAGGATGTACAGCGGCTGACCAGGCGACAGCGAGTTCGACAGCGTGGCGAGCCATCCCATCCCCTCCGTAGAGCCGAACCAGCTGCCCAGGGTCGACGGGAACAGGATCAGGCTGGAGGCGAAGATCGGCGGGATCACGCCGGACATGTTGATCTTGAGCGGCAGGTGGCTGGCCTGGCCGGCGTAAACCCGATTGCCCACCTGACGCTTGGCGTAATTCACGGTGATGCGCCGCTGTCCGCGCTCGATGAAGATCACCAGGCCGGTGACGACGAGGACGACCGCGAGAATCATGACCACCAGCAGGAAGTTCAGCTGCCCGGTCCGCGCCAACTCCAGTGTGCTGCCGACCGCCCGCGGCAGGCCGGCGACGATGCCGGCGAAGATCAGTATCGAGATGCCGTTGCCTACGCCCCGCTCGGTGATCTGCTCGCCCAGCCACATCAGGAACATGGTACCGGTCACCAGACTCGTCACCGCGGTGATCTTGAAGGCGATGCCCGGGTTGACCACGAGATTCAGATTGCCCGCGTGCTGCGCCTCGAGCATCACCGCCACGCCGAAAGCCTGGAACGCGGCGAGTATGACCGTGCCCACGCGCGCATACTGCGTCAGCTTGCGGCGGCCCTGCTCGCCCTCCTTCTTCAGCTGTTCCCACGGGGGGTAGATGTAGCCCATCAGCTGGACGATGATGGAGGCGGAGATGTACGGCATGATCCCCAGCGCGCATACCGAGAAACGCTGCAGCGCGCCGCCGGAGAACATGTTGAACATGTCCAGGATGCCGCCGCGCTGGGACTCGAACAGCTCCGCCAGGGCGACCGGATTGATGCCGGGCACCGGGACGTGCGTGCAGATCCGATAGACGACCAGCGCCCCCAGCAGGAACAGCAGCCGCTCACGCAGTTCCGTCAGCTTGCCGACGCTGCCGAGCGATAGTCCGGTGTTGGCGGTCGTGGCGGACAAATCAGGCCTCGATCTTTCCGCCGGCCTTCTCGACGGCCGCGCGGGCGCCCTTGGTCAGGATCAGACCTTTCACGGTGACCGCGTTCGCAAGCTCGCCACGCAGAAATACCCGGACGCGCTTGGCGCCGGCGTGCACCAGGCCGGCGGCCTGCAGGGCCTTGATGTCAACGACCGGCTCCTTCACCTTGCCGAGGTCCCCGAGGCGCACCTCCGCGGTCTCCGCGGCGGTCATCGATTTGAATCCGAACTTCGGCAGCCGACGCTGAATCGGCATCTGCCCGCCCTCGAAGCCGACATTGTGGTAGCCGCCGGCACGGGCGTGCTGGCCCTTGTGGCCGCGCCCCGCGGTCTTGCCCAGGCCGGAACCGATGCCGCGCCCGAGACGTGTCCGCTTGGTCCTGGCGCCCGCCGCGGGCTTGATCGTATTCAGTCGCATGATTGATCCTCGACCTTGAGCATGTAGGAGATCTTGCTGATCATGCCGCGGTTGGCCGGCGTGTCCTGCACGTCGACGCTATGGCCGATGCGGCGCAGCCCCAAGCCGCGCACGCATGCCTTGTGGCCTTCCAGGCGCCCGTTGCTGCTCTTCGTCTGGGTCACCTTGATGGTGCCCGCCTTCTTCGCTGTTTTCGTCGCCATGTGTATCAGCCCGAAATCTCATCGACCGCCAGACCGCGCTTCGTCGCGTAGTGCTCCGCATCGTGCATGGAGCGCAGGCCCTCGATGGTCGCGCGGACGACGTTGATGGGATTGGAATTCCCGATGCACTTGGCCAGCACATCCTGCACACCGAGCACGTCGAACACGGCGCGCATGGCGCCGCCGGCGATCACGCCGGTGCCTTCGGAAGCCGGCTGCATGTAGACCTTGGCCGACCCGTGCTGCCCCACCACCGCGTAGGGGATGGTCCGTCCGCTCAACGCAACCGCGCGCATGTCGCGGCGCGCCGCCTCCATGGCCTTGGATATCGCCGCCGGCACTTCCCGCGCCTTGCCGCGTCCCATGCCGATTCTGCCCTCACCGTCACCGACCACCGTCAGTGCTGCAAAGCTGAAAATACGGCCGCCCTTGACCACCTTGGCGACGCGGTTCACCGCGACGAGCTTCTCGCGCAAACCATCGGTGTTATCTGCGGTACCTGTGGCGCTCATTCATCGACTCCCAATCGGATCCTGTCCGCTTTGCCTAGAACTCCAGCCCGGACTCGCGCGCGGCGTCAGCGAGTGCCTTGATGCGGCCGTGATACTTGAAACCGGAACGGTCGAACGCGACCTGCGAAATACCGGCCGACTTGGCACGCTCCGCGATGAGCCTGCCCACCGCGGCTGCGGCCGCGACGTTTCCGCCAGCCTTGATCTGCTCGCGCATGGTCTTGTCGACCGTCGAGGCACTCGCCACGACATCGAAACTGCCGGGGGCGAAAACCTGCGCGTAAATGTGGCGAGGAGTGCGGTGCACCGACAGCCTGTGTATGCCGAGAGACTTGATCTTCGCCCGCCCGCGCGCTGCGCGGCGAATGCGACCTTCCTTCTTGCTGATTGCCATGGCTGCTGTCTACCTTGAGACCGATCAGGTCTTCTTGGCCTCCTTGCGCAGTACGGTTTCGTTCGCGTACTTCACGCCCTTGCCCTTGTAGGGCTCCGGCGAGCGGTACGCGCGGATCTTCGCCGCCACCTCGCCGACGCGTTGCTTGTTCATGCCCTTGACGATGATCTCCGTCTGGCTGGGCGTCTCGATGGATATCCCTTCGGGGATTGCGAAGTTGATCGCGTGCGAGAAACCCAGGGTCAGGTTGAGGCTCTTGCCCTGCACCGCGGCGCGATATCCCACGCCATTGATCTCGAGCTTGCGCTCGAATCCCGCCGATACGCCGGTCACCAAATTGCTGAGCAGGGCGCGCGTCGTGCCGGCGAACATGCTCGCGCGCTTGCCCGACTCCGCCATCTTCACCTGCAGGCTGTCGCCTTCGAGCGCCACGCTCACGGCGGCGGGAACCCGGTGCGTCATGGTTCCCTTGGCGCCTTTCACGGCGACGTCCTGGCCGCTGATCTTCACCTCGACGCCCTTGGGGATCTTGATTGGTCTCTTGGCTACCCGTGACATGTCACCGCACTCTGTTCATTTAGGAAACGTAGCAAATGATCTCGCCGCCAATGCCCTGCGCGCGCGCGGCGCGATCGGTCATCAGCCCCCGGGAGGTCGAAACGATGGCCACACCCAGCCCGCCAATCACTCTGGGCAGTTCGCCCTTGCCGCGGTAAATTCGCAGCCCAGGCCGACTCACGCGCCGAAGCGACTCGATCACCGGCTTGCCCTGGTAGTACTTGAGCGTGACGGTCAGTGTCAGCTTGTCATCCACCGGGGCGACGCTGTAATCGGCTATATAGCCTTCGTCCTTCAGGACCTTCGCGATCGCCACCTTGCGAGTGGACGAGGGCATGGCGACCGTCTGCTTGGTGGCGGCCTGCGCGTTGCGTATGCGCGTGAGCATGTCGCTGATCGGGTCTTGCAAGCTCATTTTCCGTGTCTTCCGTTGCGCCTGTACTCGGTTTACCAACTGGCCTTCACGAGGCCGGGGACATCTCCGCGCATCGCAGCCTTGCGCAACTTGCTGCGTGACAGTCCGAACTTGCGGTAATAACCGCGGCTGCGGCCGGTGATACGGCAGCGGTTGCGTACCCGCGTCGGGCTGGAATCACGCGGCATCTTCTGAAGCGCCAACCGCGCCGCATCGCGCTCCTCCTCGCTCAGCGCCATGTTCTTGATCTTGTCGCGCAGCGTGTCGCGCCTGGCTTTCATCTTCCTGACGAGATCGACGCGCCTCTGCTCGCGGTTTTTCATGGATAGCTTGGCCATGGCTTTGGTCGTGCTCCTCTACTGATTGCGCAACGGCAGGTTGAAGGCGGTCAGCAACGCGCGCCCCAGTTCGTCGCTCCTCGCGCTGGTGCTGATGCAGATATCCATGCCGCGAATCGCGTCGATCTTGTCGAAATCGATCTCGGGAAAAATGATCTGCTCCTTCACGCCCATCGTGTAGTTGCCGCGGCCATCGAAGGATCTCGGGCTGAGGCCACGGAAATCCCGGATGCGCGGTATCGCCACGTTGATCAGGCGATCGAGAAACTCGTACATACGCTCGCGGCGCAGCGTGACCATCACGCCCACCGGCCAGTTCTCGCGTACCTTGAAATTGGCGACGGACTTGCGTGCCTTGGTCACAACCGGCTTCTGCCCGGCGATCTGCGTCATGTTCTCGACCGCGTGCTCGATAATCTTCTTGTCGTTGACCGCCTCGCCCACGCCCATGTTGAGCGTGACCTTGACGATGCGCGGAACCTGCACGGGGCTGCTGAAGCCGAACTGCTTCATCAGCGCCGGCACGACCTTCTCACGATAGTGATCCTGCAATCTTGCCATGGGACTGACCCTTTAGATGTCCACGACTTCGCCGCTGGACTTGAAGAACCGCACCTTGCGTCCGTCCTCGAGCATCTTGAATCCCACTCGGTCTGGTTTGCCCGTGGCGGCGTTGTAGATCGCCACATTCGATACGTGGATAGGGGCCTCCTTCTCGATGATGCCGCCAGGCTGCCCCATCTGCGGGTTCGGGCGCGTGTGGCGCTTGACGAGGTTGACACCCTCGACGACAACCCGTTCGTCGTCGAGCACGCGGAGCACCTTGCCGCGAGAGCTCTTGTTGCGGCCCGTCAACACCATCACCTCGTCGCCTTTTCGAATCTTCTTCATGATTGCAGTACCTGGCTCACAACACTTCCGGCGCCAGCGAAACGATGCGCATGAACTGCTCACTGCGCAACTCGCGGGTGACCGGCCCAAATATGCGCGTGCCGATCGGCTGCATCTGCTTGTCCAGCAGAACGGCCGCGTTGCCGTCGAAACGGATCACCGAACCATCTGGACGACGCACGCCCTTGCGGGTGCGCACGACCACGGCGTTGAAAACCTCACCCTTCTTCACCTTCCCCTGGGGTGCGGCTTCCTTCACCGTCACCTTGATGATGTCGCCAATGCCGGCATACCGGGCCTTGGATCCCTTCATCACCTTGATGCACATCAGGCGGCGCGCGCCGCTGTTGTCGGCGGCGTCCAGCATGGTGGTCATCTGTATCATCGGTCGTCTCCCGTGGAACCCGTCTACGCCGCGCCGTTACCGTCAGGCCGACACCGCGCGCTCGATAATCTTCTGAAGCCGCCAGCTCTTGCGCTTGGACAGGGGGCGGCATTCCTCGATCGCGACCGTGTCGCCTTCCCGGCATTCGTTCCCCTCGTCGTGAGCGAGGAACTTCGTGCTCTTGCGGACATACTTCTTGTAGATCGGGTGCGCCACCATGCGCTCGACCCGAACAGCGATCGTCTTGTCCATCTTGGTGCTGACGACTTCGCCGACCAGCACGCGCCGATTTGCCTGGTTCGTGGTCTCGGTCGTCATTTCGCACCACCCTTGCTGTTCATCTCGTTCTGGATCGTCTTGATGCGCGCGATGTCCTTGCGCAACGCGCGGACCTGACTGGGACGCGCCGGCTGCCCGGTGCCCTGCTGCATGCGCAGGCTGAACTGCTCGCGGCGCAGGTCGATCAGGAGATCGCTGAGTTCCTGGGCGCTCTTCTGGCGCAATTCGCTGGTACGCATCACAGCACCATCCGTATGGCAAACGAAGTCTTGACCGGGAGCTTCGCGGCGGCAAGGCGGAACACCTCGCGCGCCTCGGCCTCGGAAACCCCTTCCAGTTCATACAGCACCCTGCCCGGCTGGATCTGGGCAACCCAGTACTCCACGCTGCCCTTGCCGTTGCCCATGCGGACTTCCAGCGGCTTGCGCGTGATCGGCTTGTCCGGGAACACGCGGATCCAGACCTTGCCGCCGCGCTTCATCTGGCGGGTAATCACGCGGCGCGCGGCCTCGATCTGCCGGGCCGTGATGCGGCCGTTCTCGAGCGCCTTCAGTCCGAACTCGCCGAAGCTGACGCGCGCGCCGGCCTGAGCCAGGCCCCGGTTGCGCATCTTGTGCTGTTTTCTGTATTTCGTGTTCTTGGGTTGGAGCACGACACAATCCTCTCAAAATCCCTAGCCCTCGGCCGCGCCTGCGCCTTCGGCTTTCTCCGCCTCGGTTGCGCTGCCGCTGTCCAGAATCTCGCCCTTGAAGATCCAGACCTTCACGCCGATTACGCCATAGGTGGTCCGCGCCTCGGCGAAGCCGAAATCGATGTCCGCGCGGAGCGTGTGCAGAGGCACGCGACCCTCGCGGTACCACTCGGTACGCGCGATCTCGGCACCGTTCAGCCGGCCGGCGACCGTCACCTTGATGCCCTGGGCGCCCAGGCGCATGGAATTCTGCACCGCCCGTTTCATCGCGCGGCGGAACATGATGCGCTTCTCCAGCTGATGCGCGATGCTCTCGGCAACCAGGTACGCATCGAGCTCCGGCTTGCGGATCTCCTCGACGTTGATCGTGACGGGTACGGTCATCATCGCCGAGACCTTCTTGCGCAGGATCTCGATGTCCTCGCCCTTCTTTCCGATCACGATGCCCGGACGCGCGGTGTGTATCACGATGCGGGCGTTGTGGGCCGGGCGCTCGATCTGGATGCGGCTCACCGAGGCATGGGCCAGCTGCTTGCGCAGGAACTCGCGCACCTTGATGTCGGTGTTCAGATAGTCCGCGTAGTGTCTGGAGTCGGCATACCACGTCGACGTCCAGTCCTTGACGATGCCAAGACGTATACCGGTTGGATGTACCTTTTGACCCATTGCGTCTTCCGCCTCTTACTTTTCCGACACCGCGATGGTGACGTGTGACATGCGCTTGGTGATGCGATCGGCCCGGCCGCGCGCGCGACTCATGATGCGCTTCATCGACGGACCCTCGTCCACGAATATGGTCGTGACCTTCAGCTCGTCGATGTCCGCGGCGTCGTTGTGCTCGGCATTGGCGATGGCCGACTCGAGGCACTTCTTGATGATGCCGGCGGCCTTCTTGTTGCTGAAGTTCAACAGGTTGATGGCGCGCTCGACGGGGAGCCCGCGAACCTGGTCCGCAACCAGGCGCAGCTTTTGCGCGGAGATGCGGGCATTGCGATACCTTGCCGTGGTTGCCATATGCGGTTCCCTTTTCAGGCCTTTGCCTTCTTGTCGGCCGTATGGCCGCGGAAGGTACGCGTGCCGGCAAACTCACCAAGTTTGTGACCAACCATGTTTTCCGATACGTAGACCGGGATGTGCTGCTTGCCGTTGTGCACCTGTATGGTGAAGCCGACCATGTCGGGCAGCACCACCGACCGGCGCGACCAGGTCTTGATCGGGCGCTTGTCGTTGTTGGCGCGGGCCTTGTCCACCTTGGCGGCAAGGTGATGGTCGACGAACGGTCCCTTTTTGACTGAACGTGGCACGGTCTACCCCTTACTTGTCGTTGCGACGGCGAACAATCATGCCCGCGGTACGCTTGTTCTTGCGGGTCTTGTAACCCTTGGTCGGCACGCCGTGCGGGGTCACCGGGTGGCGCCCGCCGGAGCTCTTGCCCTCGCCACCGCCGTGCGGGTGGTCCACGGGGTTCATCACCACGCCGCGCACCGTCGGTCGGATACCGCGCCAGCGACTGGCGCCGGCCTTGCCGAGGTTGCGCAGCGAGTGCTCCGCGTTGCCGACCTCGCCAACGGTTGCGCGGCAGTCGACGGGAACCTTGCGCATCTCGCCCGAGCGCATGCGCAGCGTGGCGTAGGCGCCCTCACGCGCCACCAGCTGGATGGCCGCTCCGGCCGCACGACCCATCTGCGCGCCGCGGCCCGGTTTGAGCTCGACGCAGTGCACGGTGGTGCCGACCGGAATGTTCCGCAGCGGCATGGCGCTGCCGACCGCGATCGGCGCGTCGATGCCGGACATCACGGCATCCCCCGCCTTCAGACCCTTCGGTGCGATGATGTAGCGCCGCTCGCCGTCGGCGTACAGCAGCAGCGCAATGTGCGACGTGCGGTTCGGATCGTATTCGACGCGCTCAACGCGCGCGGCTATCCCGTCCTTGTCGCGCTTGAAGTCGATCAAGCGGTAATGCTGCTTGTGGCCGCCGCCGATGTGGCGCACGGTCTGCCGGCCGTAATGGTTGCGCGCCCCCGAGCGGTTCTTGGGCTCCAGCAGCGACGCCACCGGCCTGCCCTTGTGCAGCTCCGGGCTCACCACTTTCACGACGGCCCGGCGGCCGGGCGATGTCGGTTTGACCTTGATAAGTGCCATACGCAGTCCTCAGGATCGATGCACAGCGCGCCTCAGGGCGCGGCTCCGAATTGGATGTTGAAGCCGGGCTTCAGTCTCACGTAAGCCTTGCGCAGGCCGTTGCGGCGACCGGGTGCGCCGCGGAACGACTTGAGCTTGCCGGCTATGTTCACCATCTGTACGGCAGCCACCTCTACCTTGAACATGAGTTCGACGGCCTTCTTGACCTCCCCCTTCGTGGCGCGAGGCTGTACCGCGAAGACGTACTGGTTGTTTTCCATCGCGCGAGCGGTCTTCTCGGACACCAATGGGGAGACGAGCACGTTGATGAGCTGTTCCTGGTTCATGAAAGACGCGCCTCCAGCTGCTGCATTGCCGCCTTGGTGACCAGCACCTTCTCGAAATTGATGAGACTCACCGGGTCGACCTGCTTCGCCTCCACCACGTCCACGTGCGGAACATTGCGGGCTGCCAGGTAAAGGTTGCGATCCTCGCTGTCGATGATGATGAGCGCGTTGTTCGTGCTCATCTCGCTCAGGCGTGCGATCAGCGACTTGGTCTTCGGTGCGTCGACCGCGAAGTTCTCCACCATCGACAGTCGATCCTGGCGGATCAGCTCCGAGAGTATCGAGCGCATCGCCTGCCGGTACATCTTGCGATTGACCTTCTGCTCGTAGCTGCGCGGGCGCGCGGCGAATGCGCGGCCACCGGTGCGCCACAACGGACCGCGGGTCGTGCCGGCGCGGGCGCGGCCGGTTCCCTTCTGCTTGAAGGGCTTGCTGTTGCCGCCCGACACCTCCGCACGCGTCTTTTGCGCCTTGGTGCCGGCGCGCGCGGCGTTCATGTATGCCACGACAACCTGGTGCACGAGCGGCTCGTTGTACTCGGCGGCGAACACCGCGTCGGACACCGTCAGGCTGCCCGCCTTCTTTCCGCTGCTGCTGTGCAGGCTGATATCCATCACGATTTCCTCTTCACCTTCGCCGCCGGTCTGACCAGCAGCTTGCCGCCACGGGCGCCGGGGACGGCGCCCTTAACCAGGATCAGGTTGCGATCCTTGTCGACGCGGACGACCTCGAGGTTCGGCGCCGTGCGTGTTTCGTCGCCGAGGTGACCGTACATCTTCTTGCCCTTGAACACGCGTCCCGGCGTCTGGCGCTGCCCGGTGGAGCCCGGCGTGCGATGCGACACCGAGTTGCCGTGCGAGGCATCGTGCGAGTTGAAGTGGTGACGCTTGATGGTGCCGGCGAAGCCCTTGCCGATGGTCGTGCCCTGTACGTCGACCTTCTGGCCCGCCTCGAATATCTCCACCGTAATCTGCTGGCCCGGCGCGAACTCCTTGCCCTCGTTGTCCGCCAGGCGCAGTTCGAAGGTGCCCTCTCCGGCCTCCACGTTGGCCTTCGCGAACACGCCGGCCATCGCCTTGTTCACGTGACTCTGCTTGCGCTGGCCCCAGGCGACCTGCACGGCGCGATAGCCGTCGGACTCCACCGACTTCACCTGGGTGATGCGATTCGGCAGCACCTCAATCACCGTCACGGGCACCAACGCACCGCTCTCGTTGAAGAGGGTGGTCATGCCGCATTTCCGTCCGACTACTCCAAGCGTCATGGTGGCTGTCCTGAATCCGTAATCTTCTCAATTCAACTTGATCTGAACGTCGACGCCGGCGGCGAGCTCGAGCTTCATCAGCGCATCGACCGTCTTGTCCGTCGGGTTGACTATGTCGAGCAGACGCTTGTGCGTGCGCAACTCGAACTGGTCACGCGAATCCTTGTCCACGTGCGGCGAAGTCAGAACGGTGAATCGCTCGATCTTCGTCGGCAGCGGGATGGGGCCTTTGACCTGGGCGCCGGTGCGCTTGGCCGTCTCGACGATCTCCTTGGTCGACTGATCGATCAGCCGATGGTCGAAGGCCTTGAGCCGGATACGTATTACTTGCTGATTCATGTTCTCTGTCTACCTGCGCTGATCCGCGATGTCCGGCTCCGGGTTACTCGATGATCTTGGCGACGACGCCCGCACCCACCGTACGACCGCCCTCGCGGATGGCAAAGCGCAACCCCTCCTCCATCGCAATCGGGTTGATCAGCTTCACCGTCAGCT
>JAJVHZ010000009.1 GCA_022072255.1 Gammaproteobacteria bacterium | reverse complement strand
GCTGTTATGGGATCACGAACGTTTCGCATCTGTTTCAACGCATCTGGCTCGATCTCGAAGGTTTCAAGCTCTTCGGGATTTGAGGTCACAAGATGTTGTGGAGTTTCCGGCAATTCCTAAAGAGCCATATCTTTTCGCCTTCTTTGGCAGTTTCTGTGTCGGGGGTGAGCAGCGCACGCGCGAGCTGGTGGCATACCATCTCGATTGAGACCCCGACTTTTGCGGCGATATCTTCTGCATTCAAACCGCCTTCGATGAACCACTTCCTCAGCACGTCACAGGGCAGCAAAAACTCGCGCGCGAAGACGTTCGCCTCGCACTCCGTCCGTTCTTGTGGGCCGTATCCTTCGACGCGATGCACGCCGAGTGGCAGTTTATCTTCGGCGGCTTCACCGTCGATATACTCTTCCGTACAGCACCTCTCCCCATGACCAAGTCGATCATGCCCATATTCGTGAGCCTGATGGTAGAGCGCCAGCCATTGCTCTACACTGTTGTCAAAGATGATCTTGTTGCGTTCAAGTCTGGCCAACGCGCCCTGAAGCAATGGATGCCCTTTGGGGTAGCCCTTTCTTTTGATTCCGGTCACCCGCTCCGCTTTTGCTAATAACACATCGGCCGAGGCTCCAGCCTGATGTTTGTCATCCCCATAGGCGCATACTTCATGGTGAAACTCTCGCGCCAGCCTGCGAATACGATCCCAATTGCTCACTCCATTCTCCCTTCCTTACATTCTTCATCAGCCCCGATTGAAGGTTGCGCGAGCCAATAGTCTTTCTGCTCTTTGGTCAAATCCTCATCTATTCCGACAAGCATGGAAAAATCACATTGGGACGCGGCCTCCGGAGCCCGCCCAGCCTTGTAGTGCGACGGAGTGATTCTCATCTTGCCTCGCAGGTACCTGACGACAGCGCAAAACGACTTTCCAAGCGCATCGGCAATATTTTCTATAGCTTTGCGACTGATGGTTTCAAAGGTTACTTGGCGAAGGTCAAGCGTCCAGATAATCCCCTCACTCAAACCTGTTTTTTGATAAAACTCTTCGGGGGAAGCATATTGACTATCAATCTCATCTCGTAGTGAAGAGAGTGCTTCAGATTTGTCTGCTGAAGCACCCTCCTGTCGCTTTTGATAGAGTAGGTTCTGAACAATGCTGACGGCGCGCGCCTTGAGTAAATCTTCTTCCTCCTCCGTGTATTCGCGATCGGGAAGCTTAGCGCTGATTCTCCTAAGAGCGGCAAACTCGCGCAGTTCATCTTCATACTGCGGGTAGCGTTCGATCATTTCGGTTAGGGTATCTGTGCCGGCCTTTTCTGTTGATGTCAGATAAAAATTCAGCACATCATCTAGTGTGATTGCATCTCCTTTGTTGTTCATTGTTGGCCTCCTTGCCACTTTTGCAACTTTTCCTCGGCCCTGTTAAGCCAGTTGCGAATGGTTTTTGGAGTGCGTTCGAAAAACCTGCTGATGGTCATTACCGAAGGATCTTTGTTCTCAATCTCCCATCCATCGTAGTGCCGTAGCAGAAATGCTGTTCGTTCCCTCTGGGTAAGTCTTTCAAGCAGTTTATAAGCCTCCGCGCCCATTGCCTGTAAATCAGGTAATGGGGATTTGTCTTTCAGTGGTTCTATCTTTCTCCCCCTCTCTGTTTCTTCATCGTCAGCCTCGTCAACATCGTTCAGAGTATCAGTAATGTTTCCCTCCTTCTGTAGCTTGAGATGCCTTCTGAGAACATTGAACGTCCGACCATCAAGCCAAAGCCAAAAACATACTTGCGCAAAATCATCTCTATCAGTTTCCGGATCAATGAGCCGGCATGTGACCTCATGGATAACAGCGTCAAAACATTCATCGACGTAATGACGACGAAGGTGCTTTGAGATCAAATTATTCACTTTCTTACTTATCCTCATCCCCAGGCGATTCAACAATGCGCTGACGAGATCATCATCACCCTCCCGCAAGAATCTGCGAACCAAATAGACCAGGCACTCCTCCCGAAAGAACCCTGGCTCTTTGAAATCCATGATAGAGATCCGCTCAATTAGAGCGGATCTCTCAAGATGCATTGCTTCGGCAATCTGCGCTTCGACTTCCTCGCTGCGCCGGTATGTCTTTCTGTCGGGGCTCCGGTGGGTCAAGGGCTCAATTTGTATCTGCATAGTTGTCAGTGATTCGGTTTTCAGATAAACGCAAACCCTCCTCGGTTATGTCAGTACCCGGACGCCTGCCAAACCGGAAACAGATTTCTTCGATTAAGTAAATTTCCCATCATCCATCTAATTTCTAATGTCTGTCCATCATGGGGCCGCAAATTTCCCTTCGGCCCAATTCGCATATGCCATTTCTGCTGAATGCTGCTGCAGCTTCATATCGACCCGTGTGACTTCCCTTCCCTTCCCTGCCGCGTGAATGATCTACCTGATGGTTGTCCAGACCGGTTCTCTTTGCTGCTGGTTCCTCGAACGCTCTTCAAAGATAAAACAGGCTCAGGCGAGGTATCCGGTTTTGTTCACGCAATCTAGCAGTGACAGACCGTCGCAAGGTTTCGTTGAATACTTCCGGCTCCATTCCCGCCTTGTACCTCTGCAACTCAGCAGTTGCGGATTTCAGCATTGCCTCTAGTTGCTCCTGATCGGATGAATGCCATAACGCCTCCGTTAGCCTGTCCTCGGCGGCTGTCAATTTGTTTTCGAGATCTTCCAGCAAACATTCACCACCTGCGGTAATGCGGTCGCGAAGATCGCCGAGTTCCCTCTCAGCGGTGCTGCAAGCGTCATAGAGCGCAGGCCTTTCCGAAGCAATGATGTTCGCCGCTGCTCGCTGCAAACATTCAATGGCCTCTACAAGCATATCGGCAATTCTTTCAGCCTCCGTCTGCGTCTGCGCTGTCGCGTCATTCTCCTTTCGGGCCAGGATAGCCAGATATTTTTCAGGCAACGGCCATTTCTCCCTGATTGACTGGACGAGGAACGCGGCCGGGTTGTCGGGCTTCGCCTTGCGATACGGGTACGCTTCCACCTGTTTACGCGCTTCCTCGGCATTTTCCTCGACAAGCCGGCGGGCGATCTTCTCAATCAGGCCATATTCACTGATCATCTTCAGGATCAGCGCCTCTGCCTGGCTATCGGGAGGCGGCGCATTGGTGGGATCCACTGGCTCATCTGTGACGGAGATCAATCCCCTTCTGCCCGAAAGCAGTGATTTGACGCGGTTGATGGAACGCTTGGCGCCGGCGCCAGGAAAATATCGAATGATGACGTCGTCGCCTTCGCCCGTCTCGAAGTATTCGATCTTCCGCAGGTAGCCGCTCTCTAGGTGGTCTTTCGTGATTTTCTCCATCTGCATTTTGATTCGTCGCAATCCGGTCTGCGATTCGAGCGTGTGGTGGCGCGAGACGTACCAGGAGTAACGGACATCGAAATATCCGCGGCTATTCGGGTGTGAAACTGCTCCGAAGACCGAGCTGGCCGTCAGCTCGTACCAGCGGCGCGATGAAGGAGAGACCGATCGCGCGTAGACTTGGTCCAGCGGGCGGTACTGGACATTCTGCTGAAGATCGGCCTCGAGCGCGACGCGGATAGAGATCACGTCGTTGAGATCGTAGTCATAGGCCAGTTCCCCGCTTTGCAATTCGGCTTCACTCACCTGGTACTCGCCGATGCTGTAAAACAGTATGCGCGGACCCCGGCCTCTTACGCGTCGGAAATTCTCTCCCTCCGGCTTTGGGCGCGGGAGTGGCAACCAGAGGTCGAACTCGACAGTCGCGCCGGCGATCTGGCTGAGCGCCCTGGTGAGAACTCTCGCGTTCGCGCCGCTGATCGTCCAGCCGAGCACCCTCAGGCAATGGCGGACTCCACCGAGCGGAATGAGCAAGCCGTGCTTGAGCGGTTGGCTGGCGTGCAGGAGCGGCTGGATGATCGTTAGCCAGATTTCCCAGGCGGCCTCGCCCGGCAGGCCGTCGCTGTTCGGTTTGACCTTCCACGTAAATCGCCTCCCATCGTCGTCGGCGCCGCTCCACTCGATGTCCCGCTTGAGGTGGGCAGGCCTCCGGCTGAGGCAGAAGAACGGGTACTCGTTCACCCCTGCTGGAGATAATGTCACCTGCGTCTCGGTGAGCGTTTGGAACAGCGGCAGCGACATTGGTTGCTCTCCCCCCTCAGGAAAGAGCAACAACAATCCTGCTTGCGGATGCGCGCCGACTGTTGTTGTTATTTGCTTTTTTATACAACATGTTTATTAATTTATAGACGCCCGAAACTGATTTGAAAATCAATGGTTTAGCCTGTGTCATGCTCCCTGTTACTACACGGTTTGCTCCCTGTTGCTACACGCTTTTGCTCCCTGTTACTACACACCTTTGTTCCCTGTTACTACACGCCTTCTGCTCCCTGTTACTACACGCCCAAGAAACGGAGAAAACTGATATGTGGGAAAGCCTGGACGCGGTGCGAGCGTTGCAAGGCTGGAACTCGGGCAGCCGCCAATACGTGTTTGAAATCTCTGCGCGGATCGTCTGGATGAAATCTGTGTGGATGAAAACCGACGGAGAAATATTCATTGCACACCCGCTTTCGACAGATACTCCTTGACAGCAGGGTGCGGCGGGGTAGAATACGCCTGCAACCTGCAATAGTAAGCCCATGCGCAGCACGCCAATGCTTCGCGGGAACAAGTCAGGTTAATTGGTTTCGGCCTGAGACGACGTGAGTTTCGCGGCTACATCGTCTCAGGCCATCAATTTTTTAGGGCACTTCCCTTCCCTTTTTCTCTTACGTTTCGGCTCCTTTCACGCGCAACACGCTGTTGCTCGTTCACTCTTGTTGAAACAGCTTGTTCAATTTGTCGAGTTCTTCCCTGCTCTGCCAGGTGAAGACCAACTTGCCGGAATCGGCGGTCCCGCTGGCTTTGCACGCCACGCCGAAATATTGGACGGCGGATTGCTCCAGTTTGCTCGCCTCTTCCGAAACGATCTTGCGTGAGGGCGCGCCGTTGTTGCTCCGGCCCTCGATCACCTGCTTGAGGGCCTGCGCCAGTTCCGCTTCGCTCTCCCATGCCCTGCCGAGAAAGCGATTGAAGAGCAAATGAGTTGTGAAATGATCCGGGCTCCCGCGGATCACGGCTTTCGCCTTCTCCGGGAATCGAGCCAGCCGCAGAAAGCCCTGCACTGTTCGTTTCTTCCTCTCGAACTTCTCCGAAAGCATCTGCGTCGACCAGCCTGCGTCAATCAATTCCTGGTAAGCCTCGGCCTTGTCGAGCGGGTGCATTTCGGTCCGGAAGAGGTTTTCCGCCAACCCCAGGAAGATGCGATCGGCGGGGTCGCCGGCCCGGACAATCAGCGAAGGGATCGTCTCGATCCCGGCCTTCTGAGCCGCGAGTACCCGGCGCTGGCCGAAGACCACAACCAGCCGGTAGCCGCCCTTTTCATCCTCATGAAGTTCGACGGCGATATTCTGCCTGACTCCGTTAAGGCGGATGTCTTCGACTAAAACTTCAAACTCTTCCGAACCGGTGTCGAGAATTGTTCGGACGTTCTTCTCGATGACGAGCAGCTTGACGGGTACCAGGACGACCTTGCCCAGATTCCTTCTGAGCGCCTGGAGCGTAGCGTCTTCCGCCGGCGCTCTCGCCGTCGGCGGCTTCACCGCCACGCTGAGGTCTTTTCCCTCAGACGCGATCTTGCTCAATACATCTGCTGCCTTCTGTCTCTTTGACATTCTCTTTCCTGCTACGGCGCCGCCGGGCTTCAGTCCCGGTATAACGCGTTATACCGGATTGCCGGCCGCAACTTCTTCACCCGTCTTGGCGAAGACGATCTCCTCCATCTCTTCCAGTTCGGGGCCCAGAATCTCTGTGTCCGGGATCGCTGGGCGTCCCGTCCGCTTGCCCTTGATGATCGTCATCAGTTCCCCGCCGAGAGCTATATAAGCTTGGCTGATTGGCAGGCTACCGCGGAATTCGAGCAGCGACTTCTGGTCGCGAGAAGCCGCCGGCACGGATCTGGACGCCGGAATCATGTTGGCAAATACCCGGACGCGTGCCTTCTTTCCCACTCTCCTGATCTCTTCCGCAAACTCCCGGTGCGTAGAGCTGTTGGTGTCATACTTGGTGATCAGGATGCCGAGCAGAGACAACCGCTGGTTGGAGGCCTCGCGCACGTCGCTGATCGTTTCGATCAGGTCAAAGAGACCCCGCGCCGAGTCCGGCTCGGCGAAGAGCGGGATCAGGTAGTAGTGCGAGACCGCGAGCGAGGACTTGAGCAGGCAATCCACCGACCCATGAGTATCAATCAGCACGAATTCGAACTCATCGAGTTTATCCGTCTCGAAGACCTTCTTAAGCAACTTGTCCTGCCAGTGGCCGCTCCCCAGTTCGCTGATCACCTGGCGAAGCTTCGGCGTCCCGGCCAGCAGGCTCACCCCTTCGATGTTCGTGGGGACGATGTAATCGTCACAGGGGGCTTTATCGAGCATCGCCTGGCCGAGCATCTTCGAGCCGAGATCGCCCCGCTCGACCCCCAGCAGTGTGGTGGCGTTTCCCTGCGGGTCGTTATCTACAACCAGCACCGAACGTCCCATACTGGCGAAGACCGCCGCGAGGTTTACCACGGTCGTAGTCTTCCCGACGCCCCCTTTTTCGTTCGCGATTGTAATGATACTAGGCATTCATCACTCCCCGGGAAGTTTCCCTTCAAATATCGTATTTTCTGATTTATGGCACATTTCAAAAGTCATGACTTATCGGAAGAAGCTACCATGACATTAGCTAAAGTCAAGAAGAAATAGGCAGATAAGTGAAAAGTCGGAATCCGTAAACTGGTATAACACGTTATACCGGTCCAGTCAGGTATAACGTGTTATACCGATCCACGGCAGGAGTTCGAGATTTGAACGACGCGTGAAGTCCGAGTTGGGTAGACTTCGAACGAGCCTGGCCGGAGCGGAAAGGAAGAGGAAAGCATGGAGCAAAGAGTCACGCCAATGATCCACGTGCCGGACGTCCGAGCGGCCATCGACTGGTACGAATCGATCGGGTTTCTCGTAATCAACACCGGCGATGACGACGGTGAGATGGTTTGGGCGGAACTGTCCTACGGTAATGGCAGGATCATGTTCAGCGCGGGTGGGCGGCCGAGCGCCCAGGATCGCCGCGAGGTCGATCTGTACGTTCACACGGAGAACGTCGATGAACTCTTCCAGCGCCTGAAGGATCGAGTTGAAACCCGGGAAGGACTTCACAACACCTTCTACGGGATGAGGGAATTCATCATTCGTGACCTCAACGGGTTCTGGATTACCTTCGGTGAACCCGCCGGTGGGGAGTAATCCGGTGATGTGAGAGGCGGCATTCTCAACGCACCTTGAATCTGGTTTCCGGTCCGTATCGCGACTTCCAATGCCTCAATCGATCCGGCGCCGCAATATCGGAGAACGCTTTTTCCTTCGCCCGGACAGGGAAGGGAACAGCCGCAGGCACAGGTTGCTTTGGATATCGCCTCGACGGGAAATGAATCAGATGGAAAATTTCCGGATCGCGTTCTCCTTCTGCTTGCGCCTCCACTGGATTGCATAAATCACTTCCATCAATCCGTCGGCCCGCTCGACCAGCGTATCCAGCGTCGCATCGTCGATCTCGTCGGGCTGAATGTCGCGCAGGGCGAAAAAGAAATCCTTCATTTGCTCGTAGAAGAGGTGACGCCGGTCGCTCGGATCGACTCTCAGCAGATCGTCCACTCTCTCGACCGCTTCGGTCATCTTCTCGCTCGTCACCAGGGTCAATTCACCCAGGGCCTCTCGCACTTTCTCGCGCAGCGCGGTCTGGGATCCTCCGGAGCGGATGTGGTTGCTGATGATCTCATTTCTTATCGCCCGCGCCTCGCGTGGTTTGACGCCCAAGCGGTCAGCGGTGATCCGAGCGACCTGCGCCGCCTCCAGCCGGCTCAAGTCGTGGTGGTCGAGCGCCGCGATCACATCCTCCGGCCAATCGAGGATCGGCAGGTAGTGGCCGACAAAAGTCTGTAGAGAAATCCGATCGCCGGTCTCGCGCTCCAGGATCGCTTTGAGTTGGCGCCTGGCGTCATCGAGCATGTCGCGCTCGAACTTCGCCGGCCTGCCGCGTTTCGTGTCCGTCGCCGGGTAGGTCTCTAGATGGCGAACGGCGAGCAGCAGCTTCCGAAGTTTTCGATCGGGGAGGGCCGACAGGGCAGGGCAGCGTCGTTTCAGTTCGCTCAAAACCGCGCGCACAGCCGCCGGGTTGGCCAAAGAATCTGCTTGTCGCACTCGTCGTCGCACTTTGAAAACCTTCCGGTGAACGCCCAGGTTTTAGCGTTCCACGACCTCTATTTTTCCGCCGGCAAATAATTTTGCGCCGGACGGTTGAGCCGAATTTCGGGAGCTTGCGTCCGCGTGAAACATATTTTATGCTTCGCAGGCATAAAATTGCAATAATGAGAATATATGATTCCCCTACCTGATCAGTAATGGAACCATAACGAATTTAAGTCGTGTAAGTCGTCGGGGTCGAGTATGACGAGTATTGCGCTTTTCTGGCTCAATGACTGTATAATAATGACTGTATAATATAGATGGCCGCAGGGCCGCAGATCGCCGGCGGCGCGGATTCTATCGAAGAACAATCAAGGAGTGGGATTATGGCCACCACAGATCTCGAAATGGCGCCGGACGAGCAGCAAAATCTCAAACAGATGCTCTCATCCGACAGGCCGCTTACATTGACTACGGATGACGCTTCGGGGGCGAGGGTCACTTTGCCGGAACGCTTCAAATCTTTACTTAAACAGATTCTCTCAGAACTCTCTCGCGGGCGCGACGTGACGGTTCTGGCGGCCGACGCCGAGATGACGACGCAGGAGGCCGCCGATTACCTGAAAGTCTCGCGGGGCTATCTGGTGCGGATGATCGATCGAGGCGATCTCCCTTCACGGATGGTCGGGAACCAGCGGCGACTGAAGGTCAGCGATGTTCAGCTCTATGAAAAGAAGATGGGAAAGATCGTAACTCCACCGATCAAGATGCGTGATATGAGCAAAGACATGAAGTGGCTGAGCGAACATCGAGAGGAATATGCCGGGAAATGGGTGGCGGTTTATGAAGACCGCCTTCTGGCCAGCGGCGAGAACGCCCATGAGGTGCATGCCGAAGCCAAGAGCGCAGGCCTGCCGCACCCGCTGATCACCTTCATCGAAGAACCGCTGCCGGCGAGGAGGGCCTGAGGAGCGCGTGTCCTGGCAAATCATTTATCGCCATCGTTACACTGTCGACCCGAAACAGCCCGGCGTTACATTGCCCGTCGCGTTGTTCGCGAATGATCGCGTCGAGACGACGGAGGCCGCGATCGATACCGGATCGACCTTGTGTGTGTTCAAACGGGAGATCGCCGAATGGTTGGACATCGCGGTGGAAAAGGGCATTGAAGATCACGTCAACGCGATGGGAACAGTCATCAGGGTCTATGGGCACGAAGTGAGATTGGTGATCGGGGAGATGACGATGGATTTATTAGTCTACTTTCCCGCCTTCCAGAATATCCCGCGAAATCTGCTTGGCCGGCAGGGTTTTCTGCAGCGGATGCTCTTCGGCCTCGACGATTATGAAGGGGTTGTATATTTTGGGTATCACAACGACCAATGAATGATTCACTTGCGCCGATTATCGCCGGCCGGTCGGTTGTCGTTATTTCCGACCCGATCGAGACCGCGATCACTCTCTGGGCCGAGGCCAGCACGCGCTCGGAGACCAGAGACCGTGAAGAGCGGCTCCGCGACAAGCGGCAGATCATCAGGTCATTTCTGCAGTTTGTCGGCAAGCATCCGGGCGATGTGGATCCGATGGATGTGCGCGCCTGGCGCAAACATCTGGAGTCGGAGAAGTCCGAAAACACCGTCTACTCCTATCTCTCGCGCGTCTCCTCATTCTACGAATGGTTGAGAAAGTATCCGGAGATCAAAGACCACATTCCGAGCAATCCCGTCTCGATCATGCGCCCGACGGCGCCGCGGCCGTATCAGACCGAGAAGACCAAGGCCTGGACCGACGATGAGATGAACGCCATTCTTGATCAGGTCGCGGCCGAAGCCGAAAGAGGCTCGATCCATGCGCTGCGCGATTACGCCGTGACGCTCTTCTATCTCTATTCGGGGTTGCGCAGGAACGAACTCTTCGGCTTGCGCGGCAATGATGTCGAACTGAAGGAAGACGGGTTGATTGTCCGATACAGAAGAAAGGGCGGGAAGTTTCAGAGAAGAGAAGTGGGCCATTCCGACGTGCATGAGGCGCTCGTCGCTTACCTCAAAAAATCGAAGAGGCTCTCCGTCCTGCACACTGGCGATCCGCTCTGGACCCGTCACGATCGCGCCGGCTCACCGGGCGCCCCGCTCACGTCACGCTCCTTCGCGAACAATCTGAAGAAGTACGCGGCGAGGGCCGGGATCCGTGCGGTCAATATCCACCAGACGCGCCACACCTACGCGCGGATCATCTTTGAGGACTCGGGCGACCTGCTCGAAACGCAGTCGGCGCTCGATCACGAGAGCCAGGCGACGACGCGTGTCTATGTTCAGACCGTGGCGGTCAAACGCGACAAGCATAGCGACCGGATCGCGCGGCGCATCCGCCGGCGCGAGACCGTGAAGGTGGAGGAGGATGCAGGCTGATCGTCAAAGGGGAGATCGTCAAAGCGCTGTGCGGTAAATTCCCGCGCCGTTTACGGGGCTGGTCAGGAATGTGAACCTTCCTTCTCCGCAGCGCGAGCAGGTTCTTCCTGGCCCGCTTTCCAAAGTCGCACGCACCGGCGGATCAGTTCTTCGGCCTGTTCGAGCGGCATGTAGCCGGCCGCAAATTCGTCATCGCTGTAACGTCCCGTACAGAAGAACTCCGCTGCCCGAAGCGGGTCATCCGCGCCGCCAGCTTCCACAGCCTGATCCACCGTTTCAGCAACCGCCAGGCTCCAACGTTTGCCGCGAGACCGGAAATAATATTCTTTGTCGAAGGCCTTGCCGGCGTATTCGACGGGCACGCCGGGAAGCCGGCTCTCGACGCTCACGCCGTCGCAGAGCAGGAGTTCTCTTTCCCAATCGTTATGCCGCTCCTGCGGCAGTTCCGGCACGGGCATCCAGTGCGTGATGTCGCGGGACGAGATCATCGCCGCATCTTCCCGGCTCTCCATTTCAAACCGGCTCTCTTCCGCATTCCACGAGGCCAGGGCGATGTATCGACGAGTAGCGATCAGTACAGGCGCCGAGCTATCAGGGAGCTTTCTGTTGATGTGTATCCACTCCATGGTTCTTCTCCGTCGTTTCTTTCACTCGGAAGCAGCAAGCCGGCCACTTCCGAGTAGGCTTCCGAGCTGGTCGGTCAGGGCTGTAAACCTCCTTCCGCGTCGCGAGCCGGTTCTTCCCATCCCGCTTCGCTTTCAAAGAATTCACATCCTTGATGCTCGAACGTCAGCAGCCCGGCGCGCGGGCTGCGCGGGTTGGCGCACACGCCCCAATCCGCGCCCTCCTTGCCTTCGAGCAGCACATAGTGCCGGCACCCACAGGAACAATCAGCCGTATTGCGCAGCCTGATCCCGTACGGCGCAAAATCCGTCGGCCGTTGTATGCAGACCAGGTGAAGCCGGTCGTGCAGCGAGAGTTCCGGCGGAATGTGAATGTCGCTCTCGGTTTGCGCCGCTTGAATTTCTTCCAGGCGATGCGCTTCGTAGTCGCTATGAGAGGCGAGCGGGGCGAAGGGGGAGAGACTTTCGTCATAGGCCTGGTTTAGCCGCAGCAACACGGACGCTTCGAGTGTCGCGCTGACCATCCCGCGCTCGTGACTTGCGCCGAAGCGGATATCGTAGCGGCCGTCTTGCTCTCTCGCCTTGAAAACGGAGCCGACATCGCCGCGCCGCAATTTCTGCTCCGGCAGTTCTTCGAGCAGGGCGACCAGGTCGTGTACGTTGAGTTTCATTTGCCAGATTCCTCCTCGACCCGTTTCGCAAGCCGTTTGTAGTAGATGCCTTCCCACTCACTCAAAGTGATGAGCTTGGGTTTGCCGGCGGCCTCGTCCCAGACAGCCCAGCCCTGACATTTCTCAGATAGGTAACGAGCCTGTTCGCCTTCTCGCTTGAACTTGTCGTCGCTTCCCGTCGCCGCCTCCCACAGTCGCGTCTCCATCTCGCGGGACCAGCCCGCGGCGCAACATTCTTCGGACAGACGCTCGATCAGCATGATCAATAATTCAGCCGCAACCTTTCGTTCGTCGAGGGTGAGCAGGACCCTGGCTGTGTGGTGTTGAGCTTCGCGCAACTCCTTGATCGCCGTCTGGACGGTTCGCTGGCGCTCTCGCTCGCGGCGGCAATGCTCCATTCCGCTCTTGATCTGTTCTTCGCGCGGATCGTCCGCCCCGCCATACACGAACAGGCCGCAGAGGCTGGCGAGGCCCGCGCGGTCCGGATTCTCGCGCAGCAATTCTTCATGCCGGGCGATACGCTCGTCCACGTCCGCCTCGACCATTGCGAGCAGGTCTTCGTCCGTGTGGTTGACCAGTTCGAGTCGCGCGCCGCCCAGGGGACGGATCGTCTCCCAGACATGAATCGGGATGGAGACCATCACGCGCCCGTGGCCGGCTTCGAATTCCGTCCCTTCCAGTTCCAGGTAAACGCGATCGTCGTCCCACGCCTCGTGATAGAAGTGGAAGTTATCGCCATAAGCGATAGTCGCTTTCGTAGACATGTTTGTCCTCCCTTCGAAAAGCGGCGTGAACATGCGAATCGCCGCAAGTGATTGAACGCGGCCAACGCTCACCTTATCTCTGATCGTGTTTTGGACTGGAGATTCAGGGAGCGAGAGACCGCCCCCCGCTCGATTAACGACGCCGAGTTGAAAATTCTCGTCGGCCAATCAGGCAGGCGCCGAGTTCGGAGTCAACACACGACCACCGATGCGCCGGCTTGCCTGCCAGACGCCACGGTTTCGTGATTTGTGAAATTGTTCCGAACATCGTTCTTCTTGAAGTCTTTGGGTTCCGTGATTCCAAACTTGAGCTTCCAAGCGTAGCCGACGCGGCGTATCAATGTCAAAATGGCGCCGAAAATGTCAGGAAAAGAACAGAAAACGAGTTACGCGGCGCTCACCCTCCAGGTTGTGCGCGAGGCTGCGGAGCCGATCCCGTTCGCAGAAATCATGCGGCGGGTCTATCATCTGCGCCGCATCGAGACGCGGTCTCCAGAAGGCACGATCCGCAGCGCCATCGGGCAATGCTATCTGATCGCCAACACCAGCGACGGAAGATACTGGTGGTATCCACGCCTGCTCAAAGGCTCCCGCGTGCGCGTCCCGCTCGTCGCGTCCGGCCTCAAGCAGAAGCGGATCGTCTTTGATGATGAAGCGCGCGAACTGCTCTGGCCCAGTTTCTTTGCCGGCCAAAAACTCGGCGACTGCGAACCGGTGGATCTCAAACTGCCCGACGGCGCGCGCACTTCGTTGCCCCTGGACTTTTTCGGCAAAGGCGTTTGGGGAACGACCGGCTCAGGGGATTTCTGGAAGTGGCTTCGCGCCAGCCGCGCCGCGGACGGCGATGCGTTGATCATCGAGGCCATCAACGCCGAGACGAGGCGCTACCGGGTCAGCCTCGATGCAAAGGCGAAGCGGGATGTGGCCGTTCTGCGGCGCCGCACCGAGGAGGTCGAGCAGGCGGCGCGGGAGCATTTGTGGCGACGCCGCGCGCATGGCTCGGCCGTTTGGGAGATGGCCAAGTATCTGCTCGCCGCCGGCTACTACCGGCGCCCCGTGCCGCCGGAGCCGATCACGCCCATCTGGAACCGCGTCCTTTCTCAGTTTGAAGCGGTAGAAGCGGCCGCCGACCGGCGGCGGACGAAAGGGAGGAAAGCGCGCAAAGTTTACGAGCTGAAGATCACCCTCGCTGAAACCGATCCTCCCATCTGGCGGCGGGCGCTAGTCGTCGACAGCGCGACGCTCGGCGATCTGCACTGGGTCATCCAGTTGAGCATGGGTTGGACCAACTCCCACCTGCATCAATTCATCATTGACGGGGTCTACTACAGCGATCCGGAGTTCGAGCTGGATGAATACCTCGATGAGGTTCGGGATGAGCATCGCGCGACGCTCGGCCAGGGTGTAGCCGCAGAGAACGCTCGATTCATCTACGACTATGACTTCGGCGATAGCTGGCGGCACGAGATCAGCGTGGAGGGGATTCATCCGCTCCGCCAGGACGAGACCTATCCGCGATGCGTCGCCGGTGAGCGGGCCTGCCCGCCGGAAGATTGCGGCGGCGTATGGGGCTACGCGAATTTTCTCGCCGCGATCAGCGACCCGTCTCATCCAGAGCGCGAAGAGTTGCTCGAGTGGGCAGGAGGCTCCTTCGACCCGGAGCGCTGCGATCTCAACGGCGTCAACTGGCAGTTGAGCCGGTTAGCATATCTCGGTCAATATTCGCGGCCACGCGATTGACCATTTTTGATGGCGGAATGGCGGTCTTTGCGCAAGCCGTCATGACGCTGGCGGAGAAGAAGGTTCCGCTCTCCCGCGACGTGATCTTCCTCGCCGAGGCCGACGAAGAGGGCGGCCTTCGCTACAACACTTCGTGGCTCGCCCAGAATCACTGGCCGAAGATCGACTGCGAGTTCGCGCTGAACGAGGGCGGATGGATCATCAAGGGGCAGGATGGCCGTGTCCAAACGGTCAGCATTTCGACGGCCGACAAATCGTCGGTGGCCGTCCTCGTGACGGCGCGGGGCACGTCCACTCACTCCTCAATGCCGAGACCCGACAACGCGATCTTCACCCTGTCGCGCGCATTGGCGAAGCTGGCGGACTACGAAACCGAGGTCAAGCTCATTCCGAGCACCCGCCGATTTTTCCTCACGCTGGCGAAGACGAGCGACCCGCCCATGTCCACATACTTCCGCAACCTGACCGGCGATGATCCGGCGCTCGTCCGCCAGGCGGATCGGGAGATCAGCAAGGACCCGCTGCTGCACGCGATCATGCGGAATACGATCGCGCCGGTCCTGATGAACGCCGGGTTCCGCGGCAATGTCATTCTAGGCTCAGCCGAAGCGACGATCAACGTCCGGCTCATCCCAGGGACCGATCCGACGGAGATCGTTCGCGAGTTGCAGCGCGCGATCAACGATCCGCTAGTGGAGGTCCGGCTGGCCAACCCTTCAGCCAGGCCATCGGCCGCGCCGCCGTCCACGGAGGACACAGACCTGTATCGGGCGCTTGAGAAGCAGGCGCGGTTGCAGTTCGCCGGCGCGGAGGTCACCCCTTAAGCGTCGAATCGCTCCGGCAGGGGACCGAACTGATTTATCAAACACTGGTCGCCGTTGCGGGCCGAAATCAGCTTTGAGAGTTGCCGATCTGTACCTTGACTGAAAAGAAAAACTTACTGCGATAATTTGTTTATTATGTATTTTTGTAGTAGGCTATTGAAGCGATGACGAACCACTCTCAAATAGCCCAGGCAGAAGGATATGGCGAGACTCTCGGCGTCAAGCTCCTACGCGAGCTGGCTGAACGGGGATCTTTCATCTTCTCGACCGAGGACGCGAAGGCCGCCGCCGCCGATCTCGCTATCCCCGAGACCTATCTCCCGCAGTTGCTCTCGAAGCTGGCGACGGGCGGTTGGCTGCTGCGGTTGCGCCGGGGACTCTACGCCGGGATGGGGAGGCTACCCGGCGAGGTCGAGGTCCATCCCTTCGCGGTCGCCACGAATCTGGTCTCTCCTTCGGCCATCAGCCACTGGTCGGCGCTCCATCATCACGGGTTGACCGAGCAGGTTCCGCGCCGGGTGACGGCGAGCACGCCGAAGAAGGTCGTCACTCCGAGCATGCGCGCCCATTCCCAGGCTCGACAAACGGAGCAGCGCCCGGCCGGGAGAGAAGCCGGAAGGCATATCTGGGAGACCAACGGAGTGGAGTATGAGTATTACACGGTGGCCTCGGATCGCTTCTTCGGGATTGAAGAGGTTTGGGTGGATGAGCATTTCCGTGTCCCGATCTATGACAAGGAGCGTAGCTTGCTCGACGGCTTCGCCGCGCCGCGCCTTTTCGGGGGCCTCGCTGAGGCGCTGGGCATTCTCGAAGAGCATGCCGGCGATCTCGACCTCGAGAAGTTCGTGCGATACGCGCTGCGTTACGGCAAGGCGTCGGTCGCCAAGCGTTTGGGGTGGGCGCTCGACCGGACAGGCGCGCCTCGCCGTGTGACGGCGCCGCTCGCCGAGCTTCCGATGGACGGGGTGAGAGTGCTCGATCCGACGCGCCCGCGTGAGGGGAAGTACGATGAGCGCTGGATGGTGCAGGAGAACCTCGGCGCGGGAGGCAGGCGATGAAGCCGCTGCGATCGAGACTGCGCAAGGCGGCCCTCCAGATGCAGGTTTCACAGATGGTCGTCGAGAAGGACTACGCGCTCAGTTACCTGCTCGCCGGGATCGCCGCAAACCCCGAGTTGAGCGAGACCTTGGTCTTCAAAGGCGGAACGGCGCTCAAAAAACTCTACTTCGGCGACTACCGTTTCTCCGAAGACCTGGATTTCTCGGCGGTGAATGCTCCGCGCGAGCAAGCGATGGAAGCGGCGATCCGCGCGGCCGTACAGGAGGCAACGCGGCTACTCTCCACTCACGGTCCCTTTCGGATTGAAACGGAACGCTATACGGAGCGCGCCCCACATCCTGGCGGCCAGGACGCCTTCATCGCGAGGGTGAAGTTCCCATGGCATCCAAGTCCGCTATGCCGGATCAAGGTTGAGATCACGCACGACGAGCCGGTCCTGCTCGAAGCGGCGCGGCGCAATCTCATTCACGGTTATGAAGAAGCGATGGCGGTGAGTTTGCGCTGCTACCCGCTCACCGAGATCGTCGCCGAGAAAATGCGCGCGCTGCTTCAGACACAACAGAAGCTGCTGGCGCGCGGATGGAACCGCCCGCGGGCGCGCGACTACTATGACCTCTGGCGAATCCTGCGCGACTTCGGACCGTTGATTGAGGGCGTCGAATTGGGCGATCTGCTCAAACGCAAGAGCGCTCATCGCGGCGTGTCTTACGGCTCTCTCGACGATTTCTTCACCGCCGAGCTGGAGGCGGAAGCGCGCCGGAACTGGGAGGGCAACCTGAGACCATTCGTGCCCGAACTGCCGGCCTGTGACGATGTGCTGGCCGAGTTGAAGCGACTCCTGCAAGCTTTTTTCCCTGACTTGCCCAGCTTGATTGATCGCAGATAGCGCTTGCAGAAAATGGATGCCGACAACGCTCAAAGATGACGGCGTGGATCGCAGCAGATGCCGATGGCGTTTCCATACTCCTCGTCGCCGAGCGCGACGAGCGGTGCGCGCGTTCTCCATCAAATGAGTGGCCACCTGCCAATAGTCCTTGACCCTGTGACGGGCGACGGGGCCAGCGCGCACGACGCTGCGCTCATGCGCTCAAGTTGACTTGGGTTGGGTGAGCATTTTGCGAATCTGTTTGAAATCCTCGCCGGCGACGGGAGTCCAATCTTGTTCGGCGTTCTCGATCAGGTCCTGCATTCCACCATTGGCCCTCGTTAAGCGACGGCGCTCAAAAATCACGGGCTGGAGAGGCAACCCATACCGCTCGGCGAATTGGGGTAGTTTGTCGGAGAGCAATGCGCTGACGCGCTCGCGCTGCTTCGCCGTCTCGACTATTACAAGCAGGTCGATGTCCGATCCGGCGCTCGCATCCCCGCGGGCGAATGAGCCGAACAGTCCGGCGGTCACAACTACTCCATCGAGCAGCGGGCGCAGTTCGCGGGCAATCGCCTTCACCATATCGCGCTCCGCTTCAAACAGCGCGCGCAGCCCGTGCTGAATGAGATGATGCTTGAAATTCAAACGATACCGGTGCTCGACCGATCCGCGCTCCACCTCGACGACTCCGAGCCGCTCCAGATCGGCAAGCGCGTTCTGAATGGCGAGCAGTCCCATCCCCGCGCGTTTGGCCACTGTGCTCCCCGAGAAACCCACCTTGGAATTAAAGAGAACCCGCAGCGCCGCTACCTTGCTCTTCGCGCCGAGAATATGATCCAGCAGATGGGACGGATGCTCAGTCATATTCCGAATTTATGGGTTACTAAAAAATTAGTCAAGCTGCTAATTCATCCGTTCGAAAACTCTTCAAAAAGCGATGGCTGTAGAGACTCGGCGCCGGCGAAGTTCCTCAAGCCCACACCCACCAGGCGGAATCGCTGATCAGGGGCGGCTGCGACGCGGCTTCGCAAGAACAGCGCGATCGCCGTGAGCTCCTCGCAGTCGCCGGGAGGGATCGAGGGCGTAAGGCTGCGCGTCAAGATCTGGAAATCGCTCGTCTTCAATTTCAGCACGACGGTTCGCGCTACGCGTGCGTCTTTCCTCGACGCCGCCCAAACCTTCTCTGCCAAACGTCGAATCAACCCTTCGGTCTCGGAAAGCGGCAGGTCGCGTTCGAGGGTGTCTTCGGCGGAGAGCGACTTCCTCGGCCGGTCGGATACGACGGGACTGTGGTCAATCCCGTTCGCCAGTTCATAGAGACGACGGCCATAGCGGCCGAACTTGGTTTCAAGCGCCTCGATACCGAGATCGCGCAGGTCTCCGACTGTCGCAATGCCTAATCCTTTCAATCGGGCTTCCGTCGCTTTCCCTACGCCGGGAATGCGGCCTACGGGGAGCGGCAGGAGGAAGGCGCTCACCTCGCCCGGCTGAATCACAAACAGTCCGTCCGGTTTGCGCCAGTCCGAAGCGATCTTTGCGAGGAACTTGTTCGGCGCGACGCCGGCGGAGGCCGTCAGGTTCAACTCTTCTCGAATCTGTCGCCGTATCATTTGCGCGACGCGCGTGGCGGTGGGCAGACCCAATTTGTTCTCGGTTACATCGAGATAGGCTTCATCGAGTGAAAGCGGCTCGACCAGGCCTGTGTGCCGCGAAAATATCTCTCGCACGGCGCGCGAAACGGCTTTGTACCGCGTGAAGTCGGGAGGGATAAAGATGGCATCGGGGCAGAGGCGCTCGGCTCGCATCGCGGGCATGGCGGAGCGAACACCGAAGCGTCGCGCTTCATAGGAGGCGGCGCATACGACGGACCGATTTCCACGCCAGGCGACCACGACCGGCTTGCCGCGCAAGCTCGCGTCGTCGCGCTGCTCGACGGAGGCGTAGAAGGCATCCATATCCACATGCACGATCTTGCGAAGCGGCGTCTCGGAGTGATGTTCGGGTTCAATCTCTGTTTCCATCATGAAGAAGGCTCCCGGCATGACTGCGAATCAGCGGTTGCAACGGGGCATTCCGATTGTAAGCGAGCGACGGGCGAAGGCGAAGCCGCAGCGGTCGGGATCGCCCGTCGCCGCGATAAAATCCCGAAAGGCGAGCAGTTTTTCCCTGTCCCATTCGATCCCGCCGGTGCGGCGATTTTCGGGTGTCACAGGCGTCGGCGCACGATAGACGTCGAGCGCCTGCTGGATGATCCCTCGATGTTCCGCGGGGAAGTTTTCCAGGGCCCAGAGCGCGCCGTCTTCTTTGCTCACCACCGTTCCTTCCCCCCAGGTTCGCGTCATTACGACGCGGCACGCATTGAGCACGCCATAGAAGGGCGAGGTCAGGATGTTCTCGTTCGTCAATATCCAGTCGAGATCGCCGGCATCAATCGCATCCAGGAAGTGTAGCCATGGCGCCGGGCCGAGAATTTGGGGCGCGGCAGTTCCGTAGAGACAGATTCCGAGCTTTCGCGCTACGGTGAAATGGGCGGCCAGGTCCGGATCGCGCCCGCGCCTCGCCGTGTAATCGTACAGGCCGCTTCGGATGCGGTCGGCATACTCCTCCCCGAAATGGAGTTCATAGGGAATCGGGTGATCCGGCGTCCGGGCGCTCTCTTCCAATACCAGGCTCAGTTCGAGCGAACCGGTATACGGACGCTGGTCGTTGAGATGATTGATCGCCTGCAGGAGATCCTTTGCTGTTGATTCGGCAAGGGGCGCCGCGGTGACAGCAAGGATATCAACGTCGCTTTTGGGAATGAAATAGCATCCGTGCGCAAGAGACCCATGCAGCAAAACGCTTCTTAGATCCGTTCCGAGGCGCGAGCGCAGGATATCGACGGCCTTCATGACGAAGGCGCGGGTTTCATCGTCACAGTCGTCCCAGTGCTTGCCCATTAAAGCCTCTCCAGCCGCTGATAACTGCCGGCTTGCTCGAACCGCCAGCCATTCCTCGTAACTCGTCCACGGATATATAATCGGGGCGTCGCTATCTCTTTTCTACATACGCGCGCAACACGGAGTTCGCAATGCAACGGATCGAAAACAGTGAAGCGAAAATTCAGCTTCCCCATATTATTGGATGCTGCGATCAGGGGTGCGATGCCATCGAAGCCCCTCTTTCAAAAGCAGGAATACCGTTCTTCCTGCGAGCCCGCTTGCATATCTAATGAGCTTACCAATCAATCTGGATGAAATCCTGAAAGGCCGCCTCGTCGAATGGGAGCGGCTTGAATTCAAGGAGGGCTGGAACCCGGAAGCTGTCCTGCATACGGTCTGCGCCTTCGCCAACGACTTCCATAACCTTGGCGGCGGCTACATCTTGATTGGCATTGCGGCGGATCAGGGAAGGCCCGCGCTTCCGCCCGTGGGAATCGACCCGAACAGGCTGGACGCGATCCAACAGGAATTGCTCAACCTCGGCTATCACCGGATTCAACCTGCTTACCATCCGATTAGTGCGCCTTACGAGATCGACGAGCGACACATCCTCGTCATCTGGTGTCCCGGCGGCCAGCACCGCCCCTACAAGGCCGCCGAATCACTGGCGAAAGACAATCGCACGTACCATTACTATATCCGCAAGCAGTCCTCGACCGTCCGCGCGAAAGGGGAAGACGAGCGGGAGCTGATGTCGCTGGCGGCGCGGATTCCCTTCGACGACCGGATCAACCAATCGGCCTCGATCAAGGACCTGCAGGCCTCGCTCATCTACGCATACTTGCGTGACATCAAGAGCCGGCTGGCCGACGAAGCGACGGGCATGGATTTCGCGCAGCTATGCCGGCAGATGAACATTGTGGACGGCCCGGCCGAGTTCCTCTTCCCGCGAAATGTCGGGCTGATGTTTTTCAACGAGCACCCAGAGCGGTTCTTCCCCTACACGCAGATCGACGTCGTGCATTTTCCCGAAGGCCCTGGCGCGAGCGCTTTTACAGAGCAGAGTTTTCGCGGCCCGCTCAACCGTATGATTGAGGACGCGCTGCGCCACTTGAGGAGCACGGTGATCCGGGAGCACGTCGTCAAGCACGGCGATCGCGCCGAGGCGGACCGCTTCTTCAATTACCCGTTCGCCGCGCTCGAAGAGGCTCTCGTCAACGCCGTCTATCACCGCAGCTATGAAGAGCGCGAGCCGATTGAGGTGCGCATCCTGCCCGACCACATCACGATTACGAGCTATCCGGGAGCCGACCGTTCGATCTCGCTCGAGGACCTGGCCGCCGGGAAAGTGGTTTCGAGGCGTTATCGCAACCGGCGCATCGGCGATTTCCTGAAAGAGCTTGAGCTGACGGAAGGGAGGGGAACCGGCATCCCGAAGATCCGGCGCGCAATGCAATCAAACGGATCCCCGCCGGCGGAGTTCAAAACAGATGACGATCGAACTTTCTTCACAGTAGTACTTCTTGCTCATTCAGAGGTGAAAAATCAAATCACCCCCCATGTAACCCCCCATGTGGCCCCCCATGTAATCAGGGATCTGAGCGAAGTTGAAAAGGCGTTGTTAGAGTTTTGTCTCACGCCGCAGGATCGCGGCAGTATTCAGTCCCATTTGAGGATTAAAAACGCCAAGCATCTGCGCGAGCGATACCTGAAACCGCTTCTCTCTCTTGGCCTATTAGAGATGACTGATCCTGAGCACCCCAAGGCCCCGACGCAGAAATATCGCACAACGGTTTTAGGTCGTACTGCGCTTGAGGAATGAAAGCTGGGCAGAAGTTTCAGACCGAGGGCAGTAGAGTCGCAATTTTGGAAATAGACAAGCGCGTTGAAAAATGGCCAACCTCAGGCGCGAAATTAGCAAGTCTCAAAATTCTACCGAATGGCCATCTCAGGCAAAGGCGCTCGTGAGTGGGCTTCAAGATATCGCCGGAGTAGGGTAAGGGTCTGACTTCCCATTCTTACTTCACTTTATATTTGCTCGCAAGAAGATCAATCGCTTCCCGAATAAGCGCAGACTTGTCCGTACGCTCCCCGGTAGATCGTCGCACCTCAAGCTTGATCTCCTCAAGAATCGTGTCCTGATCCTCGCGGATGTAATACGAAACCTTGATGAGTTTCTCCGAGGAACTATTGTCCTCCGAGGAACGAGTTCTTTTTTTGCTGGGCAACTTGTTGAACCTCCATTCTTGATTCCCTTTCTATGTTGTCGGGGACCGATCAAACCAAGATCACTTGCTTGAGGGGATTGTAGCGTTTTGCAGGCTTACTGCTAAGGAGTTCTGTTGGTTTAGTTCTTTACTGGTTTACTGGTATAATAGTAAGCCTCTAAGTCTGAGAGAGGCATGTGAATCACTGAAGCCGCTCTTTAGACCTGACGGCTATCAACAACCGCAACGCGGTTAGTAGAGCGTGGCTGTTGAAAGTTCGTTGTTGTCCACAATGTCGGCGCCAAAACATAACCAGGAGAAATCAACCATGAGACCTCTTGAAAATTATACCCGTGAAATGAAGGCGGTCATTCACGAAGCGAATACGAAAAAAGGGTTCATCGGCGGCGGCACGATGGCATGGGCGATGATGATCGTGGGCGTCGTCGTCACCGGCACGATGACCTATTCCCTTACCCATAAAGGAATGCAATCGAGCGCGCTCTGGAAAGAGTGGGTCGATTTTGCGGCCGTGCTCCCCGTCACGCTGCTGGAAGGCTCGGCGCTGGCGCTGGTCTACGGGCGCCATCACTGGTTTCGTTCGAGCGAGCAGCGCGGGATTGCCAACATCGCATCCTGGGTGATCTGGATTTTGCTCGCCGCCACCTCGGTCACGCACTTCGCCTTCGGCTCGACCTCGAACGGAACGGTGCAGTGGCTAATGAGCGTTTACGCGTCTTACCTGTTGCCGCTGGCCATCGTCGGCGTGCCGATGCTCTGGAAAAAGCTTTACGACGCGGCGCCGGAGAGCGCGATGCGTGTGGCCGTGCTCGAGGCTGAGGCGGATCTGCGCTCGCAGTTGGTCGAGGTGCAGCGCGAGCAAAACTCGCTGATGGTTGGCGCTTATCGCGAGAGCATGGACACGCCGCGCGTCTCGGCGGCGCGGCGCGCCCTCTTCGAGCAAGCGAGCATCGAACACGCCAGGGAGATCGTCGGCTTCATCGAAGGCGCGGAAGCTCACACGGAGAGCGCAAGGCCGGAAAATCGCCGGGAAGCGCAGCGTGCGGCCTGGCGCAGCAGTCAGGTAGTTGACGGCCGCGATGGAGACAGACTCCCAAACTGATCGCGCCGGTGAGTCCGGTTGCCCCTCTGCCGTCATTCGCCAGGCCACTGCCGGTGACGGTGAATGGTTCACCGGCGCGATTGCGACCGTCTCAGACCGAAGCGACGAAAGACGATGCCGGCAGTTTCGGCGGTCATACGATGGCAGATCAGCCCGGCGTCGATTCCGAAGAATCAAGCGACGGCCCTGTTTTGGCAAAAGATCGTCCGTCAGTACTAAAAGCCAGTGAAACTTTTAGTACTGAAGATGGGCCGCAATTTAGGATCATCAAGAATGACTCGTTTAGTACTAAAAAATCCCCGCAAGTGCCAGCGCAGCAAGAGCTTATCAATAGTGATCCGAAAAGCTGGAAACGCCTGAAAGGGAAGCCGCCGATCCCTGAAAAACACGTCCTGAACCCGTCGGGTAAGCGGCAGATCGGGCGGCGGATCCGGACCGGATACGAGATCCTGCGGCGGGCGCCTTGCTGCGATTGCGGGAAAGAGTCCAGGTTGGTTGCGGGCTACATCAGCGCAACGCAAATCTTGGGATTGGAGCGTGAAGGTTATGAAATCAAAGTCGGAATCATCAAAAACATCCTCCGCAAAAAAGCCGGCGGGATCGATCGAAGACTTCTCGATCTACGATGTGCCGGGTGCGAATCTCGACGCCAGGGAGATGGCCTACAGGCTGTTGAGGCTTCCTGACGAAGAGGCGCAACTGATCGGCCAGGGCATTATCGATTTGCTCTCCAAATGCATCCTGGCGATGGGAAGGGAGGACGTCGGTTTAGTACTAAAAGACGGCGCCGGAGAACAAAACGCGGCCGCTCAATCGCTGGGGGAGGAAGTGATGGCGTGAGCGCGCGAAGCGCGTTTTCTGACTCCAGCTTTTGATACCGGTGAAAGGATCTTCTTTACATTAAATTGCAGGTCGTCGGCTAGCAAAGATGACGACCCAGTGCCTATACTTATACGCATTGCGGGGAAAATACCCTAATGGCTGAGGACTCGCAGCGGCGCTGAGGCGCGCCGTCAGGGGGGCGGAAACAAACCCCGCCGCCTCATAACGATCGCAACCACGATGAACTGAGAATCGCAAATTCAACAGGCTCCCTGCCTCTTTTCCTCACGATCATTGATCACCGGAGAGTTTAACTGCTGTCACGATCGCTGACGAACTTCGGTCTTGTCCGGAGAGGTGAACGAAGTTGCAGATGTGACATTAGTTATCACGACCGCGTATTCGGGAAGATTGATCCAATAGAACCTTGTCTTACGTAGACTTAGGGGAGAAGTATGTTCGCGAGACCGAGGCCCGATGCGGGCGAAAACAGGCTGCTGGCCGCCCTCCCCCCGGCCGTCATGAAACGCTTGGCGTCAGGCCTTGAGGAGGTGCGCCTGGATGAAGGGCGGACTTTGCTCGACATTGATGACAGGGTTGGCCATGCCTGGTTCATCACCGGCGGAGTCGTCTCGCTCCTTTCCGCCACGGAAGACGGCGACACAATAGAAGTCGCGATGGTCGGGCGTGAAGGCGTGGTCGGCCTGTCGGGCTTGGCGAGGACTGACGGAAGTCTGTTTCGCGCTTACGTGCAGATCAAAGGAGGGGCGTTGCGCGTAAGCACCGAAGCTTTGCGCGCCGCGTGCCGGCAGGGCGGGGAATTACGGGAACTGCTGTTCGATTACTCACAAGCGATGACGTCCCAGGTCGCGCAGACGATGACCTGCCACCTGTTCCACCGCCTTGAGCGAAGACTGGCGCGCTGGCTGCTGATGTCGCACGACCGCATCTCCTCCGACACGTTCGTCCTCACGCACGAAAGTCTCGCGCAGACCTTCGGCGTCTCGCGCAGCGGCGTCAGCTCGGCGGCGGGCGCGCTACAGAAGAAAGACCTGGTTCGATACGCGCGCGGCCGCATCACCATTCGAGATCGCAAAGGGCTTGAAGACGCCGCCTGCGAGTGTTATCAAGCCATTAGCCGAGAGATGAACCGTTTCCTCCCGCCCGAAGTTGTGTCAGCCACTGACAGAGTCAGCCGCTCACAGAGTCAGGTCCTGACAGACAAATCGTCGGACCCGGAGTAGGATTGCTTCGCCAGATAAGCATCAATTAACAGGTAAAACATCTGATCTTTGGGCGCCGTCTCCACCCTACGCGCCGGAGGTTTCACCTCACCTCTCATCACATCCCCCAGACGTTCTGTTCACTCATAGCGGTAAAGGAGTAGACAGTCCAATGGTGCCAATCGGTCGTCAGTCAAAGGGGAAGATGTGCTCGATCTCCGTGCGCCCGCTGGCCAGGCTTGCGCGATGTGCGAGCGTTGAAAGCGTGCTGGATGATTTTGCGGAGATCGCCATAGAGAAGGGAATAGATTTATACAGCATCAGATTCGTGCGCGCCGGGCTGCAGCGGGAATTCAAACCGCCAGCGGCGGCCGAGGCTGATCGCGACGCGGGCGAAATCGAAGTCGGCGTCGAAGGCGGGCAGACGCGGCTCGTCGTGAAATTCCGCGGGCCACTGAGTGACGCCGTTCAGTGCGAGATCGAAGACGCCGCTCACCTCGCCGCGCACCGCATCGAGTTGCTGGCCGAAAGAAGATTGCGTCCCGAGAGGGCAGGAAAGGTAAGGGAATCGTCACCGGTGGTCGAGGGTCTGATCGGCGATTCCGAACCGATGCGGCGGATCAAGGACGAGATCCTGACCGCCGCCCGCAACAACTCGACGGTCCTCATCAGCGGCGAATCGGGAACGGGCAAGGAGATCGCCGCGCGCGCAATTCATCATCTGAGCAATCGCGCGAAAGCGCCTTTCATTCCGGTCAACTGCGGCGCATTCGCGGAATCGCTGCTCGAATCGGAACTCTTCGGCTATGTGAAGGGCGCCTTCACTGGCGCGACGGCAAATCGCCAGGGACTGTTTGAAGCCGCGAGCGGAGGGACGATCTTTCTCGATGAGATCGGCGAAACCACCCAAGCTGTCCAGGTGCGGTTGCTGCGAGTATTACAGGAACGCAGAGTCCGCCCCGTCGGCGCGCACGATGAGCTGGACGTCGATGTGCGAGTGATTGCCGCGACCAACCGCGACCTCGGCCGGGAAGTCGACGAGAAACGGTTCCGCCACGATCTCTACTATCGTTTGCATGTGCTGCCGCTCCGGATGCCGCCGCTCAGACAACACCAGGCGGACATCCCGCTTCTCACACGTCATTTCCTCGGCCACATCACACAGCGACTGGGCTTCACGACACGGCCTGAGATCGAAGAAGACGCGCTACGAATGCTTTGTCGTTACCACTGGCCCGGCAACGTGAGGGAGCTTGAGACGATGTTGGAGCGGCTGGCGGCCTGTGCTGGCGAGGGCGGCGTGATCACGGTCGCGCAGGTGCAGCCCGAGACCTTCCTTGATCAGAAAGACGCATCGGGTGACATCGAATATGTGGCCGTGCTGCACGCCGGAGAGTCGCTTGATGAGCATTTCAAGCGGCAGGAGCTGGCGCTCTACAAAATCGTGCGTGATAGCTTCGGCGGGAACCACTCGCGGGCAGCGCGCAGGCTGGGGCTTGAACGTACAGCCCTCTACCACCGGCTGGACCGGGCGCGGCAAAAAGTCATGGAATAAAGAATCTCAATAATTGCGCCGGATTGTGGCGTTGGAATCGCGAAGTGATATAATTTGGTTAACTCGCAGCGGTAAATACCCTAATGGCTGAGGACGCTGCGGAATTCGGGGGAGCGAAAGCGCCCCCATAATTATTTGAGAATCACTCCAAATCAATCAGAATAGCTTAAAGACATCGTTCCCGTTTATCCCGGAATGCGGGTAGTTGCGTGGGAATAGTTCTTTCTACACACCGGGTAGAAGTCTCTCGTTCCAAACGCCGATCGGCGAATTTTTTTTCTGGCTTTTTGCGTACCTGAAATTCTATAATTTCCGTCGTTATGAAGAGCTTCATCGGACGACGGCCGCCAGGCTGGCACAAAGTACCGGCAAACCCAATAATCGTTGTCACCGGCGAGGAAGAAGCACGCGTGCGGGAGAACCTCTATGCCTTCTCCGACTTTTGGCGCAAAGTCAAAATGAGGGCTGAGCAGATCCTCAATCGTAACCCTGGCACGACCCAGGTAGATATTTGCGCCGCCAAGGGAGAGGTGATTCGCACCGTTACGCGCGAGGTATGGGTGAAAGAGCCGTGGCCGGACAAATCAGAAGATAGGTCACGGGAAAGGACCGAACCAGCCAGAGAGACAAAGCCTCCTGCTATTGCCAGCAAGATGTCGCCGGGCAAACAAAGAGCGAAGAGCACCCCCTTATCACCCAAATCGAAGAAACGCGGCCGCCCGCCCGGTAAACGCAGCAACCCAGGCTACACTCAAATCACCGCCTACGTCCGGACTCGAACCATCAACGACGTAAAGGTCGAACTGATTAAGCAGGGCTCCAAGCAGGATGCGAGCGAGCTGATTGAGGAGCTGCTGTCGGCTTGGCTTCAGAAAGACTGATCTCAATTTCGCGAAGGAGCGTTATGGACGATACGACTCAAGACAACCTGACCGTCCCGGATGACTTTCGATTGCTGCCGGCGCCGATGCCGCCGATGTTGCCGGACGTTGTCGGCGTCAGCAGCAACAAGCGTTTCTTCAGCCTTTCGTATGAAGGCTCGAAGCCCTTCTGGTCGGACGGGCGCGCTGGCGCGACCTTCTCGTATTACGCTGCCTACGAGCCTTTTGTCGATCACCTGGCCGTGGCGATCAACCTCTTCGATGTCAGTCTCGGCCACGACGATGAGCCGCCGACGCACGCACTGTTGGTTGATCGAGCGAATGCGGCTGTCTACGTCGGTGAGTATGGCGCGGTCGCTCGCTTCCTGCGCCGGCAGCATCCGCCGCGGCGGCCACCGACTCCGGAAGAGATCGAGGAAGCGAACAATCGACTGGATGAGCTTGAAAAGCTGAACCTCGACCAGCTCCGCGAGATGGGAATGTTTGAGTTCGTGTTTGGACCGAAGCCTGAAATGCAAGACCGGTGCGCCGAAATGGTAGCCTGGCTCGATCAGTACATCACCGAGGAGCTGATCCGGCCCTATGTCGCCGCGGCCGAAGCGGGCCGGTTCGAGGCGTTCCATTATCTCAACCGATTGAAACAGCGAATCGAGTACAGCCGGAAAATCAACACTTCATCGCGCATGACGCACTGACGGCTCGTGCGATTGTCTTATGTAACCATATGTATTATATATCTCTGTGTGTGGTTACATAAGATTTACAGCAACGGAGCAGGGCAGGGAAGGGCAATGACCTTGAGAGATGTGAAATTGATGGCGGCGCAGCTCGGGGCCGACGATCTCCGGAAGCTCGATCAGTGGCTGCACGACCGGCTGGATAGGCTTGAGCAAGAGGAGCGCGTTGAGAAGAAGTCACGTCGTGAGGTGATAGACGTGGTAAAGAAGGGAAGCTGGACCTATCAGCTTGAAGCCGTGCGTTGTGGAAAAGAAGGGTGTCATTGCAAAGATGGGCAAGGACACTGTCCGTACTGGTACGGTTACCGCAAAGAAGGAGGTCGCACCATCTCTAAGTACATCGGCAAGAATTTGACGAAGGCGCTTGAGTGAGCCAGGCAATTCTTGTGTGCTTACTGCCTTCCTGTAAACGGAGACACCTCTTTGCCCGCGTCCCGCAGCCGCTTCACGTATTCCTCCACGTCATATCGCAATTCTTCACCATCGCCGCCGATCGTGACGCGCCGGGCTTTGTCCTTTGCCTTCGCGTCGGCGATCACGTAGCCGACGCTCTCGCCTGGATGAACAGGGATGCCGGCGTCACGAAGCTTGCGGGCGGCGAGCGCCGTACGCGTCTCGACGGCGTAGTCTTCGATGTCGCGGCTCAAGACCTGCTCGACGATGAGCCGCTTGATATCCACCTCTCCGCGTTCAAGCTCTGCGATCCGCAGCTCCAGAAGTTCGAGCGCCGCTCTCTGCCTCTCGCGGAGATCGTCGAGCGTCCGGGCCTCAGCTAAAATCGCGAGCATCTCTTCCTGAACCTCCTTGACGTAAAGCGGCGTGTCCCGCCGGCGGTGCGCGAGGCCGCGCGTCTTCAGCGCGCCGTCGCTGAAGACGCCGAAGTATCGGTTCGGCACGGGACGGCCTTCTTTCACTTTCGAAGACAGGAAGACGATCCACCTGTAGACGCCCTCAAGAGACATCTCGACCTGCGTCTCCGCGGTGATCGCGCCGCAGAGCGCCCGAAGTTCCTCCTCCGTCGTTCCTGCCTTTGAAATCCACAGGCTGTCGGTCAAGGCGTGGAGCATCCGAAAGCCGCGCTCCTCGGCGATGTCTTTGGCGGAGAGTAGCGTTTCCCTACCGAAAGCCGTGACCGCTTCGTGCGCTTCGATGCGGCCGAATTTCGCGTTTCGGAAGCCCATGTACCCGAAACAACTTACGAGCATCCACTTGATCGCCGTGCGCCTGGCGTCGTAAACCGCGCGCGCCCGTTCGTCTCCGGCTCCCCGCATCAACTCTTTCAGTTGCCGCCGGCGCTCGACCAGCGGGGCGAGGGTGAGCGGGATCAGGCCGCGCCGCTTCGTGCAGATGTTGTATCCCGCTTCCGGGACAACCTGGTTATCGCAACAGGAGCAGAGCACCGTTTCCGGCGAGATGTTGCGTGTGACCATCAGGCTTGGGTACATGCTCGCATAATCGATCTCGGCCACGCCCTCGAACGCGCCGACCTTCGGCTGAAAGGTGAGGCCTCCCTTGTCCACGGTCAGAAGCTGGAGCGCTGTCTTGTATCTTTCCGGTTCTGACTTGCGCCACGGCACGAGGATGCCGTCTTTCACGGCCCGCTCGATTTCGAGACTTGTCATTGCAGTTCCAGGTGATCGGCGTGCAGCCCGTTGCACGGGCGTTTTGGCGAGCCGAGCCATCTCCAACAACCCTTCAAGCTGCGTCTCGTGGAAAGCGAAGGAATTTTTGCGGTCAATGTGCCAGCGGCCGAAGAGTGGGTAATTCGGCCCTTTGTAAATCACCTTGCCGTAGCTCATGTAGCTGCGCCCTTCAGTCTCGATCTTCCGTTGTGTCTTGACGCGGTCACGGTCAAGGTGAAGATCCACGCGCTCGCGTCCAGCGAGAGAGAGCAGGGCAGGGAAGAGAAGCGTATCGCCTCGCTCGCTCAAAATCAGGTCCGGGTCGGCGCGCTCGATCAGTTCATTGAATGCATTGATGACGCCGCCGCCGCCGGCAAGATGAAAAACGCTCGTCGCGTTGTTCCACTCGACAAGGATGCGGCTCCGCGCGGATAAGGGCTGCATTTTTTCGCCGCGCATCCTGAGGACGGAGAGCGCCGGCAATTCGTGGTGCAGGTCGTAGGCTGAATTCGTCGCGGCGATCTCGATGACGTTTCCCCATTCATCGGCTACGCATTCAAGGCGGCATGTGGGAAAGAGGCCGGTCAGGTAGAGGTAATACTGCGCGGTCGGAATGTCGAGGTTGTAGAAAGAGATCGTCTGGTCGAGAGTGCCCGCAACCTCGCGCAGCCGCGGAAGGTTCGATGAATCGGAGACGTTGAGTTGGAGGACTTCAACCTCTTCGCCGGTCCAGAACTCTCGACGCGCTTCCCATCGGCCGCCTGTGATGAAGCCCCGGCGCCACAGATCGGTAGAAAGCCGCTTAAGCTCCTCCCTCTCTCCGCCGGCGTAAACCACGGGGCTGAACTCGTGCGTGAGCCGGTGAAGCTTTCCGCCTGTGTCGTAAACCCACAGCGCGACCACCGGACCAAGCTCATCGACGTCGAACAGCCATCCCTCAATCTTGCGTTTCTTCATTCGGGGCAACCAACGCGAATCGGTCTTTGGGTTCCGCCTCGCCGAGGCGAGCCTTCAGTTCCTGAATCTCTTTCTGCATCTCGATCAGCATCAGGAGAAAAATAGACTCCATCGGTTCGGGCGCGGCGGCTTGTACGGCGGCCTGGATGTTCCGCCGCGCGTGCTCGAAAAGCTCATCGAAGTGCCGGCGGTCCTCGGCCCGCAGCGCCCTTCTGAACTTTTTGAGCCGGCCTTCCTCCTGTGAAAGCACAATGCTGAATGGTGTTACAGTTCGGCCCATAGGGTTACGCCAGTAGTTGTCTTTCCATCGAGGCGAGCTGATAGAGCGGGCGGTAATTCCCCATCTCCAGCGTGTACGAATGCTCCCCGTCGAGGCGAAAGATGAAATTCGAGGCTTTGTAAAGGTCCTTCAGAAAATGGGCGCACCGCATGCCCGCGATCTCCTGGCTCTCACAGAGCAAGAACGACATGCCCCTGCCGGCGAGCTCGGCCAGCCGCCACAACGCCCGGTAAAAGAGCCTGGCCGCGTCGTTGTGCGACAGGTCTTCATCCATGAACGTCGAGCAGATGCCCGAAATGATGACCGGCCCGGCCACTTCGTCCGGGTTCAGCCGCTGGATCAGTTCGTTGAACTGGAAGCCGGTGAAAGCGCGGGCTACGAGAATTCGGTTGAGCGCGTCCTCCTGGCGGTGATGGAGTTGCCTAGCCAGGCGCGCGACCGTATATGGGTTAAAGCGATTATCTCCGCAGATAAAGACGACGGGTTTCTTTTCACACGCTGTCTCTGCGGCGTAATGCAGAGAGAGGGAAAATGCGCGTGCGCCGTAGAGGGTGACTCTTCGGGCAGGGGATAGCAGGGCATTCACCGCGCGCGGCGCGGTGCTCAGTGGGAACGTGCGCATGGTGCACCTCTGGACGTCGAAGGCGAGCGGACGGGGTTTGATCGCCTTTATCGGGCCGTATTTTCGGGCAACGTTTGTATGAACGACCGCGCCATCTCGGGGGAGAGGCGCGGACCGCGAGCGATCTACTCTCGCGTCAATGAATTTAAGAGACGGCCATTGCAGCCGCCCTTCTGCTCACAGCGCTCGGGGCACTTTCGGCGCAGCATGATCAGCCAGTAAACGAAAAGCGGCCGACAAAATGCCCGCCGCTTGCTTTAATGCTATTAACTATGTTAATAGCATTTCACATCGGTGCAAATTGTTCAAGTGGTTTGGTCAGGAAAACTGAATAAAGAGGGGAATGCGGGCAATGAACCTCAAGAATTTCGTCTCTGTGAAGCGGGCGGCGGAGATCCATGGCGTGAAGCCTCCTCGGATCATCGCCATGATCAACAACGGCGACTTAACGCCAATTCATTACGACGGCGGTTACGTCATCGCACGCGCTGAGATTGAGGGGTATGTGCGAAAGAAAGGTGGCAAGCGACCCGCCCAAAAGCAGGGCGTCAAGAGAGCAAAAAAGAAGAATTGATCAAACAGCTTTTACGAATGGCTGAAGGCGAAAAATAAGAAATGGGATGAAAAGGGTATTGGATGACAAAGGATGAGCTTCTTAAGCTGATAATGGAAAAGCGCGCATCTCAGGCGGAGCGGCAGCAGTATGGTGTGCCAGCGGGAGTGCAGCTCGGCACGCTCACATCAGTGATTAGAGATGGATCCGCCTGGACGACAGAAGACCAATTTCCCTCACATCAAACCTGGGCCGATGAAGTGGAACGGGTTCTAAACTTCGCCCAGGCTAAAGGCCAGTTCGAGAAGTATCTACCTAAGCTGCGCGGAAATGCGCGACAGCGTAATTCCGCTCTTGCTGAATTGCGTGTGGCGTTCTTTCTTTTTAGGAACCAATTCCCGGTTGTAGAGTGGGAGCCGATTGGAGCCAACAACCGAGAAGGTGAATTCACGATTAGAACACCGGCAGGAGCAAATATATTTGTGGAAGTGAAATCTCCTTCGTGGGAGGGAGAGCTGTCTGATGAAGAGAGAGCTTCCGGCCGGAAGCAGATTGGCAAATATCTGTATGCTGAAACGAGATCAATTGCGCCCTGGGAAAGGGTTCAGTTTGCAGTCAACAAAGCTTACGGGAAATTTCGGAGCGATACATCGAATTTACTTATTATCGCTGATGATCTATTCGTCAGTTTGGAACACGGAAGCGAAATGCAGGCGGATCTGGCGCTCTTTGGGCAACGTAATGGCGGCTATTTCACAAACGCCTCAAAGGAAAATCTTGGTGGTGTCGGCTTCTTTTGGGTCAAAAATAACTTGGTTGAAGTTTGGTATGAAATGAAACTCTTCCTTAATCCACACGCTCTTCCACTCGTAGCCCTACCTGAGCAATTCGCTCGGGCGTTCAATGCAAGTGACCTTGCAGCATCACAAGCAAGCCGGAGTTCGGGATTACTTAGCTAACTCTCCCGCGTAGGTGTTTAGCCAATCTTCCATTCAATAGGAATAAGAGCGTTTCCACCACGCCAAGTCTCGCGGACAGCGTTGCGAAACCACGCCTCTCGTAAGTTGGCGTGCTCGGTTAAAACGATTTGGAAATGCGGGGAGAGGGCTTCTACTACATCGAAGATCAGCCGGAACATCGCCGTCACTGAATCTCTATCTTTGCTCGGGGGAAGCTCAATCAAATTCTCGCCATAGTCATCGGAAGGGAAGTACGCTTCTGACGGCTGGTCGAGAAAGAGGAAGCGCGGGACGGGCCGCTGCTTTCGGGTGAACCATTGATGAAGGGCGAGATGCGCAACAAGATGATAGCCTACCCAGTTCTCTCCACTTCCCATTGTATCCATTGGGAGCGGCCCATTGTCGGTATCGGCAACGATGTTTAGTCTTCGCAGATCAATTCTCAAAGGATACTCTGCGTGCTCAAGCTGCAGCCGCTGAGCCCATTCACTCATCTGCCTGCCAATGTTTGAGAGCATAGAGTCAATCCGTTCTTGGGTGCGCTCATTACTCAGCTCCACCTCGAGAGCGTCTACTTGCTCACGCAACCGCCTGATTTCGGTTTGCAGCGCACTCGTGTCTTCAAGCTCGGGCAGGCTTTCGAGATAGAGACTGATGCGCCCGATGACAAGCGCCGTGCGGGTATTTTGATCCCGAAGCGACATTAGCCGCTCGCTTGATCGACGAATTGCGTCGGACTCTTCCTTGTTCTTTGCGAGCTGAAGCTTGATGTCTGCGATGCGCGCCTCGATGTCGCTGGCCACCCTCTCCAACTTTGGTGAAGATTTGGTAACTCGATCTAGTTGGGTCGTCACTCTGCTCAGCGATGATTGCATCTCCGCTATTGTTGGAACTTGATCCTGAACCGGGTTTTGACACAAAGGGCAGAGCGGGTTGTCCTGAGCCCCGCTGAAAAGGCCGATGCTGGTTAGGCGAGCTGCCTGTTCACTGGCTTCCTGCGCGAACCCACGTTCATCAGCAATAAGCGATCTGACCGCCTCAAGTTCGCTCTTCGCTTCTTGTAGCGCAGCTAGAAGGCGTTCCCGGGTTGCGCTTAATTGCTCGATAGCCTCACCGCCTATCTCTGCTTCTGGAACGTCCTGGATGGGCCTTTGAGCCACAGTGCGCAGTTTATTGACGATCTCCTCCCAAATTAAAGTTCCTTGTGTTTCTTCAACGAGACCCAGGTCTCTAGCTTCCGCCAGCAATGAAGAGGCCTTGCTGACTCCGTCGCCCCGGATGGCGTTCATCTCCGCAAGTTTTCGCTCTCGCTCCTTCAGTTGGTTCCGCAGGCGGCGAAGCTGCTCTTTTTTGCTGATGAAATCGTCTTCGACGGCCCCTAAAAAGTAAGGAAGAACATCTTTGATGGCCTGCGGAATGAACTGCTCGCTTTGCCGATGGAATAAGTGCTTTCTGCTTAGAAGCTCATCTTGTTGTTGGAAAACAAAGAACAGGGCGTGCCTGATAGTGGCTTCAAGAGGCTGTCTGGTCTGTCCGGGTGGAGGTTCGTGCAAGTTGTCTCGTATGCCTGCCGCCTTCGATAGCATCCACTCAAGCCCTTCTATATTGGTCATGGAGTGGAATGATGCTGCATCTGGGATACTCACCTGCGATCCGATCTCATAGTAAATGTCTTGAGTGTAAGACTGCCGGGCGCTGGGCGCGCGCCGGGCGATGAATGCTTCTCCATCGGCTAGTTGCAACCGAAGTCCGTACCATCTGACGGTCTGGCGGATTATTCCTTGAGGGACGTTGTAAGACTCCCTGCCAAGACAGTAATCAACGATGTCAATCAACGCTGATTTGCCGGTCTTCGAATCGCCGACGATTACGTTGACCTCTCCTGGGCGAAGCGAAAGCACCCTTCTTCTGTCTCCATCGCCATAGAGCACGATGTCCAAAATTTGAAAGCTCATGGTTGTAACCCAAATAAAGCCAAGATCGTTGGGGGAGAGCCTGACCTGGCGAACCAGCGGCCAATAAACCTGGCCTTACGCAAACACTCTCGTACTTCTTCTGTCGTCTCTTCCGCGTAGTTGTTGAATCCGCGTAACCGCGTAGGCGTGAGAAGCTCTCCCTCGACTTGGAAAATGTCTTGTATGGATCCGAACAACAGCGCTTCGCGGGCAAAGGGAAGTAGATCACGAGTGCGATCTGCAAAGCCGGGTAAGAGGTCAGCGTGTTCGCTTATCCAAACAGTCAGCGAGGTCGTTATGGCATTCGGCAGCGCCTCTCTTGTTGATTTGTGTAAGGTGAGGGGAGGAACTATGAAAGACAAGACGATTGGCATCCCTGTGTTCTTCACCTGCTGATATTCGCTGGCCGCCGCCCAGAGGAGTAGAGAGCAAAAGCTCGGGTTGAATAAGTTCGCCACTTCGCGCGGGCGATTCACCCAGACACTCACTTAAGCCACCTCCTTCCCCTCAAGTAGGTGCGCCAGCCGCTCTTTGAAATCACAGTGCCACCCGACTTTCAGGTCATCCGCAAGTATGTGGTAAGAGCCGCGACAGATGTACTCCTGAGTCACGTTGGGGCGAATGGGATTTACGTAGGTTTCTACCCAGGCGTAAACATCATGAGCCGCCCTTTTCTTTGCGTCTTCAGCGGCCGCATCGCCCAGTTGATCCCTGAAACGTTCGAACTGTAGTTCCCACTCTTCGACGAGGCGCTTTTCGTAGCGAGAGATGTCCCCGATGTAGAGCAACTTGTCCCGCAACCAACGAGAACGCTGCTCATATGCGCGGTAGTAATCGCGGATCGCGCTACGGATGCGCGGGCGGCCTATGCTGATCAGATGTAGTTGCTGAACGAAGACGGCGCTTTCTGCCGCGGCTTCATCCCATTCGATGTCGAGAATATCCTCGTCTATAGGCAGAGCATCCAGCTTGAACTGCTCTCGCAAGTCGTTGATCTGCGCGTTCAGTTCCTCACTAAGGATCGGTTTGACGGAATCAGCTGACAGATGTTGTATCGCTCTGCGAAGCCACCAGCCCTCTAGCCTCGATAGAAAGGGTTCTAAGAATTGTGATCTCACCGCGTAGAAGACGGCGTTGCGCAGATCATTTTCGATTGCCGTGACATTAGAAACTGAGCCGATAATGACAATAGACCTGAGGATAGCCAGTAATTGATTCTCCGGATGACCGAGGAAGGCGTCGTATCCGGCACGATTCTCCTTACTTTGAGATGTTTGCGCTGTCTGCTTAAGGCGCTGCAGCGCCGTCAACTCATTGCGAGAGTCTAGTTTTAGATAACCCGCCGCAGCACCTTCAGGAATTGGGGCGGTGGTAATGAGAAAAAACAGCGTCTCAGTCGGCAACTCCCTCTTTGCCGACTGCTCTATCCAGATCCGCAGCGTTTTCCACAGGTCCGGGCTCGCATCGGTCAAATTAGCCTGACGCTCAAGATGGTGTTTCGTTTGCAAGAGTTCAGTTGCTGCGCCCTGGCGCTCAAACACGACATCATCCAGTGTCTCTATTGAAACTTGAAAAGGTTCACCAAGCGGGAGGCGTTGCAGAGCCAGAAGCAGCGCATAGCGACACTGGTAGATATAGCCCAAGGCAGAGTCCGCAGCCGAAAACGCTGAACGCTCGTGAGTCATATTTTAGATTCGCTATGCCGAGTGAGTATTTAAGAAAAAATGGGCAGGCCGATTATAAAGGCGGGGCAATAAAAAAATGAACTCCCAAATCACAATCTGCCGGCATTAACACCTATCGCAGTTCCAGCGATCTCCCTCATTCTGACGGCATCTCAAAATAGTGCGGCTGGCATCTGGGCCATGCCGACCGCAACTTCAAACATTTTCCGCCGCGTAAACCGGCGTAGGCCTTGCCGGATTTGCGGAAAGCCCGATTGGTGCTCCTTCGTAAGACACGACGAACGCATTTCAATATGTATGCGCCTCAGCGAGGGGGCGCGGAAGATCAACCGACACGGCGGCGCGATCTTTATACACGAAGATCGGCGCGAAGAATGGGCGATCGAAATCTCTGCTGTTGCTGATCTCCCGCAGTCGCCGATCGTCCCCATCGAAATCCGCGACTTCGTCTACGGCAGGCTGATTGAACTCAGCCCTGCTGAGCGTTACCGCGGCTTGCTCATCAGCGGCGAAAAAGGCCTTCGTGCGCGCGGGTTGAGCGAATGTCATTTCGGCAACTACGGCGGGCTGCCGGCAGGTTCGAGAGAACGAGATCGCCTCGCGCGGCAGCTCCTGCAAGAGACAAGTGGCCAATTCCCAGGGGCCGATTCGCTGCTGGGTGTCCCAGGATTTTGGAAGGACCACGGGGGCATCCATCTCTGGAAGCCGAAAGATTATCTGCTGCCGAGACTGCTCATTCCCGTGCGTGACGAAGCGGGGCGCATTCAAGCCTGCCAGATGCGGCTGCCACTGGCCGCAAAGAATGGTGTTCGTTATCTCTGGCTCTCTTCTTCCGATCTGCCGCACGGGTGTGGATCCGGCAGCCCTCTTCATTACAAATTCCATTTCGCCGATCTCCCCCGCGATGCCCAGATTGTAATTGTCGAAGGTGTACTCAAAGCCGATGTCCTCTCCGCGCTTCGTCCCGACCTGCACATCGTCGCAACGCCCTGCGTGACGGCCAATCACGACGCGCTCGTCGAACTCACACACCGCCGGCGCACATGGATTGCGTTCGATGCGGACAGTTATTCAAACGAAGCGGTCTGCTTTCATCTGGCTGCGTTGATCGCCAAACGGATGCGGCGCGAAAAGACGCTTGCCACGACGCGCATCGCTTTGTGGGATGGCCGGGTTAAAGGAATTGACGACGCTGCCGTTCGCAACTTTCCGATCACATCCATTAGCGTTCGATCCTGGCTCAACCGCCTCAGCCCCCACTTCCGGCAGATCGCAGTAGCGCGCTTCGCCGAACTCAGCGCGTTTCCCATCAAGACGAAAAACAGAAGCGGTTTGCAAGTGAGGTGAGCGGCGGCTGCTTCGTCCGCTGCCGATTGCCAACTTGCATCAGGGGAGAGTTTCCGATGACCGCTTTTACTGACTTCCGGTTCGCGCCGGGCGAAGACCTTGCCGATCTCGGCGGCCCGGCTTCTCGTTTCAATCTCAATGTCGCCGCCATCATACTGCTCAAATCCCTCGAAGCTGAATCTCGCGCACCCGGGCGCTTGACGCCGGCGGAGCAACAGACGCTCGTACGGTATTCGGGCTGGGGTGACAGCGAAGTGCTGGACCGGCTCTTTCCCGATGGGGCTTACCAGCAAGCGCCGATCCACCCGTCGCTGGCGGGAATTCTGACCAAGGAAGAGCGGGAGCAGATAACGTCGAGCGCGCTCAACGCTCACTACACAGCGATCCCGATCATCCGCGCGATCTACGATGCGTTGGATCATCTGGGCATCGGCGCTCTCCCCCATCTTGGCGTGCTCGAACCAGCGGCAGGCATCGGCCATTTCTTCGGCGCGATGCCGGCGGAGATCACGGCCAAAGCCGAGCGCGTGGCCGTCGAACTCGATTCGATCACCGCGCGCATCCTCGCGTTTCTCTACCCGAACGCGAAGGTCTTCCAGCAGGGCTTTGAAGAGACCGTGCTGCCGAACGACTACTTCGATCTGGCCCTGAGCAATGCGCCCTTCGGCAACTACGCCGTTCACGATCCGCGGATCAAAGAGCGCCATCTCAAAGCCGCCATCCACGACTACTACTTCGCGCGCAGCCTCCGGCTCGTGAAGCCGGGCGGGATCATCGCCTTCATCACGTCGCGCTATACGCTCGATAAAGTGAATCCGCGCGTGCGCCGGCACATCGCCGAACACGCGGAATTGCTCGCCGCCGCACGTTTGCCCGAGAACGCTTTCCGCAAGAACGCGGGCACCGAGGTCGTGACCGACGTGTTGATTTTGCGGCGGAAGACAACACCGGGCGACGCTCGCGACAAGCTCGCCTGGATTGAGACGGGTGCCTTACCGAACGCCGAGGAATACCGGGTCCCGGTCAACCGGCTCTACATCGAACGCCCGGAGCTGATGCTGGGCGTACAGGGCTGTTCGCGCGGGATGTACGGCGATCACGAGTTCACATTGAAACCGGATGGGCGGGACCTCGCCGCAGCTTTGAGGGAGTCGCTGATCTCGCAACTGCCCCCTCAGGCGATGGCGGCGACGGCGGCGAATCAATCTACTTCGGCGCCATCGCCGGTAGACGATGCACAGGAGAAAGAGAAGGCCGGCGCCGTTGATCTCGATCGCCTCTCCGGGATTTCGCGCCAGCGGGCCTCACTCCTGCTCGACATCTATTCGGCAGCCAAACAAGTCATCAAGCTTCAGCTTCTCGACGCCGAGGATGAAAAACTCGCCAGTACGCAGCGCGAGCTGAACAGCCTCTACCTTCGCTTCACGGCGCGGTACGGCTCCGTCAACGCCAAACAGAATCTGAAAGACCTCGACCGCCGCTCTCCCCTCGTGCCTTTCTTGCGCGCGCTGGAAGAACCGTCGGGCAAAGGATCGTGGAAGCGGGCGGCGATCTTTCATTCGCGGACGATTCGCCCGCGCAAAGACTTCGCTCAAATCTCCTCGCCCAAAGACGCGCTGTTCTTCTGTCTGAATGAAACGGGGCGCGTTGACCTCGACCGCATCGCCGCGGTGACCAGGCAAACGAGGGAAGAAGCCGCCGGCGCATTGCGCGGGCTGATCTTTGAAACGACTTCTGGCGGTTGGGCGACCGCCGACGAGTATTTGTCGGGCAACGTGGTCGAGAAGCTCAAAGAGGCGCAGGCCGCGGCGGCGCTCAATCCCCGCTTTCAAGAGAACGTCGAGGCGCTCACCGCTGTACAGCCCTCGCCGCTCGGAACCGAAGAGATCGCCGCTCGGCTCGGATCGGGCTGGATTCCGCCAGACGTCGTTCGGCAATTCATTCGCGAGATCGTCCCGCAGTTCGACGGCCAGGTGAAATACGTCGAATCCTTGGGCGTCTGGAAGATCGAAGGTTCCAATTACTGGGCGCGCTACTCGATCGAAGCGACGCAGACCTGGGGCACGGCGCGAATGAATGCGATTGATCTTCTGGATGACGGGCTCAACCTTCGGACACCGATGATCTACGACGAGATTGACGAGCCGGCGGGAACGCGGCGCGTCCTCAACGACACCGAGACGGTCGCGGCGCAGGCGAAACTGGCCGAGATCAAAATGAAGTTCGTTGAATGGCTCTGGAGCAGCGAATCGAGGGCGCGCGAACTTTGCGCGATCTACAACGAGCGGTACAACTGCCTGCGCGAGCGGCGCTACGACGGCAGCCACCTGCAACTGTCCGGAATGAATTCGAGCATCACGCTCCGGCCCCACCAACTCGATGGAATCGCTCGAATTTTGCAAAGCAAGGCGACGCTCCTCGGTCACTGTGTTGGAGCAGGCAAGACATTTCTGATGGTCGCGGCGGCGATGGAGTTGAAGCGGTTGAGCCTCTGCCACAAGACGATGGCCGTCGTCCCGAATCACCTGCCCGCGCAGTGGGAGGCCGAGGCGCGGCGGCTCTACCCGGACATCAACGTGCTTGCGCCGTCGAAAGAGGAACTGAGCGCGTCGCAGCGCGGCGAACTGCTCTCACGCATTTCAACCGGCGATTGGGACCTGATCATCGTCCCCCACACGGCCTTCAAATTGCTCCCTGTCGCGCCCGATACCATCACGCGATATATCCAGCGCGAGATTGACGTGCTACGGGAATACCTCGAAAGCATTCCGAAAGACGAGCGGGGCGATCACCGCAAGACGATCAAAGAGATCGAGCGAGCTATCAAGAAGCTCGAAGTGAAGTTGAAGGATTGCGAAAGCGCCATCCTGCGCGACTCCAAACACACGATCACCTGGGAAGAGTTGGGCGTTGACTCGTTATTCGTGGACGAAGCGCATCTTTATAAGAACCTCTACTGCCCGACCAAGATGCGGAACGTCGCCGGACTCCCCACCGCCGATTCGCAGCGAGCCTTCGACGCGTTCATCAAAGTGCGGTCGCTGCTCGACGGCGGCGGGCGTGTGGTCTTCGCGACGGCGACGCCGGTGAGCAACACGCTGGCCGAGGTTTACGTGATGATGAAGTTCCTGCAGCTCGACACGCTCGAAGAAATGGGCATCGCGCACTTCGACGCTTGGACGCAGCTTTTCGCCGAGACCAGCCAGGGATTGGAGATGAAGCCGGATTGCTCCGGGTTTCGGGTCAACACGCGCTTTTGTAAATTCACGAACCTGCCCGAACTGGCCGCGCTCTGGCGGCAGGTGCTGGATGTGAAGAACGCCGATCAGCTCAACCTTCCGCGGCCGCGGATTGCTGGCGGCGCACCGCAGGTCATCACGATCCCGGCCAGTCCCGAACTCAAACGGTTCGTCAAAAATCTGGCGGCTCGCGTCGAGGCGATCAAGAGCCGGCGCGTTTCGCCGGAGGCGGACAACATGCTCAAGATCACGACCGAAGGCCGGAAGGCCGCGCTCGACATTCGCCTGGTGATGCCGGATGCGCCGCGCCCTGCTTATTCCAAGATCGAAGCCGTCGCCGACAAGATCGCCGAGTTCTACAAGCAATCGCAGCATCTGCGCGGCGCTCAGGCCGTCTTTAGCGACCTCGGCGTCCCGGTCAGAAGGAGATAGCAGATGGTTCGATATGAAATGGTTCCCGATTGTGACGGCGTGAGCGTTCGCATCTTTGACGCGCCGGCGGAGGGCTGGCGCACGCTCTTTGTAGAAAAGGATGGGATGATCGTCAGGTACGAGAACGAATGCGGCGCAGCTCCCGGCGTGCGAATTTATGAAAGCTCGGACAAGACCGGCGTGTTCGAGGCGGAGCTTGATGTCTATCTGGAAGCCGCCGCCACTGGCAGGACGCTCGGCGCCTGTGGCCTGCCGTCGTTCGTTCGATTCGGCGAAGCGGATCATTTCGTTTACGCCACTTTCACCCTGGCAGAGCGGTTCGTCCGGCAATCAAAGCAACACATCATCGGATACAAGAACGGCGATCCAATTTACAGCGCGGGCTGGGATACGGTCGCCGCCTGAGACCCGGCATCAGTAATCAAAGGAAGATTCAATGGCTGACGACTTCGATCCCACTGAGTTGACAGAAGAGTCGTATGAAACCGCCGCCGAAATTTTGGCCCGCGATAGCGTCTACGGCGAGATCAAGCGCGCTCTCATCGCTCGCGGCATTCCGGCGGAAGAGATCGCTTTCATTCACGATTACCCGACGCCGGCCAAAAAGTCGCAGGTGTTTGCTGAGGTGAATGCCGGAAGGATTCGCGTGTTGATCGGCTCGACGGAGAAGATGGGGATCGGGTCCAATTTTCAGGAGCGATTGGTAGGATTGCACCACCTCAGCCCTTGTTTCCGGCCCGCGGATATTCAGCAACGCGAAGGCAGAATACTGCGCCAGGGGAATATCTTCCCCGAAGTTCACATCTGCACCTACGTTACCGAAAATTCCTTCGATGCGTTCATGTGGGGGCTTGTCGAGAGCAAGGCGCGCTTCATCAGCCAGATCATGGCCGGCGAAGTAACCGCGCGCACCGCCGAAGACGTGGATCAACTGGTGATGACCGCCGCGCAGATCAAGGCCATCGCCAGCGGCAACCCGCAAATTCTCGAAAAGGTCGCGGTGGAAGTCGAACTGACGAAGCTCGAACGGCTCTACAGCGCGTGGAGCGCAAGCCGGCAGCGCCTGCGCCGGCAGATGGAATTGTTGCCATCGCAGATGGAATCAGTCGCGCGCGAAATCGCCAGCCACCGGAAGGCCATCGTGACGCGAGACCAGAACGAACGCGACGATTTCACAATTGAGTTGAGAAGAGACGTTTCATCGGAAGAGGCCGTCACATTCACCGATCGCGGGCGCGCCGGCGCGCACCTGCGGCAACTCTGCTTTGTCGTCGCTCGTGAATCCCGATCCAAAGGCCGGATTACCAGGCTCGTCGGCTGTTATCGCGGCTTCGAGGTCATCGCCCGCGCTTCGGGCAGACAATTCGATGCGCTCAGCTCGCTCTTTTCCGAGACCGATCTGTTTCTTCGCGCTGGCGAGAATGAACCGGGCTACGGCGTCAATCTCGGCGAAAGCGACGCCGGCATCATTCAATCAATGGATGCGCAACTGCGCGGGCTGGAAGGAAAGCTGGAGAAGTCGCTCGCCGCGCAAGCAGAGCTTGAGCACCGGCGGCAGCAAATCACCGCCGAGTTGAACAAGGGCTTTGAGCCTGCGGCCAGGTACGAGGAACTGAAGGCTAGGCTCAATGCGCTCAATCGGGAACTGACAAAAGCCGGCGTGGAGATCGAAGCCTCGCCCGATTTGTCGAACCTCGATGAAGAGGCGTTCCGCCCCGTCGAGCCTGGCGTCAGCGTTCATCAAATCCTCAGCCTCATGGAGCAGTCTGTGGAAACGGGCGAGGAGAAGGCCACTGTCAATGACCAGGCGCAAATTGCCTCGGAAGCCAATGTTATTGAGTCCGAACGTGTGATTGCGGTTACGGCTGATGCTCGATTGGATAACGGCGATGACGAGACTGAGCAGGCTTGTACGAGAGTGGGATCTGAGGGCGAACTGAAGAATGGTTTCCTGATTATGCCTGAAGGGAATCACGCTCGAAGAGCGACTGTGGCCAAATGCGGGGCAGCCTCGAAAAGCGACGCAGCAAGAGGGGAGATTCAACAGATGTGCTTCAATTGGTCCTAATTCCACCTGGGTGGGAGCAAAAACAAAGCAAGCCACTACAGCCCTACTTCTGATGTGATAACAACACTTTTACGGAAAACGCCTCTCAGCTTCGAGATGAAGTATTGAGAATTTTGGCTGGTTTGAGGGGATAATGACAACATTACGCCTATTACTGTCGTCAGCAGAATTTCTATGAATTCAACATTGCAATGGAAGGCTGAGCGCCAAACGCGGCGGCAATCTTTAGAAATACGGGCATTTGGTATGGAGTACGCTGTTCTGTATTGGGCGATCCGCAGGAGTGATTTGAATTCATTATCATTTTAGATAAAATGTGCGCGCCCGATTGGCTGCTCGTAAGTTTTGAGCAGACAGAGCTTCTTCTTGCTCTTTTGATTAGGTGGTGGGAATGAGGGGGTAGTGACTAGCAGGGGCTTGACGCAACCTCGTACGCTACTGATGAAATCGAAAGAGTACTCATTGTTGCGCCCGTTTTTGGGCAAGAAGTTCTCCACACAAACAACTGTGCGGAGGGTACAATGAGTATCAAAGAGAAGATAGAAAAAATGCCTAAGAAGGTATCCGAGTACCTGAAGGACGAGCGGAACCTAGAGATTCTCGGCATTATAGTTGACATTGCGGGAATCGTTGTGAATGTTTTGATTCTGGCATTCTCAATATGGACTATGATGAGTAGTTAGCTAGGTTCACAATAGGGGGACTAATGTCCCCCTATTGTTTAATTCAAGTTTTACCTCTCGCAATGGGCAAAAGATTGCTTCTGAAATGGCAGATCTCACTACATGAGCACACCCCGGCCACCATTTATTAGTAGGTAGTCGCAACGAAGAGCAAGAAAACCACAAGCTGTTGCGATTTATCAACTCATTGAAATCTCGCCATACAGGGTAATACTTAATCTGCTCAGCATATACTTCTATTCTTCGCGGCCCAGGAAATAGGAATATGGACTCAACTCTTGCTCTCGTTGAAGCGTTGCAAGACCCAATCGTCGCCGTCCGCGTAGAGGCAACCAAGACGCTTGGCGGAATGAAGGGAAAAGCAAAACGCGCCATTCCTGCTCTCGTCGAAGTTTTAAAACACGACGAATGTGAGACTGTTCGTATTAATGCTGCTGAAGCGCTGGGAAATATGGGGGGAGAAGCTAGCATCGCCATTCCTGCTCTTGTCGAAGCATTATACGACCGAAGCGATCCCATCCGTATTCGAGCGGCTAAGGCACTTGGTAGAATGAAGGGGAAAGTAAAGGCGCTTGGCGGAATGAAGGGAAAAGAAAAATGCCCTATTACTGCTCTTGTCGAAGTTTTGAAGCATGACAAATGCGATGCAGTTCGTATTAACGCTGTTGAAGCGCTGGGAAGAATTGGTAGAGAGGCAAAGACATGTGTGCCTGACCTCACCATAGTCTTACAACAATCGGAAGATATTCATATTCGTTGTTGTGTTTTAGAGGCATTGGGAAAGATGGGGAGAGAAGCTGAGGTAGCGATTCCTACAATATCTGAATGTCTTGAAACCAAAGAAAAAATTATTGGTGAAAGTGCGGCCAAGGCACTTATGAACGTGGGCCAAGAATCGGTCGCCGCAATTGCCGAATTGATTTTTGCGTTAGACCTGCCGAATACTTACTTTCCGGGCAGTGCTAACAATGCGAAAATCGCCTTGAGTAAAATGAAGTCGCGCGAGGATGTAATGCTCCCAGCTCTCATAGTTGCTTTCCGTTTGAGTGGCGAAAGATGTCGTACACGAATAGCTTGGATATTTGGGGGGCTTATACATCAAGCGCCGGTTACCGTGCCGCTTCTCATTGAAGCCTTAGAAGACAGAAATATAAGACTTCGTATTCAGGCAGCCAAGTCTTTAGGTAAGCTTGGGCGAAGGGCGAAAAGCGCCATACCTGCCCTCACCAAAATCTTAGGAGAACAAGAACAAGAAGTTCGCAGTGCGGCCAGCCAAGCCTTACAATGCATAATAAACAGAAATCTATACGCTGAAGATGCTATTTTTCGCCTTCAATAGTGATTCATTTATTGCCCGCTCAATTTCTCAGTACTGCTTTTATCTGTACTGTTGTCATCAGCGTTGGATGAAACGGTTGTCAACCAATTGACCCTGTGGCCATTCAGATGAACTTTTATACGCCGATTGCCGTATAATGAGGCCGAATATGCTTTTTGAAAGGGGGTGAGGGCGATGGGCACTAAAATCGGTGCCTGGATGTCTCAATTGCTCATTCCACAAAGGATGCATTTTTCGGGCCAACGTGAACGCCCATTACGGCGCAACGTGAACACCGATTACGCGCCAACGTGAACAGCTATTACGGCGCAACGTGAACGCTTTTTGACCCTCGCCGTAATCGGGTTTTGCTCTTTTCAGTTTCGGCAGCGCTGGAGATTTGGAACTCCAAAAGCTGACCATCTCCTTTTTGATCCCATTCAGGAGGAGACTCAATGTCAGCGCTACCAATCTCTATGCGCAAACTCAAAGATGTCCTCCGGCTCAAATATGAAGCCGGACTGTCGCAACGTCAGATCGCCCGTGCGCTCCGTCTTTCGCTCGGCGTGGTCAACAAGTACCTCAATGCCGCGCAAGCCGCCGGGATCACCTGGCCGCTGCCGGAAACTCTCAGCGAAGCCCAACTCCGCCGCGAGCTCTTTCCGCCGGAAAGCCCCTCGCCGCAGGCCGCCTACGCGCAGCCTGATTTCGCCGCCATTCATCGGGAGCTCCAGCGCGGCCAGGGCGTCACTCGCCAACTGCTCTGGGAAGAGTACGTCGAGGCCAATCCTGAGAATCACTACCAGTACACCCAATTCTGCCTCTACTACCGACAGTGGCGCGACCGGCTCAAGCTCTCCATGCGCCAGACCCATCGCGCTGGCGAGAAGATGTTCGTCGATTACGCCGGGCAGACCGTCCCTATCACTGACCTCACGACGGGCGAAGTCCATCAGGCGCAAATCTTCGTCGCCGTGCTCGGCGCGTCGAACTACACCTTCGCTGAAGCCACCTTCTCGCAAAAGCTCCACGATTGGATCGGCTCGCACGTCCGAGCTTTGGAGTTTTTTGGTGGCGTCGTGCAACTCGTCATTCCAGACAATCTCAAGAGCGGCGTCACTCGCGCCGATCGCTACGAGCCGGTTCTCAACCGCAGCTACCAGGAGATGCTCGCGCACTACTCCACGGCGGCTTTGCCGGCCCGCCCGCGCAAGCCGAAAGACAAACCTAAAGTCGAAGTCGCGGTGCAGGTCGTCGAGCGTTGGATTCTGGCGCGCTTACGTCATCAGACCTTCTTCTCGCTCGCCGATCTCAATCGCGCGCTCGGCGGCCTGCTCGTGGACCTCAATCACCGGCCTTTCAAAAAACTGCCCGGCACACGCCGTTCGCAATACGAGGCGCTCGATCTACCGGCGCTGCGGCCATTGCCGGCCCAGCCTTATCAATTCGCCGAGTGGAAGCTCTCTCGCGTCCACGTCGATTATCACGTGGAGATTGACGGCCACTACTACAGCGTCCCGCACGCGCTCGCCACCCGCCAGGTGGAGGCCCGCGTCACCGCCACGACGGTCGAACTCTTCCATCAAAACCAGCGTGTCGCCTCGCACGCGCGCGCCGCCGAAGGCCGCGGCGGCCACACCACCGTCCCCGAACACATGCCTTCGCATCACCGCGCCCACAGCGAATGGAACCCCGGACGCTTTCTCAATTGGGCCATCGAGATCGGCCCGAACACGCGCGATTTCGTCCGCGAACTGCTCGAATCACGCAAGCATCCCGAACTCTCTTATCGCGCCTGCCTCGGCCTGCTCAATCTGGCCAAGCGCTACACGCCGGAACGGCTCGAAGCCGCGTGTCATCGCGCCTTGGCCATTGGCGCCCTGCGGCAATCGAGTGTCCGCACGATCCTCGAACGCGGGCTCGATTCACAGCCTTTGCCGGATCCCGACACGGAAGCGGCCGTCACACTGCCCGTTCACGAGAACGTCCGCGGCGCGGCTTACTATCAATGACTGGTCAGACGAGGACGGGGGCAGCGAGAAAACCAGAGTGGCTTCAACCACCCCGGTGTCAGGCAGACGCCCCCTCCCCGTGGACCTCATCAAGGAGAATGCACAATGCTCACTCAACAAACCTTGCAACATCTGCGGTCGCTCAAGCTGCTCGGGATGGCCGACGCCTTCGCCCAGCAACTTGAACAGCCCACGACACAACAGCTCTCTTTTGAAGAACGATTCGCGCTGCTGGTGGACCGCGAGCGGACGCATCGCGACAATCGCCGCCTGCAACGCTTACTGCGTTCGGCGCACTTCAAACAACCGGCCTGTGTGGAAGAAATCGATTATCAGGCCAAGCGCGGCCTGGTTCGTTCGCAAGTCGTTTCGCTCATCAACTGCGACTGGATTCGCGCACGCCAAAATCTGCACATCACCGGGCCGGCCGGCACGGGGAAAAGCTGGCTGGCTTGCGCATTCGGCCAGGCGGCCTGTAGACAGGGCCTGAGCGTGCGCTATCAGCGTACCGGCCGATTGTTGGATGAACTTCGGATCGCTCGCGGGGACGGTTCTTACAGCAAACTCCTGCGGCAACTGGCCCGGCTCGACCTTCTGATTCTGGACGACTTCGGCCTCAAACCGCTGTCACAGACAGAACGCCACGATCTGCTCGAGATCATCGAGGACCGTCACGATGCCCACTCAACCATCATCACCAGCCAATTGCCGATCGGTTCCTGGCATTCATATCTCAACGAACCGACCGTCGCCGACGCGCTGCTCGACCGCCTCCTGACCAACGCGCATCGCCTCGAACTCAAAGGCGAATCGCTCCGCAAGACGCGGCAGAAGTTGACGGATCGTGAACACTCGAAGTAAAAATTGATCGCCAGCGCTGCCGAGCGCTTGAGGCGTTCACGATCAGCCGTAATTGGTGTTCACAATCGCCGTAATTCGCAAAGGAGGCAAACTGCTAGCCTGGGCATTGAGACGAGCGTTTTTAGGGCTGAGAAAAAGGCTAGCGTGCTGGTAATTCGTGGCCGATGAGAGGTATTGCCAGTATGGGAAGCCCTGATGCAACAGCGGCCAAGATACCCTGCGTTACAATGAGCGAAGGGTTCATAGGAGTTCAGTTTCGGAAAAGCCATGCCTTACTTCATCGGAAGATAAAGTATGGCTTTTCGATTGTATAGAGTCGTAAGAGTTAGGCGGAATAGCAATCCGGTTGATTTGATTTCACTTCCCCCTCAGCTCAGCCTACGATCCTTGCCTCTTGAGCCATGCCAAACCCTTGTGAATTTGATGCTCCAAACCCGCATTCCCATCCGAGCCTAATAAGGTCTTCGCTGCCCTCAACGATGAATGGTGCCATATAGCTTTTGACCAACACTCCTTTGTACTGAATTAACTTTGAAACTCGCTCTACTCCACCTCGTAGCTTTATATAGTCTCGATCAAAATCGAATCTTAAATGTAAATCGTTCGTTTTATTGCCCGTCAACACACGATACTTGTTTAAGAGATTGGATGCTACTACCAGGCCAAATCGTGAATCATCTGCACGAACATAATGCTTATGATATTGGCCATCGGTGCCAAGCTCATCAACAGCAACTGTTATCGGTGAAAGCGCTGTAAATCGCATAGGACTTGTTAGGCGGGGTAAGGGAACTTCTTCGATCCGCTCAGGCACAAAGTTAGCAATCCCCTGTGAGTCTCCAATTGCAATTCTTTCTTGCGCCTGGAGGCCTATTATGAACGCTTGAATAAAACTATCTATTGGTGATGAGATTTGCCATTCTATTCGTCCAGGAGCAAACCAAAGCCGACCCGCACGAATATATGCGCCAGGAACGTAAGGGCGAGAGAAGACGAAGAATTTATATTTTTTGCGTGTTTGCTCATCAGTATATCCATGCTCGTGTAAGAAAGCAGATTGGCCGGGTGACGCTAGCTCTACAGTGCGGTATATGAGCGAAGCCAATGGGTAATTATCCAGAGGCAGTGAATTTACCCCGCTTACGTGAGTTAGATGAAGTCGGATGCGCACTAGTTCCTCCTTCATCTCCGTGCAAGTAGCACAAGCACAGTAATGATACCGATGGTGAGTACGATAAATGCTAGGCATGTAGCTAGCGTTGCCCCAACGCACAGCAATGCTGCAAGGGAAACGATAAAGCCAGTCACTATCACTGCCGTAATTACTTTGATGATAGCATCGGCGCTAAAGATAATAGTCTTTTGCGGAATAGGCTTTTTTCGTTGTGGTCGTTGCTGTGCCTCGGAGTGACTTGGTAAAGCTGTTTGCCGGTGGGACTCAAGTACAGCAAGCGCGAACAAAACGAGCTGAAAAAACGCTGTTGAGTTGCTTGGAAGTTCTATCTGATAAGAGGAACTAGAATCCTGATTAGAATCGTTGGTTCGCATCGAAACACCCCCTGCCTGCAAAGGGCTTAGGGCTCCGACTCCCGCAGGCATAATAATAGAGTCGAAGCAACTTCAAAAATCACACCGACTCCCGCTTGGGAATCGTCTCAGCTACGTGATCGCGCGCTTGGCCGTGCGCCATATGGTGGGTGCGCGATTTGAGGGCGTAGCCCTTAACAGGCCTGTGGGCATCACATCCCATAGACCGTGTTTCGATTCCAGAACTGGTTCGATTCAATCTTAATTCCAAAACTGGTTCGATTTAAGAAAAGCGGCTCTTAAAGAGTCACCAAATATAGTAAGCGTATACCCACATAAAAAGCAACCGCAAAAGTTTTATCGTTGATTCCTCAGCAAATTGGACAGAAAACGTCATAGAGTCCAATAAATTGATTTCTATGGACAATGACAACAGTACACTAATTGTTGTCATTATACGTGGTCATTGTGGCTCTCTGATAACGCCCCTTTTAGACACCGATTCTGCTGATACTCGGGGAAAGATCAATGCTGTAGGCAACCGGCGAAAGGATGATTGCTATGTCTACAGCACTCAATCTCGCATCCATCAAACCATCTCTCGACAAACTGCAAGTCATTGAACGCGACCTGACCGCAACGCTCATCGAACGCGATGAGGTGATTCGCGCCTCTCTCGTCGCATTGCTCGCCCGGCAGCACCTGGTCGTCCTCGGCCCACCGGGCACGGCGAAATCGGCCTTGGTCACGAATCTTGCCGAACGTATCAGCCCACAGAGCGGCGGAGGCCTGCGGAGCTTTGCATATTTGATGACGCGCTTCACGACGCCGGAAGAATTGTTCGGGCCGGTCTCGGTCAGCGGCCTAAAACGCGATGAGTACCGGCGCATCACGGCGGGCAAGCTGGTCGAGGCCGAACTCGTCTTCCTCGACGAAATCTTCAAGGCGAGCAGCGCGATCCTGAACGCCCTGCTTAAGATCGCCAACGAGCGCGTCTTCCACAACGGCGGCCAGGAATTGCAGGTCCCGCTGATCTCGCTCTTCGGCGCCAGCAACGAGATGCCGCAGGGCAATGAACTCGAAGCGCTCTGGGATCGGTTCCTGCTGCGCTTCCGGGTCGGCTACGTCACCGATACCGGGTTCGCTAAATTCATTCGCGCGGCTTCGGCAAAACTCGGGGCGAAACAGAACGGTCACAAGCCAAATGGAAACCAGCCGGCTACGCTCTTGCAGTCAGAGCTTGTCGCGTTGCAGCAAAGCGCGGAACAGATCTCCATGCCGAATGCGGCGATTGATCTGATCGAGCAGTTGCGCAAAGACCTCGCCAGCAAAGGGATCATCATCAGCGACCGCCGCTGGGGGCAGACGCTGGGCGTGTTGCAGGCGCACGCGCTCACGGAAGGGCGCGACGCAGTGACGGAAGATGACTTGGTCTTCCTCAAACACGTCCTGTGGCAATCGCCCGAACAGCAGACCGAGATCGGCAGGGCGGTCGCCCGCATCGGCAACCCGCTCAACTCCAAAGCCGTGGATTACGAAGACCAGGCGGCGTCGGTGCATCGCGAATGCATGGACGCGCAAAGGACGGCGCAGGGCGATGAGCAGAAGATGCAGGCGGCGATCGAGGCCAACACCAAGCTCAAACAGATCGGCGTCCGGCTGCAGGAGCTGCGCGAGCAGGCCGTCGAGCAGGGGCGCAACGCGAACCGCATTGACAAGGTGATCGAGGCGGTTGTGAAGATGAAGCAGGAGATCGCCGCGCTCGTTCTCTAACCATTCGATCAGGTGAGCCAATGAACGCAATCAGCGAACAAATCCAGGAGCCGGAACTCATCGCCGAAATGGAAGAGCCGGAGATCGTCGCCGGCGCGATTGCGGACGGCAGCCAGGCGATCGCGCACGACGGCTTCGATGTGGAAACCTTCGAGCGGGCGGCTGGTGATTACGCGCGGCTGAGCCGGACGGTGGAAGAGACGGCGGGCGCGATCCGCACCGGCGCGGCGCTGATGCGTGACCTGTTTTGGAGCTTCCACAAACGCGCGCCGCGCATCGCGCCAATTGCGCCGCTCTCACCGGCCTACGAAATCAATCAGCAGATCATCGAGCAAATCCTTTCCACGACCGAATGGCGCGAGATGCGCGAGAGCGGCACCGTCGGCGACCTGCTTTCGAGCGCGATGGCGACGATCGGATGCGCGGGGTCGGCCATCGAGGCGCTCGGGCAGGAGACGATCCGGCAGATCAACCAATTGCACGAGCTTTCCGCGGAGGTCGAGCAGTTGTTCGCCCGCGCCGAAACGCTCAATGAACTGGCCGCGTTGTCGCAGGACGCCGAACGGTCCGAACAGTTGAAGAAAGAGGCCGCGCAGGCGAAAGCCGACGCCGAGAAGAAGGAGAAAAAAGTAGAGCGCCTGAACCGCAAGCTGGACGAGTCGAGCGAAGCGCGCGAGCAGAAGGTGCGCAGGGCCGTGCGGCAGGGCCTGGCCGAAGCGATGGCTGAGGTCGAGCAGGCGAACGATGCGATCAAGGCCTTCGGGGGCGGTTACGACGCCGGATTTGGAATCGAGGCCGGCGCGGGCAGGCGAAATTCGCTCTCGACGAAAGAGAAGATTGCCATCGCGCAAAAAGTAGGCCGGTCGCCGAAGCTGCAACAGATCGCCGCCGTTTGCGGACGATTCACGCGCATTGCGCTCCAGCAACAGAAAACCCGCGTCAAACACCCGCCCGACGAGATCACCTCGATCACTACGGGCTGCGAGATCGAGCGCCTACTGCCTAGCGAGATCGCGCTGCTGGCCGACCCTGGCCTCGAAGACCTCTTCTACCTCAAATTCGTCGAGCGCGGCCTGATGCAGTACGACTTGATCGGGCACGAGCCGGAAGGACAGGGGCCGATCATTCTGGCGGTTGACGAATCGGAGTCCATGAGCTGGATGTGCGGCCCCATGACAAAAGAGGTGTGGAGCAAGGCGGTAATGCTCGCGCTGCTCTCCATCGCCCGATTGCAGAAGCGGGATTTCGCCATCATTCACTTCTCCGGCGAATCCAATATCAAGGTGGAGGTCTTTCCGAAAGGGCAGGCCACAGCGCAAGAGACAATCGCCTGCGCCAGCCACTTCTTCAATGGCGGAACGGTCTTCGACGAATGGATGGATGAGGCACTGGGCCTCGTTGGCCAGTCCGCATTCGACAAGGCCGATTCCATCTGCGTCAGCGACGGCGTCGGGCGGCTCAAACCCGAGACGCTGGCGATCTGGCAGAAGATGAGGGCGGATCGCGGGATGCGCTCTTACAGCATCCTGGTCGGAACGAGTGAAGGCGAGCAGTTGCTCTGGCAGATCAGCGATGCGGTCTTCTGTCTCGACGACCTGGCCGAAGACATCCAGGCGCTCGAAGCGATCTTTTCTGTGTGACCCGATTTCCCAGACCAACAAGCAACCAAGAGGCGAGTATGACTGCGATTGAACAGGCGATGGCCGCGCTGCGTTCGGCCGCGCGTTTTGCCGACTTCATGGCCGAAACCTCCGGCGACGAAGATGCGATTGCTCTGCACCGGCAATGCACCGAGGCCATCGGCGCCCTGAAGAAAGAGATCGAGCGGGCGGCAGATCGTGAAAGAGAGGGGGAACCAATATGCGCAACAGCATGAAAATTTGTGATCTGAACGGAGTCGAGGCCTCGACCTCGCAGTTTCCGCTGGTCGGTTACACGGTCTTCTGGCGATTGGCCGGGATTCGCGTCAGCCATCCCGATCTGGGGCAGTCGCTGCAAACGGCGGGCTTCGACAAGTACCTTCCCGATCCGCCGACGCCGCGCGTGGCGCTGCGCCGCGCCCTGGCCGAATGGATCAAGGCGAAGCAGCGGATCGCCCGGAATTTGCAGCTCCAACAGGACGACGAAGAGCAGGACGAGAATGAAGGCGGCCGCCAGCGAACGTTGATCCGCGTCATCAACCGCGCGGGCAGTGAGCATCTGGTCTATGCGCTCGTCGCCGAAGACGTTGACTTCAGCGTGCTCGGCCTCTCATATGGCACGGCGCTGCGCATCCTGCTGCACAAGAAGACCGGCGAGATGATCTGCACGACCGACGCCGAGGGCGTGATTGACGCGCAGCGTGAAAGCCAGCAGGTCACCGACGAGCTGACGCCGTACTGGCAGCAATACCGCGATCTGTTCATCGCGCGCGACCTATCGCAGATGATGCGGGGAATCATTGACGGGATGAATGCGGTTTCGCTGCGTCGCGCGGGCGGCGTCTATTTCGTGCCGGCCACTGAGCGCGATGCATTAGTTCGACTGCGCAACCTGATCGCGGACATCCCGCAGGTTGCGGAACTCGATCCGTTCGTCTGCGCGCTCGGCGTGCCCGATGCGGTCGAGACCAAACGCGGCCTGGCCAGAGCCGTGCATGCCGGCCTGATCGATGAGATCAATTCTCTGCAAACCGACCTCGGGCGCCTCGGCGAATCCGGCGACCGCTTGCGGGATAAGACGATCGCGCAGCGCCTGGTCACCTACAAGCGGCTCAAGGCGAAGGCCGAGATGTACCAGGACCTGCTCGGAATGCAGCAAGACCAGGTGCGCGCCGGCATCGCCGAGCTGGAACAGGAAGCGCGCAACCTGCTCGCGGCAGACTCCACTCCGCTCATCTCCCCGATCTCCCATCCGCCCGCGCCGCTCTTCGCCGAATCTGAGTTCGCGACGGTTTAACTTCAAACGACAAGATTCGTCCACCTGGCCACACGAAGGAAACACGAAGAGTCTTTCTCCCCCTCGTGCCCCCCTTCGTGCGTCTCCTCCGTGTGGCTTGGTGGACGAATCACCGAGGAGCAACGATGAACATCAAGGTTGATCGCAATCTGTTCTTGAGCGAACTCTACTACCTGCAGGGCGTAGCGGCCACGAAGCAGGTGATTCCGATCCTCTCGCATCTTCTGATTGAAACCGGTCCCGGCAGGATCACGATGCGCGCGACCGACCTCGACCTGACGATCACGACCGAATGCGAAGCCGACGTGCGCGAGGCGGGTTCGATCTGCCTGCCAGCGCGCAAGCTGATGGAGATCGTCAAATCGCTGCCGCAAGCCGGGATCGAAATCAAAGCCAACGATCTCTTTCAGGCAACGATCACCTGCGCGCCTTCGCGGTTCAGGCTGAATGGCCTGGGCGCCGACAACTTTCCGGAGTTGCAGCAGTATTCGGGCGAATTCGCCGAAGTCCCCGCCGACATCTTCTCGCGCTTCATCCCGCGCGTCATGCACGCCGTCGGCCAGGAAGGTTCGCGCTACACACTCAATGGCGCAAAGCTCGAAATCTCCGGCGAGCGCATCCGTATGGTTGCGACCGACGGCCACCGGCTGGCGCTCGTCGAGCACGAAGGGCGGTTCAACGAAAGCCTTGACGTCATCGTGCCCAAAAAGACGCTTTCCGAACTTGCAAAGCTCTGCGCTGACGGCGAAGAGACGATGCAGATCGGCAAAACCGACAATCACATCCACTTCAAGCTGGGGAAGCGCGAGATCGTTTCACGACTGCTCGCCGGCGTATATCCCGATTACTCCGCCGTGCTGCCCACGGAAAACCACAATCGCTTCACGATTGACCGCGATCTGATCTTTCCGGCGGTCAAACGCGTCGCGCTGATGGCCGACGACAAACAGCACGCCATCAAGCTGGAGATCGGTGAAGGCGAATTGCACATCTCTTCGCAGACATCGGAGATCGGCGAGGCGGGCGAGACCGTGCCCGTCGATTACTCCGGAGAAAAAATCACGGCGGGCTTCAACGCCGGGTATCTGAACGATTTCTTCAGCGCGGTCGAGGAAGACGAAATCCTGTTCGAGTTCAAATCCGGCGAGACGCAGACGCAGCTCAGCACGACGACGGCTTTTTTGGATCGCTGTGTGGCGGTCGTAATGCCGATGCGGTTTTAGTGTGGGTTATGAGGGAGATGAGATGAGCTACTACGTGATGACAATCAGCCGAGGCCTCTTCTTTCGCCTGCTCGCGTATGCGCCAGAAGCTCTGCAACGAGAAGCAAAAGAAGAAGCCCGCCGAGCAGTCCCGGCGCTCTGCTTCACCGAAGACGACATCCGGCAGAAGTTCGCGGTCGAAGAGCGGTGGGGCTGGCTTTCGGAAGCCGAACAGCGCGAGGCCATCCAATCTTTGCTGGACGCCGGCGAATACGAACATGCGGGCACAGTCGCCAACGATGCTATTGCTGAAGCGGTTGCGCGTTATCTGGACGATGTCTTCCTCGAAAAAACAGAATGGCAGGGAATGAGGGAACTCACATGGTAGGCTAAGTTCGATTTCTCAATTCATTTGCCAGCTTCGAGACTATCTCGGCTAATGTTAAAACAGTATCTTTGCGTATAACCAACCGCTGGCCAACGGAGTAGCGGTGATCCCCTGATTTATCTATGTACATTTGATCGACCATCCCCTCTTTGTGTGCAAGCAAATGCCGTTGCTGAAAAAAACGTTCGAGATCAGACAACTCAGACGGTGTGAGCATATCTCCATAATCCTCGCCGATTGCGGATCGCCAGAGATCAGCAGAGTCGGCTAGATTCTGGAAAAGGTTTCGTCGCGGATTAAAGAGCGACCTATTCGGAAGTAAATCAAACCAGGCCTCCGCAAATCGTTGAAATGAGGAAACAAGCTTAATAAGATCGTTCTCGCAAATTTGGCGGATTGAGTCTTCCGCGGCATCCTCATCAACGGCCGCGGCGACTGCTTGACGGATGGTGGATATGGAATCCATAGTCTTACGCACGGTTTCCACGGCAGCATCGAATGTTGATATAGCGCTGTTATGGCCACACGCTGGGCAGAAGAAGGCGGCACCAACGGATGAGTAACGACAAGCACACCGCTCACATAGAAACCGTTGCCGCATTGTCCTTTCTATTGCAACTACTACATCACGGGGCTTCTCATAATCCATAGGATGTATGCTAAATGCGACGCTAGGTAGATCTTTGCCAACCTCTCCTTCTAGAAGTCGCATACCCCTGTATCGAACGTGTTCGCGCTGTGTAGGTGTGTCAAAATCGTCGTGACGAGAATGGTGACCACAGAATGGACATTTTACAGATGCGAAATCTTTGTCCACCCAATCTTTGTAGTAAATCTTGAATTTGCCCCGGCAATCGTTTGAAGGACACATTCGATCGTAGTACCCGTCTTCATCAGGCGGCAAAACGAGTTCAAGCCGAGCTTCACCCGTAGTGATTCGGTTAAGAGCGTTGTTTACTCCCGAAATCAATGAGATTGCATTTTGGGCTCCAGTAAATTGTGTTGGGGGAAGCGAGACCAGTCTCTCCACAAACTCTTCGCGAGATAGCTCCTTTCGCAGAACTTGGTTAACTAATTCGACACCCAATGCTATACCTTCTTGTCTCTCCCTCTCTAATCGGTCTGCAAGGTTGGCAACGAATTTCTCCAGGCGGTCCAAGCACAGTTCGCTAGGTCCCCCCGTCTCTAAACGGTCTGCAAGGTTGGCAACAAAATCCTTTAAAACGTCAAGTGGAAAGTGAGCCACAATCCTCTCGAAAATTCTCATACCTTGCTCTTGAGGAAGGCTGTTAATGATTTTGAGAATGGCATTGGTTGGAGGCAGGTAGTCTAGGTTGGCTACGATCAAGTCCGCCACTTCCTCAGGTGGAAGTTCCTGAGCTATCAGTGCGAGTCTTTCAACGGAGAGTTCTGATTCATTGCTGCTCATTGCGTCCTCTAGAACAATTCTGAAATTAGGTCCTCAAACGGTGCTTCACCCTACCAAGAGCAATTTTGAAGGCGAATATTACGCGACGAAGAACACAACGACCAAGAAATATGTAAAGACAATCTCGTGAAGCTGAGTCATTCCGCTGAATGAAATCCTATTCCCACCCGCCAAACAATCTTCAATAAGCCTCAGCACTCCACCGAAAAACAAAGCGGCAGGCAGTGAGCGATCTCACGTGGTAGAGGGAGACTCACCACAACCACTTTTCATCACCGGGAGAAAATCATGCGCAAGAAGATCGCAAACAACGGGAGCGCCGTCTCGACGGAGCTTCGAATGATCCCGCTGGCCGAGCTTATCCCGTCGCCGAACAACACACGTGGGGAGATTACGGAAAACAGTCTGACCGGCCTTGCCGCGAGCATCCGGAAGCGCGGCGTGTTGCAAGCGATCCTGGTGCGCGAAATCGTGGCGCCGAAAGCCGGGAAGGCGAAGTATCAGATCGTCGCCGGCGAGCGCCGGTTCCGGGCAGCGAAGCTGGCAGGGCTGAAGGAGATTCCTGCGCAGGTCAGAGCTATGACTGACGAGGAGGCGCTTGGCGACCAGCTCGTCGAGAACCTGCAGCGCGAGGACGTGCATCCGCTCGACGAAGCAGACGGGTTCCTGCGGCTGAAGGAAGAGATGAAACTCGGCGTCCGTGACATCGCCGAGCGCATGGCGAAGGATGCGCGCTACGTCGCCCGCAGGCTCGCGTTGACGAACCTCATTGAAGAGGCGCGCGACGATCTCCGCGAAGAGCGCATCACGCTCGCCCACGCCCTGGAAATCTGCCGCCTCGCTCCGGAGATTCAAACCGAGGCTCTGGCCGCCTGCTACGAAACGAAGAGCGTCTTAAACAGAAGCGCGAACAGATACGAATACGCGCCCGACAAGACACGCCCGGCCCGCCACGTCCGCCACCTGCTGGGCTGGCTGGCGCAGAACGTTCACCTGAACCTGCACACGGCGCCCTTCAAGCTCGATGACGCGAGATTGCGCGAAGACGGCCTGACCTGCGCGGACTGCCCGCAACGGAGCGGGCGCGACAAGACGCTCTTCGCCGACATCAAGAACGGCGACACATGCCTCAACCCTCCCTGTTTCCAGGCCAAGCTGCAAACGTTCGTGCAGATCAGGAAGGCTGAGCTTGACGAGAAGAGTGGCAAGCCCGGTGCCCTCATCTCCGCTTTCTATGGTTCAGGCGTTGAAGCGAAAGGGGCGATTGGCTTGGATCAGTATCAGGTGATCGAGAAGAAAGCCAATCGCTGCGAACACGCGGAGCGGGCTGTTGTTGTGGACGGGCCGGAGATCGGCCAGGTGCGGTGGATCTGCCGTGAGAGGATCTGCAAGGATCACCTCGGCAGGGCGCCCGAGCCTCGCTCCTATTCTTCTGGCGGCCCTGTTTCACGCAACGCGTCGCCGAAGGACCGCAACCGCAGGAAGCAGGAGTTGTTCGACATCAAGGTGGACGAGGTCGTTCGCAAACGCGTGATGGCGGAAGCGATCAAGACCTGGTCGTGGCCGCTGGATCGTACGCACCTCGACGAAGCCATCAAGGAATTTTTTCACCGCATTCCATCGGAACACCAGCGGACGATCTATGAAGTGTTCGGATGGGAGAAAGAAGCCGCGGCCAGGCTGCGCTTCGATGATGCGGCGGTGCTTCGCAAGCTGGCTGCGCTTACCGATGACGATCTCGCTCGATTCCTGATGCTCTGTTCGTTTGCGCATTACGGAGCCAACCAGTACGGGAACAGTCGGGTGGATCAGAAGCCGGTCGTGCGGCTGAGCCAGGATCGTGGCGTCAACCACACGCTCATTGACGCCCAGGTGCGCGCCGAATTGTCTCCGAAGAAATACAAAGCCGCGCACGATGCCTATCTCGAAGCGGTCGAGAACGGCAAAGCGGCCAAGAAGCCCGTCGTTTACGAACAGACTCTGCCGGCGGCATCCGCAACCAAGGCCGGTGACGAGAAAGAGCAGGCTGCCGGCAAAGCCCGCGCGAAAGCTCCGACGAACTGAAGCTCTCGCCAATCCCCTCACAATCTTCTTCGCAAACTGAATCCTGTTTCTCGTGTGGCCCGCGCGTCATCACGGGGAGGGAGAAGTGTTTATGCCGAACGAACGCATTTGCGCTCTCTGCAATCGCCTGATTCGCAAAGGCCAAAAGGTCAACCGTCACCATCCGCAACTCAGATCAGAAGGCGGAGATAAAACAGTGGAAGTCCACGAGCAGTGCCACGTCGAGCACCATTCTCAACTCAATCAATACCGCGAGTGGGGACGCAAAGGCGGGCAGGCGACTGCCGCGCGAGGCTGGTGGATCTTCAATTTGAGGCGTGGCCGGTCTGCGCCCGATCCGCTCCGGTGGATTCCTTTTGGCCGCGGTTAATAAGCAAACGGTTCAATCAATTCCTGGTGAAATTTATGGTTGCTCAAACATCTGAAATTCAGGCCGTGCGACTCTGCCCGGTTGACCTGCTCTTCCCGCATCCCCACAACCCGCGCGGCGAAGTTGACCCGGCGACGGTTCAGGAACTGGCCGATTCCATCCGGGAGAAAGGCGTGCTCGAACCGCTGATCGTCGTGCCGCACCCGGAGAAGTCTGAAGGCTATCTCGTTGTCGCCGGTCATCGCCGGCGCGCCGCATCAATCTTGGCGGGTCTCAATGGTCTAATCACAAATGACAAGTTTTGTTTTATCCGTACGGTAAAGTTACATCTGCGCCAGGCAAACGCTCTTTCCAATAAGCATCTGTGACCCTGAGGGCGTCAAGCTGGTCCCGCTTGAAT
>JAJVHZ010000024.1:47221-63207 GCA_022072255.1 Gammaproteobacteria bacterium | reverse complement strand
GCGCCGCCCCGATGCCGGAACTCGACGCACGCGCCATGCGCCGGCATGCGGCGACGGCGGCCCGGCTGATGCGCTCGCTCGCCAATCCGCACCGCCTGCTGGTGCTGTGCGTGCTCTCGGAGGGCGAACTGTCGGTGAGCGAGCTCAATGAGCGCATTCCGCTGTCGCAGTCCGCCCTGTCGCAGCACCTGGCGGTGCTCCGCCGCGAGAAGCTGGTGCGGACCCGCCGCGAGTCGCAGACCATCTACTACTCCGTGACGGCTGGCCCGGCCATGGACATCGTGCGCCTGCTGCACGAGAAGTTCTGCTGTACCCCACCACGGAACGTCGCCAGCCCGGCGGCTTCCAAGGCGACCCGAAGAGGAAACTGAAATTCATGAAATGGCAACGCGTAGCAATGCCCGCCGCATTTCAACCCGCCGAGGGCGTCATCGCCTGCGGTCTTCCCTCGGAGAAGGAACTTCGCGAGGCCCACGCCGGAGGATTGCGCACGGTCGTCAACCTCTGCCCCGCCCGCGAGCTGAAGTTCGACGAGGACGCGCTGGTGACCTCGCTCGGCATGCGCTACGAGCACATCCCCGTTGCGGGCGCACAGGACCTGACACGCCAGAACGCGCTGCGACTGGCGCAGATATTGTCCGATCCGGCGAGCCGTCCGGCGGTCGTACATTGCGCCAGCGGCAACCGCGTCGGCGCGCTGTTCGCCCTCAAGGCCTTCTTCGCCGACGGCTGCGATCCGGACGCCGCCATCGCCGCCGGCCGGGCCGCGGGCCTGAAGGCGCTCGAACCCGCGGTCGCCGCCATCATCCGGGGCGGATCCGCGGCTGCGGACACGGCACCCGCGGGTACTGCGCCGGCCATGTCCACCGTCGACCGCCTGGTGTTCCGCTTTGCCGGCCTGTTCGTACTCGCCAGCCTGGCGCTCGCCCAGATTCACACCCCGGCATGGCTTTGGTTCACCGCCTTCGTCGGCGCCAACATGCTGCAGGCGTCGTTCACGGGCTTCTGCCCGCTGGCGCGGATCCTGGCGCGTCTCGGGATCCCCTACGGCGGCGCCTTCCGCGCATCGTCCACGGCCCGTTGAGCAGCGCCGGCACCGCCACACGGAGGCCGTCATGACGGGATCTCTGCCAGGCCGGCGCATCGCGCTGGCGCTCCTGCTCGCCGCACAGGCGCCCGGCGCGGATGCACAGGAGGCGACGGCGCTCGCGAGTGTGGCGGCCACGCGCGAGCAGGTCATGCGCGAGGTGAGCTTCGACGGCGTCCTGGAGGCGATCAATCAGTCGACCGTGGCGGCGCAGACCAGCGGGCGGGTCGAGGAGATCGCCTTCGACGTCGGTGATTACGTGGAACAGGGCGAGGTCATCCTGCGGCTGAGCGCCACCGAGCAGCAGGCGCGCCTGTCCGCCGCGCAGGCGGCGGTGACCGAGGCGCGCGCACGCTACGCCGAGGCCGAACTCAACCACAAACGCACCAAGGAGATCTTCGATCGGGCCCTGGTCGCGAAGTCGGCGCTCGATGCCGCGGCGGCCAACCTGGAGTCCGCCCGGGCGCGCGTGGCCGCCGCCGAGGCCGGCGCGAGGGAGGCTCGCGAGGGGACCACCTATACCGAGGTGCGCGCGCCGTACAGCGGCTATGTGGTACGGCGTCACATCGAGATCGGCGAGATCGCCACGGTCGGCGCGCCGCTCATGACCGGCCTGTCGCTCGAGCACCTGCGCGCGGAGGTCGAGGTGCCGCAGACCTACATCTCCGCCCTGCGCGAACACCGTCGGGCGCGCATCGTGCTGCCCGACGGCCAGGCGCTCGATGCCGCGGACCTGCGTCTGCCGCCGAATGCCGATCCGGCCACGCACACCTTCCGGGTACTGGTGACACTGCCGGCCGGCGACCACGGCGTATTCCCGGGAACCCTGGTCAAGGTGACCTTCGCCAGCGGCGAGGAGGAGCGCGTGCTGGTGCCGGCCGCGGCCGTGGTCCAGCGCAGCGAGGTGACCGGCGTCTACGTGCTCGATGACCAGGCCCGGGTGAGCTTCCGCTACGTGCGTGTCGGCACGCCGATGCCGGATGCGCAGATCCCCGTGCTTGCCGGACTCGCCGCCGGCGAGCGCGTGGCCTTGGATCCGATCGCCGCGGGTATCCGGTACAAGCAGCAGGCGTTGCCGGAACCGGCGCAAGCACCATGACGGAGGGCGTGAGGCTCGGCATCTCGGGACGGATCGCGGCGAAATTCCTGACGACCGAGATCACTCCGCTGCTGGCGTTGGCCGGCCTGCTGATGGGCCTGTTCGCGGTGCTGATCACGCCGCGCGAGGAGGAGCCGCAGATCAACGTCACCTTCGCCAATGTCTTCATTCCGTTCCCGGGCGCCTCGGCGCGCGAGGTCGAACAGGTGCTGACCACGCCCGCGGAGCAGATCCTCTCGGAGATCGAGGGCGTGGAGCACATCTACTCCTCCTCCAGCCCGGGCATGTCCGTGCTCACGGTCCGATTCGAGGTCGGGCAGCCGCGCACGGACGCCATCGTCAGGCTCTACAACGCGCTGTACTCGAACCAGGACTGGATGCCGCCGAACACCGGCGTCGGCGCGCCGCTCATCCAGCCCAAGGGTATCGACGACGTGCCGATCGTCGCCGCCACCCTCTGGAGCGAGGACCCGCAGATCGGGGCCTACGATCTGACGCGGGTGGCGCACGCCCTGGAGGCGGAGCTGCAACGCGTGCCGGGGACGCGCGACATCGAGACGCTGGGGGGACCGGAGCGCGTCGTGCACGTGCTGCTCGACCCGCAACGGCTCACCGGCTTCGGGATCGCCATCGACGATCTCGGGCGCGCGCTCGGCGCCGCCAATACCTCGCACGATGCCGGCGGCATCGTCGCCGACAACCGCGAGGTCCTGGTGCAGGCGGGCACCTTCCTCACCACGCCCGAGGAGGTCGCCGAACTGGTGGTCGGTGTGCGCAACGGCGCGCCGGTCTTTCTGCGCGACGTCGCCACCGTCCGCTACGGACCGGATCAACCCGAGCGCTACGTGAGCTACGGTACCGGGCCCGCGAAGTCATCCTCCGCCCCGGGGACGGCGACCGGCGACACCATCCTGCCGGCCGTGACCGTGGCGATCTCGAAGAAGCCCGGCGAGAACGCCGTGGAGGTCGCCGAGGCCGTGATCCGGCGCTTCGGGCAGCTCAAGGGTACGTTCTTTCCCGACGGCATGGAGGCCACGATCACGCGCAATTACGGCGCCACCGCCGAGGACAAGGCGCAGACCCTGATCAGGAAGCTGGCCTTCGCGACGGTCTCGGTCGTCGTGCTGGTGCTCTTCACCCTGGGGCGCCGCGAGGCGCTGGTCGTCGGCGCCGCGGTCGCGGTGACACTCACCATCACGCTGTTCGCCTCCTGGGCCTGGGGCTTCACGCTCAACCGCGTCTCGCTGTTCGCGCTCATCTTCTCCATCGGCATCCTGGTCGACGACGCCATCGTGGTGGTGGAGAACATCCACCGCCACATGCAGCTCGGGGGCAGGCCGCTGACCGAGGCCATCCCGCCCGCGGTCGACGAGGTCGGCGGGCCGACCATCCTGGCGACCTTCACGGTCATCGCCGCGCTGCTGCCCATGGCCTTCGTCAGCGGACTGATGGGTCCCTACATGCGCCCGATCCCGATCAACGCCAGCACCGGCATGCTCATCTCGCTGGCCGTCGCCTTCGTGTTCACGCCGTGGCTGTACCGGCGCATGTTCCTGCACGCACCGCACGGCGACGCGCTCCACGAGGCACCCGCCTCCTCGCGCACGCAGCGGTTCTTCACCGCGGTCATGAGGCCATTCCTGCGCGGCCGCGACGGCCGCGGCGCCCGCGTGCTGCTGCTCCTCGCCGTCCTCGCCCTCATCGGCGGCTCGATGGCCCTGGTCGCCACCCGCTCCGTGGTCATGAAGATGCTGCCGTTCGACAACAAGAGCGAGTTCCAGGTGCTGGTGGACATGCCCGAAGGCACGCCGGTGGAGCAGACCGGCCGCGTGCTGCAGGCGCTCGGCGAGCACCTGAGGACGCTGCCCGAGGTCACCGATCTGCAGATGTACGCCGGGACCTCCGCGCCGATCAACTTCAACGGCCTGGTGCGCCAGTACTACCTGCGGCGCTCGCCGCACCAGGGCGACATTCAGGTCAACCTGCTGGACAAGCACGCGCGCGATCGCAGGAGTCACGAGATCGCCGCCGGTGCGCGGCCCGCGCTCGCCGCGATTGGCCGGCAGTACGGCGCCAACGTCAAGATCGTCGAGGTGCCGCCCGGGCCGCCGGTGCTGGCGCCGCTGGTGGCCGAGATCTACGGCCTGGACTATGCGCGCCAGATGCAGGTCGCCGCGCAGGTGCGCGCGCTGTTCGAGGCCACGCCCGATCTGGTCGACGTCGACGACACGATCGAGGCGCCGCAGGAGAAACTCGTGTTCGCGGTGGATCGCGCCCGCGCCGCCCGCCTCGGCGTCGGCCAGCAGGCCATCGCCGCGGCGATCGACGCCGCCGTTCGCGGCGAGGACGCCTCCTTCCTGCACAGCGAGCACACCAAATCCCCGATCCCCATCCGCCTGGAACTGTCGGTCGGCGACAAGGCGAACGTCGAGATGCTGCGCAGCCTGCGCGTGCGCGCCGGGAACGGCGCGCTGGTGCCGCTGTCGGAGGTCGTCGAGATCCGAAAGGTCACGCGTGACCAGACCATCCATCACAAGGACCTGCTGCCGGTGGTCTACGTCCTCGGTGACGTGACCGGCGCGACCGACAGCCCGCTCTACGGGATGTTCAGCCTCTCCTCGAGGCTCGCGCAGACATCCATGGACGGCGGCGATCCGATACGTCAGTACTACACCCGGCAGCCGGAGAATCCCTACGAGTGGAGCATGAAGTGGGATGGCGAGTGGCAGGTGACCTTCGAGACCTTCCGCGACATGGGGATCGCCTATTCGGTCGGGTTGATCCTCATCTACCTGCTGGTCGTGGCGGAATTCAGGTCGTACTCGGTGCCGCTCATCATCATGGCGCCCATACCGCTCACGATGATCGGCATCATGCCGGGCCACGCCCTGCTCGGACAGCAATTCACGGCGCCGTCGATGATCGGCATGATCGCCCTCGCCGGCATCATCGTGCGCAACTCCATCCTGCTGGTGGATTTCGTGCAGCTCGAGGTGGCCGCGGGCACGCCGCTGCAGGAGGCGGTCATACGGGCGGCCGCGGTGCGGGCGCGTCCGATCCTGCTCACCGCCGTGGCGGCGATGCTGGGCGGCCTCTTCATCATCGACGACCCCATCTTCGGCGGCCTGGCCGTCTCCCTCATCTTCGGCCTGCTCGTCTCCACGCTGCTGACGCTGCTGGTCATCCCCGTGGTCTACTACGCCTGCCACTGGAGGAAGCTGCCTTAGCGAGCCGCTCGCGATTCCAACGGAGTCTGGGCCCTCCGTGATCTGCCGTACGCCATGCCTGCCGTTGGCAATGGTGCCGATGACGGCACGCTGACGATCTGCAGGAGGTATGAGCGGGTTGCCGGCTTCAGTGCGGCGCGCCTCGGCGGCGCGCGCAGCAGGAAAGCGAGCACGACGCCGCGGCAGCAAGCGGCACACGGATGTGCCGCGCGGCGGTAGCCGCACTGAAGCCGGCAACCCGCCGCCCACTACCGTAGCCGAGTCGCTGGCACGGCAACCCGCCGTAACCTGTCACAGGCAGCTGTGCAGGGGTCCGTGCCAGGAGGTCGAGCAAGTGGGGCTTTCAGCACGGTGCCCGCTCAAGGATAATGGCGGTTTTTCACGATCAGCAGGCAACACTCTTCATGGCCCAGTACGTCTATACAATGAATCGCGTCTCCAAGATCGTGCCGCCGAAGCGGTACATCCTGCGCGACATCTCCCTGTGCTTCTTCCCGGGCGCCAAGATCGGCGTGCTCGGTCTGAACGGCTCCGGCAAGTCCACCCTGCTGCGCATCATGGCGGGGGTCGACAAGGACATCGACGGCGAGGCCGTACCGATGCCCGACATCCGCATCGGCTTCCTCGAGCAGGAGCCGCACCTGGACCCCGCCAAGGACGTGCGCGGCAACGTGATGGAGGGCCTGGGCGACATCGTCAACGCGCAGGCGGAGCTGGAGAAGATCTACGCTGCCTACGCCGAGCCCGACGCCGACTTCGACAGGCTCGCCGCGGAGCAGGCCAGGTGGGAGGCCGTGCTGCAGGCCGGTGGCGGCCACAATCTCGATCACAAGCTCGAGATCGCCGGCGACGCGCTGCGCCTGCCGCCGTGGGACGCTGACGTCACCAGGATCTCCGGCGGCGAGCGCCGCCGGGTCGCGCTCTGCCGGCTGCTGCTGTCGGAACCGGACATGCTGCTGCTGGACGAGCCCACCAATCACCTCGACGCGCTGTCGATCGCCTGGCTGGAGAAATACCTCGAGCGCTTTCCCGGCACCGTAGTCGCAGTCACCCACGATCGCTACTTCCTCGACAACGTCGCCGGCTGGATCCTCGAGCTCGACCGTGGCCACGGTATACCCTGGCAGGGGAACTACTCCTCCTGGCTCGAGCAGAAGGAGGCGCGCCTGGAGCAGGAGGAGAAGGCCGAGGCTGCCCGCATCAAGGCCATGAAGCAGGAACTGGAATGGGTGCGGACCAACCCCAAGGGGCGCCACGCCAAGAGCAAGGCGCGCCTGGCGCGTTTCGAGGAGCTGTCCTCGACGGACTACCAGAAGCGCAACGAGACCAACGAGATCTACATCCCGCCCGGCCCGCGCCTGGGCGATCTCGTCATCGAGGCCGAGGGCCTGCGCAAGGCCTACGGCGATCGTCTGCTCTTCGACGGGCTCAGCTTCAAGCTGCCGCCGGGCGGCATCGTCGGCGTCATCGGGCCGAACGGCGCCGGCAAGACCACCCTGTTCCGCATGATCATGGGGCAGGAGCAGCCCGACAGCGGCACGCTGCGCATCGGCGAGTCGGTGAAGCTCGCCTATGTCGATCAGTCGCGCGATGCGCTGGACGACAGGAAGACCGTCTGGCAGGAGCTCTCGGACGGGCTGGACATCATCAAGGTCGGCAGCTACGAGACGCCGTCGCGCTCCTATGTCGGGCGCTTCAATTTCAGGGGCACGGATCAGCAGAAGATCATCGGCCAGCTCTCCGGCGGCGAGCGCAACCGCGTGCACCTGGCCGGGTTGCTGAAGTCGGGCGGCAACGTGCTGCTGCTGGACGAGCCGACCAACGATCTCGACGTCGAGACCCTGCGGGCGCTGGAGCAGGCGGTGCTCGATTTCCCCGGCTGCGTCGTCGTCATCTCCCACGATCGCTGGTTCCTCGACCGCATCGCCACGCACATCCTCGCCTTCGAGGGCGACTCGCAGGCGGTGTGGTTCGAGGGCAATTACGGCGAATACGTCGAGGATCTGCGCCGGCGCAAGGGCGAGGATGCCGACAACCCGCATCGCATCCGCTACCGGCCGCTGAAGACATGATCGGGAGCCTCCCGACGACGTCCGCCCATTGCAGACGGAGGCCGAGCCATGCGTGAGGACCTGCCCGAGTACGTGCATGCCCGCCTGTACGACCTGGCCGTCGCGATGAAGGACGCGCACGAGGCGGGTTCGCCGGAGCTCCTCGAGGAGCTGTTCGAGGAGATGCGCGAGTACTGCCTCGCCCTCGTCGAGGAGGGCCGCGAGCACGCGGTGCTGTGGGAGACGCTGGGGGATTTCGTCCCCGACAACGACCAGGCGCTGGAGTACTACGATCAGGCGCTACGGGTGGCCGAGCGCGACGAGCTGCCGATCCAGTCGATCCTCATCGGCATGGGCGAGCGGCACTCCGCGCTCGAGCACTACGAGGAGGCGCGCGACCTGTTGAGGCGCGGCCTGCACCTGGCCGCCGAGGCCGGCGACAGCGAGATGATGACGCGTGCCGACATACTGCTGAGCGAGCTGCCCGCGTAACCGTGATCCACCATGCTGAGCTATCGCCACGCGTTCCATGCCGGCAACTTCGCCGACGTCTTCAAGCACGTCGTGCTGGTCGTGCTGCTGCAGGCGTTGGCCCGCAAGGACAAGCCGTACGTCTACCTCGATACGCACGCCGGCGCCGGCCGCTACGATCTGCACTCCGAGGCGGCCCGCAAGCACCGTGAATTCACCTCGGGCATCGCCCGCGTGTGGGGCGAGCGCGAGGCGCCGGCGCCCGTTGCCGCCTATCTCGGTGCGGTCGCGGCACTGAACGGCGGGGCCGCCCGCATGGCCGCGCCAGGCGGCGTGCCGCGCTGGTATCCCGGCTCACCGCGCATCGCGCACCACCTCCTTCGCAACGGCGATCGCATGGTGCTCGGCGAGATGCACAGCAGCGAGGCGCCGCTGCTGCAACGGGAGTTCGCCCATGACCGCTGCGTGCAGGTGGTGCGCGGCGACGGCTATCACCTGCTGAAGTCGCACCTGCCGCCGGCCGAGCGCCGGGGCGCGGTGCTCATCGATCCGTCCTACGAGCGCCGCGAGGAGATCGACCACATCGCCGCCGCCCTGCGCGAAGGCCACCAGCGCTGGGCGACGGGGATCTATGTCATCTGGTATCCGGTCATGTCCAAGGTGCCCGCGGCAGCCCTGCATCGGCGCATCGTCGCCGCCGGGCTTCCGAAGGTGCTGTGCGCAGAGCTGTGCGTGCTGCCCGAGGACAATCCGCTCGGCATGAACGGTGCCGGGATGATCATCGTCAATCCCCCCTTCCAGCTCGACGCCGAGCTGCAGCAGGTGCTGCCGTGGCTGCATCGGCGTCTCGCCGTCGACCGCCAAGGCCGCGCCGAGGTGCGCTGGCTCGCGCCCGGATAGCGTCGGTCCGAACGGACCCGCGCCCGTCATCATCGGCATGGTGTCGGGCGGCCCCTGCATGCCGCCGTGCAGGTGCTGCGCTTGCCCTGCCCGGGGAGCCGGATCGTCCCCGCGATCTCACGCCGGCGAGGCCGCCGGCGGCTGCCGCAAGGTCCGCAGCCAGCGCGCCATCGGCGGCTGGAATTCCATCAGGAGAATCACGCCGATGACCAGCAGGTGCACCCACCACAGCCCGATCGCGCCGGATATCTCCTCCTTCTTCACCAGCGTACGCGCCACGCCCAAAAGATTGCTATAGGTGAAATACACCAGCACCGCGATGAGCAGGGCCCCGTAGCGGTTGTGCGTGCCCGCGAGTCGCAGCAGCGAGACGGCGAACACCGACAGCAGGAACGTGAGTATGGGTACCGACACGCGCCACTGCAGCTCGGCGATGCTGGCCGGATCGCCGGCGGCCAGCAGCCGCAGCGTCGGCATGCTCTTGGTATTCTCGGTCGTGCCGCCCTGCGCGCCCTGGTCGATACGCCATCCCAGGGTCTCGTAATGCGTGATCTCGAAATCCGCCTGCCCCGGCACGCCCTTGTAGCGGCTGCCGTTGTGGAACAGCGCGAAGCGATGGCCGGTCCCGTCCTCGATGGCCAGCGCCGCGCTGTCGGCGGCCAGTACGCTCATCGCATCCCGATCCCGCTCCTGCAGGAACACCTCCTCCATGCGCTGCTTGTCCGGCGAAAGATTGCGGACGAACAGCACACGATCGCCCTCGCTGAACTCCTTGAAGCGCCCCGGCGTCACGCCCGTGATGTCGGATTCCTGCTCGGCCCGCACCTTCAGGTTGCGCATCTCCCGGGTGGCCAACGGCCCGAAGAACAGCGAGCAGGAGGCCACCGCAAGGACGAACAGGCTGGTGAACGCGGCCACGTTACGATGCAGGAACCTGCCGCCGATGCCGGCGCCGGCCATGGCCGTGATCTCGTTGTCGCGCTGCATGCGTCCCACCGACAACATGATGGCCGGAAGCAGGCATATGGGGATGAGCCCCGCGAGATAACTGACGATCACCAGGCCGACGAGGCTGAGCACGGCCCCCACGGGCAGACGGCCGGCCGCGGCCTGGGCGAGGTACTCCACCATCCTCAGGCTGATGAAGATCATCACGACCAGCATGAACACACCGGCGAAGGTGATGCCTATCTCGCGGAAAAGGTAGCGTCGGAGTATCACGTTGGCTGCACCGCGGTCACGCCGCCGCGCAGGGCTCGCGCGGCCGGCAAATCCGGACTGCCCGGCCGGCCGCCCCTTACCGGAAAGGGCGCGGTGGGCCCGGCGCGTCCGGTACAGTACATCCTTCCGCAATCCGCTGGCAACGCCCGATCCGGGCAGGCGGGAAGTCGCGTTTGCCGCTAGAATGGCGCGTGCCACCCGCCGTTTTTCCTCACCAAGACATCGTCCCGAATGAATGCCCCTGCCTCGGTCGTGAACGCGCCGGCGAACGGCGTCACCATCGTCATACCGGTGTACAACGAGCAGGCAGCCATCGGCGAGCTGCTGACCGAGGTCTTCGCCGCGCTGGCCCAGGCGCGGGATTTCGAGATCGTCGTCGTCGACGACGGCAGCGCGGACGACACGCCGGCCGTGCTCGCGCAGGCGCGGGGACAGCACGGGGGAAGGTTGCGCGTGCTGCGGCACCGGGTCCGCTCAGGGCAGAGTGCGGCCATGCGCACCGGCATCACGGCGGCCGCCTACCCCTGGATCGCGACCCTCGACGGCGATGGCCAGAACGACCCGGCCGACATCCCGCCGCTGCTGGCGGCGCTGCAGGAGCCAGCCAACCACGCGGTCGCCATGGTCTGCGGCCGCCGCAGGCGCCGCCAGGATTCCTGGCTGAAGCGCATCTCCTCGCGCATCGCCAACGGCGTGCGCCGGCGCCTGCTGCGCGACGAGACCCTCGACACCGGCTGCGGACTGAAGGTCTTCCGCCGCGAACTGTTCCTGCGCCTGCCGTGGTTCGATCACATGCACCGCTTCCTGCCGGCGCTGGCGCGGCGCGAAGGCGCGACGATCATCAGCATGGACGTGCGGCATCGCCCCCGCACGCGCGGTGAATCGAAGTACGGCGTGCACAACCGCCTTTGGGTGGGCATCGTCGATCTGATCGGCGTGATGTGGCTGCAGCGCCGCGGCAAGGTGGTAGTCAGCGAGGAGTTGGAGAACCGATGAACATCAACGACCTCCTGGGTGTGCTGGGACTGCTGCACGACAAGTGTGGAAACCTGCTCACCGGGCACGAGATCACCTGGATCGCCATCGGCTTCGTCGGCCAGACGTTGTTCTTCTGCCGATTCCTCCTGCAATGGCTGGCCAGCGAGAAGGCGCAGCGCAGCATCATCCCGACCGCATTCTGGTACTTCAGCATCGGCGGCAGCCTCATCCTGCTCGCCTACGCCCTGCACCGCGCCGACCCGGTATTCATCGTCGGCCAGTTGCTCGGCTGCTTCATCTACCTTCGCAATCTGCAGCTCATCGCGCGCGAGAGCCGCCGCGAGGCGTGACCGGGTGTCCTTCGGACCGCGCGGGCAGCCGTTCCACCCTTCTGTGACGCAGGCAGCGCATGCATGTAGAATGGCCGGCCGGCTCCATGACTCCGATCCCGCCACTGCGATCGGGCATCAACTGATACCTCATCATGTCGACAACCGAGAACCAAGCCCGGCGGCAGCGCCTCGCGCAACTGCCTTCCCTGCTCGAGGAGCGCATCCTCATCCTCGATGGCGCCATGGGCACCGTCATCCAGCGCTACAGGCTCGCCGAGGAGGACTACCGCGGCACGAACGGTAAACAGTCGCACGCCTGTCCGGCGTGCGACCTTCATAATCACCCGCACCCGCTGAAGGGCGACAACGAGCTGCTGGTGCTGACGCGGCCGGAGGTGATCGAGGAGATCCACGGCCACTACCTGCAGGCCGGCGCCGATATCGTCGAGACCAACACCTTCGGTGCCACGGCGATCGCGCAACAGGACTTCTTCATCCCGCACGAGGGGCGCAAGTCCCAGGCGTTCTTCGACGACGTGCTGGCCGATGCCAGGCTCGCGGAGCTCGTCCGGCAACTCAATCTCGAGGCCGCGCGCCTGGCGCGCCGGGCCGCCGATCGCGTCGCCGGGGAGACCGGCCGCCCGCGCTACGTCGCCGGGGCGATCGGACCGACCACGGTGAGCGCCTGCACGGTCGTCGACGTCAACGACCCGGGTTTCCGGCCCATCAACTTCCGCCAGCTTCGCCACGCCTACGCGGCGCAGGCGCGGGCGCTGATCGAGGGCGGCGTGGATCTCCTCCTGGTGGAGACGATCTTCGACACCCTGAACGCCAAGGCGGCGCTGTTCGCCATCGACGAGGTCTTCGAGGAGCTCGGCGCGCGGCTGCCGATCATGATCTCCGGCACCATCACCGACCGCGCCGGGCGCACGCTGAGCGGTCAGACCGTGGAGGCCTTCTGGAACTCGGTGCGGCACGCGCGCCCACTCACCATCGGCCTGAACTGCGCGCTGGGCCCGGATCTGATGCGGCCGTTCATCGAGGAGCTGGCCACCAAGGCCGACGCCCGCCTGTGCGCCTACCCGAACGCCGGCCTGCCGGATCCGCTGCTGCCGACGGGATTCCCCGAGACGCCCGAGACCCTCGCGCCGCAGATCCGCGAATGGGGCCAGGCCGGCTTCCTCAATATCGTCGGCGGCTGCTGCGGCACCACGCCCGAGCACATCGCGGCCATCGCGAAGGCGGTGAGCGACGTCGCGCCGCGCGCCGTGCCGCAGGTCGAACGCCACTGCCGCCTGAGCGGCCTGGAGGCACTGACGATCACGCGCGCGGCCAATTTCGTCAACATCGGCGAGCGCACCAATGTCGCCGGCTCGCCCAAGTTCGCCGAGCTGATCAAGGGCGGCAACTTCGAGACGGCGGTGGAGATCGCCAAGCAGCAGGTCGAGAACGGCGCGCAGATCATCGACGTCTGCATGGACGAGGGCATGCTCGACTCCGAGGAGTGCATGCACAGGTTCCTCAACCTCGTCGCGGCCGAACCGGACATCGCCCGCGTCCCCGTGATGATCGACTCCTCGAAGTGGTCGGTGCTCGAGATCGGCCTGCAGTGCCTGCAGGGCAAGGGCATCGTCAACTCCATCAGCCTGAAGGAGGGCGAGGCGCAGTTCGTGCAGCACGCGAAGCTGCTCCGGCGCTACGGCGCCGCGGCCGTGGTCATGGCCTTCGACGAGAACGGCCAGGCGGATTCGACCGAACGCCGCTTCGCGGTGTGCAGGCGCTCCTACGAGATCCTCACGCAGAAGGTCGGCTTCCCGCCCGAGGACATCATCTTCGACCCCAACGTGCTCACCGTCGCCACCGGCATGGAGGAGCACAACAACTACGCGCTGTCGTATTTCGAGGCCACGCGCGAGATCAAGCACCACCTGCCGCATGCGCTGGTCTCCGGCGGGCTGAGCAACGTCTCGTTCTCGTTCCGCGGCAACAACCCGGTGCGCGAGGCGATGCATGCCGCCTTTCTGTACCACGGCATCAGGGCCGGCATGGACATGGGCATCGTCAACGCCGGACAGCTCGGAATATACGAGGAGATCCCGAAGGATCTGCTCGAGCGGATCGAAGACGTGCTGCTCAATCGCCGGGCCGATGCCACCGAACGGCTGGTGGAGTTCGCCGAAACCTTCAAGGGCGCGGCCAGGGCCAGGACCGAGGACACGGCCTGGCGCAGCGCGCCGGTCGCCGAGCGCCTGAAACACGCCCTCATCAAGGGCATCACCGATCACATCGAGGAGGACACCGAGGAGGCCCGCGCCCGGCTCGGCCGTCCGCTGGCGGTGATCGAGGGTCCGCTGATGGCCGGCATGAACGTGGTCGGCGATCTGTTCGGAGCCGGCAAGATGTTCCTGCCGCAGGTGGTGAAGAGCGCGCGGGTGATGAAAAAGGCGGTGGCCTACCTCATCCCCTACCTCGAGGCCGAGAAGGCCGCCAACCCCGGCAGCCGCAGCGCCGGGCGCATCGTGCTGGCGACCGTCAAGGGTGACGTGCACGACATCGGCAAGAACATCGTCGGGGTCGTGCTCCAGTGCAACAACTTCGAGGTCCTGGATCTCGGCGTCATGGTGGCCTGCGAGAAGATCCTGCAGGCGGCCAAGGACTTCAACGCCGATCTCATCGGCCTGTCGGGGCTCATCACGCCCTCGCTCGACGAGATGGCGCACGTGGCCAGCGAGATGCAGCGTGTGGAGTGCAAGCTGCCGCTGCTCATCGGCGGCGCGACTACCTCCAAGGCGCACACCGCGGTCAAGATCGAACCGAAGTATCGAGAGCCCGTCGTGCACGTACTCGACGCCTCGCGCGCGGTCGGCGTCGCCACCAGCCTCATCAGCGCCGATCTGAGGACCGGCTTCGTCGCCAGGACACGCGAGGAGTACGTGGCGATGCGCGAGCGCCATCGCAACAAGCAGGGCCGGATCGAATGGCTAAGCATCGGGGAGGCGCGCGCCAACAAGCCCCGCATCGAATGGTCCGGCTACCAGCCGCCGGTGCCGAGGCAGCCGGGCATACACGTCTTCGATGATTACCCGCTCGCGGAGTTGCTGCCCTACATCGACTGGACCCCGTTGTTCGTGTCCTGGGAACTCGCCGGCAGGTATCCGCGCATCCTCGACGATGCGGCCGTCGGCCAGGAGGCACGCAAGCTCTTCGCCGACGCGCAGACGATGCTGCAGCAGATCGTCGCCGGGAAGTGGCTCACCGCCCGCGCGGTGATCGGCCTGTTCCCGGCCAACACCGTCGGCGAGGACGACATCGAGCTGTACACCGACGATACCCGCCGCGGCGAGTTGATGGTCCTGCACTCCCTGCGGCAGCAGCAGAAGAAGCCGGAGCGCCAGCCCAACTTCGCGCTCGCCGATTTCATCGCGCCGAAGGACTCGGGCGTCCCCGACTACATCGGTGCCTTCGCCGTCACCACCGGCATAGGGATCGAGGAGCACATCGCCCGTTTTCAGGGCTCGCACGACGATTACAGCGCCATCATGCTGAAGGCGCTCGCGGATCGGCTCGCCGAGGCGTTCGCCGAGCGCATGCACGAGCGCGTGCGCCGGGAGTTCTGGGGTTACGTGTCCGACGAGGCGCTCGACAACGACGCGCTGATCGACGAGAAGTACCGGGGCATACGACCCGCGCCCGGTTATCCCGCCTGTCCGGATCACACCGAGAAGGCGCTGCTGTGGAAACTCATCGACCCGGAACGCAATGCCGGCATCCGGATCACCGAGAGCTTCGCCATGTACCCGGCCGCCGCGGTGAGCGGCTGGTATCTCTCCCATCCGCAATCCCGCTATTTCGGACTGGGCAAGATCAACGCCGACCAGGTGCAGGATTACGCCCGCCGCAAGGGCATGGACGTGAAGACCGTCGAGCGGTGGCTCTCGCCCGTGCTCGGCTACGACACCGAGTAGACGGCCACTTCATGGCATCCCTGCCGGCGTCGCTTCCGGGCGGTCGCGCACACGCCGGGCCCGCCGCGGTCTTGATCCGGACCATTGCCGGCGGTGCGGAAACGGGCGTCTAATGAATTCCGCATCCCCCGGCGATTGCGCCGGCGCATCCGGGTGCGGAGATCCAACTCATCGAGGAGGAATCATGATCGACTCACGAGGCATCCTGGTCGGCATCGCTGCCAGCCTGTTGGTCGCAGGCAGCTACGTCGTCGCGCAGGAGGACGAACACGAAGACCATCATCCGGAGGCGCAAGTGCAACAGGGCGAACCTGACACCGACGACCTCGGCGGCGGGATGGGGCCGGGCACGATGCAGGGCATGCCGGGCGGTGGCATGAGGCGCTGCAGGATGATGCAGGGCGGCACGATGGGCGGCGGCGGCATGATGGGCGGCGGCGGCATGATGGGCGGCGGCGGCATGATGGGCGGCAGTGGCATGATGGGCTGCGGCACGATGGGCGGGGGCGGCATGATGGGCGCGGGAATGATGGACCGCATGATCCACATCCCCAGGCTGCCGCCGGGCAACGAGAAGCTGCAATTGATGATGCAGGCGGAGATCCTGCAGAAGGTCGGCGAAGTGCAGGCGAAGTACGCCGCGCAGATCAAGGAG
>JAJVHZ010000024.1:0-47121 GCA_022072255.1 Gammaproteobacteria bacterium | reverse complement strand
GTCTGCCGCATGTACGCGGACCAGTCCATCGGCAAGAGCGCGCAGCAATCGGCGTCGGACAGTGCCGTGTCGAGCGCGGCGGTGACCACGGCGATCGGCGCTGCCGCCGGCGCGCTCATCGGCGCGGCGACCGGTGACCCGGGCGCGGGCGCGGCCATCGGCGCCGGCGGCGGCCTGATCGTGGGCAGCGCCTACGGATACGACGCGTATGGAAGGTCCGGCACGACCGTGCAGGATCGTTACGACATCGCATACATGCAGTGCATGTATGCCAAGGGCAACCAGGTGCCCATGTCCGGCTACGGGAGCTACGAGCCGCCGCAGGCGCCGGCAGACACCTACACACCCCCTCCGCCGCCGGCCGGCGCGCCGCCTCCCCCGCCGCCCGACGCGCCGCAGTGAGATGGGCCGCCCCCCGTGGTCGGCCCGGCGATCACCGCCCGGGCAGTGAGGAGGCCGAAGGGGGCCGGGCACGATCGATCAGGGCTGCGCGAGATAGTCCTGCTCGAGCAGGGGAATGAGGTGGCTGGCGATCGAGCGCACGGTCTCCGGTCCCCAGTGACCCTCGGGGGATTCGTCCAGGCCCTTCTCGCCCACCCAGTCCCGGACCTCGACATAACGAAGCAGACCGGACTGGCTGAACTCATTCACCTTGCCGGCGATGTAGCGGAATTTCTGTAACTGCCCGGGTACGGAGATCAGCACCAGCCCGACGCCCCCGCTCTTCAGGTCTTTCGCGAATGCCTCGAGCAGTTCGACGTGGTTTCTCTCCGCCCTCGACACCTTGCCGCTGGCGCCTTCCCGGTTCTCCATCGCCGCGGCCACGGCCGCTTCCCGGTGGGAGATCTTGTATGCCACGTAGCGGGCGAAGACATAGAGCTGGCTCTTCTGTATCAGCCAGGAATCCGGGAAGTACCTCTTGACGAATCGCTCGACCATGCCGAAGTCATGCGGTGCGGACTGGAACACGAATCGGCCGTCCACGAACTTCGCCACCGGATAGGCGAGGTTTTCAGAAGGATCGTTGGAGCAGAAGACCAGCACCACGACCCTGGGCCGGAAGACCTGACCCAGCTCGTAGTAGCGGCGGATCTGCTGCGCCAGCCCCCAGTTCTGGGTCGCGATATTGACGACACCTGCGCGTCCCGCGAATGTCCGCCGCATCACGGCGCCCAGTTCGTCCTCGTCGCTCAGTCCAAGGCCGAACGTGTAGGAATCGCCCACCAACAGCACGTTCGGGACCGGATAGCTGCTCGAGATCCCGGGTTCCTCGCCCCGGTGCCCGAAGCGGTTGGTCGTGTACTCGAATCGCCATCGGCCCGGCACGGTATGCACGATGCGGCGATTGGGATACTCCACAGGGCCGTAGTCGAGCGAGAAATGCTGGTTGGGGTAACGCGAGGCCCCGGGCTCGAGCAGCCGCACCATGATCTCTCCCAGCGCGTAGCAGACCACGCCGACGATCACCATGGCCGTGAGAACCACGCTCCACTTCCTTCGCGGCCGGCTTCCGTTCATGTTCAGTCCGGTTCGAACCTGCTTTCGTACTGCTGTTTGAGCGCCGGGTTCTGATTCTCCTTGCGCAACAGGCAATTCCCCACGGCCAGCAATTCGATCTCCGTGCCCATGAAGCATCGGAAGGCGTCCTCCGGCGACCCCACGATGGGCTCGCCACGGACATTGAAACTCGTGTTCACGACGACCGGGCAGCCGGTGAGCTCATCGAACCGCGAGATCAGCGCGTGGTAGCGCGGATTGGTATGCGCGTGGACGGTCTGGACGCGCGCCGAGTAATCCACGTGCGTCACCGCCGGGATGTCGGAACGCGGCACGTTGAGCTTGGCGATCCCGAAGAGCTTCTGCTCCGCCTCGGTCATCGCCTTGCGCCTGCGCTCGACCACGTCCGCGACCAGCAGCATGTAGGGACTGTCGCCGTCGAGATCGAACCACTCGGCCACGTGCTCGCGCAGCACCGACGGTGCGAACGGCCGGAACGACTCGCGATACTTGACCTTGAGGTTCAGCACCGATTGCATGGTGGGCGAGCGCGGGTCACCGAGTATCGAGCGGCCGCCGAGCGCACGCGGACCGAACTCCATGCGTCCCTGGAACCAGCCCACGGCCTTTTCCTCGGCAAGGCCGCGCGCACAGACGTCGATCACGGCGTTGTCGTCCAGCACCTCGAAGTTCGCGCCCGCCGCCTCGAGCCTCTCTTCGATATCGCGCTGGGCGTAGGACGGCCCCAGGAAGGCGCCCTTCATGCTGTCCTGCGCATCGACCTTGCGTGCTCCGCCATTGTAGAGGTGGTAGCCATTGAGTGCAGCGCCGAGCGCGCCCCCGGCATCGCCGGCCGCAGGCTGGATCCACAGCCCTTTCGCTATGCCGTCGCGCAGCACCTTGCCGTTCGCCACGCAGTTCAGCGCGACACCGCCTGCCAGGCACACATTTCTGATCCCGGTCTCGGCGACGATCGAGCCCACGAGCCTGCGCACGACGTCCTCCGTCACGCGCTGGACCGATGCCGCAAGGTCCATCTCCCGCTGCGTGAGCGTGTCCTCGGCCTTGCGCGGCGGCCCGCCGAAAAGCTCGTCGAACCGGGCGTTGGTCATGCGCAGGCCGGTGCAATAGTCGAAATACTTCATGTCGAGGCGGAACGAGCCATCGTCCTTGACGTCGATGAGATGGTCGTAGATCTGCTTGATGAAGCGCGGTTCGCCATAGGGCGCGAGACCCATGACCTTGTACTCGCCGGAGTTGACCTTGAAGCCGGTGTAATAGGTGAATGCCGAGTACAGCAATCCGAGCGAGTGCGGGAAGTGGATCTCCTTGTGGATCTTCAGCTCATTGCCGCGCCCGACCGCCAGCGAGGTCGTCGTCCACTCCCCGACGCCGTCCATCGTGAGCACCACCGCCTCCTCGAACGGCGAGGGGAAGAACGCGCTGGCCGCATGCGAGAGATGATGCTCGGAGAACAGCAGGCGTTTCTCCCAGTCGTAATCCGGCGCCCATCTGCTCAGCTCCTCCTTCAGCAGCGACTTCAGGAACAGCTTCTCCTGCAGCCATATCGGCACCGCCATGCGGAAGGACCTGAACCCGCGCGGGGCGAAGGCCAGGTAGGTCTCGAGCAGGCGCTCGAATTTCAGGAACGGTTTGTCGTAGAAGACGACGTAGTCGGCATCCGCCAGCCGTATCCCGGCCTCCTGAAGGCAGTAATTCACGGCGTTGCCCGGGAAGCCGGAGTCGTGCTTCCTGCGCGTGAAGCGCTCCTCCTGCGCCGCCGCCACGATGTCGCCGTCCACCACGAGGGCCGCGGCGCTGTCGTGATACAGCGCGGAGATGCCGAGTATGCGCACGGTGCCGCTCAGAACAGCGTGTAGATGAACGGGGCCACCGCAGATCCCTTGACCGCGATCATGAGACCACCGACCAGGAACATGACTATCACGATCGGCAGCAGCCAGAACTTCTTGCGCTCCCGCATGAACTCCCACAATTCCTTGACGAAGGACATATCACCCACCTCTGAAACGATCAGAACTGGCGATTGAGACTACGTGGATCCGGTCCCTTCGGTTCGCGGACCAACCAGTAGCTCGATGCACCCCTGGAGAACTTCAATCTCAGCAAGTCCTTGCCGAACAGCCTCATCAGCAGGCCGATGGGCACGATCGCGATCAGGAACATCAGACCCAGCACGACCGGGTTCACGATCCTGTGCAGGAGCAGACCCAGCCGTATCCACGCCCTGTTGAGCGGCCCGAGGATCGACGGCACGGTCATCGCGACCGCGGCGAAGACGGCAGCCGCCACCAGCGCCCAGGGCCGCAACTCGCCGCGCGAGAACAGGGGCAGCAACCCGATGATGCAGAAAAACGCCGCGAAGATCAGACCGAAGCTTCGATTCGAGGAACCCCGGACGGGCAGTTCGTGGTGCGCGGAAAGCCTTTCGTGCGCCATGCTGTCTTGATCTCCATGCAAGGCCATTCCTCCTTGCATGGTAGCCGGAAACGCCTCGACGGGACTTCCCCAATTATGGAAACCAGATCAACATTCCGGCATTCGGGGAGTATCGCACCGCCCGCCTGTCGGCAGCCCCCATCTTGTGCTCCGCCGCAACCCTGTGCATGCGGCCCTTGGGTGCCGCATCGACCGCCGCGCGGTGCGTGAGGACGCGGGACGGTGACGGGCGGGCGGCCACGACGGCAGTTCGAAGCTAGCGCCGCGTGAGCGCGGCGCGCGCGGCGGTGACGAGGCGCAGGGCCTCCTCCGGAGTGTCGGCGCCGGCGTTGATGTGACCCATCTTGCGCCCTGCGCGCGCCTCGGCCTTGCCGTAGAGGTGCAGCTTCACCTCCGGGATCGCGAATGCCATGTGCCACTGCGGCTCGCCGGTCTCCCACAGATCACCCAGCAGATTGGCCATCGCGACCGCAGGACGCACCATCGCCGCCGAGCCGAGCGGCAGTCCGCACACCGCGCGCACCTGCTGCTCGAACTGGCAGGTGACGTGTCCATCGATGGTGAGGTGGCCGGAGTTGTGCGGTCGTGGCGCCAGTTCGTTGACCATCACGCGCCCGTCGCTCTCCATGAAGAACTCCACGCACAGGACGCCGGTCACGTCCAGCCCTTCCATCACGCTGCAGGCGATGTCCAGGGAATCCTTCACGGCACGCGCCGGCAGGTCGCACGGCGTCACCGAGGTGTCGAGGATGTGATCGAGGTGGGTGTTGACCATGGGGCCGTAGCACACGAGATTGCCATCCAGTCCGCGCGCGGCGACGACGGAGATCTCCTTCTCGAACCCCACGAAGGCCTCGAGTATGCACTCCTGGCGTTTGAGCGTCTGCCACGCGGCTTCCGCCTCGTCGGCCCGGCGGATCACGACCTGACCCTTGCCGTCATAGCCAAAGGCCGCGGTCTTCAGGATCGCTGGCGTGCCGAGCGCGACCACCGCCGCCAGCAGCTCCTCCTGCGTGCTCACGTTTCGAAACGGCGTCACCGGTATGGCGTTGTCGCGCAGCCAGCCCTTTTCGCGAGCGCGGTTCTGGGCGACGTGCAGCACCAGCCCCGCCGGCCGCACCGGCGCATGCCTCGCCGCGGTATCGGCGGTGACTGCCGGCACGTTCTCGAACTCGAAGGTGACTGCCGCGACGCCCTGTGCGAACTTCGCGATCGCGTCGAGATCCTGGTAGTCCGCCGAGATCTCCAGATCCGCGACCTGTCCGGTGGGCGTGTCGTACTCGGGGGATAGCACGTGCACGCGGTAGCCGAGCCTGCGGGCGGCGATCGCGAACATGCGGCCGAGCTGGCCGCTGCCGAGCACACCGAGCGTGGCCCCGGGCGGGATGACCTCCCTCCCGTTCACGGCAGTTTCTCCTCGAGTACCCGCTGCGTCTGGGCCGCGCGGAATTCCCGGAGTTTTTCCCGAAGGCGCGCGTCGGTACTCGCGAGCATGGCCACGGCCAGCAGCCCGGCATTGCGTGCACCCGCCTCGCCGATGGCCACCGCGGCCACCGGGACGCCAGCCGGCATCTGCACGATGGAGAGCAGGGAATCCAGCCCCTTCAGGGCCTTGCTTTGCACCGGTACACCGATGACCGGCAACAGCGTGTTTGCGGCTACCATGCCCGGCAGGTGCGCCGCGCCGCCGGCGCCGGCAATGATGATCTGCAGGCCCCGCGTCTCCGCAGCGCGCGCGTATTCCGCGAGCAGCTCGGGGGTGCGGTGCGCGGAGACGATGCGGCACTCGTGGTCTACACTGAACTCTGAGAGAATGTCCGCGGCCAGCCGCATGGTCTCCCAGTCGGAGCGGCTGCCCATGATGACGCCTACGCGTGGCGACCCGGCCATATGTGCTGTCATCCCGCTGAAAAAAGGCGACATTATCCTGAATGCGGCTGCCGCTGTCGAACGCGGCGGCACGGTCGATCCGGAGCAGGGACCGAATCGCCCGAACAGGCAGCTTCCTGTATTCATTGTACTTCTACATTTGGCGGAGGGTAATGCATGCGTCAGTGGGTGGTGGTTGCCGATTCCGCGCGGGCCCGTTTTTTCTCCCGCATGGGGGTCGACGGCCAGTTGCAGGAGGTTGCTGATTTCGTCAACCCGGAAGGCAGGATCCCCACGCGCGAACTGGCGCAGGACCGCCCCGGCCGCACCTTCAGCTCCGCAAGCGGATCGGTGCATCACTCCTACGAGACACGCAACGACCCGGACGAACATCAGATGCAGATGTTCGCCCATGAGGTCGCCGAGCGCATCGACGAGGCGCGCGCCCAGGGCCAGTTCGAGCAGTTGATCATCGTCGCCGCGCCGCGCTTTCTCGGCGAGCTTCGCAAGCGATTGAGTGCCAATTCGATCGATCGGATCGTGAAGACGCTAAACCAGGACCTGGTGCGTCTGGATCCGACGGCCATCAGCAGTCACTTGAAGACGACGAACGAATAGCACGGGGTCACCGGGTGTCCGTCGCGGCGGCTGGCCGGCCCCGGTACTCTTCCGCTCCCTGGGACGGGGGCGGTGTTCCCACCGGCTCGGACGCCAAGCAATTCGAGGAGGTCCATACCATGACGACGACTGACACGTCGAAATCCATGATCGAGATGACCGAGTTCATGGACCGCGCCATGCGCCTGGCCGAGACTCAGTGCCGGGCGTGGGGCGATCCGGAGAGCTTCGGCACGATGTATCGGATGGGTTTCGATGCCTGGAAGAACTGGACGGAGATCCAGTTATCGATGATGGACGCGTGCTGGAAGATGAGCTGCCTGTCGCTCGACAATCCGTTCTTGGAGGCCGGCACGACCGCGCTGAAATCCGCCGTGGAGTCCCACGAAGATCAGGGCAAGATGCACGTCAGACTCAAGAAGGTCGCAGCGAGCTGACCTCGCACATATTCGCGGCGGCGGGCCTGCAGGTCCGCCGCCGCCCTCTCGCCCCCCGCCCCGTCATTCCCCGAGCGCCGCCGCCAGCCGTTCCGCGGCCTGCGCGATGCCGCCGGGCGACACGGCCGGCCGCGACGGCATGGCCCAAAGCTGCCGAAGCCGCGCCATGACCGCGCCGGTCGTCAGCGCCGCCCGATCGAGCGCCAGGCAGCGAGCGTGCCGCGTCAGCCAGTCGACCAGGTGCGGCGACTCCGGCCATCCATCGCGTTCGACGTAGAGCACGGGTATGGCGTTGCATGCGGCCTCGGTGAAACCGCCGTATCCCGGCTTCGTGATCAGCGCATCGCAACTCGTCACGATATCGATGTATGGCAGGCCGGATCGATCGAGCGGGGTCATGTCCGGACGCTCCGGGCAGTCGCTGCCGCCCACCAGCCAGTGCACGCCCTCGGTTCGGGGCCAGCGCGCCAGCGGCAACGGTGTGGGGACCCCGCCCATGAACACGGCCACGACGCGCGTGCCGGCGGCGAGCCCGAGACATGCCTTCAGGTGCGCCGGATCGCGCCGGCCGATGCGTGCGATCGGTCCGACGCCGAGGCCATTGGCGAGCGAGGCCATCGGCATGCTGGGCGCCGGGCGGATGAATGCATGCGCCGAGGCATAGGCCTCGAGCAGATGCGCGTGCACCTCCGCCGCCCCCTGCGAGGACGCGCAATACGGCAGGTAGATCTCCGCCCAGTTCAGCGAGCACAGCGCGATCGCCGGGCAGCCGTATCGCCGGGCGGCGAGCAGGGGGATGTACGGCACGTTGCCGAGCAGCAGCGACGGCCGCTGCCGGCGCAGGCGATTGAGCGACGCCTCGATCGCATCCTCCCAGCCGACGAGCTGTGCGAGGTAGCGCGCGTGACTCGCGGGCGCATCGACGTTCAGCGAGTCGTGCATGACCATGCCGAAGTCCGTGCCGCATTCCACGTGGTCGAACGACACGTGAAAATGCTTCGACAGCACCGCTCGCGGTGCGGCGGATTCCACGACGACGCGCAGATCGGGCCGGCGCGCGCACAGCGCGTTGACCACGGGCGCGGTCTGGGCGATGTGCCCATAGCCGTGATAGGTGATCGCGACGTACAGTGTTCGTGTTCGCATCAGTCCTGCAGGTCGCGGTAGAAACCGGTGACCTCCTCGCGATCGTGATAGAGCTGCCGGAACTGCAGTTCGAACTTCCGCCCGGACAAGGCGCGCTCGATGGTGGCGCGCGCCTGCATCACCGCCTCGTAGCGCCGCTTCATCGGCAGCTTGAGATTGAAGACGGCGTGCCTGCACCAGGACCGCACGAACCACTGGCTCATGCGCTGCGCCACGCGCGAGGGCCGCTCGACGATGTCGCAGACCAGCCAGTGCGCCTTCGCGGGCGGGCGGAATTCGAAACCGTCCTCGCGCCGGTGCTCGACCATCCCGGTCGCGAGCACCGCCGGGGCGAGCTCGCCATTGTCGACGGCGATCACCCTCAAGCCGTGGCGCGCGAGCAGCCAGCTCCATCCGCCCGGCGCCGCACCGAGGTCGACGGCCAGCATGCCGGGCTTCAGGCTGCCGCGGCGCTGCTCCTCCGTGAGAAACATCAGCAGCGCCTCCTCGAGCTTCAGCACCGAGCGGCTCGGCGCCGCGCGCGGCATGCGCAGGCGCGGGATCCCCATCGGCCAGGGCGAGCTGTCGCGCGGATCCGCATGGCCCAGGTAGGCGCTCCTCGAGGTGGCGAGAAAGACGTGCAGGCGGGGCAGGCCGGCATCGTGCCGCAACAGTCCGTCCTTCGCGAGGGCCGCTCGCAGATGATGTTCCAGGCCCCGGCACAGCGGCATGAGCGGTCGCGTCGCCTCCGCATCGGCGGTCTCCACCCACACCTCGCTCACGCGCTGACGCAGATCGGCGGCCGCGGTCACGATCGCGCTCACCCGATCATGGGCGGGAAGCGCCGGCAGCCGGGCGCGCGCGAGCATCGACTGCCGGGCGAAAACCGGCCACGGCGCGCGCAGCGCGCGCAACTGCGCCTCATCGGCGCCGGATTCGGCGGCGCCGATGACGATGAATCCGGCGCCGGGCGTCGACGCGCCCGGCAACGGCGCCATGCCGCGTGCCAGCGCCCGTTGCAGGAATTCCTCGCGGCAGTCGCGCTCGAATCCGGCGCGGCAGGAGCACACAATCTCGCTCATGAGGCGATAGAATAGCGGCGGAACCCGCGGGCGCGCGCCGGACGCGCGCGGCCCGGACAGCCGCATGGACCGCGGATCAGCGCCCGTACGCCGGCCACCTCCCGTCTCGCCCGATGCATCCGGACCCGGACCGAACACGCCGGCGCGCGATGGCGCGCCGAGGAACTCCGAGGCGATTCCGCCCCTGGCGATGGATCGCCGCGGCACTGTGCGTATTCGTGGTGACGACGGCCGGCCCGGTGCTGGCGCTGCGCCACCTCGACCCGCCGACGAGCGCCTTCATGCTGCGGGCGAAATGGCAGGCGCTCCGCGACGGCCGCGAGGACTACCGCACGCGCTATGTCTGGCTCGACTGGGAGAAGCTCTCGCCGAACGCCGCGCTGGCGGTGATCGCCGCCGAGGATCAACTCTTCCCCTATCACTCCGGCTTCGATCTGCAGGCCATACGCAGGGCGTGGCAGCACAATCAGCGCGACGGCACCGTGCGCGGCGCCAGCACCATCTCGCAGCAGGTCGCGAAGAACCTGTTCCTCTGGCCGGGCAGGAGCATGGTTCGCAAGGGACTCGAGGCGTGGTTCACGGCGCTGATCGAAATGACCTGGAGCAAGCGCCGCACCCTGGAGGTGTATCTGAACATCGCCCAGTTCGGCGACGGGGTCTACGGCGTGCCGGCGGCGTCCACCTACCTGCTGCGCCGCCCGCCCGGTTCGCTCAGCGTCGGCGACGCCGCGCTGCTGGCCGCCGTGCTTCCGAGTCCGCTGCGCCTGCGCGTACAGGCGCCGTCCCGCTACCTCCTCGACCGCCGCGCCTGGATCATGCGTCAGATGCGGCAACTGGGCGGCGTGGCCTATCTCGAGGAGCTCTAGGCGCGGACGCCGCCGCTCAGGCGGGCGCAAGCCGGCTGTGACGAACCGAGTAGCCGAAATAGATCACCATGCCGATCGCCAGCCAGATGACGAACCGCTCCCAGGTGTGCACCGGCAGGAAGGCCATCAGCGCGCCACACGACAGCGCCCCGAGCAGCGGGAACAGCGGACTCCACGGCGTGACGAACGGGCGGTGCATGTCGGGCCGCGTACGGCGCAGCACGATCACGCCGATGCAGACCATCACGAAGGCCGCCAGCGTGCCGATGTTCACCAGCTCGGCCAGTTCGCCCAGCGGGATGAAGCCGGCGATCACCATGATAACCACTCCGCAGATGGTGATCACGCGCACCGGCGTCTGCGTGCGCGGGTGGGCGTGGCCGAGATACGGCGGCAGCAGGCCGTCGCGCCCCATCGCGAAAATGATGCGCGTCAATCCGTAATAGAGCACCAGCATCACGGTGGTCAGGCCCATGAAGGCGCCGGTCGCGACCAGCGCCGAGGCCCAGCGCACGCCGACCTGCTCCAGCGCGTAGGCCACCGGATAGGAGACGTTGAGCGAGCTGTAGGACACCATGCCGGTCAGGAGGCCCGAGACCACGATATAGATGATCGTGCAGAACAGCAGCGAGCCGATGATGCCGATCGGCAGATCGCGCTTCGGATTGCTCGCCTCCTCCGCGGCCGTGGACACGGCGTCGAAACCGACGTAGGCGAAAAACACCAGCGAGGCGCCGGCGAGCACGCCTATGGGTCTGCCGTCCTCGCCGTGGCCGAACCAGCCGAACGGCATGAAGGGCGACCAGTTCTCCGGATGGATGTTGAACACGGCCACCGCGAGGAACACCGCGATGGTCCCCAGCTTGATGGCCACGGCGATCGCGTTGGTCCGCGCGCTCTCCTTCACCCCGATGATGAGCAGCACCATCAGCAGGAAGACGATCCCCACCGCGGGCAGGTTCACGTAGCCGCCCATGGGCGGCGCCTTGGTCCACATCTCCGGGATGGTGAATCCCATGAGCCCGAGCACCTTGCCGAAATAGCCCGACCAGCCATTGGCCACGGCCGCCACCGCCACGCCGTACTCGAGGATCAGATCCCAGCCGATGATCCAGGCGAAGATCTCGCCGAATGCGGCGTAGCTGTAGCCGTAGGCGCTGCCGCATCCGCCCACGCTCGATGACAGTTCGGCGTAGGACAGTGCCGCGAAGGTGCAGGCGATGCCCGAGACGATGAACGAGACGACCACCGCCGGGCCGGACTGGGTCGCCGCGGCGATGCCGGTCAGGACAAAGATGCCGGTTCCGATGATGGCGCCGACGCCCAGCAGGGTCAGGTCGAAGGCCGTCAGGCAGCGCCGCAGCCCGCTGTGACCATGGGTCTCCGGCGTCAGATTCTTGGTACGGAAGATCTTGTTCACGTTATGGATTCCCCGCAGTGAAACACCCCTTCGCGAGTGTAACGCGATCGTGCGCGCACAAGGAAGCCGAAGGAAATGCGGGTCTGCCGATACGGTCCGCGGCCCCACCCGGCCGGAACCCCCTCGGGGCCAGGGCCGCCGCCTGGCGGGGCCCCCGCCCCGTGCCCCGATTCCACCGCGGCGCCGCCAGCCCGCGGGTCAAGAAACGACCGATACGGCCGATAGATTCAATGGTTATCTGCGAGCGGGAAGTGGGGGCAGGGGAATATGAACGTTATCGGTGGGATCATCGTGATGATGGGCTGCATCCTGTCAGGCTTCGTCCTGTCGGGTGGGCACATTGGCGCCATCATCCAGCCACTGGAACTGCTGGTCATCCTCGGCGCGGCTGTCGGCGCATTCATCATCTCCAATCCCTTCAAGGTCATCAGATCCGTACTCAAGGGTTTCGGCGCGCTGTTCAAGGGTTCCAGGTACAAAAAGCCGCTGTACATGGACGCGCTCGCGCTCATGTATGACCTGCTGACCAAGGCCCGCAAGGAGGGGCTGATGGCGCTGGAGGCGGACGTCGAGGAACCCGGGAAGAGCGCCATCTTCAAGAAGTACCCGACGATCCAGAAGGATCATCACATCGTGGACTTCATCACCGATTACCTGCGGATGATGGTGGGCGGCAACATGAACGCCATCGAGCTGGAGAACCTGATGGAGGTGGAGCTGGAGACGCACCACGAAGAGGCCCACCAGGTCCCCGCCGCGGTATCGCGTATCGCCGACGGCCTGCCCGGGTTCGGTATCGTCGCCGCCGTGCTCGGCATCGTCATCACCATGAGCCACCTCGGCGGCCCGCCGGAGGAGCTCGGCCACCACGTCGCCGTGGCGCTGGTCGGCACGCTGCTCGGCATACTGTTCGCCTACGGTTTCTTCGGTCCGTTCTCCTCGCTGATGGACCACATCGGCCGCGATGAGTCCCAGTTCTACAAGTGTCTGAAGACCACGATCGTCGCCTCCCTGCAGGGCTACGCGCCGCAGATCGCGGTGGAGTTCGGGCGCAAGGCCATCTTCTCCAACGAGCGGCCCAGCTTCAGGGAACTGGAAGCGCACGTGAAGCAGAAGAAGTAGATCGCGCCGGCGAGCAGGCGGTAACGGGGAGACGCCATGGCGAACGACAACCAGCCGATCATCATCAAGCGGATCAAGAAGGGCGGGCACGGCCATCACGGCGGCTCGTGGAAGGTCGCGTTCGCGGACTTCGTTACGGCCATGATGGCCTTCTTCATGCTGATGTGGCTGCTCGGCTCCACCACCCCCGAGCAGAAGGCCGCGATCTCGGACTACTTCAACAATCCCAGCGCGGTGCCGGGCCCCGGCGGCGCGAGCAACAGCATGATCAAGAACGGCGGTGAGATGGACGTTCCCACCGGCGAGGGCATGAACCCCCTGCAGCACAACAAGCCCGGCGAGATCGAGACCGAGAGCGACGACGCCAATGCCGGCAAGGCCACCCTGGAGGACATCACCGCCGAGGAACTCGAGGAGATGGCCCGCAAGAAGGAACGCGACGAGATGGAATCGCTGCTCGAGGATCTGAAGAAGAGCACACAGGCGGGCCAGGCATTGGCGCCTTTCAAGGATCAGCTGCTGCTGGACATCACCAGCGAGGGGCTGCGGATCCAGATCGTCGACAAGGAAAACCGGCCCATGTTCGACAGCGGCAGCGCCAACCTGAAGAGCTACACGCAGACCATCCTCAAGGAGGTCTCACGGGTGATCAACAAGTCCGGCAACCGGATCAGCATCTCCGGGCACACCGACCGCACGCCGTTCGCGGGCAGCAACGGCTACAGCAACTGGGAGCTCTCCGCCGATCGCGCCAACGCCGCGCGCCGCACGCTGGTGGAGGCCGGGTTGAACGAAGCGAAGATCGGCCGCGTCGTCGGATTGAGCGACTCGGTGCTGTTCGACAAGAAAAACCCCTACAACCCGATCAATCGCCGCATCAGTATCGTGGTCATGAACAAGGACACGGAGAAGGCCGTTTCGGAGGGCGAAGGCGCAGCGGTGCCCGCGACCGGCGGCATGCCCGGTGCCGGGGCGGCGGCGCCGGCCGGCAAGCCGGGCGCGGAGAAGGCCAGGAAGAAGTCCGCGAAGCCGTCCGCCACGAACACCACGCGCAGGAAGCAGGTCGACGACGCCGGCGCCTGAGCGGCAATGCTCAGCGCCCGCGAGGAGCGCGGCGACGCGCCGGCGACCCTACAGCTCGATCTGGTAGCCCACCTCCACCACCCGGTTGACCGGGAGCCGGAAGAAGCCCGCTGCGCTCAGCGCGTTGCGCGCCATCACCGCGAACAGCCTTCGCCGCCAGCGGCTCAAACGCGACTCCCCCGCCCCCACGATGATGGTCTCGCGGCCGAGGAAGAACGTCGTGTCCATCAGGTCGTACTTGAACACGGCCGGATCCACGGCCTCCAGCGCCGCGGGGACGTCCGGCCGCTCGAGGAATCCGTACTCCAGCCGCATGCGGTGCAGGCCCATGCCGAGCGTCTCGAACTCCATGCGCTCGCTGGCCGCCACGAAGGGTATGCGCTCGGTCTCCACGGTCAGCAGCACCACGGTCTCGTGCAGCACCTTGTTGTGCTTGAGGTTGTGCAGCAGCGAGCGCGGCACGCCGCCGGCGTCGGCGGTGAGAAACACGGCGGTGCCCCCGACCCGTGTCGGTCCGCCTCCGGCGATGCTCGCCAGGAAAAGCTCGACGGCGAAGTGCTCCTCGGCGAGCTTCGTCTGCAGCAGGTCGCGGCCCCTCTTCCAGGTGTCCATCGCGACGAAGATGAGCACCGCGAAGACGACCGGCAGCCAGCCGCCGGCGGGGATCTTCAGCAGGTTGGAGGTGAAGAAGGTGAGGTCGATGCACAGGAAAGGGATGGCGATGAGGATCGACGCCGGCACCGACCACTTCCAGACCCGGCGTGCGACGAAGAACAGGAACAGCGTCGTCGCCAGCATCGTGGTCGACACCGCCACGCCGTAGGCGGCGGCCAGCCTGCCGGACTCGCCGAAGCTGATTACCAGGCCCAGCGTGCCGAACATGAAGACCCAGTTGACCGCCGGTACGTAGATCTGCCCGATCGACTTCGCCGAGGTCTGCATGATGGTCAGGCGCGGGACAAAGCCGAGCTGTATGCCCTGGTTGGCCACCGAGAAGGCGCCGGAGATGACCGCCTGCGAGGCGATCACCGTGGCGGCCGTGGCCAGCGCCACCATCGGCAGCAGTCCCCACGCCGGCACCGTCTGGTAGAACAGACTGTCCAGCACCTCCGGGGAGCGCAACAGCAGCGCGCCCTGGCCGAAGTAGTTCAGCGCCAGCCCCGGCAGCGCCAGGCCGAACCAGGCGTACTGGATCGGCCTGCGGCCGAAATGACCCATGTCGGCATAGAGGGCCTCGCCGCCGGTGACGACCAGGAACACCGACCCCATGACCTTGAAGGCCACCCAGTGGTTCTCCATGAAAAAGGACACGGCGTAGGCCGGATTGAGCGCGCGCAGCACCTGCGGCTCCTGGAGGATCTGGGCGATGCCGACGATGCCGAGCGTCGTGAACCAGAGCGTCATCACCGGGCCGAAGACGGCGCCGATGCGCGCCGTCCCATAGCGCTGCGAGAGGTAGAGCGCGACCAGGATGGTGACGGCGATCGGCACGACGAAGGGCTTGAACAGGGCGGTCTCGACCTCCAGGCCCTCGACCGCGCTCAGCACCGAGATGGCCGGCGTGATCATCGCGTCGGCGAACAGCAGCGCGGCGCCGACGAGGCCGAGGAAGATGAACAGCGGCTTGCTGACGGATTCCTTGCGGGTCCGTCCGACCACCAGCGCCATCAGCGCGAGGATCCCGCCCTCGCCGCGATTGTCCGCCCGCAGGATGAAGGCGACGTACTCGACGGAGATGACCAGGATGAGCACCCAGAAGATCACCGACAGCACCCCGAGGACGTTGGCCTCCTCGACGGCCAGGGCGTGGTGGGTGGCGAGGAAGCATTCGCGCAGGGCGTACAGGGGGCTGGTGCCGATGTCGCCGTAGACGACACCCAGCGCGCCGAGCATGAGTGCCGACAGGCTGGCCTTGTGGTCGTGGCGGCTGACGCTGTTCACGACTGGCCGCTCGCGTGGTGGATTGTTGTTTTCGTAACGCGCATCCCGGCAGATGTTGCCCGTACGGCGAACAGCGCCCCGGAGGGAAACCCCAGCATGACGCGGCGCAGTATAGATGAATACCGATGGCCCCGCGACAGGCGCGGAGCGGAGCGCGGCAGCCGCCTTGACAATATCGAAGGGAGCTGCGGCCTGAGGATTCAGCCCGCCGGCACGGCACTCATGCGATCGCGCACCTGCGCCAGGTATGCCTCCGCAGCCACGGGCAGGCCCTCGCCGCCGCGCTGCATCTCCAGGCACATCAGCAGGTACTGCAGGCGCCGCTCGGGCGCGCCGCGCGCCTCGCCCGCCGTGGCCCGAATCAACTCGCGCACGTCGTGTATCTCCCGCCGCATCTCGACCTCCCGCGGCAGGAACCCGGCGTTCTTCAGGATGCGGTACGCAACCCGCAGTTCCTCCGGTACGGTCATGTCCTCATCGAGATCGAGCGGACGACCGCTGCCCGGCAGGCCGTCGAATTCGCCGCGCCCGATCGCCTCGAGGATGCGCTGCTCGGCCAGCATGTCCAGGATCTGCATGCGGCAATAGTAACCGCCACCGGGCCGCCCCCGACACTCCGCCGCGTCAGCCGCGCGACACCCGATTCTGCGGGCGATTTCGCACGGCCCGCGGCGCGCGATCGCCTAGACTGCGCCCGGTTCGAACCGCCATCCTGATTCCTGCGAGGAGAAAGGCATGTACAAGAGGATCGTGACGATGGCCGCCGCCGCCCTGGTCTTCAGCGGCTGCGGATCCACACCGACGGAACGCGGCGTGAGCGGCGCAGGCATAGGCGCGAGCGCGGGCGCGGTGCTCGGCGCCGTGACCGGCATGACCGTACTGCAGGGCGCGGTGATAGGCGCGACCGCCGGCGGACTGACCGGCGCCCTGACCCGCGAGGATCAGATCAATCTCGGCCGCCCCGCATGGAAACAGGGCCACGCCTCCGCCCCGGCGCCGGCGCCATCGCAGTATGCCTATACGGCCCCCTCCACCGTGCGCGAGATCCAGAGCACGCTGAAGAGCCTGGGCTACTACAGCGGCGCCGTCGACGGCATCGCCGGTCCCAAGACCGCCGGCGCGATCCGTGCCTACCAGCAGAAGAACGGCCTGCTGGTCGACGGCCGGCCGAGCGCGCAACTGCTCAGCCACATGCGCCAGCGCAGCTGATCGCCTCGCCGCTCGCGGCGGGGCGTCTCCCACACTACACTCGGGCCATCGCGCTCACGCGCCGCGCCGCTGCCACGGTTCCCTCCCGCCGCCGTCTGCCGGTGACGATCACCCCGATTATCAGCGCCGCCGCCACCAGCGGGTAGATGGCCGAGTAACGGAACAGCACCCCCAGGCTGAGCACCTCGCGTAGCGGCGCGATGAGAAAGGTGCCCAGTCCGACCCCGGTCATCAGCGCCGCCACCAGCACCGAGGATACCCACGCCGTGTCCGAGGGCAGGCGCTGCACGGCGTGACTGATGGTGAGCGGGAAGAAGGCCGAGCACGCCAGCCCTGCCATCGCGTAGGCGGCGAGCGCGCCAGCGCTCCCGCGCACCTGCGGCAGGGCGAGGAAAACGGCGATCATCATGAGCGGCAGCGCCAGCCAGACGCGGTGCGGCGGCATGCGCAGCACCACGGCGGCAATCAGCAGTCGACCGGCGGCCAGCGCCGCCCAGAACACCGACAGCGCCGCCGTCGCCACCGACGCCGGCAGGGCGCGATCCTCCTGCAGATAGATGACCGCCCAGTTGCTGAACGTGCCCTCGGCGAAAGCATAGAGCACCGCGATCAGGACGAAGGGCGCCGCGATCCGGTAGCGGCCGCCCGCCGGCGATGAGGAAGTCGACGTGCCCGACGCATGCGTCCGCGGCTCCTCGAGACGCGCCATCGCGATCGCCAGGGTGAGCGCCGCGGTGGCCGCGCTCAGTAGCAGCGGGAACTGCCACCAGCCGGCGCGCATGAGGAACGGCGCCGCGATGAGCGGCCCGATCGCCAGTCCGATGCCGAGCGCCGTGTGCAGCGCGACCACCGCCGCGTCGCGCCGCTGTGGAAACAGCAGCACCGGGTAGGTGTTGAGCGGCGCGCTCGACAGTCCGAAGCCCCACCCCAGCAGCGAGGTCGTCGTGAGCAGCACGGGGTAGCCCCACTGCGCCGAAACCCCCGCGCTCGCGGCCAGCGCAAGCTGCGCCGCCGCGTTGGCGAGCAGCGCGGCGAGCAGGAGCAGTTTCAACGGCATCCGCTTGGCGAGCTCGCCGCCGGCGAGCGCCGCCAGCGTCGTGCACAGCACTTGCGGCAGGAACAGCGAGCCGTAGCCGCCATCGCTGAGCATCAGCGACTGCCTGAGCGCGGTGCTGAGCGCCGGCACCGATACCAACATCAGGCCCTGCAGCAGTGCGGCTGCGTAGACGAGCAGGGTCGCCGCACCCGGCACCCTTCCCGCCCCGGTCTGCATTGCGCGCGGCACGATTACGCTGCGCTCCGCAGGCGCCGATCCTGCTCACGCCAGAACAGCGGGATGTCGCGGCGATGCTGGTGCAGCACGAGGTTGGCGATGAGCCCGGTCCAGCCGGTCTGGTGCGAGGCGCCGACCCCCTGGCCGGTGTCGCCGTGAAAATACTCGAACATCAGCAGCAGGTCCTTCCAGTGAGTGCGATCCTGGAACGGGCTGTCGGCCGCGTAGGCAGCGATGCGCCCGGCCGCGTTGCGCCGGTAGAGATTCACCAGGCGATCGCAGAGCAGGCTCGCGATCTCCTGCAGGTTCAGCTCCCTGCCGCCCAGCGCCGGCACAGGCACGCGGAAGTCCTCGCCGTGGTAGCGGTGGAACTTCTCCAGCGCCTGCACCAGCGTGTAGTTGGTCGGCATCCACACCGGGCCGCGCCAATTGGAATTGCCGCCGAACAGTCCGCTCGTGGACTCACCCGGGATGTACTCGATGAGGGCCTGACCGACGCCGGGCAGCACGCCGAGATCGCGATGGGTGGCGTGCCGGCGGCTCACACTGCGCACGCCGTAGGGTGAGAGGAACTCCTCCTCGCTCAACAGCCGGGCGAGGATCCGTCGCAGCTGCGCGGCCGTCACCAGCGAGAAGATGTGTTCCTGGCGCGCGTTGACGGTGTGCGGACAGGCCGACACGCAATGCCCGCGGAAGCGTCCGCCGGCGTGCGACTCGAGCAGCCGCCGGAATCGCGGCACGTTCGCGAGCAGGCGCTCGTCGACGACTTCCACCGCGAACAGCGGGATGAGACCGACCCATGAATAGACGTCGATGTGGTGGCAACGGCCGTCCGGCGTGACCAGCAGGTCCTGGAAGAAGCCCTTCTCCTCGTCCCACAGCGAAAGCGCCCCGCCGCTGTAGCCGGCGATGGCGTTGGCGATCGCCAGGAACTGCTCGAAGGTCTGTATCGCGACATCCTCGTAGTCGGGATCCTCGGTGGCCAGCTCCAGCGCCATGACCGTGACATTGAGCGCGAACATCGCCATCCAGCCGGTCGCGTCCGCCTGCTTCAGCGAGTGCCCCGGCGGCAGCGGCTGCGAGCGGTCGAACACCGAGATATTGTCCAGGCCGAGGAAACCGCCCTCGAAGACGTTGTGACCGTCGCGGTCCTTGCGATTGATCCACCAGGCGTAATTAATCAGCAGCTTGTGAAAGACGCGCCGCAGGAAATTGCGATCGCCCTCTCCGCGCTGGACGCGCTCGGCGCGGAACACCTTCAGCGCCCCCATGGCGTGCACCGGCGGATTGGCGTCCCCGAAGGCCCACTCGTAGGCGGGGATCTGTCCGTTCGGGTGCAGGTAGGTCTCGCGCAGGACGAGCTCGATCTGTTCCTTGGCGAAATCGATGTCCACCAGCGCGAGCGCGGCGCAGTGATAGGCCAGATCCCAGGCGGCGAACCAGGGGTATTCCCACTTGTCGGGCATCGAGATCACATCGTGCGCCCGCAGGTGCTGCCAGGCGCGGTTGCGGCCGCGCCGCCGCTCCGACGGCGGCGCGATGCGATCGCCCTGCAGCCAGCGGAGCACGTCGTAGTGGAAGAACTGCTTGGACCAGATTATCCCGGCGAGGGCCTGGCGCACGATGCGGGCGTCCTCCTCGGGGGCATCGGGCAGCAGTTCGGCGTAGAACGCATCGGCCTCCGCGCGCCGCACGCTGACAACGTTGCAGTTGCGCGCGAACGGCGAAGGCAGCGAACGGGCGCTGAGGATGATCTCCACGGTTCGGGAACCGCCGCCCTCCATGCCGAGGCGGTGCCAGGCGGCGAACTTGGTGCCCCGGCCGGCCGGGTTCACCGCCCGGGGATCGTTGTCGACGACGCGCCGGTGGAAGGCGTCTTTGACGTACCGGCTCGCGCCCGGCACCGACCACAAGCGCTCGCCATTGCTCTCGTTGTCGGTGAACAGCGGCTCAGCGGTCTCGCGTCCGTAGAGGTAGTAGCCGCCCAGCGTCTCATGGACGGCCGCCACCGCCCACTGCGCGCCCCGCGGCGCGGGGATTGCCTGGAGCAATGGCCGCGCGCCGGCGGATTCGTCCCAGCCCCAGGTATTGCGGAACCACAGCGTCGGCAGCAGGTGCAGCGTGGCGCCGTCGGCGCCGCGATTGTGAGCCGTGATGCGCGCGTGCACGCAATCCGGCGTGGCCTTCGCGTACTCCACCTCGATATCCCAGTAACGATCCTCGCCGAACACGTCCGTATCGAGCAGGGCGTACGGCGGCTCATGCCGCGAGCGCCTGCGGTTCTCGCTCACCAGCCGCGCGTACGGGTATTCGGCCTGCGGATACTTGTAGAGGTAGCGCAGGTAGCTGTGCGAAGGAGTGGCGTCGAGATAGAAGTAGTACTCCTTGACGTCTTCGCCGTGATTGCCCTGGTTGCCGGTCAGTCCGAAGGCGCGCTCCTTGAGGATCGGATCGCGGCCGTTCCAGAACGCCAGCGCCAGGCAAAGACGCTGTTCCTCGTCGCAGATCCCGGCCATGCCGTCCTCGTTCCAGCGATACGCCCGCGATCGCGCCTGGTCGTGATCGAAGGACTCCCAGGCATTGCCGTGCGGACTGTAGTCCTCGCGCACGGTACCCCAGGCGCGCTCGGCCAGATACGGCCCCCACAGCCTCCAGTTCTCGGAACCCTGCCGCTGCGCCTCGAGCCGCTGCCGTTCCGCCACTACGCTGACCGCGCCTGCTGTCTTCACGTTGCCATCCTCCGATTGCCTTGTCGTGTCCACCGGAACTGCAGCCGCGCCTCAGGCGCTCGCCGCCAGCGCGGCGCCGTCCAGCCGCGTGCGTTGCTGGCGCGCGCGCTCCAGCCGCCACCACGCCTCCAGCACACTGGCCACCGACCACGCCTGCGCCGGCGCGCCGCGTGGCGCGAATGGCGCCACGCCGTCGAAGATCTCGCTGACGGTGCCCAACCCGGCGTCGAGCAGGTGCGCGCGCATGCCCTCCAGCCGCGCCTGCGCGGCCTCGGCATTGCCGTGCACGCGGAACTCGGCGAGCGCATAGTGGCCGAGCAGCCACGCCCACACCGGACCCTGGTGATAGCGGCTGTCGCGCTCCCACGGACCGCCCTCGTAGCGCGGCTGGAAGTCCGCCTCGCCCGCCGCCAGCGATCGCAGGCCGAGGCCGCAGAGCAGCTCGCTGTAGCACTGCTTGACGATCTGACCCTGCATGAAGGCGTCCAGCGGGCTGTGCGGCAGGCTCACCGCGAGGATCTGGTTCGGGCGGACGCGGCCGTCGTCGCCGTCCGGCCCGTCTATCACGTCGAACAAACCGCTCTCGTCCTCCTTGACGTAGCGCCGGAACCCCGCGCGCACCCGCTCGGCCAACTGCAGGTACGGCCGCGCGGGCTGCGCGAGCTCATCGCCGAACTCCGCCATCGCGCGCAGCGCGTTGTACCACAGCGCATTGATCTCCACGGGCTTGCCGGTGCGCGGCGTGACCACCCAGTCGCCGAGCTTGGCGTCCATCCAGGTCAGCTGCACGCCGGACTCGCCCGCGCGCAGCAGCGCGTCGGCCTCGTCCATGCCGATGCCGTACCGCGTCCCCCGGCAATAGGCGTCGACAATCCCCTGCAGCACCGGCCAGGCCCGCGCCAGCGCCGCGCGATCGCCGCTCGCCTCGACGTAGGAACGCCAGGCCTCGACGTACCAGAGCGCCGCATCGACGGTGTTGTACTCCGCGACCGCGCCGCTGCCGGGAAAGACGTTCGGCAGCATCCCGCGGTCCACAAAACGCGCGAAGGTCTCGAGTATCCGTCGCGCGCTGTCATGGCGCCCGGTCGCCAGGCACAGGCCCGGCAGGGCGATCATCGTGTCGCGGCCCCAGTCCCCGAACCAGGGATAGCCCGCGATCACGGACTCCCCCTCCGGAAGGTCCGGCAGCGGCCTGGCGACGAGAAAGCCGTCGGCCGCGAGCAGCAGTTGCCGCACCCACGACGGCGCGTCGTGCAGCTCGGGCACCTGCACCCGCGCGCGCTTCAGCACGCTCGCATCGTGACCCTGGAAGCGGCGCATCGCCTCCCCCAGGTAAGGCGAGGCATCGGTCGCGAGGCTCGCGACCAGCCCCACCCACTCGCCCGGAACCAGATCGAGCGAGGCGTGCGCGACGCACAGGTGGTTGTCGTGCGCTGGCAGGCCGCGCTCGCGCTCGATCGGCAGATCGAAGTTCTCGTACCAGGTGCAGTCCGGAGCCACCGTGCCGCCACGGGTCTGCACGTGCAGCGTGAATGCCGGCACGTCGCGCGACTCCGGCATGCACACGCGCAGGCTGCGCGCCGACACTCCGTCGGCAAGAACCTCCGGATGCAGCGCATGCGCACCGGTGACGTAGTGATGGTCGCGCGCATTCATCAGCAACCGGGCCGAGAGTCGCAGCGGCCGCGCCTGGAAATGGCGTGCCGCGTCGTGCAGCCGGTAGGCGACGTACACTGTGTCCGCGCCGTACTCCAGCCACACGCGCATCTCGATCTCGGCGCCGCCGATGCCGTATCGCCACACCGGCATCCGGCCATCGAGGTGAAACGACTCCAGGTGCAGGTAGCCCCTCGGGTCGACGACCCCTCCCGACCAGCGATTGGCGTACAGCGGCCATTGGCGCTCCCCGTCGGCGACGGCGGCGTCGACCTTCGCGAGCAGGAGCTTGCGCCCGAGGGGCGGGCTGAGCGGTGCGATCAGCAGACCGTGATAGCGCCGGGTCAGCGTGCCGGCCACGGTCCCGGCGGCATACGCGCCGCGCCCGTTCGCCAGCCACCACTCGCGCCGCTCGGCCTGCGCGAGGTCGTCGCAGACACCGCGCCCCAGCCGCACGTGATTCATCCACGCCTCCGCGCTCATGAGAGCCGCCTGTGTCCGCACAGCCCGTCAGCCACGCGCATCGCCCAGGCATAGATGGTCAGCGACGGATTCACGCGGCTGGACCGCGGCAGCACGCTGCCGTCGACGACGTAGAGGTTCTCCATGCCGTGCACCAGGCCGTTCGCATCCACCACGGAACGGCGCGGATCGCGCCCCGCGACCAGCGTCCCGCAGGCATGCGCGGTGCCCGACAGGCCAATCCTGCGCGCCCCGCAGAGCAGGCCGGCCCCGAGCAGCGCGCGCCGGAAGCTCGAGACCGTACGGGCGTGCTCGCGGAGAGCCTCCGGCGTGCGCCGCGGGTCGTAGTCGAGCCGCGGCAGGCGCGTGCCTTCGCCCTCCGCGCTCACACGATTGTCGGGATGCGACCCGTCCTCGGTCTGCAGGAAGAATCCGTAGGCGTGCTCGGCGAGCCAGCACGCCGACCATCGCGGCAGGCCCGACGGCAGCAGCGAGCCGATGACGTCGCTCCCGAAGCCAAGCGGCTGCACGCTGCTGTGCGGACAACGCTCGCTGAGCCAGAACACCGTCTTGCGGATCGCGTCGGTTTTGCGCGAAAACGAGAAGGCGAGCATGGCAGTGAGCAAGTGCCGTTTGAAATAGCGTCCCACCCACGGCGCGCACGGCAGGCGATACGCGAGATCGGTGCAGCGCAGGTAACGCTGCAGCAGGCGCGGGGAATGCAGCGCACCCGCGGCGAGCAGCACGCGGTCCGCGGAGATCCTCCGCCCGTCAGCGCACTGCACGCCGCGCACGCGTCGGGGCGATTGCCGGTCCGCGATCAATCGCTCCACGGCCTGACCGGTGATGATCGCGCAACGGGACTGCGGCGGGATGCGATCGAGCAGCGCCGTCTGCGCGTCGGCCTTCAGACCGCGCGCGGAGGCGAAGCCGTCGAAATGCGTGGCCTCGTGTCGATCCTCCAGGATCCGCGGCGACAGCCCGAGCGGCAGCGGCGAAGGCCGCCACGCCGAACCGTTCATCCGGCGGCTGATCTCGGCGATGTCCGGCTCGGCCGCGAACGCGTGCACGCCGAGCAGGCGCTCGACCTCCTCGTAGTACGGCGCCAGATCCCCGTAACCGATCGGCCACGGCAGGCACTGAAACGCTGTCTCGCCCTCGAACTCGCCGCGGTCATAGCGCAGCAGCGCCGCGCCGTACCACTTCGTCTTGCCGCCGAGATTGAAGTACTCCTCGGGCTCGAAGTGCCGATCGTCCCTGTCGAGCCAGGTCTCCGCGCTCCTGAATTCGCCGCGCCGGATGACGCGCTCCATGTCCAGCGTCGAGCCGTCCGCGGGCAGGGCCCTGCCCTTCTCCACCAGCGCCACGCGCCGCCCCGAGCGCGCCAGCACGTACGCGGCGGCGCTGCCGCCGGCGCCGGAACCCACGATGATGTCGTCGAAATCGGTCATGAGTCTATTCGTGATTCGTGAATGAGCCTCGCCAACCACCAATCACCGATCACCAATCATGATCAGTAGACCGCCGCCGGCGAGATGACGGCCGCCGTCGACCCGCGCGTGCGCGCATGGGTGAGGACGAACAGGAACTCGTAGACCTTGCGCGCGGCGATCTCCTCGGTCGCGACGTTCTCCAGGCCGAACAGTCCGTAGTTCACGTACATGGTCTGCGGAACGAGAAACGGCCGCTCCGGATCCTCGCCGGGCACCGGTCCGATGCTCCAGGTGTCCGCACCCAGCACCGCGATGCGCCGCGCGTACAGCCACTCGATGAGATCCATCCCGGGGCCGGGCTCGCCCGCCAGGAACGCGGCGTCGTCGACGTTCCACAGCCCGCCCCAGCCGGTGTGCAACAGCACGGCGTCGCCGGCGCGGACCTGCACGCCCTGCGCCGCGAGCGCCGCCTCGAAGTCGGCGACGGTGATGACGTAACCCGGATCCAGGCGCGCCACGCCCCTGGACGCGGCGACATCGATCAGCACGCCGCGCGTGACGATCGGCGGCACGGTCTCCATGCCGAACCGGTTCAGCCCGTACGCCTCGACGACGTCGCGCGCGCGCCAGCCGTTGTAGAAGCGATCGCCGGTCTGGATGTGGCCGATGGAATCCAGCTGGGTACCTGCCTGGAAGGTGCCCGCCTGGATCTCGGTGATCCAGTTGATCCGGTTTCTGCCCCAGCCGTCGCCGTCGGCGTCCGCGCGGCGCAGATTGGTGTACGGTGCCGAGGCATCGACCGTCTGGTGCCAGTAGCGGCCGGGGAACTTCGGCGTGCGGTCGTCGAGGATGCGTCCGAGGTCCACGGTGATCCCCCGCTTCACGAGCTGCGCCGCCGCGGCCGTCACCGCCGGGGTGATCTCGTTGAGCGTGCCGATCTGATCGTCGGCCCCGTAGCGGCTGGGCCACCACGGCTGCACGCCGTCGGGCAGGCCGCCGTGCTCGCTGCGCGAGTCGGATGCGACGAACTGCGGGTTCTCCATGTCGGCCGTGCGCGCGGCGGGGGCGATCAGCGTCGCTGCGAGCGCGCACGCGCACCGCAGCGCGCCGCGGCGGGAGGTTGCGGTCCTGCGCGCGCCGCCTTGGCGCTGGCTGCCGGTGCGTTCGATCATGGTCCAGTCCGATGCGGCCGGTCCGGCTCAACCGCCGCTCTCGAAGCCGGGATACAGCGTCATGCCGCCATCGACATAGAGGGTCGCGCCGGTGACGTAGTCGGACTCGTCGGAGGCGAGCCACACGGCGGCCTTGGCGATGTCGTGCGTGACGCCGACGCGCCCGTAGGGGATGAGCTGCAGCAGCTCCGCCTCCTTCTCCGCCGTGCCCCAGGCGCTGTGATTGATCGGGGTCTTGATCGCCCCGGGCGAGATGCTGTTGACCCGGATCTTGTGGGCCGCGAGTTCCTGCGCCATGGTCTTCATCAGCATCATCACCCCGCCCTTGGAGGCCGCGTAGTTGGCGTGCCCTGCCCACGGGATCACGTCGTGGACCGAGGACACGCAGACGATCTTCCCGGCCGAGCTCGACAGCGACGGCGCCACGCCGCGGCGGATGAACTCGCGCGCCGCCTCGCGCGCGCAGAGGAACTGACCGGTGAGATTCACGCGTATGACCGTGTCCCAGTCCTGCAGGGTCATGTCCACGAGCGCCGCGTCCTTCTGCAGGCCGGCGTTGTTGACCAGGATCTCCAGGCCGCCGAGCTCGTCGATGATCTGCTCGAACATGGCCCCGACCTGGTGCTCCTGGCTCACGTCGGCCTGGATGGCAATCGCCTCGCCACCGCCGTCCTTGATCTTCCGCACCAGGCGCTGCGCCTCATCGGGTCTGCTCACGTAGTTGATCACCACGCGCGCCCCCGCGGACGCCAGCCCCTCGGCTATCCCGGCGCCGATGCCGGAATTGGCGCCGGTGACCAGCGCCCGCTGTCCCTCGAGCACCCGCCGTCCTCCGGTTTCAGCCGTGACCTTCAGCGCGACATTCATTTCGGCATTCCTCAAGCAGGACGCTTCTGTGTGTGCTCACGTGCGCGTCGGGAAACGACCGCGCAGCAGCCGATCGCATGTCAGGGCGCCGGGTCCGTGCAGCACGAGCACCAGGAGCATCAGTCCCCAGACCTTGTGCTGGACAAGACCGGCGGCGTTCAGATCGGGGTAGGAGATCACGGCGATGATGTTGAAGACGAACAGCACCGCGGCGGCCAGCCTCCCGCCGAGCCCGAGTGCCAGCAGCGCCGGGAAGAACAGCTCGGTGAAGGTGCCGGCATGGGCCGCCAGGGCGGGCGGGAGCAGCGGCACCCGGTATTCGTACTCGAACAGCTGCAGCGTCGTCTGCCAGGACTGCACCTTGGCGAGGCCGGACACCCAGAACACGTAGGCCACGTACAGTCGCAGCGCGAGATCGGCCAGCGGCGATGCCGACTGCAGCAGGTCTGCCGCATTCGCGTACAGCCCCGCGACCCTTGCCACCAGGGATCGCCGCGCGCCAGCCGCGGCCATCGTCGGTGTTGCCATGGAAGTCATCATGTGCGCTCCTCTCTTCAGTACTCGTTCAATAGTGGAAACCGCATATCGTGTGGCGCGCGACGTGACTGCGCAGCGCGGTGGTGACGCACAGCCCCGGTTCGGCGGCAAGGGCGCTCTCGCAGGCGTAGCGCATGTTTCGTCCCTGCTCGAGCTGATACAGCAGCGTGAATTCGCCGGGACCCAACCGCTCGATCTCGATCTCCACCGCGCGCCGCATGACGAGCAGCAGGTCGCCGCCCTCCGCCAGCGATACCTGCGGGTCGCCGGCGTAGTCGCGCTGATTGGTCTGCCAGATCCGCAGTGCCGGATACGAGGAGGCGAACAGGCGCGCGCTCGGGTGGATCGCGAACCGCAGCTCCTCGTAGCGGCAGCGCGGCACCTCGGCGAGGGCCTCCAGATTCATGCGGCGGGGCTCCGAGGCGGACTGGGCGTCGCGCATCAGCCGCTCCAGGCGCGCGACATCGGGCAGATACGGAAGCGTCTGCAGCTCGGCGATCGTCTCCAGGAACGAAGGAAACTCCCCGCCGTAGTCGATCAGGTTGCCGGTGCGCGACGGATAGTCGCGCACGTAGCGCAGCGCCAGCACCTGGAAATACTCCGCGCCCAGCAGCCGCAGCACGACCGGGTAGCCGCTCTCGATCGCGCCCGTCAGCGTCGCCCTGACGTTGTTGCGGTAGACGCGCAGCCGCCGCGCCGCCGGTGCCGTGCGCGCCCGCAGGCAGTCGAGCTGCTCGACCTCGTCGGCCTGCAGGATGGCGACGGCCATGGCCCGTTGCAGATTACGCAGCGAGAGCATGACGATCCGCCCTGACGCGGTCGGCGCGCGCGGCCTCTTCGAGCAACACCTCCAGCGCCGGCAGACCTGTATCCCACTCGATGAGGGCGGGCGCATCGGCGAATCGCCGCGCCGACAGCTCGAAGAGCTGCCACACCGGCGCGCTTACCGGCTGATCGTGCGTATCGATGAGGATCATGCCGTCCGGTGTGCTCCTGGCGGTGTGCCCCGCCAGGTGCATCTCGCCGACGAACTGCGACGGGATGCTCTGCACGTACTGCGCGGCGTCGAAACCGTGATTGCAGGAGGAGACGTAGATATTGTTGACGTCGAGCAGGATGCCGCAGCCGCTGCGCGCCGCCACCGCGGTGAGGAATTCCCACTCCGGCATCGTCGAGTGCGAATACTCGACATAGCTGGAGAGGTTCTCGATCAGGATGCGCCGGCCGAGATGGTCCTGCACCCGCTCGATGCGCGCCGCGACGTGCCGCAGGGCCTCTTCCGTGTACGGCAGCGGCAGCAGGTCGTGGAAGTACCGGCCGTCCACCGAGCCCCAGCTCAGGTGCTCGGAGACCAACCTCGGGGAATAGCGATCGATCAGGGCCCGCAGCCTCACCACGTGCGCCATGTTCAGCGCGTCGGTCGAGCCGAGCGACAGGCCCACGCCGTGCAGGCTCAGCGGGTAGTCGCGGGCCAGCGCATCGAGCACCGCCCGCGGCCGGCCGCCGGCGCCGAAATAGTTCTCGCTGTGCACCTCGAGAAAGCCGGCCGGCGGACGCTGCGCGAGCACGGCGTCGTAATGCTCGGCGCGCAGGCCGATCCCGCTCGCCGGCGGGATCGGCCGTGCCGATGCGGATCGTTTGGAGGAATCCGCCATCGCTGCCATCTCCGCTCAGGACCCCGGCGTCAACGAGGCGCCCACGATGCGCTCGCAGGTGCCGGTCGGCAGATAGATCCACGCATCGACCTGACCATCGGTCGTGCTGTGGCCCGAGCAGGCGTTGCTGGCCGTCTGACAGTCGTTCTTGCCGGCCTTGATCACGCCGTAGCACTTCTCGGACGCCTTGTCGGCGGCCACGGCGGCGTTGCCGACACCCAACGCCAACAGCGATAGCACTGCGGTTTGCACTATGCGATTGCTCTTCATGGTTGCGTTCTCCTGGGTCTTGCAGTCGTTTGGTCGCGCACCGCGTTGAGCGCGCTTGGCGGAGGGATGGCAACCGCTGTGCCACTCGCGGTGATGACGGAAAAGGAGTTGGCACGCCAAGGAGTTATGCTACGCAGCGCGGCCGCGCACCGTGGCTGCATGCCGCAGTATCCGGCGGCCTCCGCGAGATATGGCGGGCTTGGTCCCGCGGCGGGTCACCGCGACCCCGCCGCCGCCCGCAGCGGCGGCGTCGCGTAACGCAGCCCGTTGCCGACCACGACCACCCCGCGCCATGGATTTGCTCCGTCACGCGCAGAGGCGCCAGGAGTCACGGCAGGACGGGATACGCCGACAGCGCGCGCTGCTCACCAACAGCAGGATCCTCATGCCCGTGAACACCAGGAAGGCGCCGAACAGGGAAGGCTCGGGTGCGGCAGCGGCGTGCCGGGATCGTCCTTCATGGCGATGGATACTCGTGCGACTGGTGGTTCGTTCGTGGCCGGCGGCCAGGCCGCCGTCGGGCATCGATGCCCGAGAGAGACCGCAAGAACTGATATTTGTCTTAGATATTTCGTCTTTTACGATGTTTGACACTTCGCGTTTTCCGTCTGTCTGCGGTCATAATGCGAGCGATCGCCGCATCGGCGATGCCGCGCACGGGCGGGGAGAAGACGGTGAGGCACCTCAACTACAAGCATCTGCACTACTTCTGGGTTGTCGCCAAGGAGGGTGGCATCGCCAATGCGTCGAAGGTTCTGTTCCTCACGCCGCAGACGATCAGCGGACAGTTGAGCGCGCTCGAGGAGCAGGTCGGAGAGAAGCTGTTCTCCCGCCAGGGCCGTCGCCTGCAACTGACCGACGTCGGGCGCCTGATCTTCCAGTATGCCGACGAGATGTTCCGGCTCGGGACGGAACTGAAGGACGTGCTCGCCGGCCGGCTGCCCGGCGGCGTGCAGGCCTTCACGGTCGGTGTCGCGGATGCCGTGCCCAAGATCCTCGCATACCGCCTGCTCGAGCCGGCGCTGCACCTGGAGCACAAGCTGCGCGTGGTCTGTCACGAAGGAAGGTTCGATGAGCTCCTGGCGCAGTTGTCGGTGCACAAGCTGGACCTCGTCATCGCCGACGCGCCCGTCTCCCAGGGGCTGCATCTGAAGGTCTACAACCACGCCCTGGGCGACAGCGGCATCACGTTCTTTGCCGCACGCAAGATCATGCAGCGGCTGAAGGCCAGGTTCCCGCAATCGCTCGACGGCGTGCCGATACTGATGCCCGGGACGAACTCCAGCCTGCGGCGGATGCTGCAGCAGTGGCTGGAGGAGGAGGAGATACGCCCGCAGATCGCCGCGGAGTTCGAGGATTCCGCGCTCATGATGGCCTTCGGCGAGGCCGGGGTTGGCGCCTTTGCGGCGCCCACGGCGATCGAGAAGGAAGTGATGCGCCAGCACGACGTGCAGGTCATCGGCCGCACCGAGGAGCTGCGCGAGCAGTACTACGCCGTGTCCGCCGAGCGCCGCATCAAGCATCCCGCCGTGCTCGCCATCAGCGAGGCGGCGCGGCGGCGTCTCAGCATCTAGGGCTCCGCACGTCAGCGGCGCGCGGTGTTCCGCCGCCGGGGCTCAGTTCAGCGCCGAGTACAGGCGGCTGCGATATTGCTTGACGAGCGGACCGCCGCCACCCAGCAATGCGAAGACCTCCACCATCGCCTTGCGCGCGGCATCCTCGCCGAATTTCCGATCGCGGCGCACCACGCTCAGCAGGTATTCCAGCGCCATCTCGTGCGCGCCCTCCAGCGCGCTGCGGATGCCCAGCAGATACTCCGCCTCGCTGTCCTTCGGATTGCCCTCCAGGCGCGTCAGCAGCGTCGCGGTATCCGGCGCGCCGGATACGAGGCTGCCGAGGCGGATGGCAGCCAGCAGCCGGCCGGCATCGGCCTCCCTGAGCCGATCTTCGGACAGATCCTTCAATACCGTCTCGGCGGCCGCATAATCGCCCTCGGCGACCAGCAGCTCGGTGAGCTGCAGGAGGATCGCCGCGTCGCCCGGCTTGCGCGCGGCCATGGCGCGCAGTTCTGCGATCGCGCGTGCCCGGTCCTCGGGCGGCACCGCCGGCATCGGCGGCGGGACCTCCGGCTGCGCCACGCGCGGCGCGACCTGGTGCTTCTCCAGCAGCGCGCGGATGGCTGTCTCCTGCTGCACGCCGACGAACCCGTCGACGATCTGCCCTTCCATGACCAGCACCACCGTCGGCAGGCTGCGGATGCCGCATTGCATGGCGATCTGCTGATTCTCGTCGGTGTTGACCTTGGCGAGCACGAACGCGCCGCCGAAGTCGCCCGCAAGCTTGGCAAGCACCGGCATGAGCGCCTTGCACGGCGCGCACCACGCCGCCCAGAAATCCACGAGCACCGGCGTCTGCATCGAACGCAGCAACACCTCCTGCTCGAAGGTGCGATCGTTCACCTCAATGATGTGTTCGGTCTCGGCCATCGCGGCACCCTGCCATAAAACCGGGGCAGTATACGGGAGTTCAGGCCGATTGCGGACTGGCGCCGGCGGCGCCCGTTCGGGCAGGCAGGCGCGCGATCCGGTAGACTTCCGGCCGGTGCGCGCTGCTGACGCCGCGCACGAGCACTCGTCCCCACTCCCGCCGATGCCTTCATGCCCACGCCTTATCACCGCTTCCTCGCCCTGGTCGTGCTGTCGCTTATCTGGGGCTACAGCTGGGTCATCATCAAGATTGCGCTCGGCTACGCCGATCCGTTCTCCTTCAGCGCGCTGCGCGTGGCGTTCGGCGCCCTGTGCCTGTTCGTGGTGCTGCCGCTGAACGGCCGCAGCCTCAGGCCCCGGCGCGTGCCGGAGCTCATGGCGCTCGGCGTGATGCAGACCGCCGGCTACGTGGGCCTGAGCATGTGGGCTGCCGCCGGCGGCGCGCCGGGCCGCACGGCCGTGCTGGTCTTCACCATGCCGTTCTGGACCATGCTGCTCGCGTGGCTGGTTCTGAAGGAGCCGATCCAGCGGTTCCAGTGGGTGACCGCGCTCATCGCCGGCGCCGGCCTGATGCTGGTGCTGCAGCCATGGACCATCACCGGTCACACGCAGGGCAAGATGCTGGCGGTGGCCTCGGGGTTCGTCTGGGCCGTGAGCGCCGTGATGGTCAAGCGCATGCAGGCGCGCGCACCGATGGATCTGCTGTCCATGGCGGCCTGGCAGATGCTGTTCGGCTCCGTTCCGCTGGCGGCCATCGCCGTGCTCAACCCCGGCATGCACGTGCAGTGGACGGTGCCTTTCTCCCTGGCGCTGGCCTTCAACGCGATCGCGACCACCGCGATCGGCTGGTGGCTGTGGCTGTACGTGCTGAAGGTGCTGCCCACCGGCACCGCCGGCATGAGCACCTTCGCGATACCGGTGATCGCCATGCTCGCCTCGTGGCTGCAACTGGGCGAACAGCCCGACGGCGTGGAGCTCGCCGGGCTGGTGCTGATCGCCGCGGCGCTGCTCATACTGACACTGATCGCGCTGCGCCAGCACCGCGAGGTGATCGCCCCCGTCGGCCAGGAATGAACGGAGGCTACGCGGAGTATCGGGGCGCCGCCGAGGCGCGCCATTTCCCCCTCCGGCACCACCGACTCCGCGAAGGCGTAGACCTATCGGCTTCGATCAGGTGGCGGAGGCGGAGGCTTCGGCGTCGGGGCGCGGGCGCCGGATGCCGAGCTTCTGCATGCGGTAGCGCAGCGTGCTCGGCTCCATCCCGAGTATGCCGGCAGCGCCGCGCTTGCCTTCGATGATCCACTCGGTGAGCTTCAGCACCTCGCGTATGTGCTCCGTCTCGACGTCCTCCAGCGTGCGCAGCGGCCCCGCCCCCCCGCCCGCCGGCGGCGCGAACGCCGATGCCTCGAGCTCGGGCACCTGCACCACCTCGCCGGCGGCGATCACCGCGGCACGCTCGATGATGTTCTGCAGCTCGCGGATGTTGCCCGGCCACTGGTAGGACTGCAGCCGCTTCAGCGAGATCGCATCGACACCCCTGAAGCGCCGTCCGAGCTTGCGCGCAAGCGTGCCCAGGAAGTGATCCACCAGAACCGGGATGTCCTCGCGCCGCGCGCGCAGCGGCGGGACGTCGATCGGAAACACGTTGAGGCGATAGTAGAGATCCGACCGGAACGTGCCCGCCTTGACCATCTCGCCGAGATCGCGATTGGTGGCGGCGATGACGCGCACGTCGACCTTGATGACCCGGCTGCCGCCCACCCGCTCGAATTCCTGTTCCTGCAGCACGCGCAGCAGCTTGGCCTGCGCCGGCAGCGTGAGTTCGCCGACCTCGTCCAGGAACAGCGAGCCGCCGTCGGCCATCTCGAAGCGGCCCTTGCGCTGCTGCAGCGCGCCGGTGAACGCGCCTTTCTCGTGGCCGAACAGCTCGCTTTCGATGAGCTCTCCGGGCAGCGCCGCGCAGTTCATCTTCACCAGCATGCGCTCGCTGCGATCCCCGGCGGCGTGGATCGCGTGCGCGATGAGCTCCTTGCCGGTGCCGGTCTCGCCGGTGATGAGCACGGTGGTGTCGGATCGGGCGACGGTCTCGATGAGCGCGTGCAGCTCGCGAAGCGGCGGCGACTCGCCGATGAGCCGCTGGAACTGCCGCGGGTTCGCCATCTCCTTGCGCAGGAAGACGTTCTGCTCTTCGAGCCTCGCCAGTTGCGCGCGGGCGCGCATGCGCTCGTTCACGTCGCGCAGGATTACGGTGTAAAGTCGCTGGCCGCGCGACTCGAAGGAGGACAGGGTCACCTCCACCGGGAACTCCTCGCGGTTGGCGCGCAGCGCGCTGACACCGTCCGGCGCCCACAGCTCTCCGCCCGGCTTGCTGCCGTCGCCGACGGCGCCGACGTATCGATCGAGCAGCGCCCGAAACGGCCTGGACAGGAAGCGATCGAAAGGCTGATCCATGGCCCAGCCGGCCGCGCACCCGAAGATGCGTTCGGCCGCGGGGTTGAACAGCCGGATGCGCCGATCGGCATCGAAGGCGATGATGGCGTCCATCGCCGAGGAGAGGATCTGCGACAGCCGCTCCTCGCTCGCCGCCAGGGCCTCCTCGAAACGCTTGCGCTGCATCTCCGCGCAGGCGCGCGCGCCGAAGATCCGGAAGACGTCGATATACGCCGGCGAGGGATGGAGCGGTTCGGTGTGCATGATCGCCAGATGACCCATCACCTTGCCGTCCCCGGTCCGCATCGGCACGGCGACATAGCTGACCACGCCCATCTCGCCGAGCTCGTGGTGCTCCGGGAAGGCCGCCTGCACGTCCTGCGGGTAGCACACCACCTCGCCGCCCAGCACCTGCTCGCACGGCGAACCGGGCAGCGCATAATCGCCCGCGTCGAGTACGACCGTCCCGCCGTCCCAGAACGCCAGCGTGGAGGCGGTCTGGTGGTCGGGGCTGAACTCGGCCACGAAGACGTACTTCACGTTCAGCGCCTGCGCAACGCTGGGCAGCAGCGCCTGCAGAAAATCCGCGCCCGTCAACGCCGCCGTGCCCGCCACGATGTGGCGTATGACGGCGTCCGCATCCGACTCGTTCGTATTCAGGGTCACCCGAGACGATCTCCCGCGACGCTCCGCGGCGCGTCAGGCCTGTTCGCCGCGCTTCGGCCGTTGGATGCCGAGTCGCTGCATCCGGTAACGCAGGGTGCTCGGTTCCAGCCCGAGTATGGCAGCCGCGCCCCGCTTGCCTTCAATCACCCAGTTGGCCAGCGCCAGCACGCCGGCGATGTGCTCGGCCTCCACCTCCTCGAGCGAGCGCAGATCGACGCGCGCGGCGGACGCGCCGATCTGCTCGCGCTGACCCAGCTCGGGCACGGACGCGTGGCTCGCGGTGGCGAGGATCACCGCCCGCTCGACGACGTTCTGCAGCTCGCGCACGTTGCCCGGCCAGTCGTAGGATCGCAGCCGCTGCAGCGAGGTGGCGTCGAAGTCGACCACCGCCCTGCCGAGCTTGCGCGCGACCCTGCGCAGCATGTGGCGCGCGATGGTGGTGATGTCTTCGCCGCGCTCGTGCAGCGGCGGCACCACCACCGGGAATACGTTCAGGCGGTAGTAGAGATCGGCCCTGAAGGTCTTCGCGCGCACCATCTCGGCGAGATCGCGGTTGGTGGCAGCAATGACCCGCACGTTCACCCGGATGGTCTGCGAGCCGCCGACGCGCTCGAATTCCTGCTCCTGCAGCACGCGCAGCAGCTTGGCCTGCGCCGTCAGCGACAGCTCGCCGACCTCGTCGAGGAAGATGCTGCCCTCGTCGGCGAGCTCGAAACGTCCCTTGCGCTGCGACGTGGCACCGGTGAAGGCGCCCTTCTCATGGCCGAACAGTTCGCTCTCGATGAGCTCAGGCGGCAACGCCGCGCAGTTCATCTTGATGAGCAGACGGTCGGCGCGCGGTCCGAGCCGGTGTATGGCGTGGGCGACCAGCTCCTTGCCGGTGCCGGTCTCACCGTTGATCAACACCGTCGTGTCCGCCCTGGCCACGGTCTCCACCGTCCGGTACAGCGTGCGCATCGGCGCGCTGTCGCCCACCATCTCCTCCAGCCCGTACTGCTCGCGCACCGCCTGCCGCAGCAGCTTGTTCTGATCGGCCAGGCGTCCGAGCTCCGCCTGGTCCTGCACCCGTTCGTTGACGTCGCGCAGGACCAGCGTGTAGTGAAGCTCCTCGCCGTCCCGGGCGGAGGCGATCGTGATCTCCACCGGAAACTCCTCGCGGTTAGCGCGCAGGGCCTTCAGGCCTTCCGGCGCCCAGAGCTGCCGCTGCTCGCCCGGGTGCTCGCCGGCCGCACGCAGAAATCCCTCGAGCAGGCCCCTCAGCGGCCTGGAGAGGAAGCGGTCGAAGGGCTGACCGAGCGCCCAGGCCGCGGCGCAGGCGAAGATGCGCTCTGCGGCCGGGTTGAAGAAGGTGATCCGGCGCGCCGTGTCCATCCTGATGATCGCGTCCATCGCCGACCCCAGGACCCGCGACATCGTCGCCTCGCTGGTGAGCAGCGCCTCTTCGTAACGCTTGCGTTCGATCTCGACGCACACACGCGCCCCGAGGATCTGGAATACCGAGAGGTCGGCGGGCGAGTGCTCCAGCGGGCGGGTGTCCATTACACCCATGTGCCCGAGCACCTCGCCGCTCGCGTTCCTGAGCGGGATGGCGAGATAACTCTCGGCGCCGACCTGCGAGAGCCACTCGTAGCGCGGGAACAGCTCGGCCACGTGCCGCGGATAGCATTTGACTTCACCGGCCAGGACGAGCTCGCAGGGTGTGCCGTCGATGTCGTACTCGCCGGGCTCCTGGAAGGAGCCGTCGAGCCAGAAGGCCAGGTCGCGCACGCGCCGCGACTGCGGAATGTATTCGCAGATGAATGCGTAGCGCGCGCTCATGATGGTGGCCAGGCTGCGCGTGGTGTGCTGCAGGAACTCCTGCCCGGTCAGCGCCTCGGCGCCGCTCGCCAGGATCTGCAGCAGTTCACCTTCCTCCCTGTTCGCGATCCGTCCCGGCATGCCTGCAGGCTCCCGCGGCCGCGCTATGTCGACAGCAGTACGATCCCGATCACGGCCAGCACCGTGCCCAGTGCCGTCTTCACGGTGAGCGGCTCGGAGAGCAGCCACGCCGCCAGCAACACCGTCACCACCGGATAGGTGGCGGTGATAACCACCACCTTGGAGACCTCACCGCCGCTCAGGGCGAGATAGAACAGCGGGAAACCCAGGCCGCAGACCAGCCCCGCGGCCAGGGCGTACCATTGATTGGGAGCGCCGCCGTCGATCCGGAAGCCGCTTCCGAACAACAGCATCACGAGGGGATAGACCATCACCATGCCCGTGTAGGTGACCAGCAGCAGATGGCCCGGCGTCAGCGTGCGGCCGCCGAGCTTGCCGAGAAATCCCCACAGGCCCCAGCACAGCAGCGTCGCCAGGGATAACGTGATCCACGGTCTCATGATGCCCCCGTTCCCCGTCGCGGTTCCTCTACCGTTCCCGCATCGCCGGGGACGCGACATCCGGCGGTGGCGGACGCCGGATCCCGAGCTTCTGCATCCGGTATCGCAGCGTGCTCGGCTCCAGGCGCAACACGGCGGCGGCGCCGCGTTTGCCCTCGATCTTCCAGTCCGTGCTCTGTAGCACCCTGCGTATGTGCTCGGCCTCGACCTCCTCGAGCGGTCTGGGCCGGACCTCGCCGCCGCCTGCGCTCACCGTACCGGCGCGCAGGGGATCACGCACGAGGACCTCCGGGCCCGCGGACAGCAGCGCGGCCCGCTCCATCACGTTCTGCAGCTCGCGCACGTTGCCGGGCCAGTCGTAGCGCAGCAATCGCTGCAGGGAATCCGGTTCTATCGTCGTGAGCTTCCTGCCGAGCTTGCGGGCGAAGCGTTCCAGGAAGTGCTGGGCCAGCAGCGGGATGTCGCCGGTGCGGGCACGCAACGGCGGCAGCGTGATCGGAAACACGTTCAGGCGATAGTAAAGGTCGGAACGGAAGGTCCCCTGCTGCACCATCTCGGCGAGGTCGCGATTGGTGGCGGCGATCACCCGCACGTCGACGCGTATGGTCCTGGATCCGCCGACGCGCTCGAACTCCCGCTCCTGCAGCACGCGCAGCAGCTTCGCCTGTGCCGGCAGCGTGAGCTCGCCGACCTCGTCGAGGAACAGCGTGCCGCCGTTGGCGAGCTCGAACCGGCCCTTGCGCTCGTTGACGGCGCCGGTGAAGGCGCCCTTCTCGTGGCCGAACAGTTCGCTCTCCACCAGGTCCGCCGGCAGCGCCGCGCAATTCATCTTCACGAGCTGGCGCTCGCGCCGCTCGCTCAGATGGTGGATGGCATGCGCCACCATCTCCTTGCCGGTCCCGGTCTCGCCGTGAACGATCACCGTAGCGTCGGCGGCGGCGACCGTGGCGACCGCCTGCAGCACGTCCTGCATGGCAGGGGACTGCCCGATCACGCCCTCGAGGCGGGACTGCCGCAGCATCTCCTCGATCAGCATGCCGTTCTGGGACTGCAGCCGTTCGAGCTCGGCCTGCGTGCGCTGGCGTTCGTTCACGTCGCGCAGGATGACGATGTAGAGCGGCTCGCCTGCCCCGTCGCTGCGGGAGATCGTCGCCTCGAAGGGGAATTCCTCGTGATTGGCGCGGACGGCGCGGAATCCCTCGGCGGCGCCGATCGACTGACGGCCGGTCTCGTTCGCCGCCGTGGCGCCCAGGCGCTCGGCGACCGCGGCGCGAAACGGCGCGGCGATGAGGCGGTCCAGGGGCATGCCCGTCGCCCAGTCGGCGCTGCAGGCGAAGATCCGCTCGGCGGCGGAGTTGAATACCCGGATGCGGCGGTCGGGTGCGACCGCGACGATGGCGTCCATGGCCGAGGCCAGCACCGAGGCCATGCGCTGGCGGCTGGCGTGCAGGGCGTCCTTGTAGCGCCGGCGCTCCAGCTCCGCCCCGGCGCGCCCTGCGAACAGCCTCAGCACACTCACGGCGCGGGCGTCGCCCTCCATCGGCTTGTCGTCCATGATTGCGAAATGACCGATCACCGCACCGTCCTTGTCCTTCACCGGCACGGCGAGAAAGCTCTCCACGCCCAGCTCGGCGAGTATCGGCGCGTCGGGGAAGCGGCCGGCAACGCCGCGCGGATAGCAGCGGAGCTCGCCGGTGCGGAAGACGTCCTCGCAGGGGGTGCCCACAAACTGGAAATCGCCAGGGCCGGCGAATTTCTCGCCGTCCCAGAAGTCGACGAACTTCGCGCCCACGGGGAATGCCTCGTTCAGCTCGCCCATGAAGGCGAAGCGCACGCCGAGCACGCGCGCCGCGGTGCGCATCAGGGCGCGCAGATAATCATCTTCCGTGACGCCCGCCGTGTCCTCCGCGAGTGCCCGCAACAGGTGCTCGGTACCGGTTTCGCGTTCGTCCATGGGGTTTCCGCGCCAGCCTGATTCGCGACGAATTGAGCGGCCCACGCCGGGCCGCGGCCCAGGTGCGCGAGCTATTCTAGCTCAGGGCCGGGCCCCCGGATCCGAACCTTTCCGCAACCCGCGCGCGGGCGGCCGGACCGACGCGGTCAGCGGCGGTGCACCCGCGCCCGCCGATAGACCTCGACATAGGCACGCGCGCTCTCGCCCCAGCTGAAGTCCCGCCGCATGCCCGTGATCTGCAGCTGGCGCCACTGCGCCGCCGCGCGCCGCAGATACATCGCGGCCAGGATCGCCGCCGAGAGGGCCTCGGCGCTGTCGTCCTCGTAAATCACTCCCGTGGCCGTGCCGTCGGCCAGCGTCGAGGCGTTCACGGGCACCACGGTGTCCGCCAGACCGCCGGTCCGGCGCACGACCGGCACCGTGCCATAGCGCTGGGCGTAGAGCTGCCCGAGACCGCAGGGCTCGTAGCGCGAGGGCATGAGGAAGACGTCCGCCCCCGCCAGGATGCGGTGCGCGAGGGCGTCGTCGTAGCCGAATTGGGCGGCACACCGGCCGGGGTGCTCGCGGCACATCCGTTCGATCTCCGACTGCACCTGCGCGTCGCCGCTGCCGAGCAGAGCGAGCTGCACGCCCTGCGCCCACAGCGGCGCCAGCGCCGCCGGTAGCAGATCCATTCCCTTCTGGTGCGCCAGCCGCGACACCACGCCGATGAGCAATGCATCCTCGTCCTCGCGCAGCCCCGTGTCCCGCTGGATGGCGCGCCGATTCGGGCGCTTGTTCTCCAGCGTCCCGGCATCGTAACGCGCGGCGATGATCGGATCGTTGGCGGGGTCCCACACCGCATAATTGACGCCGTTGATGATGCCGACGAGATCGCGGCTGCGATGCCGGAGCAGACCGTCCAGGCCGCAGCCCATCTCCGGGGTCTGGATCTCGCGCGCATAGCTCGGGCTGACGGTCGTGACGAGGTCCGCGTAAACCAGCCCGCCCTTGATGAAGGCGAACCGGCCGTAGAATTCCATGCTCCCGGGCGCGTACAGATCCGCGGGCAGTTGCAGGGTGTCGAAGCGCTCGCGATCGAAGCTGCCCGCGTAGGCGATGTTGTGGATGGTGAACACGGTGCCCGGGCGCACGGGTTCGCGCGCGAGCAGCGCCGGCACCAGGCCCGTCTGCCAGTCGTGGCAGTGCACGACCTCGGGCTGCCAGTACAGGCCGCCCCGATCCATCGCCAGCTCGACCACGGCGCGGCAGTACACCGTGTAGCGATTGGCGTTGTCGGCGTAATCCCTGCCGTCGAGGTCGGCGTACAGGCCCCCGGCCCGGTCGAACATGCCCGGCGCGTCGACGATCAGCACTGGCACCGTCGTCTCGCCGAGGGTGGTCTCGAGGATCCGCACCGGCTCCAGGCTGACGGGGACGGTGAGTTGCGCGAGCACACGCAGGTTGCGGCACTGCTCCAGCACGGTGCGATAGCCCGGGAGGATCACGCGCACGTCTTGACCGCACTGCTGCAGCGCCAGGGGCAGCGCGCCGCACACCTCACCGAGACCTCCCGTCTTCGCCAGCGGGTGGGCCTCGCTGGTGGCGATCAATACCTTTTGCATGCTGGCGCGGGTTCCTCGATGGCGGGACCGTGGACGCGCGCACCGCCGTCCGCGCGCGGCTTATAATGCCGAAACCCGTTCGCGCGCCGCAACTGCCCGTTGCGACGACGCCCGGGGATGCCCCCGCCCTCCCGCCGTGCCATGGCCGGGGCGAGGTGCCAGGGCCGCGCGCATCGAGGCGCGGACACACCACCATGATCGGCCGTGAGGGAGTCAGTGAGATGAGTTCCGGTTCGCGCTTTACGCTCGAGGTTCAGCCCGTGGTACCTCCTGCCCTCGCGCGACTTCCGGAACTCGCCGGCAACCTCGCCTACAGCTGGAACCGCCGCGCGCGGCTGCTGTTCGCGAATCTCGATCGCGCGCTGTGGCACGAGTGCGGGCACAATCCGCGCGTGTTTCTGCGCCGGGTTTCGCAGGAGAAGCTCGACGAGGCCGCCGCGAGCCTGGTCTTCCTGCAGGACTACAAGGGCGTGCTGTCCGAGTACGACACCTACATGGGCAAGGCGCCGGATGCCGAGATCGCCGGCCATCTCGACCCCGCGCGCGACCTCGTTGCCTACTTCTGCGCCGAATTCGGATTTCACGAGAGCGCGCCGATCTACTCGGGCGGGCTGGGCATCCTGGCGGGCGATCACTGCAAGGCCGCCACCGATCTCGGCGCGCCGTTCATCGCGGTCGGCCTGCTGTACCGCAGCGGTTACGTCGATCAGGTGATCGACGGCCACGGCAACCAGCAACTGCGCAACAGGCCCATCGATTTCGCCGACCTGCCGGTGACGCCGCTCCTCGACGATGCCGGCGCGCAGCGCCGCGTGCGCGTGGACCTGCCGCATCGCGTACTGCAACTGAATCTGTGGCAGGCCCGCGTCGGTCACATCCGCCTGCTGCTGCTCGACGCCGACATCGATGCCAACCTGGCGGAGGACCGCCGCATCACCGAGGCCCTGTACGGCGGCGACCGGAACACCCGCATGCAGCAGGAGATCGTGCTCGGGATAGGCGGGGTGCGCGCGTTGCGCAGCATCGGGCTGTATCCCACGGTCTGGCACATCAACGAGGGCCATGCCGCCTTCCAGGTCCTCGAGCGGCTGCGCGAGCTCGTGCAGGCGGGAATGGAATTCGACGCCGCCCTGGAGCAGGTCGCCGCCGGCACCGTGTTCACCACCCACACGCCGGTCGCCGCCGGCCACGACATCTTCGAACGCGCGATGATGCTCGAGTACTTCGGCGCGTTCCTGCCGCAACTGCGCGCCACCGAGGAGCAGTTCCTCGCGCTCGGGGCGAGCCCGGCCAATCACGGCGGCTTCAACATGACGGCGCTGGCGCTGCGCGGATCGCGCTTCCACAACGGCGTGAGCCGCATACACGGCACGGTGGCCTCGCGCACCGAGAGCTACATCTGGCCCCGGATCGATCCGGCGGAGAATCCGCTCGACTACGTCACCAACGGCATACACGTGCCGACATTCCTGGCGCCGGCGTGGAGCAACCTGTTCGATCTGCGCTGGGGCAGCCAGTGGCGCAACGAGCTGCGCAACCCCGGGTTCTGGGAGCGCCTCGAGGACCTGCCCGACGCCACGTTCTGGAGCACCCGCCAGCTGCTGCGCTACGACCTCATCAGGGATCTGCGCCAGCGTCTGGTGCCCCAGCTGCAGCGCAATGGCTGCAGCCAGTCGGAGATCGCGCGCCGCACCCGCTACCTCGACCCGGACCAGGACGTGTGCATCATGGGGTTCGCGCGCCGCTTCGCGACCTACAAGCGCGCCACGCTGCTGTTCCAGGATCCCGGCCGGCTGGCGCGCATCCTCAACGATCCGCAGCGGCCCGCGGTCATCGTCTTCGCCGGCAAGGCGCATCCCCACGACGGCGCCGGCCAGGCCCTGCTCCGCACCGTCCACGAGTACACGCAGCGCGCGGAGCTCGAGGGGCGCATCGTGCTGGTGGAGGGCTATGACATCGGACTGGCGCGGCGGCTGGTGACCGGGGTGGACGTATGGCTCAACGTGCCGGAGTATCCGCTCGAGGCGAGCGGAACCTCGGGCATGAAGGCGGGGATCAACGGCGTGCTCAACCTGAGCATCCTGGACGGCTGGTGGGCCGAGGGTTACGACGGCGGCAACGGCTGGGCGATCGCGCCGCACAGCCCGGAGACCGCGAGGGAACATCGCGATCGGCTGGAGGCGCAGGACCTGCTCGATCTCATGCAGAACGAGGTGCTGCCGCTGTTCCACCGCCGTGACAGTCGCGCCTTTCCCGCCGACTGGGTGCAGATGGCGAAGGCGTCGATGCGCTCGATACTCCCGCGCTACAATTCCGAGCGAATGTTCCTGGAGTACGTGCGCAAATTCTACGTGCCGGCCGCGCGGCAGCAGGCGCTGTTTGCCGCCGACGGCCATGCCGCGGCGCGCGAGCTGTCGCAATGGAAAGGCCGCATCGCCGCCCACTGGCCGCAGCTCGCTGTGCGCCTCGTCGAGCAGGCGCGCCCGCGGCTCACCCTGGGCGAGGAGACCCACGTCACCGTCGCGGCCCGTCTGGGCGGGCTCGCCGCCGGCGACGTGTGGGTGGAACTGCAGCTGGGCAGCGAGGACGCGCAGGGAGAGTTCTGCCCGGCGACCTCCGTGCTGCTCATGCCGGAGGGCACCAACGAGCAGGGCGAGACCCTCTACCGCACGCGCCTGAAGCCGCGTGAATCGGGATTGCGCAGTTACCGCATACGGATCTTCCCCTGCCATCCGCTCATCACCCACCGCTTCGAGACCGGGCAGATGCTATGGGTCTGAGCGCAGGTGGCCATTGATCACCTGGCGCGGCGCACACGGCGCGGCCATGCGCGCGCCCCTGCTGCTCGGCATTGCGCTGCTTGCCGGCTGCGAACGGCCGGCGCAGGACTATTTCCCGCTGCAACCCGGCTGGGAATGGCAGTATGCGATGCGGATCGTGACCGCGGACGGACCGCGTGCGGGCAAGCACCTGGTCACCAACCTGCCGGCCTACGAGTTCGCCGGTGTGAACGTGGTCCCGCGCCGCAGCCCCGGCGGCACGACCACGCTGTATACGCGGGACGCGCAGGGCGTGCAACGCGTGGGCGAGGCCGGTGAAGGCGAGGATCCGCGCCGTTATCCGATGCCGCAGACGGTGCTGCCCGCGGCCATCGCCATCGGCGCGACCTGGAAGGGAGACACGCACACGCGGGTGCTCGAGGTCACCAGCCATGCCGCCGGCGCGCTTTACAGGATCGAGGCCGACGTGCCGCTGCTCTACACGGTCGAGAGCGTCGACGACGAGGTGCGTGTGCCCGCCGGGGAATTCCGCGGCTGCCTGCGCGTCCATGCGCGCGGCAGCACACTGGCTGAGGTCCGCAAGCAGGTGGGAATGGCGCAGATCAAGGTCGATCAGGTTGACTGGTATGCGCCCGGCGTCGGCCTGGTGAGATCCGAACGCCGGGAAACGACGTCCAGTTCGGCGTTGCCGGGCGGCACGCTCGAGGTCGAGCTCGAGCGCTTGCGCAAACCCTGACTCCACATCGACGGAGGGATACCATGCACCGCAGTCGGCTTGGAGGATTCATCATCGACTGTCAGACCGGGGACCTGGCTGCCGCCGCCGAATTCTGGACGCGCGCGCTCGGCTACCGCGTCCGGCCGTCGCGGGACCCGCTCGACAGCGGTTACGTGGTCTTCGACACCGGCGCGAACGAGTTGCACATCGAGGTGCAAAAGGTCGATCATCCCAGTCGCGTCCATCTCGACGTCGAGACCGACGATATCGGGGCGGAGGTGCGCCGGCTGGAGGCCCTGGGCGCCAGGCGCGTGCGGCAGGTGCACGATTGGTGGGTGATGGAGGCACCCACCGGTCACCGTTTCTGCGTCGTGCAGGCGCAAAGGTCGTCGTTCGCCGAGGAGGCCAACCGATGGGAAGACTGAGCCCAACGTCCTTGCCGGGGCCCGCAGCGACGGCGCTCCCCGCATGAACTTCACCGACGCCACCATCGAGGACGTTCCCACGCTCGCGGAGCTGCTGAGCCTGCTGTTCGCGCAGGAGGCGGACTTCTCGCCCGACCTCGCCAGGCAGCAGGAGGGCCTGCGCCTCATCATCACCCAGCCGGAGGTCGGACGCATCCTGGTGGCGCGCCGCGACTCCCGGATCGTCGGCATGGTGAATCTGCTGTTCACGGTGAGCACTGCCATGGGAGGACGTGCCGCCATACTCGAGGACATGATCGTCACGCCCGAGGAGCGCGGCCGTGGCACCGGGGCGGACCTGCTGCAGCACGCGGTGAGGACGGCCCGTGAATGCGGCTGCCTGCGCATTACCCTGCTCACGGACCGCAACAACATCCAGGCGCAGGCCTTCTATCGCCGCCACGGATTCACCCCTTCGGCCATGGTCCCGTTGCGGCTGGACCTCACGCAAACCCCGCCGAAGTAGTCGGCCGGCAGTTGCCCGCCACGGCGGCAGGGCCGCCGGTGGTCCTCGTCGCGTTGCGACGCGACCTGCGGGCGGCATGGATGCGGCGAGCGCGGGGACGGGAACGTTTCACCGGCGCGCGGTCAAAAAAAGGCAGGCTGTGGTCACCAACACCACCGCCGCCGTGCCCGCATGCGCGTACTCCTCGTTGAAGACGATCAGATGATAGGCGCCGCACTGCAGCGCGGACTCGCCCGGGAAGGGTACGCGGTGGACTGGGTGCGCGACGGGCCCGCGGCCGACGCCGCGGTTGCCGGCGAACCGTATTCCGTGGTGGTGCTCGACCTCGGCCTGCCCGGCAGGGACGGCGCCACGGTGCTGGCGAGCATGCGCCAGCGCCGTTGCGACACGCCCGTCATCATCGTCACCGCTCGCGATGGCCGCGGGGATCGCATCCGCGGACTGGACCTCGGCGCCGACGATTACGTCGTCAAGCCCTTCGATCTCGACGAGCTCGCCGCCAGGATCCGCGCCGTGACCCGTCGCCACGCCGGACGCAGCTCCCCGCAGATACGCCATGGTTCGCTCACGCTCGATCCGGCGGCGCGCACGCTGACACGGGATGGCGCGCCCGTCGCGCTGACGGCGCGCGAATTCGAACTGCTGCACACGCTGATGCGGCGACCCCGGGCCGTCTACTCCCGGCAGGCCCTGGAGGAACGTCTGTACGGCTGGGAGGACAGCGTCGGCAGCAACGCCGTGGAGGTCCACATCCATCATCTGCGGCGCAAGCTCGGCGCCGGGGTCATCGAGAACATACGCGGACAGGGCTATCGCCTGGGCCAGCCGGCATGAGATCGCTGCGCTCGCGCCTGCTGCTCGCCCTGCTCGCGGCGTTGCTGTTCACCGGCGTCGCCGCGAGCGCCGCGACCTACCTGCAGGCGCGCGCGGAGATCGATCGCATCCTCGATTACCAGCTGCGGCAGCAGGCGCTCGCGCTGCGCGACAACCATTTCCGCGCCGGCCTGGATCCCGACCCGGCGCAGGACATCGTCGTGCAGGTGTGGGATCGCTACGGCGCGCAGTTGTATCTCTCTCACCGCAGCCGCCCGCTGCCGCGCCTGCGCGAGCTGGGATTCGCCGACGTCACGCAGGACGGTGAGCGCTGGCGCGTTTATGCCGTCAGCGTCGGTTCGGAGCTGATACAGGTCGGCCAGCCGCTCGGCATCCGGCAGAAGATGGCGGCCGATGCCGCCCTGCGCCTGCTGCTGCCGGTACTGGCGGCCCTGCCGCTGTTCGGCGCGCTCATCTGGTGGATCCTCGGGCGTGGCCTGCTGCCGCTGCGGCGCCTGGCGGCCTCCATCGCGCAGCGCGCGCCATCCTCCCTGAGCCCACTGCCGGTCGCCGGCCAGCCATCGGAGACCCTGCCGATGGTGGGCGCCCTGAACGATCTGCTGGCCCGGCTGGAGGTCGCGCTGCGGCGCCAGCGCGAATTCGCCGCCGACGCGGCCCACGAACTTCGCACCCCGCTGACCGCAGTCCGCCTGCAGGCGCAGTTGCTCGAACGCGCGAACTCCGCCGAGGAGCGCGACGAGGCGATCTCGGCGCTACATGCCGGTGTGGAACGCGCCGCCCATCTCATCGATCGGCTGCTGCTGCTGGCCCGGCTCGAGCCGGAGGCGATGACTCAGCCGTTCGCGCCCGTCGATCTCGCCGCGCTGGCGGCTCAGCTCGCGCAGGACCTCGATGCGGCAGCGGCGGCGAAGTCGATCCGCCTGTCGGAGCGCGCGGCCGGGCCGGTCGTCGTCACCGGCGATCGGCCGGCGCTGCACGCACTGCTGCGGAACCTGATGGAGAACGCGGTGCACTACACGCAGGCCGGCGGCAGCGTCGAGGTGAGCGTCGACACTCGGGACGGCCATGCGCGCGTGACCGTGACCGACGACGGCCCCGGCATCCCGGCGGCGGAACGCGAGCGCGTGCTCGATCGCTTCTACCGTTGCGCCGGCAGTCCGGGCCAGGGCAGCGGGCTGGGTCTGGCCATCGCCGAGCAGGCCGCGGCGCTGCACGGTGCGCGGCTGGAGCTGGGCGATCCGCCCGGTCACCGCGGCCTTTGCGTGCGCGTGACCTTTCCCCCCTCGCGGCGCGGCGATGCGGCGCCGGCGACCCCACCCGGCTCTTAAGTCGCTCTTAAGGCCGCCGCGCTAGATTCTCCTGCATGCGAAACCGGCACGGTGCCGGCTGTCATCTTCAGGAGGTCGATATGAGTCGCAACAAGGCATTATCCGCAGCCATCGCCGCCACCCTGGTTCCCGCCATGGCAGCGGGATATCTCCTCGCCCGCTCCCCGGCCGCCGCGAGCGCGCCCGCCGCGCCGCCGGCCGAGGCCGGGCCGACCGTCGCGCCGCCGGAC
>JAJVHZ010000005.1:54020-64536 GCA_022072255.1 Gammaproteobacteria bacterium | reverse complement strand
AGAGTTCACAGGGCACTCGATAAACTGCGCGTCCCACGGAGAGGTGGCAGAGCGGTTGAATGCACCGCACTCGAAATGCGGCATACCCTTTCGGGTATCGGGAGTTCGAATCTCCCCCTCTCCGCCATCCGTCTCGACAGACTCCCCGGCAGGCTACCGACCGTGGCGTCGCGATCGCCAATGACGCGATCGCGAAGCTCGGCGCGACCTCGGCCGTCACCGCAGGCGGCGATTTCCTTCCGGCGCCCACGCCGGGGCTGCGCGCGTCAGCTGCGCTCATCGCTCGCACCGCAACTCCAGCCGGGGAAACCGCCAGGCCGCAGTGCGCACGCGATGAGGCCGCCTATGCAGGACAATGCTTCCAACCGCCCAGACCCGGTCCAGCCGGCACCCAGCCTGGGCGTTCGGCCGGGCCGCCTTGCCGCCGCTCGCCGAGGTCTTCGCGGCGCGCGGTGCCGTCGAAGCGCCAGGGCTGTAGCGATCCGCAACGCGAATTCAATGTCTGCGCCCGAACTGCCGCTAACGTCCCAGCAGCAATGCCGTATCGGATTCACGCCCAGACTTCAGGAGGAGCCGAGATGCCCAGTTCCGCAGCAGCGATAGCCGGATCCATCGCCTCGCAGATCAAGATACCGCCGCAGCCCGAGATATTGGCGATCGCGAAGCGGGAGGCGGCGAAGGAGAGCCCGGACCTGCTCGCGATCGCCAAGGCCGTCCGCAAGGACCTGGCGCTGTCCGCGGGGGTCCTGACCGTCGTCAATTCCCCGCAACTGGCGCTGCCCACCAAGATCGTGTCGATCGCGCAGGCGGTGAGCTATCTGGGCCTCGAACCGACGGTCAGTCTGATCGCCACCGTGGAACTGCGGCGGGTATTCAAACAGGTCGCCGGCCTGTCGATGGAACGATTCTGGGACACGGCCACCGATGAGGCGCGGCACGCCGCGGCAATATCGCGGACCCTCGGCATAGGAAAGCCGGAGGAGATGTACACGGCAGGATTGTTTCACGATTGCGGTATTCCTCTGCTCGCGCAGAAGTTTGCCGACTACAAGTCCGTGCTGCAGGAGGCGAACAGGGCCGAGCGCTTCACGGCGGTCGAAGAGCGGGTGTACCAGACCAACCACGCCGTCGTCGGCTACTATCTGGCGCGCGTCTGGAATCTGCCCCAGCCCATCTGCGACGCGGTGCTGCATCACGACGACATCGAGGAGATCCTGTGCTCCCCGACACACGAACGCGGCGCGCTCGCCTCGACCGTAGCGATACTGAAGTTCGCCACGCACGTGAACGACCACTTCCGCCAGCGCCCGGAGCCGTCCTGGCAGAAGGTGAAGGACCTGGTGCTGGACTGTCTCGGGATCACGGATTCCCGGTGCGAGGAGATCACGGCCGAGCTGACCGCGATGCAGGCCTCCTTCAATTGATGGGCCGATCCGCCTTCCATTCCCCCGCACCGAAACACCCGGTCGATAGCAGGGCGGGCGCCGCTGCGGATGTCAGCGCTCCGTCTCCGGGGGAGACTATGGCAGATAGTAGACGGGATTCGGAAGCTTGAATGCGCGTTCGCAGTGTCCGCCGGTGAGGTCGCTCAGTTGATCGCCCATGCAGAGGACGATCTTCAGCCCCCTGGCCTCCAGTCGCGCCCTTTCGGCCGCCTTGAATCGTGCGGCGCTCGAGAGCTTCTCCTCACCGTCGGGATACATGATCAGTCCGTCGAAGCTGAACCCCGCCTCGTGCAGATTGCGCGCGGTCGTCGCCCGCATCCGCTCGCTGCGTCCCGAGAGGAAATACACCTTCAACCCAAGCCGACTGGCGGTGCGGACCAGTTCCAGGGTGGGTTCGATGGCCGGTGAAACGCCCAGGGTCTGGTAGGCGAAGATGCCGCACGGCCCATCGTAAAGATCGCACGGGCCGTGCAGGATGCGGGAGTAGTTGTTGAGCTTGTAGGCCGGCCAGTTCGACAGGGCCGTCTCGTCGATATCGAGGACCACCGCGAGATTCGCCGCTCCCGCTTCTGCCCTCGCCACGATGTATTCCCGCGCCTCGCGGACGACCGTCGCGACATCGCGAAGGTACAGGCCGCTGTCGATATATTCCGCGACCGCCCGCTCCGCCTCGTACAGCGGCATCGGCCGATGCGCGCAACCCGGCGCGACGAGAACCGCCGCCGCGACGACGGCCGGCACGATGTGGCGCCGGAACAGGTCGGATGCCTGCGTCGGCCCTGCTCGCGGCTCAGCCGTCATAGATGGCGTAGAGCTTGCGCACCGGCTCCACCGTCTCCCATGTGCCGCTGAACCCGGCCGGAATGACGAAGGCATCGCCGGCGACGAAGGTCTCGGCATGTCCGTCACCACCGGTGAGCACGACCTTGCCAGAGAGGATCACGCAGAACTCCTGCTCCGTGTAGACCACCTCCCACTTGCCGGGAGTGGATTCCCAGACGCCCGCGAAAAAGCGATCGTCGTTGTCGCAATAGTAGTTGTAGAGAGTCGTCACGGGCGAACCGCCGAGGACACGGGCAGGCAGTGAAACCTCTGCCGGGGGCGTGTCGCGATCGAAGCGAACGATGCGGATGGTCTTGTTCACGGACGTCTTGTACCTGGCTTCCTGGACCTTGGCGAGCGCCCCGCAACCGGCTTGGCCGTCAGCTCCGCGGCCGTCGCGGGTGCGCATGCCGGTGCGCAGCGAACCTTCACGGCAATATCCGTAACAACACGGGCCAAGAAACCGCCCGGGGACTATCGTAGGACAGACGGCCCGGCATGCAAAGGCAACACACCCGGATGGTCAGGCATTTCGAGGAGATCGCTCACCTGTTTATCGCGGCTGCATGCTCGCCTGCGGTGGCAGGCGAGCGACCTCGGCATACCCAGCGGACTGGAGGCCGTGTCCGAGCGCATCGCGGGGCTCGCGCCCGACGGCAAGGGCTGGCGGCCGCGCGCAGGCTGCGGTAACGTCGCCGCCATCGACGACCGGGAGCGGCGCCGTGTCCGATCCGCACATCGACTCCGAAGTCCTTGCCGATCGGCGCGTCATCGAGCTGCTGCGGTCGCATGTAGCGGGGGAGGTGCTGACCGACGCGGGCTCGCGCGGCCTTTATGCGCGTGATGCCTCCCCCTACCAGCAGATGCCGATGGCAGTAGTGCGTCCGCGCAATCGCGACGATGTCATCGCATTGCTGAAGATCGCCGGCGAGCATCGTCTTCCGCTCGTCCCGCGCGCCGGCGGTACCAGTCTGGCCGGCCAATGCGTCGGCAACGGCATCATCGTCGACATGGGTGCCCACCATCGGCGCATTCTCGAGTTCGACCCGGGATCCCGGCGGATCAAGGTCGAGCCCGGGATCGTGCGCGATGCCCTGAATCGCCATCTGGCTACCCATCGACTCCAGTTCGCGCCGGACCCGTCGACGACGGATCGCTGCCAGGTCGGCGGCATGATCGGAAACAACGCCTGGGGCCTGCATGCGGTGAGCAGCGGCACCACGCGCAACCATGTGCAGACACTGGACCTGGTGCTGGCCGACGGGACGATCATCTGCGCCGACGCCGTCGACGCCGCCGGGCTTGGCGATCTGCGCAGTCGCGACGATCGGGAGGGCAGTTTGTATCGCGCGGTGGTCGATGCGATCGACGGGCACGTGGCCGGCATCGCTACCGGCTACCCGTCGATGCGCGGCATCACCAGCAACAGCGGGTACGCACTGGACGCCCTGTTGCGCGGGCAGCCGTGGCACGTTGAGGGAGGGCGCTTCAACCTGGCGGGACTGATCTGCGGCTCGGAAGGAACGCTCGCGATCGTCACCGCAGCCATCCTCGGGCTGGTGGAAGTCCCGGTCGCGGTGCGGCTGTGCTGCCTGCATTTCGACGATGTCGCACCGGCGCTGAGCACCGTGCCCGCGATACTGGAGACCAGGCCCGCCGCGCTCGAGCTCCTCGACCGCGCCATACTGCGCGTTGCGGAAACGCACGTCGAACATAGCGGCAGCCGCAACTGGCTGCAAGGCGATCCGGGTGCCGTGCTGCTCGTGGAGTACGCGGGCGCCTCGCCCGGCGCGGTGGCGGTGCAGACCGAACGGCTGCGGCGGATGCATGCGCCGCGCACCGCAACCGTGGTCGGCGGCGGCGATGTCGAGCGTGTATGGGGGTTGCGGCGTGCGGCGCTGAAGATGCTCATGCAGGCCGAGGGCGGCCTGCGGGCGCTCACCGGCATCGAGGATGCGGCCGTCTCCGTCGACGAACTGGCCGACTATTATGCGGAGGTGCAGGCGCTGCTTGCCGCCACGGGCCTGACACATTATTCCTACGGCCCGGTGGGCATGGGTTCACTGCACGTCCGCCCCGAGCCCGGGAATGGGCGCGAGTATGCTCCGGAGGAATTCGAGCGGCTGCTGGACTCGGTTGCCGCGATCACCGTACGCCATGGCGGCTCCTTCTCCTGCAAGCATGGCGACGGACGCATGCGGGGCAAGTACCTCGAGGCGGTGCTGGGGGCGGAACCGGTGGCGGCGATGCGCCAGGTCAAGACTGCTTTCGACCCCGCCGGGATCCTCAACCCCGGCAAGATCCTCGACTGTCCGCCACTGACTAGCGGTCTCTTCCTGCGAGCTCGGCACTGATGGCCGCCACGACGCGCGGGTGCCATTCCGGGCTCGCGCACAGTATCCCGCCGTTGCGCTCCAGGCGTCGCCCGACGCCGAAGTCGAACGGGCGGCCGCGCATGTCGCTCACCCGGGCGCCGGCCTCCACGGCGATGATCTCACCGGGGGCGTGATCCCAGATGTACTCGCGATCGTCGGCGCGCACCGGCAGGCGCAGGAAGCAGTCGGCCTGGCCACGGGCGACGACCGCGTACTTGGCCTGGCTGTCGAGGTGGTAGCGGCGCGCCCCGCCGAGCGCCTCGACGACGCGCCCGACGGCGAGCTGATCGGAATGACCCGAGGCGGCGGACTCGCAGAGTCGGAGCAGCCCGTCGGCGGGCGGCTCATAGCGGACGGGCTGCGGCACACAGGCGGGATCGTCCGTGGCGATGCTCCAGCAGCCGCCGCCGCGGCGAGCGTGGATGATGAGGCCGTGCGGGTCGGGGTCCTCGAAGGGCCGCGCGAGATCGGCGGAGAGGTTCGGGCAGCCCAGAACCCCGAACTCGACCCGGCCATTGACGATCCAGGCCAGCGAGATGGCGTACTGTCCGTTGCGCATGAAGCCCTTGGTGCCGTCGATGGGATCGAGTGTCCAGAACGCCCTTCCCGGCTCCTGGCCGCCAATGTCGATCGCAGCGAGGGCGTCATCGACCGTGACGTCCGGCCACACCGGCCGCAGGCGCTCGATCATGACCCGGCGCAACTCGGCCTGATCATTGCTGCGTAGCATGGACGCGCTTTCCTCCCCGACGACCACGACGGTCGGGTCGGCGCTCGCCAGACGGCGTGCTATGAGCGCCTGGGCGGCGAAATCGGCCACGGTCACGGGGCTGCGATCGTCCTTGCGCAGGACGTCGCCGGTGCAGAGCTCGCGCTGCACCGCGCGCGTCACGACACATGCCTCGCGCACGGCGGCAATGGCGGATTCGAAGGCGGCGGCGGTCATGGGCGTGCAGTGTTCTGAACGGGGGGCGCATTATAGGCATGCCGGCGGTGCAGGGACGCATGTTGCAGTGCAATATAGCGCATGCTAGGCTTTGATCTATAAATAGCTGTTGGGCCGATGGCAACGCGCCGCGGGCCCGCCCCACACCAATCCGGATGAACGACGCCATGAGCGAGAATCCCTCCCAAGCATCCTCCTCTTCGCCCTGGAACGACCAATGGTTGCAAGCACAGCGCGCCTACTGGGATGCGTGGCGCGCCGCCATGCCCGGGGCGGGCGGTGCCGGCGCAACGGCGACCAACCCGTGGACGCAGGCCCTGGAGAGCTGGTGGAAATCCGTCGGCGGCATGAAGGGCGACAGCGCCGAGGTATTCGCGCGCATGATGGAGCAGGGCAAGGTCTTCTTCGATCTGGGGCAGCAGATGAACGAGCTGCTGCGCGCCGTCACCGACAGCACGGCAGCCGGTGCTGATTGGCAGGAGGCGCTGAAGCAGCGCTTCGACGCCATGAAGGCCTCGATGACCATGCACCAGAGCAGCGAATGGGCCGAGAGCGTCAAACGCATGGGTGCCTTCTTCGAACTGCCGCTCGACATGTGGCGGCGCATGTGTTCGGGTGCCTCCATGCTTCCCGGCGATTGCCTGGAGGCGTTTCACTCGCAGGTGATCGAGGGCATACAGGAGAAGTTCCACGGCGACATGGACCGTTTCCTCTCGGTGCCGGGGGTCGGCTACACGCGCGAGAGCCAGGAGCGGGTGCAGCAGCTGGCGAGGCTGACGCTCGATTACCAGAAGGCGACGCAGGAATACCTCCACGCACACGCCAAGCTCGGGGCCGACGCGCTCGATCGGCTCTATCGCAAGATCATCGTGGTCACGGAGAAAGGCGGGCAGATCACGAGCCTGCGCCAGCTCTATGATCTGTGGGTGGACGCCAGCGAAGAGGTGTACGGCAGCTTCGCGATGTCGCCCGAGTTCCAGGGAGTCTACGCCAGGATGGTCAATGCGCTGATGCGCGTAAAGATGCACGCGCGCTCGATGGTGGATGAAATGCTCGGGGCGTTCAACATGCCCACGCGGCGCGAGATGAACACCATCCTGAAACGCCAGCAGGAACTGCGCCGGGAGATGCGCGCGCTTCACAAGGGCATGGGCGATGGGCCGCCGCCGCCGCACGGGAGGCGCAACGGCCCGGACGCCGACAACGGGGAAGTCAGCATCCTACGCGGTGAACTCGCCGCACTGCGCGAACAGGTGGGCGCGTTGCAGGCGGCGCTGGCCAAGGGCCGCACCGCGGCGGCGAAGCCGGCCGGCACCGCGGCACCGGTGGTGGCCATCCGCAAGCCACGACGCTCGCCTGCGCTGCGGGCGGTGAAGACCGAAGCACCAAAAAAGGCCGGGCGCGCGCAGCGCGCGAAGTCGACCGTCGCCAGATCGCCGTCGAGCTGGGACATAGGCAGCATCGTCAACGATGCCACCGTCACGCCGATAGATTCTTCCCGCAGCGGCAACAAACGATAACCCGTATACGGCACACGCGTTGAGGAGCAGCGATATATGATGCCTTTTCAGATCAAGCCCGATGAGGCGCTCAAGGAGGTCCAGCAGGTCGGTGAGAAGCTCGCCAGGGGCTTCAAGACGCTGAGCGAACTCGGCGATATCGAAGTCGGTTGCACGCCCAAGGAGGCGATCTATCACGAGGACAAGGCGACGCTGTATCACTTCATCCCCTTTGCGGAGGTCAAGAACAGGACGCCGCTGCTGGTGATCTACGCGCTCGTGAACCGGCCGTACATGGCGGACCTGCAGAGGGACCGTTCGATGATCCGTGGCCTGATGCAGGGCGGCGAGGACGTGTATCTCATCGACTGGGGCTACCCTGACGGCGGCGATCGCTTCCTGACGCTGGACGACTACATCAACGGCTACATCGACAACTGCGTCGACGTGCTGCGCAAGCGCCACGGCGTGGACGCCGTCAACATCCTGGGCATCTGCCAGGGCGGCGCGTTCAGCCTATGCTACGCCTCGCTGTATCCCGAAAAGGTCAGGAACCTGGTTACGACGGTCACGCCGGTGGATTTCCACACCGAGAAGGACATGTTGAGCCACTGGGTCCGCAACGTGGACATCGACCTCGTGATAGACACGATGGGCAATGTGCCCGGGGAGGTGCTCAATTTCACCTTTCTCTCGCTGATGCCGTTTCGTCTCTCCGGGCAGAAGTATCTCGACATGATCAACACGCTGGACGATCCGACCGCGGCGAAGAACTTCATGCGCATGGAGAAGTGGATCTTCGACAGTCCGGACCAGGCTGGCGAGGCCTATCGGCAGTTCATCAAGGACTTCTACCAGGGCAACAAGCTCATCAAGGGCGAGGTGATGCTCGGCGACCGGCAGGTCCGGCTCTCGAACGTGACCATGCCGGTGCTGAACATCTTCGCGAGCGCTGATCACCTGGTGCCCCCCGCGTCCTCGCGCGCGCTCGAGCGCTTCGTCGGCACCAAGGATTACACGGCGCTGGAGTTCCCGGGCGGCCATATCGGGATTTACGTCAGCGGCAAGGCCCAGAAGATGATCCCGCCGGCTGTCTGCGACTGGCTGGCCAAGCGGAGTTGATCGCAGGATTCTCCGCGGCGCATGGGGGCGCCGCAGCCCTGTTTCCCTGCTCGATGGGCCGCGACCGCGGCCCGTTTCTTTTCCGCGCCGCCTGGTCGCGGCGTGGCGCTCAGTCGGCGGTGCGAGCGCGGCGCAGTTCGTACGCCTGCATGTGGACGTAGGCGATCGCGAGCAGCGACGCAGGTATGCTGGCCGCGCGCGCCCGCCGCACCATGTCGCCAATCACGTGTTCGGCCTCGGTCGCGCCGCCGCGTTCGACATCTCGAAGCATCGAGGCGGTGAGTGTGGAGTCCGGATCGCTGAGAAGCTGCCGGTACTCGGCCAGCCTGCCGGCAGCGGGAGGATGACGGTTGGCGGTGGCGACCCGCTCGCATTCCGAGAGCAGCCCCGATATGAGCCGTTCGCCGCCCCCGGACCTCACGATATCGCCGATGCTGGCCCGCATCAGGCAGGTTGCCGCTGCGAGCGTCGTCAGGAAGACGAACTTCTCCCACATCTCCTGCTCGATGTCCTGCGACAGGGAGAACTCCACGCTGGTGTCCGCCAGCGTGGCCGCCAGTGTCGCGAGCGCCTCTGAACCGTCGGCGTCGCGGCTGCCGAGCGTGAACCGGTTGATATTGTTCAGATGCTGAATGGTGCCGTCGGGCAAGAGGGTGATCGCCATGTGCGCCAGGCCGCCATGGACAGCCTCGCGTCCGAAGCGCGCATCGAGCGCATCGAGGTGGGCGACACCGTTGAGCAGCGGGATGAGGGCCGTGCGTGGACCGATCGCCGGGGCGAGCGCATCCATGGCGGCCGGCAGGTCGTAGGACTTGCAGGCGACCACGACCGCGTCATAGCTGCCACCCAGATCACCGGCGACGACCACCTTGGGCCTGAGGCAGGTGTCGCCGAGCGGACTGGATATTCGCAGACCGTCATCGCGCAGCTGCCTGGCCCGGGGCGGGCGTACCAGGAATGTGACGTCCCCGCCGGCGTCATGAAGGCGGGCGCCGAGGTATCCGCCGATACCTCCGGCGCCCAGGATGAGTATGCGCATGGACAAGCGCGCAGCGGGGGCATTGCCCGCCGCGCCGTTCAGCCCTCCTTGACCAGCAGGACGTTGACTGCCTTGACGACCACGCGCACCGAATCGCCCTTCTTCAGTTTCAGATCCTTGAGCGAATCGATGGTCATGACCGAGCTCACCAGACCGTCGGCGTCGAGCATGACATCCACCTGAGACATGAGTTTGCCCTTCTTGATGGACTTGACCTTGCCGGTGAGCTGATTGCGTGCGCCGTAACGCATGGGAACCCCCTGATGTGTTTGCCGGTTGACGATGAGTCGTGCGCGGGGCGTGGTCGGTTCGCTGTGCTGGCGGCTCGCGTCCCTAGCTAGAGGATAGACCATCGCCGAGCCGGCGCTTGAGCGCCTCGAGCGCGCCGCGCAATTCCCGCAACTCTTCCTCGATGCGCGCGAGGCGATCCTCATGCGGGCTGAACGGCCGCACGGCCTCCGGCAGCGGTTCCGGATCCTCGCCGCCGCCAGCGGTAGCCGGCTGCTCCCCGAAAAGATGGTTGTAACGCGAATCGCGACGCCCGGGCTCGCGCGGCAGCCTTGTCACGAACGGTCCATCCTCGCGCAGGGCAAGCTGTCGCAATGTCGCCTCGACCACCGCCAGATCGGCGAAGTCGGCCATTCGGGCGGCGTGCGCGCGCAGCTCGCCGGGAGTCTGCGGCCCGCGCAAGAGAAGCTCGCAGAGGATGGCAAGCTCCTGGACGCTGAGATCGAGGGAGCCATGCTCGGTGTTGCAGAAGCGGTGCTGGTACTTTGGAACCCGGCTGCCGAACCCGGATTTTTCCACGATCAGATGCCGCCGCGTGAGATCCTCGAGCGCGCGCTGCACGGTGGCCTCGTCCAGATTCGTCACCGGATCGCGGTTGCTCTTCTGATTGCAGGCATTGATCAGCGCATTGAGCGAGAGCGGGTACTGCTCGGGCGTCGTGACCTGTTTCTCGAGCAGGCAACCGATCACTCGGGCCTCGACGGGGCTGAGCCTGTTTGCCATCGCAGCAGGATAACACTACGGTCACCCGGCTCGCATGCGCGCGCAACGCTTTCCGGCGGGGGCGGATGGGGCCCTCCGGTGGCGTCAGCCTGCGGCCCGCACCTGCCGGCGGGCGACAATCCCGGCAGACGCCGGCGATCCCGGTCACGGCGCGTCAGTCGCCTTTCTCGGCCTTGGTGCCGGCGCTCGAGAAGGCGCCCCAGAAGTTCTTCTGCATGGCGTCGAACAGCTTCATCTGCTGGGCGAACGCCGGGTTC
>JAJVHZ010000005.1:36984-53920 GCA_022072255.1 Gammaproteobacteria bacterium | reverse complement strand
GCCGGCGATCCCGGTCACGGCGCGTCAGTCGCCTTTCTCGGCCTTGGTGCCGGCGCTCGAGAAGGCGCCCCAGAAGTTCTTCTGCATGGCGTCGAACAGCTTCATCTGCTGGGCGAACGCCGGGTTCAGCATCATCAGCGTCGTCGGGTCCATTGCCTCCATGCCCTGTCTCAGGCGCGCCTGCACCTGCGCGAGCCATTCCTGCTGCAGCGGACCCAGGTCGGGCAGACCGAAAAACGTGCGCATCTCTTCGGGGGTGGAGTCGATGGTGACGATGATCTTCATGGATAGCTCCGCGGGTCAGGGCGGCGGTCGTTGGCTGCGCCGCAGGCCCAACAGTATGGCACGCACGACGGGGGTATCGGCCGGTGGGCGATCGCGCCGGTCTGCACGGCGTCGGCCGCGCTCCCGGGGGCGGCGCCGCACGCCGGTCCGGCGGGTGAGCGCTGCCATGAACGTCACGTAGAATCATGTAGATAGCTGATATTTTCCCGATGCCAGCGCACGTCCGGGGCAGGCGGTGCGCGCAGGTCGCCCGGGGCTGGCCGGACGTACTCCTCCGCCGCTTGTTGGAACCCGGCCCATTCGGTAAAGTGCAGGGCCCTTTAGACCATAACCAGATCAATCCCGAGAGTTCGGAGGCTCCTTCAAATGGCAATCCAACACGACGGTTCTTCGCGGACCAAGAACAAGACGCTGCTCAAGTGGGTAGATGACATGGCGGCGCTCTGCAAGCCGGCCAGGATCTACTGGTGCAATGGCTCGCAGGAGGAGTACGACCGCCTCTGCAACGAGCTGGTCACCGCCGGCACCTTCATCAAGCTCAACCCCGCCAGGCGCCCGAACAGCTATCTCGCCCGTTCGTCACCCAGCGACGTGGCGCGCGTGGAGGATCGCACCTTCATCTGCACCAAGAACAAGGACGACGCCGGACCGACGAACAACTGGATGGATCCCGGCGAGATGCGCGGCATACTCAGCAAGCTGTTTGACGGCTGCATGAAGGGCCGCACCATGTACGTGGTGCCCTTCAGCATGGGACCCATCGGCTCGCCGATCTCGCACATCGGTGTCGAGCTCTCCGACTCGCCGTATGTGGCAGTGAGCCAGCGCATCATGACCCGCATGGGCCAGGACGCGCTCGACGCCCTGGGCGCCGATGGACACTTCGTGCCGTGCATGCATACCGTCGGCGCGCCACTCGAGCCGGGCCAGCAGGATGTCTCCTGGCCCTGCAACGAGATCAAGTACATCACGCACTTCCCCGACACTCACGAGATCTGGTCGTTCGGTTCCGGCTACGGCGGCAACGCGCTGCTCGGCAAGAAGTGTTTCGCGCTGCGCATTGCCTCGGTGATGGGGCGCGAGCAGGGCTGGCTCGCCGAGCACATGCTCATCCTCGGTGTGGAGTCGCCGCACGGCGAGAAGACCTACGTGGCGGCGGCCTTCCCGAGCGCCTGCGGCAAGACCAACTTCGCCATGCTGATCCCGCCGGTCGACGGCTTCAAGGGCTGGAAGGTGACCACCATCGGCGACGACATTGCCTGGATCAAGCCCCATGCCGATGGCAAGTTCTACGCGATCAATCCCGAGGCGGGGTACTTCGGGGTCGCGCCCGGCACCTCGATGCACTCCAACCCGAATGCGATCCTGACGCTCAAGGAAAACTGCATCTTTACCAACTGCGCGCTCACCGACGACGGCGATGTGTGGTGGGAGGGCATGACCGACCAGCCGCCGGCGCACGCCATCGACTGGAAGGGCAAGGACTGGACGCCGGCCTCCGAGACGCCCGCCGCGCATCCGAACGCCCGCTTCACGGCGCCGGCCAGCCAGTGTCCCTCGATCGACCCGAACTGGGAAAATCCCGCCGGCGTGCCGATCAGCGCGTTCGTCTTTGGCGGCCGTGTCAGCAAGAACTTTCCGCTGGTCTTCCAGAGCTACTCCTGGGAGCATGGCGTGTATCTCGCCGCCACCATGGGCTCCGAGGCGACGGCCGCGGCCGTCGGGCAGGCGGCAATGCGCCGCGACCCGATGGCGATGCTGCCGTTCTGCGGCTACAACATGGCCGACTACTGGTCGCACTGGCTGAAGATCGGCCGCAGCAAGGTTGCCGCGCCGCCTCTCATCTTCCGCGTCAACTGGTTCCGCAAGGACGAGAACGGCAAGTTCATCTGGCCGGGCTTCGGCGAGAACATGCGCGCCCTGAAGTGGATCGTCGATCGCTGCAGAGGTCGCGCCGCCGCTGTCGAGAGCCCGATCGGCTGGCTGCCGCCGGCCGCGGCGCTTACCTGGGAAGGCCTGAATTTCCCGATGGAGAAGTACTACGCGATCATGAACATCGATCGGGAGAAGGCGAAGGTCGAAGCCGAGGAGCAGAATGAGTTCTTCGACAAGTTCGGCGACCGCATGCCGCGTGAGTTGCTGCTCGAACGTGAATTGCTGCTGTCACGGCTGAGTCGCTCGCCCGAGACCTGGGAGCTCAACAAGGCCGCATAAACCGGGATCGCCGGCCTCGGGTTCTTGCCCGGAACTGCGGGCCCCGGCGGAAAACCGCCGGGGCCTTTTTCTTGCCCGGCTGCCGCGGTCGGCGGGCGGGCGCCCGCGTTGGTGCAACCTGCAAAGAACAAGCCCCGCTCAGGGCGGGGCTTGGTCGACGCGGGGACCAGGGGCGGGAGCACGGTCTACATCATGAAAAGCCCGCCGTTGATCGAGAGATCCGAGCCGGTGATGTAACCGCTTTCGTCCGAGGCCAGAAAAGCAACGGCATGGGCGATCTCGGAGGGCTCCGCGAATCGCCCGACCGGGATCTTGGCGATGATGCCGTTGCGCACGTCCTCCGGTACCGCCATGGCCATCTTGGTGTTCACGTACCCGGGCGATACGGTGTTGACCGTGATGCCCTGATCGGCCAGCTCGCGCGCCAACGAGCGCGTGAAACCGATCATTCCCGCCTTGGCGGCGGAATAATTGGTCTGGCCGAACTGGCCTTTCTGACCATTCACCGAGGAGATGTTGATGACGCGGCCGAAGTGCCGCGAGGTCATGCCGTCGATGAACTGCTTGGTCACGTTGAATACGCTGTCGAGATTGGTGTCTAGCACCGCGTGCCAGTGCGCCTCGTCCATCTTGCGCAGCGTGTTGTCCTTGGTGATGCCGGCGCAGTTCACCAGGATGTCGGCGCCGCCGTATTTCTGCTCGATCTCCCGGGCCATGCGCTCGCACGAGACGAACTCGGTGACGTTGCACTCCGCGACGTCGATGTCGAGGCCCTCGCCCTTTCGTTCCTTTTGCCATTGCTTCGCGAATTCGGCCTCCGCAGCGACGTAGGTCGAAACTACCTGGCAGCCGTTCCTGGCGAGCTTGCGGCAGATCTCCGTGCCAATCCCGCCGCAGCCGCCGGTGACGACCGCCACGCGCTGCTTGGTTTTTTTCACCGCCGGGCGGGCCGAGGCGGATCGCATCGCCAGGGCCGGGTTGAACATGCGAGTGCCGCTGATGAGGTTGGCCGTCAGTTCGTTGATGTGCTTGATCGTGGCGTCGTCGATCACCTCCGCAGCGAACTCCGCCATCTGCAGCATCGATTTGAAGGCCGCTTCCATCGACTTAGTCCATTGCTCCATGATTTGCAGTGGCAGTGGGTGGATCATGGGGAAGATCGCCACCTTACTTGTCGGACTGCTCGGCATCATCGGGCTCCTGTTGCATATCGTCGGTCGGCACGGCCGGCTTCTTGCCCATTCCGGTCGCCTTGAAGAACTCGTTCTGCATACGCCGCCACAACTCCATGTTGCGCTCGGTCATGTCCTGCATCGCCGCGAGGGGATTGCCGGTGACTGCGCGCGTCATCTGCTGCTGGAAGGCCTGCTGCTGCTCGGCGAGCATGCCCAGGCTCTGCTGGATGAAGTTGGAAGCGGCTCCCTGCATGGATTTGCCATAGAAGCCGATCAACTGTTGCAGCATGTCGGTGGAAAACACCGGCGAGCCTGCCTCCTCCTGCTCAATGATGATCTGCAGAAGGATGTTGCGGGTGATGTCCTCCCCGGTCTGCTTGTCCGTCACCAGGAAGGGCACGCCCTCGAGGACGAGCTTTTTCACGTCGTCGAGAGTGATGTACTTGCTTTCCGTCGTGTCGTACAGACGGCGGTTCGGATACTTCTTGATAACGCGCTTTTCAATCGTCATGGGTTTCGACCCCTGATTTCTCGACTGCTACATCATGTGCTGTCCGCCGTTGGCGGCAATATCCGCTCCGGTGATGAATCCTGCCTCGGGTGCGGCGAGGAAATCGACAGCGTAGGCGATATCCTCAACAGCGCCGAGGCGGCCCACCGGGATCTGGGCGATGATCTGCTTGCGGATGTCCTCGGGCACGGCCATGACCATCTCGGTGGCGATGTAGCCGGGCGACAGCGTATTCACCGTGACCCCTTTGCGCGCCACTTCCTGAGCAAGGGCCATCGTGAAGCCGTGCATGCCCGCCTTGGCGGCCGAGTAGTTGCACTGCCCGATCTGGCCCTTCTGGCCGTTTATCGATGAGATGTTGATGATGCGGCCGAAACCGCGGTCGGTCATTCCCTGCACGACCTGGCGGCTCATGTTGAAAACGCTGTCGAGGTTCGTGTTGAGCACCGTGTTCCACTGTTCCCAGGTCATCTTGCGCAGCGTCGTGTCCATCGTGATGCCGGCGTTGTTGACGAGGATGTCGACCGGCCCGAGTTCCTTCTCGACGGCGGCGACGAAATCCTTGCAGGTGTTGAAGTCTGTCACGTCGCACTTGTAGGCAAAGAACGAATAGCCCTTGTTCTCCTCCTGCCAGCGCTTGAGTTTCTCCTCGCTGCGATAGTTGGTGGCGACCTTGGCTCCGGAGTCGGCGAGTTGTCTGCAAATGGCCTTGCCGATGGCTCCCGTGCCCCCCGTTACGATGGCCACTTTACCCTTCAGACTGGTTTTCATTTCTGGCTCCTCGTAGTCTTGTTGTTGTTACCGTTCCACGGCCAACGCTACACCCTGGCCGCCGCCGATGCACAGCGTCGCCAGGCCCTTGTGCGCATTGCGTCGCTTCATCTCGTGCAGGAGTGTGACGAGCACACGGCATCCCGAGGCGCCGATCGGATGGCCGAGCGCGATGGCGCCGCCATTGACGTTCACCTTGCTGGTGTCCCAGCCGAGATCGTGATCGACGGACATGGCCTGGGCCGCGAACGCCTCGTTGGCTTCGATGAGGTCGAGGTCCCCGGTCTTCCAGCTGGCCTTCTCCAGGCAGCGGCGGGTGGCGGGGATCGGTCCGGTGCCCATGATCTTCGGGTCGACGCCGGCGCTTGCGTACGCGACGATCCGAGCCAGCGGCGTCAGGCCGAGTTCCTTCGCCTTGCGCTCGCTCATCACGATGCACATGGCGGCACCATCATTGATGCCGGAGGCATTGCCGGCGGTGACGGTGCCCTCCTTGTCGAAGGCAGGCTTCAGCTTGCCGAGGGACTCCGCCGTCGTGCCGGCGCGGGGGTATTCGTCCTTGTTGAACACCAGCGGATCGCCCTTGCGCTGCGGGATCTCGATGGGAATGATCTCCTCGTCGAACCTGCCCGCCTTCTGGGCGGCCTCGGCCTTCTGCTGCGAGGCGGCGGCGAAGCGATCCTGGGCCTCACGGGTGAATTTGTACTTCTTCACGATGTTCTCGGCGGTGACGCCCATGTGGTAGTTGTTGAAGACGTCGGTCAGGCCTTCATTGATCATGTGATCCTTCATCGCCCAGTCGCCCATCTTGTTGCCGACCCGGGACTTGGGAAGTAGGTGGGGAGATATCGACATGTTCTCCTGGCCGCCGGCGAGGATGATCTCCGCGTCCCCTGCACGGATCGCCTGAGCTGCAAGGGCGACAGCCTTCAGTCCGGAGCCGCATACCTTGTTGATGGTCATGGCCGGGACGGTATCGGGCAGTCCGGCGTGTATGGCGGCCTGGCGGGCGGGATTCATGCCCACCCCGGCGGTCAGCACCTGGCCGATGATAACCTCGTCAACCTGATCGGGCTTGATGCCCGCCTTCGCGAGCAGGCCGGCAATGACCTTGGCCCCGAGCTGCGCCGCCGGGATTTCCGAAAGGGCGCCACCGAAACTGCCGATTGCGGTGCGACCCGCTGCAACGATAACCGCGTTTTCCATGAGATTTCCTCCACTGGGAGCGTTTGGAAGGAAAGTCGGCCCGTACGCATGTCTCGCGCGTCGGGAGACTTGCCATCAAAGTATTTTTTGCACTGCACAAAAACGCACGCGCATCCTAGCAAACCTGAGTTCGGCCGCCAAGCAATTCCGATGGCTGCGGCGCCCGCCAGACTATCGGGCATGGGCAACGCCCACAGCATATCGCTAGTGCAACCGGCGGACATTATCCCCAACGGGATAGGCTGCGGCTTGACCATCATCAGTTCGCCACCCCAGTCCGGCACCCCTGGGTCGGTCGCGACCGATCCCGGAGGGCAAGGAACCGGTGCTGTCCGGTGCGACCGGACCGGGGCCGGGGTCTAAAAGTGAATGGCGCGCTGGGATACCGCCAGCGCCGCCTCGTGCATGGCCTCGGCCAGCGTCGGGTGGGCATGTACGGTAAGGGCGAGGTCCTCGCTGCTGGCATCGAACGCCATGGCCAGCGTCGCCTCGGCGATGAGCTCGGAGGCGTTGGCGCCGAGTATGTGAACGCCGAGCAGCCGGTCGGTGGCGGCATCGGCGATCATCCTGACCATACCGCTGGTCTCGCCCATGCCCTTGGCGCGGCCGTTGGCCATGAACGGGAACTGCCCGACGCGGATCTCGCGCCCCTCGGCCCGCAGCTCGGCCTCGTTCTTCCCCACCCAGGCGATCTCGGGCCACGTGTAGATCACCCAGGGCACGTGGTTGAAGTCGACCTGGGGCTTCTGGCCGGCGATGCGCTCGGCCACCGCAACGCCTTCCTCGCTGGCCTTGTGAGCCAGCATTGGTCCGCGCACGACGTCGCCGATGGCGTAGATGTGGGGCTGCGCCGTGCGGCAGTCGTCATCGACGACGATGAAGCCGCGCGGATCGAGCCGGACACCGGCGGCCTCGACGTTCAGCCCCTGCGTATTCGGCTTGCGGCCGACCGCGACGACGAGCCGGTCGAACTCCAACTCCTCGCTCGACCCCTGCCGTTCGAAGCTGACGGCGAGCCCTCCGGCGCCCTGCCGGGTGGCCGTCACCTTCGCGCCGAGCCTGATGTCGAGTCCCTGTTTGGTGAGCAGCCTGAACGCCTCCTCCGCGATCGTCCTGTCTACCGGCACGAGGAAGGTGTCGAGGGCCTCCAACACCGTCACCTGCGCGCCGAGGCGGCGCCACACGCTTCCGAGTTCCAGCCCGATGACGCCGGCACCGATGACGCCGAGACGCGCCGGAACCGCGTCGAAGGACAGCGCTCCGGTGGAGTCGACGATCCACCGCTCATCGACCGGCGCGGGCGCAATCTGGGCGGGCACGGAGCCGGTCGCAATGATGATCTTGCCGGCGCTTACCCGCTGCGACGCGCCGCCGGGCGAGACGACCTCGACCTCGGCGGCGGTGACGAAACGGGCATGACCGGCCACGACATCGATCTTGTTCTTCCTGAGAAGCGACGCCACCCCCAGCGTCAAGGTCTGCACGACCTTGTCTTTGCGTTTCATCATCGTCGCCACGTCGATGCTCGCGCCGGCCACCTCGATGCCATGTTCGGCGACGTGCCGTGTGAGGTGTTCGTAATAGTGCGAGGAGTCCAGCAGCGCCTTGGAGGGAATGCACCCGACGTTCAGGCAGGTTCCGCCCAGCGTGGGCTTGCCGCCGGCGGTGACCATGTTGTCGACGCAGACGGTCTTCAGACCGAGTTGAGCGCAGCGGATGGCGGCGACATAACCCCCTGGCCCCGCGCCGATGACGAGCACATCGTATTGGCTCATAGGCGTTGTTCTTATATCTGCAGCAGGATGCGCGCCGGATCTTCCAGCAGCTCCTTGACGTGCACGAGGAATTGTACCGCCTCGCGGCCGTCGATGATTCGATGATCGTAGGACAATGCGACGTACATCATCGGCCGAATCACGACCTGACCGCGTTCGGCGACCGGCCGCTCCTGTGTCTTGTGCATGCCGAATATGGCGCTTTGCGGCGGGTTGATGATCGGCGTGGACATGAGCGAACCGAACACGCCGCCGTTGGTGATGGTGAAGGTGCCGCCGCTCAGCTCCTCGATGCTCAGTGCGTTGCTGCGGGCCTTCTCGGAGAGATCGCGAATCTGCTTCTCCGCCTCGGCCAGACTCAGCTGCTCGACGTCGCGAAGGACGGGCACGACCAGGCCGCGCGGAGCGCTGACCGCCACACCGATGTCGAAGTAGTTGTGATACAGGATATCGTCGCCGTCGATCGAGGCATTGATGACTGGAAATTTCTTCAGCGCCTCCACCGCCGCCTTGAGGAAGAAACCCATGAATCCGAGCTTCACGCCGTGCGTCCTCTCGAACGTATCGCGGTAACGCTCCCGCAGGCTCATCACCGGCTGCATGTTGATTTCGTTGAAGGTGGTGAGGATGGCGTTGTCCCGCTGGGCGGCAAGCAGGCGCTCCGCGGCGCGCCTGCGCAGGCGGCTCATGGGTACGCGCTGCTCGCTGCGCACCGGCGCGGACTGAGGCTCGCTGACCATCGGCGGCAGTATCTGCGAACTCTCCTCGTTGGTGAGCGCGAGCGGGGAGGCGGCGGGCCCGCGCTTGAGGTACTCCACCACGTCAGCCTTCGTGACCCGTCCTTCGCGACCCGCGGGCAACTGAGCGGCATCGACCGCGTGTTCGGCCGCGAGCTTGCGCACCGCCGGGCTGAGCTTGGGCTCAGCGGCTTCACGCCGCGGAGCGGTGGCGGGCGCGGCGGCAGCCGGTGCAGACGCCGTCGCGGCGGCGTCGGTGTCGATGACCGCCAGGATCTCGTTGCTGGTCGCGGACTCACCGCTCTTCTTGCGGATCTCTTTCACCACACCGTCCTCCGGTGCCGCGACCTCCAGCGTCACCTTGTCCGTTTCGAGATCGATGAGCCGATCGCCGCGGCGCACACGCTCGCCCGGCTGTTTCTGCCATTCCATCAGCGTGGCATCGGCCACGGATTCTGCCAGGACCGGTACTTTCACTTCTACGAGCACGGCAGTTCTCCTTGCGCCTCAGGCGGTCTTCTTCTGGGGTTGCTGCGCGCCGCGACGGCTCAGCCGCAACGCTTCCGAAACCAGCTGCTGCTGCTGTTCCACGTGGTTGACGTGCGAGCCCACCGCGGGCGATGCCGAGTAGGGGCGCGCGACGATCACGAGCTGCTGCGGTTCGTGCAGGCAGCTGAACAGGTGCAGTCCTTCGAGCAGGTACGCGATTGCCCCCTGGTTGCGGGGTTCCTCCTGCACCCACACGACTTCCTTCGCGTTGGGATAATGTTCGATTGCCTGCTTGAGCTCCTCGCGCGGGAACGGGTAAAGCTGCTCGACGCGCACGATGGCGATATCGTCGATCTGCTGGGCGCGCCGTGCCTCCAGCAGATCGAAATAGACCTTGCCGCTGCAGACGAGTATGCGGTTGACGCGGCCGGCTTCGATTTGATCGATCTCCTCGATGACGAGCTGGAAGCCGCGATCCGTGATATCCGCGAGCGTGGACACGGACAGCGGATGCCGCAGCAGGCTCTTCGGACTCATTACCACCAGCGGCCTTCGGTACGGCCGCAGGACCTGCCGGTGCAACATGTGGAACATCTGCGCCGGAGTGCTGGGGAAACACACCTGCATGTTTTCCTCCGCGCACAGTTGCAGGTAGCGCTCCAGCCGTGCGGAGGAATGTTCCGGACCCTGCCCGTCGTAGCCGTGCGGGAGCAGCATCACCAGGCCGCACAATCGCCCCCATTTCGCCTCGCAGGCAGCGACGAACTGGTCGATGACAACCTGCGCGCCGTTGGCGAAATCGCCGAACTGCGCCTCCCAGATCACCAGGGCGTTGGGCTCCGAGGTCGCGTAGCCGTACTCGAAGGCGAGCACCGCCTCCTCCGAGAGCGTGGAATTGATGACCAGGAACGTCGCCTGGTTCGCGCTCACGTGACGCAGCGGCAGGTAGGTCTCGCCGTCCTCCTGGTTGTGTATGACGGCATGGCGATGAAAGAACGTCCCGCGGGCGCTGTCCTGTCCTGAAAGGCGTACGGGATGGCCGAGATCGACCAGGCTGGCGTACGCCAGCGTCTCGCCGAAACCCCAGTCGAACGGAATGCTGCCGGCGGCCATCTCGCGGCGCGCCCCGGTGAGCTTCGCCACTGCCTTGTGCAGCTTGAAATGGGGCGGGTAGTCGGTGAGGCGCGCGGCGAGTGCGCGGATGCGTTCCAGCGGCAGCGTCGTGTCGGCAGGCGTGCGCCAGCTGCCGCCCTTGTACGGTTCGAAGCTGGTCCGGTTCCGGTACTCGATGTCGCAGGCCAGCGTGCGCGAGACGGGGATGTCGTTCTCGAGATTCTGCACATACTCCCGCGTCATGGCCGCGACGTCGGGGTCGGTGATGACCCCGTCGCGCAGAAGCTTCTCCACGTACAGTGCCTTGATCCCGGGGTGCGCGCGCACGCGCTGGTACATGATGGGCTGCGTCGCGTAGGGTTCGTCAGCCTCGCTGTGGCCGTGCTTGCGGTAGCAGACCAGATCGATGACCACGTCCTTGTTGAACTCCATGCGGAAGTCGAGCGCGAGCTTGGCGATGAATACGACGGCGTCAGGATCATCGGCGTTTACGTGGAATATCGGCGCCTGCACCATCTTGGCCACGTCTGTGCAGTATAGGGTGGAACGCGAATCCAGAGGATCGGAGGTCGTGAAGCCAATCTGGTTGTTGACGATGATGTGCAGGGTGCCGCCGGTGGTGTAGCCGCGCGTCTGCGAGAGATTGAACGTTTCCATCACCACGCCCTGGCCCGCGAACGCGGCATCGCCATGGATGAGCACCGGCACCACCTGGTCGCGGGCGATGTCGTTGCGGCGATCCTGGCGCGCGCGGACCGATCCCTCGACTACCGGGTCGATGATCTCCAGGTGCGAGGGATTGAAGGCGAGCGTCACGTGCACCGGTCCGGCGTCGGTGACGATGTCCGAGGAGTAGCCCATGTGGTACTTCACGTCGCCGGAGCCGCTGCCGTTCTTCCTGCCCTCGAACTCCTGGAAAAGTTCCGATGGCATCTTGCCGACGATGTTGACCAGTACGTTCAGGCGGCCGCGATGGGCCATGCCGACGACCACCTCCCGGACCTGCGACTGTCCGGCCACCTGGATGACCTCGTCGAGCAGCGGGATGAGGGTTTCTCCGCCTTCCAGCGAGAAGCGCTTCTGCCCGACGTACTTGGTGTGCAGGTACTCCTCCAGGGCGGTTGCCGCGACCACCCGCTCGAGCACCTGGCGCTGCTTCGCGGCGCTGATCACATCGCGCACCGACGCGGGCTCCAGGCGCTGTTGTATCCAGCGCTTCTGGGCGGTCTCGTTTATGTGCATGTATTCCGCGCCGATTGATCCGCAGTAGGTCTGCTTCAACTGCGCGATGATGTCCCGCAGGCTGGCCGCCTCCGGGCCAAACAGCGAGCCGGTGTTGAACACCGTATCCATGTCCGCTTCCGACAGTCCATGGAAGGCCAGGCTGAGTTCGGGGACCTCCGGGCGATCGTACTGGCGCAGCGGGTCGAGGTCGGCCGCGCGGTGGCCGCGGAACCGGTAGGCGTTGATGAGTTGAAGTGCCGCGACCTGCTTGCGGAACCGGTCGTCGGTTACGCTGGCCGGCGCCGCCGTCCGCGACGGCCGGATTGCAGGGTGCAGCAGTGCGGCCTGAATGCGGCTATGAATCCGGTCCGGCTGGCCGGGCCGGATCTCCCGTTGCCAGGCGTCGAACTGCCGCCGCCAGGCCTCGGGCACGGCATCCGGGGACTCCAGGTAAACCTCGTACAGGCCTTCGATATAGGGCGTATTGGCGCTATAGAGAAAGCCAGGGCGTTCGTTTCCCATTTGTAACCCCTCACCTCCGGGACCGCATCTCACTGCGAGGGCGGCGCCGGTTCCAGCGTGGAACTGCAGTGTTGCGAACGATAGTTGATGCTGGCTCGCTGTTTCGTCCGTAACCCGATAAGTATGTTGCGCGCCAAGTACGGTTCGTTACAAGTGCTGCGTTGCACCAGAAGCAAGCATCGTACCGGAAAATCGCCCGGTTACAGTCGGTTGTCGCGAATCGCGGCGGCGGGTGGTGCGCGTGTGCGGGTCTCCGGGCGGGACGGCCGTGGCTCGGCCTGTACAGGCGTTGAGAAGAGCTATGCATTTTCTGTTCCGGTAGCACCGATGCTGGCTTGCTGCGACGCGCAACCCCAAGCTATCCTACGCCGCCGGGCCACGCGGCCACGCGCTACGGTCACGTTCATCGATAGCGCCGCAGGATCCGTAGGAAATACAACTAGAACTTGGGGGCTGAATGACCACACCAACCGTCACGATAACGGACAACGCCACGGGCAAGACCTCTGAGTGTCCCGTGCTGGTGCCGACCTACGGGCCGCGAGTAATTGACACCAAGAACCTCTACAAAGACCTGGGCATGTTCACCCATGACCCGGGTTTCATGACCACCTCGGCCTGCCGCAGTTCCATCACCTTCCTCGACGGAGACGAAGGCAAGCTTTTTCACCGCGGTTATCCCATCGAGCAGCTGGCCGAGCACAGCAGCTACCTCGAGGTCTGCTACCTGCTGCTGTACGGTGAACTGCCCACCAAGACGCAGTTCGAGGAGTTCGAGTACCAGGTGAAGTTCCGCAGCAACGTCCACGAGCGCGTGAATCACATGTATTCGGGCTACATGTACGATGCGCATCCGATGTCGATCATGGTCGGCGTGATGGGCGCGCTGTCCTCGTACTACCACGAGGCCCTCGATCTGAATGATCCGGTGGACCGCGACCTGACCGCCAAGCGCGTCATCGCCAAGATGCCCACGCTCGCGGCACAGTGCTACAAGTACGCGATCGGTCACCCGTTCGTGTACCCGAACAACTCCCTGGGATACGTCGAGAATTTCCTGAACATGATGTTCTCGCATCCCATGAACACCTACACGCCGGACCCGGTGGCTGTGAGGGCGCTGGAAGTCATGCTCATCCTGCATGCCGATCATGAGCAGAACGCCTCGACCTCGACCGTGCGACTTGCGGGCAGCGCCGGCGCCAACCCCTTTGCCTGCATGGCCGCCGGCATGGTGACCTTGTGGGGGCCCGCCCATGGCGGCGCCAACGAGGCGGTGCTGCACATGCTCAACGAGATCAAGACACCCGAGAACATCCCCCAGTTCATCGCCCGCGCCAAGGACCAGAACGACACCTTCCGGTTGATGGGGTTCGGCCACCGCGTCTACAAGAATTTCGATCCTCGCTCGCGCGTCATCCGCAAGGTCTGCCACGACCTGCTCGAGCACATGCCGGCCAACGTCAACGCCAGGGTGTTCGATATAGCGCTGAAACTGGAGGAGCTCGCGCTGAAGGACGAGTATTTCATCGAGCGCAAGCTGTATCCGAACGTGGATTTCTACTCCGGAATCATCCTCAAGGCGCTGGGCATCCCGGAATCCATGTTTACCGTCATGTTCGGGCTTGGTCGTGCGGTGGGCTGGATCGCGCAGTGGCTGGAGATGATGCAGGATCCGGATTTCAGGATCGGCCGGCCTCGCCAGTTGTACGTGGGCTCCAGGCAGCGCGAGTACGTGCCGATCGGGCAGCGGGGATAATCCCCCGATGCCGCGGCAGTGATGCAATTCCGAGGGGGGCGCAACGCGCTCCCTTCTTTTTTCTGGTTGCCCGGAAGGCCGACAACCGCGCAGAATCACCCATGGCACCACGGTGCCTGTCCGCCGAGAGAAACAAGTTCATCCTGATGGAGGAGCGTTGATGAAAGCCCCCGTTCGAGTTGCCGTTACCGGCGCGGCCGGCCAGATCGGCTATTCACTCTTGTTCCGGATCGCCGCCGGCGAGATGCTTGGCAGGGATCAACCGGTCGTGCTGCAGTTGCTGGAGGTCACACCGGCCATGAAGGCGCTGGAGGGAGTCGTCATGGAGATCGACGATTGCGCCTACCCGCTGGTTCATTCAATAGAGGCGAGCGATGATCCGAATGTCACGTTCAGGAATGCCGACTATGCGTTGCTGGTCGGCGCCAGACCTCGTGGCCCGGGCATGGAGCGCAGCGATCTGCTCGCGGCCAACGGCGGCATATTCAAGGTGCAGGGCCAGGCGCTGAACGATCATGCCAGCCGCAACGTCAAGGTCATCGTGGTCGGCAATCCGGCCAATACCAATGCGTGGACGGCGATGAAATGCGCGCCGGATCTGAATCCGCGCAACTTCAGCGCCATGACGCGCCTGGATCACAATCGCGCGGTGGCCCAGATTGCGCAGAAGCTGGGCGTGCCGGTGACGGCGATCAGGAAGATCACCATCTGGGGCAATCACTCGACCACCCAGTATCCAGACGTCCACTACGCGCTGGTCAACGGTACGACCGTCAAATCGAAGCTCGACCATGCCTGGTATGACGGCTCCTACATCCCGAAGGTCGCCAAGCGCGGCGCGGAGATCATCGCCGCCCGCGGCGCCTCGAGCGCGGCGTCGGCAGCGAACGCCGCCCTCGAACACATGCGCGACTGGGCGCTCGGCACGCCGGCGGACGACTGGACCAGCATGGCGGTCCCGAGCGACGGCAGCTACGGCATACCGGAGGGGCTCGTGTATTCGTTCCCGGTGACGTGCAAGAACGGGGAGTGGAGCATCGTCCAGGGCCTGTCCATCGACGACTACAGCCGCGCCAAGATGACTGTGACACAGAGGGAACTCGAGGAAGAGCGCGACGCCGTGCTGAAGATCCTAGGCTAGGGACCGGCTGCAACCGGCGCGTCGGGCCAAGATGGCCCGGCATGCCGGCACTCGATCCTTGTCATTCCGCAAGGGAGATCACCTGCCAGCCGCGCTCGGCGGCCTCCGCCGCCAGCACCGGGTCGGGATCCACCGCCACGGGGTTCTCGACGCGCCGCAACAGCGGCAGATCGTTGTGCGAGTCGCTGTAGAACCAGCTGCCGGCCCATGTGCCGCCATGCTGCTCCATCCATCGCTCCAGCCGGGTAACCTTGCCGGCGGCGTAGGAGAGGACTCCGTCGGCCCTGCCGGTATAGCGGCCAGCGCGGATCTCCGGCTCCGTGGCGATCAGGTGATCGACCCCGTACAGCCCGGCCAGCGGCTCGGCGATGAAACGGCTGGATGCCGTGATGATGATCGTCGTATGGCCGCGGCGGCGGTGGTCGGCGACAACCTCGAGTGCCTTGGGCAGCAATATCGGTTCGACCTTCTCGCGGACGAACTCGGCCCGCAGTGCCAGCAGCGTTTCCATCGGATGCTGCGAGAGGAAATGCAGCTGGAAATCGAGGAACTCGTTCATGTCCAGGCGTCCGGATTTGTAAAGATCGAAGAATCGCAGCGCCTCGCGCCGATATTCCTGAGGCTCGACCCAGCCGCGTTCGCCCAGGAACTCGCCCCACAGGACCTCGCTGTCGCCGTCGATGAGGGTGTGGTCGAGGTCAAACAGGGCCAGGGTCATGCGGCGGTACCAGCATTGGTCGGGATTCTCGGCGTCCGTTGCTGAACGGGGCGGAAATGTGGAAAAATTTCGTTGTCATGACGCCCAGCGCCTTCATCAGCGATGCCTCCGATGTGATCGACGCCGATGGCTTTCGGCACAACGTCGGCATCATCCTGGCCAATGCTCATGGGCGCGTGTTCTGGGCACGTCGTGCGGGCATGGAGGCGTGGCAGTTCCCGCAGGGCGGCATCCGCGCGAACGAGACGCCGGAGCAGGCGCTGTATCGGGAACTCGAGGAGGAGGTCGGCCTGACCCCCGGAGACGTCCAGGTCATGGGTTGCACGCGTGACTGGCTTTTCTATCGTCTTCCTTCGCATCTGGTACGTCGCCACAGCAGGCCGCTTTGCATCGGTCAGAAACAGCGCTGGTTCGTGCTCAGGCTGACGGGGGATGAGAGCCGGGTTCGCCTCGACGCCGGCGACAAACCGGAATTCGACGCCTGGCGCTGGGTTTACTATTGGCGGCCGCTGCGGGAGGTCGTGGCCTTCAAGCGCGCCGTCTACCGGCGGGCGCTGCGCGAACTGGCGCCTCACGCCCTTCCCTGAGGGCACTTCCTAGGGTTCCGCGGCTTCGCCTGCGGCCGATTCCGCCGATCGGCGGGCCATCAGCTCCGGAAGCAGCCGCCGCACCGAGCTGTTCTTCGTGTGGCGGATGAAGCCCATGCGGAAATCCTCCGCCAGACCCTGCGCCGCCAGCGCGGTGTCGAGCTCCGTCATCACGCCCTCGCATTCCTGCATCGCCGTGTCGGCGATCACGCGCACGTCGTCGATCTTCGACATCAGCGCGTCCGACTTCTCGTGCAGACAACTGCTGTAAGCATTTGCGCTCTCCATCATCAGGGCCCGATCCGCGTCGGTGATGTCATAACCCGTCGCGGATTCGTCGTTCGCGAGTGCGATCATCGCGCAGCCCAGCAGCGACAGGAGGAACGGGAACCTCGTGGTCATGGATGTTTCCCTCTTTGAATTGACAGTGCGGCCATACAATCCCGGGCGCATCCTAGCACGCGCCTGTTGCACCGGCAGATCGCCGCGCAAAAGACTCTTTCCGGCCTGGCCCCGGGGCTGCGCCACGACCTCGCAGGGCTCCCTCGCGTTCCCGTCGGGGCCGCGGGCAGCGCGCTCAGCCCGACAGACGCACGCCGGCCATCCAAACGAAGGCCGCGCCGAAGAGGAGGAACAGCGCCATTCCCGTCCAGACGTTCGTGCGGTAGCGCTTCACGAGCTGCGTCTGTGTCAGCGCCGAGATGATGTA
>JAJVHZ010000005.1:0-36884 GCA_022072255.1 Gammaproteobacteria bacterium | reverse complement strand
CCGACAGACGCACGCCGGCCATCCAAACGAAGGCCGCGCCGAAGAGGAGGAACAGCGCCATTCCCGTCCAGACGTTCGTGCGGTAGCGCTTCACGAGCTGCGTCTGTGTCAGCGCCGAGATGATGTACGGCCGATCCGGTTCCGGCGGACGCTGCACCATACTCAGCGGCGGGATCGCGGCCTCGGCGACCAGGCGCGCCCGGGCCTCGTCACCGGCGGCAGCGCGGGCCGCCTCCCACTCCGCGGAATCGATGTTGCCATCGCCATCGGTGTCGAATCGATGGACCAGCGTGGCCTGGTCGAGCTTCCACTTTCGAAGCAGCTCGCTGACCGCGGCATCGGTGCCAACGCGCATGGATTCGGTGCGGAACGTGCCGAGCACGTAATGCTCCTCGCCCTCGTGCAGGCGTGTTTCGGTATAGCGGTAGCGGCCGCTCCTGAACCAGCCCTGTCTCGGCGGCGGGCCTGCCAGCGGCCGGCGGCTGTCTCCGTACCACTGGTCCTTGTGCACGGCGATGACGTCGGCGCCGTCCGGGTCGACGATGCAATCGCCGGTGTCGTCATGGAGCTGGAAATGGTCCGTGCTGGTGCCCCGTTCCACGGTCACCCACTTGGTCCTGCCGTTGCTGTCGCGGCGCCGCTCCGCAACCGCGAAGCTGAACCAGGCGCAGGACTTGCCGGAGAGGGGGGCGAGGATCGGTTCGCCCGGCAACAGGCGGGCTGTTCCATGCAACTCGACGTAACCCTGCGCCGCGGATCGCAGCAGCGATCGCGGCATGTTCTCTATCAGCCGGTAGCGGTGCAGACCCCGCTTGTACTGCAGGAATCCGAAGCCCGAGAACAGGGCGCAGAATCCGATGAGCCACCAGATCCCCGGCTCGGCGCGCGCCACACTCTGTGCGAGATCGGCCAGCATGTCTGCGGCACCCGGGCGGCGGAGGTGGCGCGGCTACGACTGCGCGAGGGCTTCAGCCGAAAAGCGCCTTGACGTCGACGTCCTTCTTCTCTTCCTCGGCGAATTGCAGCAGTTCGCGCGGCCGGGCGCCTGCCATGCCGGCGAGCAGCACGTCGGGAAACTGCTCGATGCGCACGTTGTTTATGTTGACGCTCTCGTTGTAGAACTCGCGCCGATCGGCGATCGCGTTCTCCAGCTCGGAGATGCGTGCCTGCAGATGCCTGAAGCTGTCGTTGGCCTTCAGGTCGGGGTAGGCCTCCGCCAGCGCGAAGAGCTGGCCGAGCCCGGCGCGCAGCGCCGTCTCGGCCTGTCCGAGGGCCTTGATGTCGCCGGCGCCCTGGGCCGCGGCCACCGACTGTCGGGCCCTGATGACCTTCTCGAGCGTGTCCTGCTCGTACTTCATGTACTGCTTGCAGGTCTCCACCAGCTTGGGCAGCTCTTCGTGCCGCTGCTTGAGCAGCACGTCGATGTTCGACCAGGCCTTGTCGACGTTGTGCTTCACCGCCACCAGGCCGTTGTAGAGCGAAACCCCGTAGATGGCGACGATGACCAGTACGCCCAGTACGACGAAAGCTGCCACGCCCATGTCCTGCCCTCCAGTCTGTCCACTGCCGCACGACGCCGAGTCTAGCAGACCGGCAATCGCCGGCGGCCATGGCCAGTATCGACCGGCGGTCCGGAAACTGTACGCGGCGTGCGTCACTGGTCGGCGCGGGCCGCTACCCGGCGCCTTGTGGAGATGGACGACTGCCGCGTCCTCCTCGAAGCTGGCCTGCGCGCGCGAATGATCTCAAACCCGTTTGACCAGGAGGATCCAATCGCGGCCATCGCTGCGCCAGCCGTTCTTGATCATCGCGCGCGACGCCGTCACGCGGTAACCGCAGCGCTCGTACAGGCGCCGCGCCCCGGCATTGGCGTCGGAGACGATGACGCTCAGCCCGTGTTTCCCGAGTGCGCCCGCGTTCGCCTCGGCACGCTGGAGCAGGCGGGTACCCAGGCCGATACCGCGAAACTGCGGCAGGACCGCGAGCACATTCACGTACCATGTGCCGAGCGCCAGGCCCTCCAGTTCCTGGAGCGGGACGAACATCGCGGGCAGCTCCTGCGGGATGGATGCCGGGGCGTCCGGTATCGCGTAGCCGACGAGACAGCCGGCACACTGGCCGCCGTGTTCGATGATGGTGGCGTTGCGGTAGGAGAAGCTGCCTTCCTCGCGCGCCGCGCGCCGGCGTCCCACGTCCCAGGCGCTTTCGTCCGGCGCGGCCAAGCCTTCCCAGACATGAAGCGGGAGCCCCTCGCCTGCGATATTGCCGAGCACTGCCAGCAGCGCGGCGTCTGCAATGGTGGCCAGCCGCAGATTCCCGAACTCCTCTGCCGTCCTGCAGATCATAGCCACCCCCCGTGATCCTCGCCGATGAGCCCACCGCACCTCTCGACAGCACCCGCGCACAGGCGGTCATTCGCATCTTCAATGACCATGCCGGCTCCAGACCGTCATCATCGTGGTTGCTCTGGACGAGAAGATCATTCCGGCCTTCAGGCGCCTCTGCAACATTCGCGACGGCGTGACGCACGAGAAGAGGGGCGCGCGGATCCCGCTGGCAAGACTCAGACGTGCGCGTGGCCAGCCTTTCGGTGGGGCAGATTACCTGACCGGCGGCGTGTCGAGCCTGGCCGAGCCGTCCTCGACACGCCCGGTCTGGAGGCGGCGCTCGGCAAGCTGCCGCCAGGACTGCGGCAGGACGTCCAGCCTCGCGATTGCCTCCAGTGCCTGCGGCTCCAGCGGGTCGGCGTACAGATGGTGCAGCAGCCGCGCCAACGTCCACTCCGGGTGCGGGCGCTCGATCAGCTGCATGGCCATCCCTGCCGCGATCTCGCCGTTCTCCAGCACGCGGTAGTACCAGCCCGTGCGCGCGCTCGCCTGCACGAGCCGCGACATGTCCGGTCGCCCGAACCGTACGTTGAGCCTCCAGCAGGGTTGGCGTGCCTGCGAGACCTGGATGAGGGCCTTGCCGAGCCGGAGGAGGTCGCCGACGCAGACGTCATGCTCGGTGAGACCGACCGTGCTGAGATTCTCGCCGAACGCCCCTGGCCGCCAATGCGCCTCGGCTACATCGGGAAGCTCGCTGCGCCATACGGCGTAATGCTCGGCGGCGTAGTGGTGCAGAGCCTTGTCCGGCCCGCCGTGGTGGTGCCGGTCACCCTGCTCGTCGCCGGCGAGGCCGAGCGCGCCCAGCGGCACGGTCCCCGTGACGCAGCGCTTGTCGATACCGCTGGGCTCGCCGTTCGGCCCGAAAGGAACGCAACGTCCGACCAGCAGCCGGTCGATGCTGACCTGCCGTCTCTCGCTCATCGTCAGGATCCGTCTCGTAATGAAGCGCTGCGGCGCCCGACCCATGCGGGAGGGGGCCGTCCCGGCCGCCTCCACCGCGCCGGCGATATCAGCGTCCGGGCGCCATGCACGGCGCGGGTGGCGGCGAGACAGGATATCCGTCGGCAGGACAGCCGTCACTGATGCTCAGTCATCCACCCCGGCGTCGTGAGGTGCCGGCCAGGGGATCGCCAGTTCCCAGCGAAATTCTGATGCTGGACAGCCCCGCCGATCAGCCCATGGCGACTCCGACACGGTCATCGGCGTGCTCTTCCAGATCGTCCTGATCGGCGCCAGTCGCGGGGAGGGATAAGAATTTCAGGTTGTACCGCTTGGCTCGCGTGCAAACGTCCTCGGTGCAAAGCGGCCTCACGGGGCGATGGTGGTGGAGTTCCGCAACCGCGCCAGCACGCGAGCGACCACGCGGTCGCAGCGCGCGCCATCGAAGCCGAAGGCACTCTCGAGGTGGAGATCAATCTCACGCGCCAGCGCCTCACGCAGCAGGCCCCGGGCGCGGAAATAGCGGGTGCGCACGGTGGCCTCGGGCACGCCGAGGCAGGCGGCGGTTTCCTCGACCGTCATTTCTTCCAGTGCGCGCAACACGAATACGCTGCGGAACACCGCCGGCAGGCCATCAATCCTGCGTTCGATCAGGCGGCGAACCTCCGCCCGCAATGCGGCGTTTTCAGGAGTTTCGGCGACGTCCTCTGGCATCGGGAGATCCTCTGCCGATTCGGGTATCGGCGCGGCATCGCCGCCGAGGGCAATGATCTCGGCGCGGCGCCTGTACGTCCGCGCACGGGCCAGCGCCTCGTTGATGGCAATGCGGGTGAGCCAGGTGGACAGCTTCGCATCGCCGCGAAAGTTGCGTATGGTCTTGTAGGCCCGAATGTAGGTCTCTTGCACGACGTCTTCGGCCTCGGCGTCGTCCTTGAGTATGCTGCGCGCCGCGCGGTATAGCGGCCGGTTGTAACGACGCATCAGCGCCTCCAGCGCCATCGTGTTACCCGCGGCGATGTGTTGCGCGAGGGCGGTGTCGCCGAGGTTCTTGAAGTCTGTTGCGGTAGCGGTGAGCACGGAGGCCTCACGTGAGAGAGTGGTCAGGTGCGTATTGGATGCCGCGAGTGCCGGCGGCGTTCCCGCCGGGGGTAGATCCAGCTTCCCGGCCGCACCTGCCGCAGCGTCGGGCAATCCGGAGCCATTACCCGGAGGGCAGCAGGAATGCCTTGCTTTCAGCCCTCCGGCCCATTCAATTGTAAAGCCTGAACGATGGTCTGGCGGCACCTCGCAACCCGGACGACGGCTGGTGCGCGCCGGCCCCCGCGACCGCAACGGCATTTGGGTCGTGATCGGTATTTCCGCACTCCTATTCAGTGACTCGGCTTGCCGAGCAGACTCAGGAACTCTCGCTGCAGCGCCGCGTTCTTCAGAAATGCTCCGCGCATGATGGAGCTGGTCATCAACGAGTCATCGTCCCTGACACCGCGCCAATGCATGCAGAAGTGACTGGCCTCCATGACCACCGCCAGCCCGTCCGGCTTCATGCGCCGTTCAAGTTCGTCGGCGAGCATCATCACGGCCTCTTCCTGGATTTGCGGACGACTCATGATCCACTCGCAAAGGCGCGCGTACTTGGACAGCCCCATGAGGGCGGAGGACGAATCGGGCATGACGCCCACCCAGACCCTGCCGAGGATCGGACAGAGGTGATGGGAGCAGGCGCTGCGCACCTTGATCGGCCCCACGATCAACAGCCCGTTCAAGCGCGAGATGTTCGGGAATGTCGTGACCGGGGGCGCAGCTTCGTAGCGGCCGCGAAACGATTCGTGGACAAGCATCTTGGCCACACGCCGCGCGGTATCGGCGGTGTTGTGGTCGTTTTCGGTGTCTATCACGAGCGCCTGGAGGACCTCGCGCAGCCTGCCTTCCACTTCCTGGCGTAGCTCGTCCAGTTCACCCTCGCGAATGAACGCCGAAATATTGTCGTTGGCGTGGAAGCGCTGCCCTGCCTCGATCATCCGTCGGCGTATGCGATCGGAAGTTTTGGTTCCGGCCGCAGCATCTTCTGGTTTGAGTACTGCGAGGGGGGTACGTGCGGGCATGAAGAACTCCTGGTCGAGGACGGATGAGCGAAGTCAGATCGGGAACCGGCGAACGGCTTCCTGTCGCCGCGATCTGCGGATGGCACGCGGAGACGGCGCCTATGCACTGTCGCCGCCCACGCCGTGGCCATACACCAGACGGCCGCCGAGCCAGCCGCCCGCAGTCAATGCGACGAATCCGCCGGCATCCAGCAGCAGAGAAACGGTGCCTGGGGCCAGCGATTGCAGATAATCGAGCCGCAGCAGCAGACTGATGGCGTACTGCATGAACGCGGCAAGCATCGCCGTCATGTGCAGATAGGTGTCGCGCAATGCCGCGCCATCGGCGACGCGCGACAACTCCATCATCCCCGCCAGCATCGCGGCCAGGGCTGTCGCGCAGCCGACCACGAGCAGGCCGCCGGACCAGCGCCACGCCGCTTCGCCAAGCCAAAGGCTGGCGAAGTCGGCAGCGGTGGCCAAAGTCCAGCAGGCCACGGGAAAGTGCACCAGTGCTGGATGCAGCGGATGGCGCATGGCGTCAGAACAGCAGGCTGAGCAGCGTCAGGAAGCCTGCCGCTGCGATGCCGGCATGTACGACCACGACCGCCTTGGGCGGCAGCCTCCGGCGCAAATGAAAGGAAGCGAGGAAGAAACCGCCCAGTGCGGCGACCAACATGAGCCCGAAGCCCACCAGCACCTTCTGTGGCGCGTTCCCCTGCACCAGCATGCCGATCAGCAGGACCAGACCCGCCGCCCCGAGTAGCGCGTGCAGTAGCGACAACGCCCAAGGTGCGAACTTGTCACGCAGCACTCGCGTGGCCAGGACTACGCCGCCAACGGCGGCTATGGCAAAGGCAGCAATTGCGTAGTTGAGCATCTTAGTGTCCTCGCTCCATTTCGTTAGTCGGCGAACCGCGGCGGGTACGCGCGGATGGGTCAGGCACCGAGCCGGTCGGCGATGTTTGGTCGCGCGTGATCCCGACCATTAGATGACGCGCTTTTCGGTCGCGTTCCCGCGCAGCCGCACTGCTGGAACGTGAGGTGCCGGCGAGCCACCACAGTGGCGTGGCGGCCATCAAGGGGCTCAGCCTGCCAGTAGAGGAGTTCGAGCCAGGGGGCATCGGCCCGAACGGTGCGAGCGACATCGCGCTGTTCAACGACAGGGGAATTGGTTTCGCGAATGCTCGCGAGACCACCGCGGCAAGCGGAGAGAGGAGAGGCCCTGGATCGGGCGGGACCGGCGGATCGCAAGGGGCGGCGCTCGCGAGGCGGGGTCCGAGACCCCGCCAGCGGGCGCGCTCGGGAAAGCAAGAAGCGCAACCTGTGATGGTTGGGCCTGGTGAGAATGGTGTAGGCGGCGGGAGGCGCTACCTCCACCAGCTATCCGCCTAACTCGCTGATTGTAATGGTCGTAATATCGAGTCTGGGTTCGATGCGGTCACGAGTTTGATACACCCGCTTGTCACTCAGATTAGCAAGGATTCAGGCCGATCTCGACCTTGCCACCTCTGATACCGCCCTCAGCGTTACCCTCACTCCCACGTCCACGGCGAAGAAGGGCTAACGTGAAATGATGCCCACGTTCAATAGCCCCCGCTAACCCACTGTCGGCGGGAGCAGTAGTTTCTCACTCACGGGCAGATAGCCCGGATTCACGTCCACCAACCAGCAAGGAGGCATCATGCTCATTCTCACCCGCCGCGCAGGCGAAACCATCAGAATCGGTGAGGCCATCGAGGTCACCCGTCGGGGTTAAGGGCAACCAGGTACGTATCGGAGTAGCCGCTCCTGCTGATACGGCTGTTCACCACGAGGAGATATTCCGGCGATTTCAACAGGGTGAGTCACCCCGCGCGAAAATGTCGGCCTAGACCACACCGACGCTACGTACGCCGTACTTGCTACTGTACATTAGTACAGTATTATTTCCGCGCGCACCTGACGGACTACCCACGATTCCGGTGCCCACTTTGCGGCGGACATTTCTACGAGCAAGTGATAGTGCTGCGTGGCGGCAAGCCGCCGCACCGGACGCCGTTCTTCAGTTGTTGTGTCTGTACGGTGATGTTCCGAGACCCTGAGCAGTTCACGTTGGGCAAGCGGGGGCGGCTGCAGGCGGCACCGATGGAGTCTTGGGGTACCGTGGTGAGTTTGGGCTCGGTGGTGGAATTGGCAGATAGGGAGGGAGCGGTTGGCTGCCAGCGACCTGTTCCCCTATACGGGTGTCTTCGGAAATACCGATGCGGTCTTGTTTGCTGAGTGCCATCGCGACATAGCACGCTCTGCGGAACACTCGATATCGACGTACTATCGCTCCAACGCATACTGCATGCTCATGTTTCAATACGCCGCCGATTTGAAGTCATTCCACGACAAATGTCGGCTTGAACCATGCAGGAGCGAGGCTGTCTTCGATGTCAAGATCGGTTACGTTCCCTTGGTCGACTATTCGGATGGTCGGCCCGGCATGAATGATCTTCAGTGAACCCTCCAACGCTCGGGCCGCCATGTCGATTGCGATCTTGCCTTGCATGACGGGCGAGTCGGTTGGCGCGGCTAATACCTTGCCGCGCTTGATTGCGCGAAACGTTCCATGGGTGAAGTAATCTGCGAGTATTCCAATCTGGTGCGTAAGACCCTTCGCACGCAACAGGCTTACGGCGGCATCGGCCGTTACTGCGCTGCCGACGACGTAATCGATGTCCGGATGTTCCTCAAGCACCTCCTCGAGTAGCAACAGCTGCGACTCAAATCCGGTGTCGCCCCATTTCACCGCGACAATTTCCGCAGAACTCTCGCTGAGCGTGCGGTAGAACCCCGCCTCCACGAATTTCACCCAGCCGGCTCCCTTGGGCCCGGGGAACCAGGCGATCCTGACCGGCCGCTGTCCTGCGGGATGCCTGAGTGCCAGGTATTCGCCAACTGCCGCCCCCATCGCTACCCACGAGACCCCGGCCTTGGCCGTTATGCCTGCGCTATTGATGTCGTTGACTGCCGCAATTACCGGCTTGGTCTGAGACAATCGCTGAATCAGCGGGGTCAGGCCGTCGAAAGAGACCGTCCCCACTATGACCGCATCAGCATCGCGGGAGCATTCCTCAATCTGCGCTACCTGACGCTCCAGGTTGGGATAACCGCCGGCCTCGACCACCCGAAGCTTCAGCCCAAGCGCGCGGGTATGCTCGACCATGCCAAAATTCACCGACAGCCAGTAGGAATCCTTGATATGAGGATATGCGGCGCAGATGCGCCAAGGCCTTGTGGCGGCAGTCAACGGCTGATATTCGATGGTTCTCGAACTGCTCCCGTAGTCAAAGGGAGATGTCCAGGTATCGACGGACCAGAACTGATCGGTCTGACCCTGCAACGGCAGAACCATGCCCACCATTATTGCCAGCAGTGCATTTCTCATATGCCTCGTTCGGCCCTCCTGTCTGGATGTATCATCAACCTATCGGCCTACGCGTATAGGGTACAGCAATGTTCTCCCGGATCGGCATCGGTGCAAGACTGTTCGTGGCATTTCTTGGCGTTGCGGGCCTGTCACTGTCTTCCGGCATCGCGGGGTGGATCATCTTTCGCGAGGTATCTCAGGCACAGTCGCTGATCACTCAAAAGGCGCTGCCGGCGGTGGCCGCCACACAGCACATCGCTGAGGCAACCGCGCGGCTTGTCGCCGCCGCACCGCGATGGAGCTCTGCCGCGGACGAGAGCACACGCGCCGGCCTGGAGGCGGACCTGCAGGTGCTCACGAGCGAGATTCGCAAGTCGGTCAATGAAGTAGCGTTCTCATCTGTGGATCCTGATCTGGTCGACAACGTAGCCAATACCGTCGATGCCTTGGTATCCAATCTGTCAGCTCAAAATCGCCTCGTTGAAGAGCGAATCCAGTTGCAGGTGAAATTTACCCAACACGCCGAACGTGCGATCGCGGCGGCCACCGCGATCTTCGATCTTTCAGAAACACTGGTGTCTAACGCGAGGGCGACGACCTCCGCCGTTGTATCCAGCCTCTACGAGATTGTCGATAGCGCCAGTGATCGCGAACAGGTTTACGGTGCCCTGGATCGTCTGATTGAAGACGACATCTACCTTCTCGATCGGATGTCCGAACTGCGCTTTCGAAGCTCTCAACTAGCGCTGCTCATTCATCGATTGACGCGCGCCGATGATATCGAGGAAGTCAAAGAAATTGCCGACAGCTATCAGGACCATCTCCGCGTAGTCCGGCGGCGCATCGCCAGCATTCAGGACCCTGCCCGTCGTCAGCAGGCCGCAACGTTTCTTGCGGTGCTACAGACGCCCAAACCTTCATCATCAAGGAATCATCCGCCATTCCCTGAGCGCATGCGCTTAATCGCGCTCAATAGGGAGTTCGATGAAGTTGCCGCGGGTAATCGGGAATTATCAGCGAACATGAACCGCATCGCGGAGGAAATGCTGCGGAAATCCGAGGCGTTCGCGAGATCCACGGCCACACTGGCTGAGCGCGCGGTCGATGCCGGTCTATACGTATTGGTAATTTCCGCGGCGGTGGCTGTAGGGCTGTCGGTGCTCATAGTCTGGTTCTATGTCGAACGCAGCGTAGTGCGGCGACTGACGCAACTGACCAACGCGATGCAGCGTCTCACGAGTGGCGATCTCGGCGTGGAAGTGCAGGAAGAGGGGATCCGGGAATTGCGGGCACTGTCCAATGCCGTGATTGCCTTTCGAGACGAATCGCAGCGACGCCGTGTCCTGGAAGCAGAGCGGGAGCGCGACACACAGGAACTGCGACTGCATCGTGAACATTTGCAGGAGCTTGTCAACGAGCGCACTGCGCAGCTGCAGCAGGAGGTTACACGGCACGCGGCGGAACGGGAAAGGGCCGAGGTCGCGACGCGAGCAAAATCGGACTTCCTGGCTACAATGAGTCACGAGATTCGTACGCCGATGACCGGCATACTCGGAATGCTTCGCATACTGAATGACGGACCTCTGGGCACGGAACAACGCGAGCAGTTATCCATTGCGACGAGATCGGGGGAAGCGTTGCTCAGTATTCTTAACAGCATTCTCGATTACTCAAAGATTGAGTCCGGAAAGTTAGAGATCGAGAGTATCGACTTCAGCCTGCGCGAGGTTCTGACAGGTATTGTCGAACTCATGCGACCATCGGCGGAATGTAAAGATCTCGTGGTTGCGTTGTGGTATGACGGCAAACTTGCGGAACATCACCGCGGCGATCCCGGCAAACTAGGGCAGGTTGTATTCAATCTGGTCAACAATTCGATCAAGTTCACGGACAATGGACATATTGACGTTTCGGCCAAGCTCGTTGCGGATGACGGGGAAGACCAGGCTGTGGTCATCGTCGTTAGGGACACGGGAATTGGTATCCCGGAATCCGAGCAGCACCGCCTGTTTGAGCCGTTCTCGCAGGTCGAGACGTCGATCACGCGACGAGTTGGCGGCAGCGGGCTTGGGCTGGCGATCTCGAGGAGAATCGTTCAAGCCTTGGGCGGACAGATATCCGCGACGTCGCGACCCGGCGAGGGCAGCGCGTTCGCGTTTACCATTTCCTTGCGGAAGACGACTGTGCCTGCGGCGATGACGAAATCGCCGGCGGGCGCGACAGGTACGGTAGGCCGGTCTCTTCGGGTGCTGGTTGTCGAGGATGACGAGGCGACGAGAATTGTCGTTGGCACCTTCCTCGAACGCCTAGGGCACACGGTGAGCACGGCCGCTGACGGCTACGAGGCGGTTGCATTGGCCCGGCGATGGCTTCCGGATCTTATCTTCCTAGACATTGGCCTTCCTGGAATGGACGGTATCACGGCGGCTCATAAGATTCGCGAAGCGGTATATTGCCCGTTGCCAATCGTCGCGATGTCGGCCCACGTGTTCACGGCTGAGGTGGAGCACTATCTGTCGTCCGGTATGGACGCCTTTGTCAGCAAACCGATGACACCGGAGAGTCTATGTAATGCAATACGAACGGTGCTGCCCGTGAATCTTGATCGTGAGAGTTTTCGCAAAGACCTCTGCGCGTTAGGACCTGAGACGACTCAACTGCTGCTGGAAACCGTCGAGGAAACCCTCCCGCCAAGGCTGAGCGCCATGCGGACGGCGCTGGATAACGGAGACTTCGCAGAGCTGGTCAATCTCGCGCACGCAACACGGAGCACTGCGGCGTCCGTCGGTTTCAATGCGCTTCTGTATGCCGCCGAGGCGCTCGAACGCGCAGCAAAAGAACACGAGGAAAGCATGGTGCGGGAGTTGATTGCACGGTGTGAGAGTCAATACCGTGCCGCGATTGCGGAGGCGAGATCTGAGGTCATGGCCTCACCTCAGGGTGGCGACGAATAGATAGCCTTCGCCGTGGGAAGTGACGATGATTCGGGGATGGCGCGAATCATCACCGAGTTTCTGCCGCAAGCGGCGGATTACGACATCGACTGTTCGATCGGACGGATCCCAGTCGCGATGCGCTATTTCGCGCAAGATGCGTTCGCGCGACATTACTTGCCCTGGATGTCCGGAAAGCAATGCAAGTGCAGCGAACTCCGCACGAGTGAGATCGACGAACCTACCGTCTTTTCCCTTCAATGTCCTGTGAGTCAGATCAAGAGTCCAGTCGAGGAACCTCCGCGCGCGGTGCGACGCGAAATCGACGCGGCTCATCTGCACTCGGCGAATAAGATTCCTGACGCGCGCGAGCAGCTCCCGTTGATCGAAGGGCTTTGTCACATAATCATCGGCGCCCATCTCCAGCCCGACGATTCGGTCCACGACATCGGTACGACCGGTAACCAGAATTATTCCCACCTCTGAGCGTTCGCGCTGCTCTCGAGTAAGACGAAGTCCATCCTCTCCAGGCAGATTGATGTCGATCATCAGGAGGTCCGCCGGCTGATCCGCGAGAACGATGCGCATGGCAGCGCCGCTCTCTGCCGTGCTAACACGATAGCCTTCGACCTTGAAATAGGCGGCCAGCTTGGTCCTCGTCGTGGGATCGTCTTCGACGATGACGATATGCGGAGGCAGTTGCCTCATGACGGGAGTCCTTTAACAACTTTTAACAAATCGTGCCACATCTTCTAGCGGAATACCACAACGCATTTACATCGCGACGATACATTCTTGGCGGTGAGGTGCAACCACGTTTCGAAATCGACCCACATGTACCAGAGGAGAGGCCATTACCATGAAGACGTCAGTCCTGATTGTGGTTAGTGCGACGCTCGTGTCGGCAGCCAGTATCTCGGTGGCAAGAGCAGCCGAAATCAAACTGCAGTACATAGACGGGGCGAGCAAACTCGAACTCCCATCGATGAATGTGGAAGGTACCAATGCGTTTCTCCGGGACCTTGTGGGCAATTCCGACAAGACTGCGCCCATCACCTGTGGTCTTTTCAGAATGGAGAAAGGCAAGCACCTGACGTACACGTATGACTATGACGAGGCGAAGATCATACTCGATGGATCTATTACGGTGTCCGATGGCGAAACAACTGTCACGGCCGACGCCGGCGATGTGCTGTACTTTCCGAAGGGCGCAACAATCGAGTTCTCATCGAACGACAGCGGACTGGGATTCATCTGCGGCAACCGCGAAATGGGCGGCGCTTAAGCGGCGCACCAAATCAAACATGTAGACCACGAACACTCAGTAGTGTCTGGAGTGGAGGAATGAGACATGACCAAAATTAAGCTATCCGAACTGTCGGGCGCGGTGTGTGCGGCCCTGTACCTCGCGGCAGGCAATGTCCATGCTGCCGATCCAAAATCTGACCTGATCAACACGGATCCGTTCTTCTACACGGCCGATCAGATCATTCCACCCGAGCAAGAAAAGATGATGGGCGCCAGTGGACGGCCCAAAACGACGCATTCGCTGATACCACATCTGCCATTCTACGTTGGCTACATGCAGACGAATTACACGTATCGCTTCGTCAACGTGGTCGAGCAGGTCTTCACGATGATCGGAGAAGGCAAGCATGGATTGTGGCGCATGCAGGAGGCCGGCACCATTCGCGAGTATCTGAAGAGCGGCCAGCCTGCCCTTCCCGAGGGCGCCGACCTCAGTGATCCGGCCAACTTGGCGATTATCAAGTCGAGCTACAGCAGTTATGACCGTCCCGAGGACTGGGCTTTCTATCGGTATCCTGATCAGAGGGTCTCGGACGGGAAGTTGAACTACATCGATTTGCCGATTACCCATGCGAAGTACGGGGGCAAATACGTTCGGCACGCACCTATCGAGCTGCCGAGCTTCTACTGCACCATGTCGGAGAATGATTATCCGCACGCGGTGGAGGCGATGACGTTTGCGTTCGATCAGCCTGGAGCAAACAAGGTCGGCCCTCTTGGGAAGCGCGCCGGACTCGATATCAAGGAAAATTACACCAAGGTTCTCCGTCTTGATCATTTCCCAGACGCACGTAGCTGGATCAATGTCGGAAAGAAGGGGCATGACTCGTCGTACCTTGATTGGCAACCGATCGATACTCGCAAGACGAAAGCAGAGTACTATCTTGTGGAACGGCCGTTCTTCAATCATCCTTATCTGTTCGTGCTCGCGGTATACGATAACGAGGACAACAATGATTTGAGATACGTACGACCTTACGGTGAGTACTATCAGTCACTCAGGGAACGTGGGCTGCACAAGCTAAAGACAATCGTGACACAGAGACCCAGGTTTAATATCGCCACGACGCAAGGCCCCAAGCTCGAGCGAGTCATCGGGACGCCACTGTATGGCGTACACCATCCTGACCGTGCGTCGTATGGTGGTGGTGGTGCGTGCCCGCTCAAGGGTGGAGACTGGGGCCGGTATCCGGATACCTCCGGAGGGTCGGCGTGGCCGACACAATACGAGGAAATCACGCCTTTGTGCGATGGGGTCCTTGTGGACATCAAATTCTACGCCAACCTAGATGGCAACAATTGGAATGACGCAGGGAAATATCTGGCGAATGCGGGCAAAGGAACCAAGGACGTGAGCTACCATGTACAGCCTGGAAACTACGGTACCTTCACAGATCCATACCTCGTCAAGCGCGGCGTAAAGAACCCAGACGCTCGGTATGTTCCTGACTACTTGACTATGCACTATCCGACAGTCCGTGCTCCGGTGTCGTACGTATCGTCCCCGGCCTCACCGGTCATGCGTTCCAGCAGCGGCATGACACCGGCGGGAACCTCCTGCAAACCAATTATGTCGACGGCGAGTCAGAACTAGCATCTTGTTCGCATGTATTGGCTATTGGCGGCCTGGAGGTATTCCAGGCCGCCTTTTCGGTCTGCCGCCCGTTCGCGTCTGCGAGTGAAAAGCTCGACCGCCCTGCAGTTCCTGCAACAGTTGATTCTCTCACATACGTCCAGCCGCATTCGATTGTCGGAAAGGACCCGAAGCATCGGCGCCAATCTTCGCCGGGAGGACGTTGCCGCCACGCCAAACAGTCGCTGATGAGGCCTTCGGGCACGGCAAAAGCGATGCGGTAGGCCCGCGCTGCGAGGCCGTTGCGGCCAACCAACGTTCAGAATGAACCGACGCGGTCTGTAGCCTAGGATGCACCGGTTTGGTGCCAAGCCTTTGATGACAGTGAAACTGGCGTGGTCTGGGGAGGTCTCCCCAGACCAGCGGATTGGTGGAGGCGGCGGGAATCGAACCCGCGTCCGCAAGCCATACGCCTAAGGTTCTACATGCGTAGCCGTCTCTTTGATTTGACCACGCGCCTCCGAGCGGCAGGGGGACCACGTGGCGATCCTGTACTGCTTTGGTGAGTTCGGCCCCAGGCGTGCCTCGTCACGATCTTGTGTGGATGACCTTCGAGTCCAGCGCACAAGCACGACCGGGTCGAAGGTTAGCCGGCTTAAGCGGCTAAGGCGTAGTTGTCGTCGTTGGCAACTATGTATTTTGCAGTTGGATTTACGAGGTGCTCTGCCCCTCGGCATGCCCCTTGAGGTTTCAAACCCGCGTCGAAGCCAGGTCGCCCCCGGGAACTGAAACGTCAGACAGCGCTACTGTAACAAAGTTGCGGGCGGTCGTGGGCGACTTCGCGGCCCCGAGCACCCCTGCACCCGGGACTGTGTCGCCAGCGCGGCCCAGCCGGGCTGGCAGTGCGAGATCGCCGGGCCAGCCGCTGGCGTCGCCAGCGCCGGACCCCCGGGGCGGCCCGCACCGGGGTTGGCAGGGCGGTGGGGCGTATGCGCGGTCAGCCGTGCTTGAGCAGGCGGCGCTGTTCGCGCTGCCAGTCACGCTCCTTGATGGTGGCGCGCTTGTCGTGCTCCTGCTTGCCCTTGGCCAGCGCTATCTCCGCCTTGGCCCGACCCTTCTTCCAGTACAGCGCGGTGACGATGAGCGTGTAGCCCCGGCGCTCGACGGCGCCGATCAGGCGGCTGAGCTCCTGCCGATGCAGCAGCAGCTTGCGCGTGCGCTGCGGGTCCGGCGTGATGTGGGTGGAGGCCGTGGGCAGCGGCGTGATGAGCGCACCGAACAGATAGGCCTCGCCGCCCTTGATGATGACGTAGGAATCGCGCAGCTGCACGCGGCCGGCGCGCAGGCTCTTCACCTCCCAGCCCTCCAGCGCAATCCCCGCCTCGTAGCGGTCCTCGATGAAGTAATCGTGCTTGCCCTTCTTGTTCAGGGCAATGGTGCTGCTGGGGGCTTTTTCCTCTTTCCTGGCCATCACAACGCAAGGTGGTTCGCGGGAGGGGCCGCAATTATACAGGCCCCACGGCGCGGGCGGCGATGCTATCTGCGCTGCGACTTCTGGTGGATCGCGAGTGCGGCCTGCTTGGTCAGCGTGGCGAAGAGCTTGATCTCCTCCACCGAGATGCGGGTGCTGGCGGTGGCGAAATCCGCGTAGATGAGCGAGATGACCGCCTTGTTGACGACGATGGGCAGCAGCACCACGGCGCGGGGCGCGGTCAGGCCGCGGCACCAGGCGGGGATGCGCTGTTGGTACTCGGGGGCGCCCGTGTCGACCACCACGAATTCCCGCCCCGTGGTGGCGGCCTCGACGAATATGTCGGAGCCGCCGTCGAGCGTATAGCGGAACTTCGGGATCAGCTCGTCGATCCCCTCGCCGAAGCCGAAGCGGGCCTGCATGCCGTGCGTCCTGGCGTCCTTGACGACCATCAGCACGCGGGAGAAGCCGACGCCGCGGTATAGGGTCTCGAGAATCATCACCAGCACGTTGTTGAGGTTGTACTCGCCCATCACCGTGGTCGCAATCTCGGAGATGCTGTTGATGAGGAGCATCCGCCGCTTCATCGCTGCGTCGTCACTCTCCCCGGCGCTCGGCGCCGTGGCTGCAGCGCCGCCTGCGTTCGCCGCGTTATCGGATGCCACCGCGTCCGTCGCGGGCATCGGTCTGCCGGTGGTCCTGCTGATGCTCGCGCAGAGCGCGCTGTCGCGCGTGTTGATGTTCAGGATGCGGGCGTACTCCGTCACCCGCTCCATGCCCACGGTGACGACCTTCTTGAGCTCCTCGCCATTGATCTTCAGGGTGCGCTTGTAGCGCGACGTCAGCGTCTCGAGACTTGCGGCGACATCGGGGCCGCCACGGGCGAAGACCTCGGCGAGCTCGTTGGAGAACGCGGCGATCGCCACGGCCTGGTCGGCCGGTGAGTTTGGCTGACTGCCGGCGGTCGATGCCGAGCAGTTGATCCCCCTGATCACAAGGTCGGGCAACTGCCACTGCCTGGCGATGGCCGCGCCGAGCTCGACGTAGGAGGCCCCCATCACCTCCTTGGAGGCATTCAGCTCGCTCAGGCCCCGGTTGGCGATCTGGCGTTCGATCTCGCGGTACTCCTCGGGGAAATAGAAGATGGCCAGGTGTTTGCCGAGGCGAAGGAAGAGCGCGACGATGAATACCTCCTCGCCGCTGACGCCGTGGGTGCCGCTCGCCAGATCGCGCGCGACCATCGCGCTGAAGAACGAGTTCAGCAGCGAGTTGCGCATGTCCTGCGCCTGCTCGGCGTTCTTCAGGTGCTCGAACATGGTCAGGTTCAGGGCGGCCTGCCGCACCTGCTCGAAGCCGAGGATCATGACCGCGCGGCTTATCGTCGTAATGGCCGAGCCGCCGCCGTGGCGGTAGACGGAGGAGTTGACGAGCTTCAGCAGCTTGGAGGTCAGCGCGAAATCCTTGAGTATGACGTTCGCCAGTTCGTTGGCGTGGGTGTCGTCGCTCTTGCTCGTCTTCTGCGTGATCTCGGCGACGTGGCGGGAGATGGCCGGGAAATCCGGGCGCCGGCTCAGGCGGCGGAGGAGAAAATCCACGGCGCTGTTGCCGTCGGTATTGCCGTCCAGCTCGCGCGGGGCTACCTGTGGATCGACGTAGCCCTTCAGCGCCTCGATGAATTCCTGCGCGTTCGCGTAGCGACGCGCCGGATCCCGCTCCAGGCCGCGCATGACGATCTCGTCGAGCGGGGCGTCGACGGCGGGGTTGGCCATCGACGGCGGCAGAAAGGTCTCGTTCATCACCTTGTACATCGCCGTCATCGGATTGTCGGCGACGATGAGGGGGTGGCCGGTGAGCATCTCGTGCAGGATCACGGCCAGCGAGAAGATGTCGGCGGCCGGCCCCACCTCACCCCCGGTGAGATTCTCCGGCGACATGTAGTTGGGTGTGCCCAGGACATTGCTGCCGGTGGCGGACATGCCGACCAGGCTGGATATCCCGAAGTCCAGTACGAGCGGATTGCCGTCCTTGTCGATGAGGATGTTGCCCGGCGTCAGGTCGCGATGGAGGATGCCGGCGCGGTGCGCGTGCGCGATGCCCTCGAGTATCCTGAGCATGAGCGCGATGGCGCGTGCCGGCGGGATCGGCTGGCGCGCATCGAACGTCTGCTTCAGGCTCGTGCCCTCGGCGTACTGGTAGACGAGAAAGGGCAACTCCTCGTGCGTGCCGATCTCCAGCAGAGTGACGATGTTCGGATGCTGCAGCCGGGCGGCGTGACGCGCCTCCGTGACCATGCGCCCCGGGTCGGCGCAGCGGCGCGTAAGGGTCTTCACCGCGACCAGGCGGTCGAGGTCGGGATCCCTGGCCAGATACACCACGCCCTGGCCGCCCTGGCCGATGACCCGCGTCGGCCGGAATCGGCCGATCTTCTCGGGTATCGCTGGGACGGTCGTCCTGGCGGCAGATTGCATGCGGGCTTCCTGGGGGCGGAACGACGCCGTTTGCGTTCCTGCGTGGAGTAGCGGCAAGACTGCCGGTTGCTTTAGGTCGGCAGGAGCGGCGGCTCGGGCCCCCGGGCTCGCCCGTGCGATTGAGAATTGGGGTGGATTTCACCGACAATCGGCGCGGAGGAGACTCACCGCCGCGTCATGATGAAGATACAGAAGAGCGCCATGGTGCCGTACACCGCCGGCCAGATGTACGCCCTGGTCGCCGATATCGAGTCCTATCCGCTGTTTCTGCCCTGGTGCACCGAGGTGAAGCTTCTGGCCCGTGGGGAGCATGACGTGACCGCGCGGGTGGCGCTCGCCCGCAGCGGCATACGACAGGCCTTCACGACGCGCAATCGGCTGCGCGACGGCGAACGCATCGACATGCAACTGGTCGACGGCCCGTTCCGGCGCCTGCACGGGCACTGGAGCTTCGAACCGGTGGGTGCGGCGCGGCAGGGCTGCCTCGTGGCGCTCCACCTGGAATTCGAGTTCAGCAGCAGGCTGCTGGCAATGACCTTCGGCAAGGCGTTTCACTCGATCTCCAGCTCGCTCATCGACGCCTTCTGCGCCCGCGCCCGCGACCTGTATGGTTGCCAGGCCTGAGCGGATCGCGGTGCAGGTCGTCTACGCGACGCCCGCGGAGCAGGTCAGCCTCCCGCTACAGGTGAGGCCGGGAACGAGCGTGCGCGAGGCCATAGAGATCTCCGGCCTGCTCGACCGGTTTCCCGACGTGGATCTCGCGGTGAATCGCGTCGGTATCCACGGCAGGCTGTGCGCGCTGGAGGACGCGGTGCGCGAGGGTGACCGGATCGAGGTCTACCGCCCCCTGCGCGTGGATCCGAAGGAGGCGCGGCGGTTGCGCGCGACTGCAAGAGCGGCGCAGCCTGGCCGCAGGTGAGCGCGCGGCAGCGCTAGCCGGTAATCCGCAGGGTCGGGCTCTTCTTGCGGCGCGCCTTCAGGGTCTCTGCCGCAGGGTCGCCGGAGGCGCGGCGAGGCTGGCCTATCGCATTGAGCGTCCAGGCGAATTCGCGCGCATAGCGCGTGGCCGCTAACGATCTGCCGTCGGAGGTCCCGTCGATCTCCAGCTCCATGTGACCGGTGAGGGGATCGCGCGCATGCATGGTGAGGAACCCCAGCGTCACCGGCTGCGTGGTCTCGAACGGCGCCACCTCCGCCTGCGACACCGGCGCGTGGCAGGCAATGCGCCACTCCCGGTCGTCATCGGTCGCCTCGATCAGTCCGGCGAATGCGGTGCGGGTGTCCAGGAATCGAAGCAGGGCGTCGCCCCGCCGCTGCACGACCGGGCTGTCTGCCAGCTCTCCGGCCGCCGGCAGCCGGCGGGTCAACTCGGCATTGCGCGTGCTCAGTGCCGAGGCTACCTGCAGTTTCATGATCGGAATGCCCGCGCGACGGAGACGTTCAACGCAGGCCTCCGGGGACTCGTACATGGCCGCCGCGTGGCTGGTGTCCACGCACAGGCCGAGGTGCGACCGGAGCTGCTCGTCGGCCTCCGCCGCCGCGACCCCCGACGCCCCGGCGAAATGCGCCACGCCCACCGGTGAATACAGATAGTCGCGGAAGAACTTCACTGCTTCCGCCCCCGTCTCCAGCAGGCAGCAGGGGGTCGGTTCGAGGGCAAGCGCGATGTGCTTGCCATTGGTCTGCTTCAGAAAGTGGAGGTAGGCGGCGAACCGGATCAGGTTGCGCGCGGCGGCCGGTATCTCGTTGATCTCGATCGTCTCGCGGCCGGCGACGGCCAGGGTGTTGATGCTGCCGTAAGGCACGTCCTCCGGCAGCAGCTCGGCGAGGATGTCGGCGAGGACGTTGGTGTAGGCCAGCCGCCGCATGTCGCGCCAGTCCGGGAACTGGTTGCCCCAACGGCTGTCGGCCGGTATGCCGCGTGCGCCGAAGGCGCGTCCGTCGAGACTGAAAACGTAGCAACCCTCCTCGTCGAGGAAGCCCTGGAAGTCGGCCAGGTTCGCCGGGTCATAGAGCTCGAAGGCGGCGAGTGCGGGGAGTTGCAGGCACAACCCGAGTTCCGCGTCGCCGCCGACGGCGCGCCGGATGGCGGGAATGCGCTCGCGCAGCGAGGCGAACAATTCCGGCCAGCTATCCGCGCCGTGGGAGCGGATCCCGATACCCAGATGGGTCTGCTCGGCGTGACTCAGGCGCATGCGGCCTCCGCTGACGCGCGCCCGGCGAACAATGCAGCGTGTGACATCCGAACCCTCCCCCAGACGTTCACGCCCGAACGGCGGGCCCCACAAGCCGATCATCGCCCGGACGATAGTTGTATAGTCGCAAAATCTCTCGAAGGCAATATGCGAATGGCACCACAAATCAGGGCGTAAGGTGAAGATCGGGCCGCCGCAAGTTGCACGGGCGCAACTTCGGCAGGGTCACTGCGTCTCGGGGTCGGACGGGTCCCGGTATTTCGGGTCGGCGGATTCGTATTCCCCGCCTTCATTGTCGCCGACGCCTACCTTTTCCAGTATCCGGCGGAAGAATCCCTTCTTCGGCGGTTTCGGGGCGTCATCGGGAATGGTCACCTCCGTCGCCGCGCCGGTATCGCCCTTGCCACCGGCGGCGCCGCCGCCCTCCTCGGTCGTGGCATCCGCGCCGGTCGCCGCCTCTGCGGCCACGGCCGGCGGTTCGGCCGGCGGCGCCTCGTCGGTGAGCACGGCATTCTCGAGATCGGATTCGGCCTGGAAGCGCGGTAGCAGCGGATCGCCGCGCGCCGCCGCCTCGCCGCCGGATTCCGCGCTCCTGCCCGCCGCCGCGTCGTTGTCGACCGCGAATTCACTGCCCTCACCCGCCGCTTCGCCCTGATCGCCCCCAACCTCGGCGGCGACGGATTCCGCGGTGCCGCCGTCGACCGCGGCCGTCGCGGCGGGCTCCGTCGCAGCGGCCTTGCCGCCGGACTCCTGCTCGTCGCCGCTGACCGTGCCCTTCATCTTCTCGACCAGCGACTTTTCCGCCTCGGGCACCTCCACCGTCGTCGCCTGCGCCTCGGCGCTGGGCGCGATCGCGCCGGCTGCCGGTTTGACGTTGCCCTCCACGCGCGCGAGCTTGCCGTCCGTGAAGAACAGCGATACGCGCCGCTGGGTGCGTCTGCCGCCACGCTCCTGCATCGTATAAATGTAGTCCCAACGATCGGCGTGGAAGGTGTCCGTCACCAGCGGGGTGCCCATGACGTATTTCACCTTCGTCTTGTCCATGCCGGGCTCGAGTTGCGCGAGCATGTCCTGCGTCACCAGGTTGCCCTGTTGCACGTCGATCTTGTAGACGATGGGCAGATCGGCCGGGGAGGGTATGCCGGTGCGGCTGCAGCCCGCGGTCAGGGCAAGCGTCAGCGTGACCAGTGCGAACGTCGGGGTCGAATTCTTCGGATGCATGCGGGAACAGACGGGAAGTTCGGGACGGTATGGTAACCCGCGTGGATGTTCAAGACCACGCTGAGTGTGACCGCGAGTCCGCATCCAGGTTCGGTGTGCCCGCGGGCGGGCGTCGCCGCGGGGCCTCGCCACAGGGTCCCACCCCGCCGATTTCCGCTATACTGCAGACCGATTCCAGACATTCTTGTCCCCGGTCAATCGCGGTCAGAAGAAGATCGACTATGGATTCACAAGAGCTGAAGCGGGCCGGCCTGAAGGCGACGCTGCCGCGTCTTCGGATACTGGAGATCCTGGAGCGGGCCGACCCGCGCCACATGACGGCCGAGGACGTCTACAAGGCGCTGCTGGATCACGGGGAAGACGTCGGGCTCGCCACCATCTACCGCGTTCTGACCCAGTTCGAGGCCGCCGGTCTGGTCAGCCGCCACAATTTCGAGAGCGGCCAGGCCGTCTTCGAGATCAATCGCGGCCGGCATCATGACCACATCGTCTGCATGCAGTGCGGCAAGGTCGAGGAGTTCGTCGACGAGGTCATCGAGCAGCATCAGCGCGATATCGCCGGGCGTTATGGCTTCGAGCTGATCGAGCACTCGCTGGTCCTTTACGGCAAGTGCCGGCAGTGCGCCAGCCGCAAGAACTGACCCCCATCCCGATCCCGCCCCACCCGCCCTGGGACCCCCCGTCCGCCTAGCCTGTGGCGGACGCCTCCAGCATCGCGCGCGCGTGGGCGACCGTCTGCTTGGTGATGGTGACTCCGCCCAGCATGCGCGCGAGTTCCTCGACTCGCGCCTCGCTCCCGAGCGACGATGCCTCGATCCGGGTGGTACCGTCGTCGACGGCCTTCTCGATGCGAATGTGCTGGTGGCCCAGCGCCGCCACCTGCGGCAGGTGCGTGACGCAGAGCACCTGGCCGTCCCCGCCCAAATCCCGGAGCATTCGTCCGACAATCTCGGCCACGCGGCCGCCGATGCCGACGTCCACCTCGTCGAAGACGAATGACGGAACGCGCTTGCCCTTGGCGCTCAGCACCTGGATGGCAAGGCTGATGCGCGAGAGTTCGCCGCCCGAGGCCACCTTGTTGAGAGGTCTCATCGGCTGTCCGGGATTGGCCGTCACCTCGAACTCGACGCGGTCGCTGCCGTGCGCGGTGCGCGCGGCGGCGCCCGGGGACTCCACGCCGACGGCGAACTTGCCGCCCGGCATGCCGAGCTCGTGCATGTTGCGCGTGACCGCCGCGGCAAGCTTCTTCGCCGTCTGCACACGCGCCTCGTGCAGCCGTGTCGCCGCCTCGTCGTACTCCTGCAGTGCGGTCTCGAGGTCGCGGCGCACCTGCTCACGCAGCTCCGCGCCGTGCTCCAGTTCATACAGACGCTGCTCGAGGCGTGCCAGTTGCGCCGGCAGTTCCGGGGCGGGCACGCGATGCTTGCGCGCGAGGTCGTGCAGCGCGGCGAGCCGCTGCTCGATCTGTTCCACGCGCTCGGGGTCGGCATCCATCCCGCCGGCATAGTGGCGCAGCCACAGCGCCGCCTCGCCGAGCTGTATCGAGGCGGCCTCCAGCATGGCCGCGACCTCGGCGAAGCGCGCGTCCAGACGGGCGAGCGCGTTGACCTCGCGCGCGGCGCGATCCGCCATGACCTGCGCGTTGTCCTCCGCATCGCTCAGGAGGTCCAGGATCTGCCCGCATCCCTCGGCCAGGCGCCCGGCATTGGCGAGGCGGCGATGCTCCTCTTCCAGAGCCGCGATGCCCTCGGGGGTCGGCTGCAGCGCCTTCAACTCCGAGACCTGGTAGCGGAGCAGGTCCGCCTCGCCTTCGGCGTTGCCAGAGGCGCCCTCGAGCTGCACGAGCCGCTGCTGCAGCACTCGCAGACGCGCATGGGCGGAGCCGACGGCGTCGAGCAGCTGCTCATGATGGCCGAACTCGTCGAGCAATCCCCGCTGCGCGTCGCGGCGGAGCAGGGAATGATGCTCATGCTGTCCGTGGATGTCCGCGAGCCGCTCGCCGATGGCGCGCAGGACCGTCAGGGGTACCGGCGACCCGTTGACGAAGGCGCGCGAACGCCCGTCGCTGCCCACCTGCCGCTTGATGACCAGTTCCTCCTCGCGCTCGATTCCGTGTTGCTCCAGCAGCGTCGCGAAGGCGGTGTCAGGCAGCGGATCGAAGATCGCGGAAATGCTTGCCTGCTCGCAGCCTGCGCGCACCATGCTGCTCTCGGCGCGGTCACCGAGGGCCAGCCCCAGGGCCTCGATCAGTATCGACTTGCCGGCGCCGGTCTCGCCGGTGAAAACGGTCATTCCGCCGTCAAACTCCAATTCGACCTCGTCGATGACCGCGAGATGCTTGACTTGCAGGTAGCGCAGCACGAGGTCGCCCGACCGGATTCTCAGCAGGGGTCGGTGCCCCAGTTGAGCTTCGCGCGCAGGGTCGCGTAGTGATCGTGACCCGCCGGGTGCAGCAGCCGCACGGTGCGCTCGTGCTTGACGATGTGCACCCGATCGCCGGGCTGCAGGGTGCAGATGGATTCACCGTCACAGGTGAACTCCGCCCGGTCCGGCTCGCGGGTATTCACCAGCACCTCGATGCGGCTGTTGCCCGCCAGCGCGATCGGGCGTTGGGTGAGGGTGTGCGGGCAGATGGGAACGATCACCACCGCATCCAGTGCCGGGTGCAGGATCGGTCCGCCGCCGGAGAGGGCGTAGGCGGTGGAGCCCGTCGGGGTGGCGATGATCTGGCCGTCGGAACGCTGGCTGTGCAGGAAGCGGCCGTTGATGTAGGTGCTCAGGCTGATGAGCCGTGCCGTGTTGGATTTCTGCACGACGGCATCGTTGCAGGCATTGCTGGTGGCCACGACCTCGCTGTTGCGGATCACCTCGCAGCGCAGCAACATGCGCAGCTCCTCGGTGTACCGGCCGTCGAGTATCGCCTCGATGCCAACGGGGATGTCCGCGGGGCTCAGGTCGGCAAGAAAGCCCAGCCGGCCCAGGTTCACGCCCAGCAGCGGCACGTCGAATTCGAACAGGTTGCGGGCCGCGCTCAACATGGTGCCGTCGCCGCCGACCACGATCACGAGTTCGCGGCCGCCGTCGGCTGTCGGCGGGGCCGGCGGTGGGGCGACCAGGTCTCCGACCAGGGCGGCGCAGGTGTCATCGAGGAGGATGTCCACCCCGCGTCCCTGCAGGCAGGCCAGCAGCCGCTCCAGGGTCTGCTTGACCTGGGGATCGCCCTTCTTGGCGAACAGACCGATGCGATTGAACATGTGCGGGCGCGGTGCTGGTAAGCGAATGTTTTCACGGCAAGTTAGCATTTTCACTCCAGCCCGCCAACCGCGGCCGGGGGACGTCGCGGGCGGCTTTGCACTCCCAAGGGTAGAGTGCTAGATTCGATGACCACATGACGGCTCTGCCCATCCATCGCAAATCGCCCTCGGTCGCGCTCTCGGAGCGCGGGCAGTTGCTCTTCAAGCTGTTGGTGGAGCGATATATCGCCGACGGCGAGCCCGTCGGCTCGCGCACGCTCGCCCGCGATTCGCGTCTGGACCTGAGTCCGGCGACCATCCGCAACGTCATGGCGGACCTCGAGGACCTGGGCCTCATCCGCTCGCCGCACACCTCGGCCGGACGCGTGCCGACCGCGCCGGGCTACCGGCTGTTCGTCGACACGATGATGGCGGTTCGCGAGCCGACCGCCACCGATATCGAACGCATGAACGCGGATATCGCCAGCCAGACCGATCTCGGCGTGCTGCTGGCCCGTACCTCGAACATGCTCTCGGAGATCACGAAGCTGGCCAGCATCGTGATGGTCCCGCGCCCGGATCACCAGTCGCTGCGCCAGGTCGAGTTCCTGCCCCTCAGCGACAATCGCGTCCTCGCCATCCTGGTCGTCAACGAGCGGGAGGTGCAGAACCGCATCATACACACGGCGCGCAGCTACGGCGCCTCGGAGCTGGAGCAGGCGGCGAATTACCTCAACCAGGCCTTCGCCGGCAGGGAGATCGACCAGGTGCGCGAGGGGTTGGTGCGGGAGATGGCGAACACGCGGGCAGAGATGGACCGGATGATGCAGACCGCCATCGAGATGGCGGAGAAGACCTTCGTTTCGAGCCGCGCCGGCGACGAGTTCGTGGTGACCGGCCATACCAATCTCATGGCGATCGACGAACTGTCGAACATCGAGAAGTTGCGCCAGGTCTTCGAGGCCTTCAACCAGAAGCGCGACATCCTGCACCTGCTCGACCAGGCCATCGGCGCCAGCGGGGTACAGATCTTCATCGGCGAGGAATCCGGCTACGAGGTGCTGAGCGATTACAGCGTGGTGACCTCCACCTACGGCACGGGCGGGCGCAACCTGGGGGTGCTGGGGGTCATCGGCCCCACCCGCATGGCCTATTCGCGCGTGGTGCCGCTGGTCGACCTGACCGCCCGGATGCTCGGCGCGGCCTTGAAATCCCTGACCTAGGTCCCATCTTCCGGAAGGCCGGGCGTGGTTTCGGGACCGCGCGGGCTGAGCGCATGCGTAACGAGAACGGGCGCCCGTGAGCGCCCAGCAGGAGAGGCTGCAGGCAATGAGTTCCAAATCCGAGAGCGCAGAGATGCAGAAAGACGCGATGACGGCCGAAGCGGTCGCCGACGAGATGGCCAGCCCCGATGACGGCATTGAGATTTCCGCCGGCCCCGAACCGGCGGGCGTGGAGGAATTGATGCAAAAACTCGAGACCCTGCAGGTCAAGGCGGACGGTTACCTGAACGATCTCATGCGGGCGCGGGCCGAGGCCGAAAACGTGCGCAAGCGCAGCGCCCGCGACGTCGAGAACGCCCACAAGTACGGCCAGGAGAAATTCATCGTCGAGATGCTGCCGGTGAAGGACAGCATGGACCTGGGGGTGGCCGCCGCGGAGAGCGCGACCGACATCGAGTCCCTGCGCGAGGGCATGGCCCTGACGCGGAAGGCCTTCGCCCAGGCCATGGAAAAGCTCGGCGTCGTCGAGGTGGATCCGCTGGGCGAGAAATTCAACCCCGAACTGCACGAGGCCATCTCGGTGCAGCCCGCCGATGCGGAGCCCAACACGGTGGTCACGGTGGTACAGAAGGGGTATTGCCTGCATGACCGGCTGATTCGGCCCGCACTGGTCATCGTCGCCGGGTCGAGGAACTGACCCGCGGGCCCATCCGGCCGCAAGCCCTTGAAATCGCCGTGCCGCGTCCCCAGATAGGCGCGTAACTCAATCATTTTCCGTCCGCGGAGAGAGCACATGTCAAAGATCATCGGCATCGACCTTGGTACCACGAACTCCTGCGTGGCCATCCTCGAGGGCGGCAAGCCCAAGGTCATCGAAAACAGCGAGGGTGCGCGCACGACGCCGTCGATCGTCGCCTACACCAACGATGGCGAGGTCCTGGTCGGCCAGTCGGCCAAGCGCCAGGCGGTGACCAATCCGAAGAACACCCTGTTCGCGGTCAAGCGCCTGATCGGGCGGAAATTCGCCGAAGAAATGGTCCAGAAGGACATCAAGATGGTGCCCTACAAGATCGTCGCCGCCGACAACGGCGATGCCTGGGTCGAGGTCAACGGCAAGAAGATGGCGTCGCCGGAGATCTCCGCGCGCGTGCTCATGAAGATGAAGAAGACCGCGGAGGACTACCTCGGCCACCCGGTGACCGAGGCCGTCATCACGGTGCCGGCGTACTTCAACGATTCGCAGCGTCAGGCGACCAAGGACGCCGGCCGCATCGCCGGGCTGGACGTCAAGCGGATCATCAACGAGCCCACGGCTGCCGCGCTCGCCTTCGGCCTGGACAAGGCCGAGAAGCGCGACCGGAAGATCGCCGTCTATGACCTGGGCGGCGGCACCTTCGACATCTCGATCATCGAGATCGCCGACGTCGACGGCGAGAAGCAGTTCGAGGTGCTGTCCACCAACGGCGACACCTTCCTGGGCGGGGAGGACTTCGACCTGCGCGTCATCGACTTCCTGTGCGAGGAGTTCAAGAAGGACCAGGGCTTCGATCTGCACAACGACCCGCTCGCCCTGCAGCGCCTGAAGGAGGGCGCCGAGAAGGCGAAGATCGAGCTGTCCTCGAGCAGCCAGACCGACGTCAACCTGCCGTACATCACGGCGGACGCGAGCGGTCCGAAGCATCTGAACGTCAAGATCACCCGCGCCAAGCTCGAGGCGCTGGTGGAGGATCTCATCAACCGGACCATCGAGCCGTGCAAGGTGGCGATGAAGGACGCGGGTGTCGCGCCCTCGGAGATCGACGAGGTGATCCTGGTCGGCGGCCAGACCCGCATGCCCAAGGTGCAGGAGGTCGTGCGCAATCTCTTCGGCAAGGAGCCGCGCAAGGACGTCAATCCCGACGAGGCGGTGGCGGTCGGCGCGGCGATCCAGGGCGGCGTGCTGGGCGGCGACGTCAAGGACGTGCTGCTGCTCGACGTCACGCCGCTGTCGCTCGGCATCGAGACGCTGGGCGGCGTCATGACCAAGCTCATCGAGAAGAACACCACCATTCCGACCAAGGCACAGCAGGTGTTCTCGACGGCCGAGGACGGCCAGACGGCGGTGACCGTGCACGTCCTGCAGGGCGAGCGCGATCGCGCCGCGGCGAACAAGTCCCTCGGCCGCTTCGATCTCGCCGACATCCCGCCGGCGCCGCGCGGTGTGCCGCAGATCGAGGTCACCTTCGACATCGACGCCAACGGCATACTGAACGTCTCGGCGAAGGACAAGGCGACCGGCAAGCAGCAGTCGATACGCATCCAGGCCTCGAGCGGGCTCTCGGAGGCGGAGATCCAGCAGATGGTCAAGGATGCCGAGGCGCATGCGGCCGAGGACAGGAAGTTCCACGAGCTGGTGAACGCCCGCAACCAGGCGGACAACCTCATTCACGCCACCGAGAAGTCGGTGAAGGAGCTCGGTGAGAAGGTCCAGGAGGGCGAGAAGAAGGACATCGAGGCCGCAATCGAGGCCTTGCGCACCGCGGTGAAGGGCGACGACAAGGCCGAGATCGAGGCCAGGACGCAGAAGCTCGCGGAGCTCTCCGGCAAGATCGCCGAGCGCGCCTACGCGCAGGCGAACGAGCAGCAGGCCGGCGCGGGCGGTGGCGCGGAGGCGCAGGCTTCCTCCGGCGCGAAGGCCGAGGAAGGCACGGTGGTCGACGCGGACTTCGAGGAAGTGAAGGACGACAAGTAACGCCGGCATCGCTCCGCGCCCGTGATGCGGTGAGCGGAGTGAGGAGGCGGGGCCGCGCCTCGCCGAAGAATTGGCCCGTGCGGGCGCGCGCTGCCTGCACGGGCTCTGTGTGCTGGTGCAACGCGTGGCCGGCCCGTGGCGGGGCCCGGGGGCGGAAGCGGAGCCAATAACGTCGACGAACCATGGCGAAACGCGATTACTACGAACTGCTCGAGGTCAGCCGGAACGCGACCGAGGCCGAGATCAAGAAGGCATATCGCCGGCTGGCGATGAAGCTGCACCCGGATCGGAATCCGGGCGACAAGGCTGCGGAGGAGAGGTTCAAGGAGGTCAAGGAGGCCTTCGAGGTCCTGAGCGACGAGCGCAAGCGTGCCGCCTACGATCAGTTCGGGCACGCGGGCGTGGACCCCTCGGCCGCCGCCGGCGCGGGGTTTGGAGGAGCGGCCGGCTTCAGCGACATCTTCGATTCGGTGTTCGGCGACATCTTCGGCGCCGCCGGCGCCCGCCGCGGTGGTTCGCGCGCCTACCGCGGCTCGGACCTGCAGTACGACCTCGAGCTCACGCTGGAGGAGGCGGTCTTCGGCGCCACCGTCAAGATCAAGACGCCGACCTCCAAGGAATGTCCCGCGTGCAAGGGCAGCGGCGCCAAGGCCGGCAGCTCGCCGGTGACCTGCGATGCCTGTGGCGGCAACGGCCACATCCGCATGAGCCAGGGCTTCTTCTCCGTCCAGCAGACCTGTCCGAAGTGCCGTGGCGCCGGCCGGATCGTCCGCGATCCCTGCATGGCGTGCGGCGGCCAGGGCCGCGTGCGCGACAGCAAGACGCACCAGGTGAAGGTGCCGCCCGGCGTCGACAACGGCGACCGCATCCGCCTGACCGGCGAGGGCGAGCCCGGGGAGAACGGCGGACCGCCGGGAGATCTCTACGTCAGCATTCACGTCAAGGAGCATCCGATCTTCCGCCGCGACGGCAACGATCTCTACTGCGAGGTGCCGATCACCATGGTGGTGGCGGCGCTCGGAGGCGAACTCGAGGTGCCGACCCTGGACGGCCGCGTGATGTTGAAGGTGCCGCCCGAGACCCAGACCGGCAAGGTATTCCGACTGCGCAGCAAGGGGGTGAAGTCGGTACGCGGCGGCGGCGTGGGAGATCTGCTGTGCCGCGTGGCGGTCGAGACGCCCGTGAATCTCACCAAACGGCAGAAGGAGCTGCTGCAGGAGTTCGGCAGCACCCTGCAGGGCGGCGAGCACAGCCCGCGCTCGTCCTCTTGGCTCGACGGCGTGAAGAAATTCTTCGAGGACATGAAGTTCTGAAGACGCTGGCGCCCGGTGCCGCGATGAGTCCGTAGTAATCCGCCGGTCTCCGATCCGGAATCACTGTGATGCACGGCCGTTCTGCGGCCACGACGGGATTCTGCTAACTTGCCCGCCATGCGCCCCATCCTGTTTCCCATCCTGCCCTTTCTGGCCGGATACTTCCTCTCCTATTTCCTGCGCACCGTCAATGCGGTGATCGCCCCGGAGCTCACCCGCGAGCTGGGGCTGAACGCGGGCGAACTCGGGCGGCTCACGAGCGCGTTTTTCCTCGCGTTCGCGATCGCACAGCTTCCCGTCGGCCTCCTGCTCGATCGCTATGGCCCGCGTCGCACCGAATCCGCGCTGCTGCTGCTCACCGCGGCGGGCACGCTCGGCTTCGCCCTCGGGCATGGCGACACCGCGCTCACCGTCGCCCGCGGCGTGATGGGGCTCGGGGTCTCGGCGTGCCTGATGGCGGCGCTGAAGTATTCCTCGCAGTTCCTGCCGCCGGAAAGGCAGGCCGGCGTGACGGGCCTCATCATGGCGGCAGGCGGACTGGGTGCCGTGACCTCGAGTGCGCCGCTGGCGATGGTGCTGCCGTACGCGGGCTGGCGACCGGTCTTCATGTTCCTCGCCCTGGTGAGCCTTGCCGTCGCCGTCTACATGTTCCGCTCGGTGCGGGACATCGACAGCGGCCTGCAGCACGAGACGCTGGGGCAGCAATTGCACGGGTTGCGCACCGTGGTCGCCAGGCCGGTGTTCTGGCTGTTCGTTCCGGCTGCCGCGTTCTCCACCGGCGGCTTCATGGCGATACAGGGTCTCTGGGCCGTGCCGTGGCTCATGAACGTGCACGATCTCGCTGGCGCCGATGCGGCCCGCTACCAATTGGTTCTTTGCCTCGCGGGACTGCTGGGGCAGCTGACGATCGCGGCGTTCGCCGCCCGCCTGATGCGGCGCGGTTTCGACCAGCTCTCCATCATGATGACCGGGCTGGTGCTGGCGATCGGCGCCCAGACGGCCATCATCACTCTTGCCGGACAGAGCTATCTCGCATGGTTCCTTTTCGGAGCCGCGGCGAGCACCGGCGCGCAGATCTACTCCCTGCTGGCCTCGCGCTATCCGCTGAGACTGTCGGGCCGGGTCATGACCTCGATCAACCTCATCGTCTTCCTCGGCGCCTTCCTGGTGCAATGGGGTTATGGCGTGCTGGTCGACATCGGCGTGGCGCGGGTTGGCACGGCGGACGCCTATCGGCTGGCCGCCGCGGCAGTAGCGGGACTGCAGCTATTCGCGCTCGCGATGCTGACGTTCACCCGCCGGCCGGAGCACGAGCATCATCTGGCGCGGCCGACCGCGGGCTGAGTGCCGCGGGTACTCATGGCCGCGCTCCGGGATCGCCGTGGATTGCGTGCGCGCCGTACCGTCGCGCGGGGATCGTGACGATCTGCATCGCGCCGATCAGTTGGCCGCGTGCGTACTGTCGGTGACGTCCTCGACGATCGAGCGGGCGTTGATCGGCTGCAGCGGACGCGCGTTCATCGGGAAGATCTTCTTGAATGCCGCGATCTGCCTGGTGGTCATCGTGACCGATGACTTCATCACGATCCATTTCACGCCCTCCGAACACGGCGGCGTGGTCAGCGACCCGAGATAGCGATAGGCTGCGCGATCGGACGGCAGCAGGCCGTTGAGATCGATCGGAGTCTTCAGCGCGAGCTCCCTGCCCTCGGTCTTCGGCAGCGACTTGCCCCAGACCTGACTGAGCACCGGGTTCTTCTCGCCCTTCTCCAGCAGCACGCCGACGACCGCGAGATTGCCGTCCTTGTCCTTGTGCACGAGGTGCAGTTCCAGCGGATAGCTCGCACCGTCGATGGTGTGTTCGCTCGGGGTGTGGAAGTGGAACTGGACCATTCCGTAGCTCGCGCCGTCGAGGACGATGCCGTTGCCTTCGGACACGTTAACCTGGATGGTGTGGCCGTTGTTGAGGACCGTCGCCTCCGCGGTTCCGTACTGGAACTCGACGTCCTCCAGGCCCATCGGCACCACCTCGCCCGAGGCGAGGTCGATCGGGGTCTGACGTGCTCCCGTGCCGCACTTCTCGAACTGCGGACTCAGCTCCGCCCAGTGCTCCGGGCCCGCCTCGCCTTCATAGGCCCAGTGCGGTTGGTCTTCGTGGGCGCCCTGCCCGGCGGTCCTGGGGCCGCATTCCGCGGCGGCGGATTGATCCGCGGCGTGCGCATTCTCGGGCGAGGGTGATTCCGCCTCCGATGCGGCAGCATCGGCGGCGGCCTCCTGCTGCGGGACGCTGTCGCCCTGACCCTGCTCGATCGAGCTCGCCGTCTGTTCCTCGCCCTCCGTGGCGTCGGCGTCCTTCCTGCCATTGCCGCCGGAGCCGCCGGCGGCGGCCTGGTGTACCCCGCCGGCAGCGGCCAGCCGGCTCTCGGTGGTCGCGTGCTCGTCGCTGTCGCCGTCGTCGTCATCGCCCTCGGCCGCGAGCCGTCTCTCGGCCGATAGCACCCACTGTTGGCCGCTGCGCAGGCTGCCTGATGCCGGTCCGTTCGCGCGCTCTAGCCCCTGTACGGAAATTCCGCGGGCGCGGGCGATGCCAGGAAGGCGGTCGCCGTCGGCGGCCGTGTAGTTCCCCGCCAGGCCTGCGGGGGTGACCGCGAGCAGCGCGGTCGTCATCAGCGCCTTCGGCGGAAGCCGGAGCCGATGGGTGTGGCGGGGGCGGGAGGTCGGGTCGCGCATTTTCGTGGTCTCCGTGGTCGGCTGCCGGCACTGGTTTTCAGGGAGAAATAGCGGCCGGTCCGGCACGAGCTTTATGCGTCGGCCTCAATGGAAATCCCGTGAGCTGACGGTCAGCTCTCCGAGCAACGGCGAGTAGTCCCGCAGGCGACGGGCGATGACGTGCAGGACCTCGCCCTCGCGCTGGATCTCGCCCTCCACCAGCATCAGGTGAGCGCCCGTCACCGCTCGTCGGTGCCGTGTGACGAGGCTGCTCCAGACGATGACGTTTATCTGCCCGGTCTCGTCCTCCAGCGTCAGGAACACCACGCCGGTGGCCGTGCCCGGCCGCTGGCGGGTGATGACCATGCCGGCGGTGATGACGGGCGTTCCGTGCGGCAGGGCTCTCAGCTCCTCGCCGCTCAGACACCGCAGCTGGCGCAAGCGCGGGCGCAGCAGCGCGAGCGGATGACGGCGCAGCGACAGCCCGGTGCTGCCGTAGTCGGCGACGATGTTCTCGCCCTCGTCCGGCGGCCGCAGCAGGGGCGTGGCCTCGGCGATCCGCGTCTCCGCGAGCAGGGGCAGGGGGCGTTCCGCGGCCAGTGCCTGCCAGCGGGTCTGGCGGCGATTGCCCGCCAGCGTGGCCAGTGCGTCGGCGGCGGCCAGCGCATTGACATCGCGGCGTGAGAGTTCGGCGCGGCGCGCGAGGTCGGTGAGATCGGCGAATGGCGATCGCGCGCGCGCCGCGGCCAGGCGTGCGGCCGCCTCCTGCGCGAGACCCTTGACCATGCGCAGGCCCAGCCGGATCGCCAGCGGCCCTTCGCGATCGTGGCCGTGGGCGGCGGTGTCCTGCGGGGCGCGCCGCGGCGGAGTGCGCGGCTCTCGCGGCGATGAGGAGAGGGCCGTCCGCTCGAGGGTGCAGTCCCAGGCGCTCACCGTCACGTCGACGGGCAGCACCTCGACGCCGTGTCGCCGGACGTCCTGCACCAGCTGCGAGGGCGCGTAGAAACCCATCGGCTGGCTGTTCAGGAGCGCGCAGGTGAGCGCGGCCGGTTCGTGACACTTGAGCCAGGCCGAGACATAGGTGATGAGCGCGAAGCTGGCACTGTGCGATTCCGGGAAACCGTACTCGCCGAAGCCGAGGATCTGCTGATAGACGCGCTCGGCGAATTCCTCCTCGTAACCGCGCGCCCGCATGCCGTCGAGGAGCTTCTGCCGGAACTGCGCGATGTGGCCGTTGCGCCGCCATGCCGCCATCGAGCGGCGCAGGTGATCGGCCTCCCCGGGCGTGAAGCCGGCGGCGACCATCGCCAGCTTGATCACCTGCTCCTGGAACAGCGGCACGCCCAGGGTCCGCTGCAGCACCGAGCGCACCTCTTCGGAGGGGTAGGAGACCTTCTCCAGTCCCTGGCGGCGGCGCAGATAGGGATGCACCATCTCGCCCTGGATGGGACCCGGGCGCACGATGGCGATCTCGATGACCAGGTCGTAGAAGTTCGCCGGCCTCAGCCGCGGCAGCATCGCCATCTGCGCGCGCGATTCGATCTGGAACACCCCGACGGTATCGCCGCGCTGGATCATGGCGTAGGTCCCGGGATCCTCCGCCGGTACGCTCGCCATCGAGAGTTCGCGGCCGCGATGCGCGCGGATGAGATCGAAGGCCCGGCGTATCGCCGAGAGCATGCCCAGCGCCAGCACGTCCACCTTCAGCAGGCCCAGTGCCTCCAGATCGTCCTTGTCCCACTGGATGACGGTGCGCCCGGCCATGGCGGCGTTCTCGATGGGGACGAGCCGGGCCAGTCGATCGCGGGCGATGACGAAGCCGCCCACGTGCTGCGAGAGGTGGCGGGGGAAGCCGATGATCTCGCCGACCAGGTGCACCAGTTGCCGCATCTGCGGGTGCGCCGGATCGAAGCCCCGCTCGCGCAGCCGCTCCGGCAACGCGTCGCGATCGTCCCACCAGGCGAGGTTGCGGGTCAGCGCGTTGACCTGGGCGGGCTCCAGGCCCAGCGCCTTGCCGACGTCGCGCACGGCGCTGCGCGGCTGGTAGGTGATGACGGTGGCGGCCAGCGCGGCGCGCTCGCGGCCGTATTTCCCGTAGAGGTACTGGATGACCTCCTCGCGGCGCTCGTGCTCGAAGTCGACGTCGATGTCCGGGGGCTCGTTGCGTTCTCTCGACACGAAGCGCTCGAAGAGCAGTTCCGTGCGCGCCGGGTCCACCTCGGTGATGCCGATGGCGTAGCACACGGCCGAGTTGGCCGCCGAGCCGCGGCCCTGGCAGAGGATGCCGCGGCGGCGCGCGTAGGCGACGATGTCGTGGACGGTGAGGAAGAACGCCTCGTAGCGCAGCTCCGCGATCAGGGCGAGCTCCCGCTCCACGAGCAGATGGACCTTCCCGGGCGTGCCCCCCGGATAGCGGTGGCGCAGGCCGGCCTCGGTCAGCGCGCGCAGGCGGGAGGTCGGAGTGTCGCCCGCGGGCACCAGCTCCTCGGGATACTCGTAGCGCAGTTCCGCCAGCGAGAAGGCGCAGCGTTCGGCGATGGCGACGGTCTCGGCGAGCAGTGCCGGCGGATACAGTGCCGCCAGCCGCTCGCGGGAGCGCAGGTGACGCTCGCCGTTGGAGAACAGCGCGTGTCCGGCGTTCGCGACCGCGGTGCGCAGGCGTATGGCGGTGAGCGTGTCCTGCAGCGCGCGGCGTCCGCGCGCGTGCATGTGCACGTCGCCGGCGGCGACCAGCGGCAGTCCCGATGCCTTGCCCAGCGCCTGCATCGCCGCCAGGTGACGGTGATCGCCGCCGCTCAGCAGCGACTCGACGGTGAGCCACGCGCGGCCCGCGAACAGCTCCGCGAGCCAGCGCGCGTGCGCGGCAGTCTCGGGCGCGGGGTCTGGCTGCCCGGCCTTCGCGGGCCGCGCGGGGATCATCAGGGCGAGACAGCCGGGGGCGCCGTCGTCGAGATCGCCGGCGTGCAGCCGATAGCCGCCCTTGGGCGAGCGGCACCGGGCGCGGGCGATGAGCGAGGAGAGATGGCCGTAGCCGTCGCGGTTGGTCGCGAGCAGCACGAGCCTCGGACCGTCGCCGAGCGTCAGCTCGGCCCCGATGAGCAGCTTGATTGCGCCGTCCCTCGCGGCGACGTGCGCGCGCACGGCGCCGGCCAGCGAGCAGTCATCGGTGATCGCCAGTGCGGCGTAGCCGAGAGCCGCGGCGCGGGCGATGAGCTCCTCCGGGCGCGAGGCGCCGCGCAGGAAGGAGAAATTGCTTACGCAATGCAGTTCCGCATAGGCCGGCGGCCGGGCGTTCGACATGGCGGCATCAGCACGTGCGCCATCGCCGCCCGGATCGGGATCGTCCCGGGCGGGCGTGCCGCCTCGGCTCCTCAGGTGCCTTTCCGCGGTTCATGGGCAGGCGGAGCACGACCTGGCGTACCTGGGGCGTCGCCCCGCGTCTCCGGCCCGATCCGCGCGTGTTACGAGAACAGGCCGTGGAGGAACCAGCGCGGGACCGATGGCGGTGACTGCGGCGGGGAGGCGCTGCGCGCGCGTCCGCATGTGCAGGCGGGGCGCTCGCGGTAGATCCACAGCCGCGTGCCGTTGCGGGCGCGGGCGATGTAGTAGTCGCGCGCGACCGGCCGATTGTCCCACCAGCCGGACTCGATGCGCTCGGGCCCGGACTCCAGCGTCAAATCCCCTTGCCACTGTGGTCGCGCC
>JAJVHZ010000065.1 GCA_022072255.1 Gammaproteobacteria bacterium | reverse complement strand
GTTATCCGACAACGTGTGTTCTTCGCCGCCTTCCTTGCACACGACAATGCGGCTCGTGCGCGACATCGGGAAGTCGGCGCGATGTTTGAGGCAATGGATTTTGACTATGTCTGCGAGCATTGGGGCGATGGGGAGTGGGGAATGGGGAGTGGGGAGTAGGGAATGGGGAATAGGGAATATCGTCTTTCCCCTACTCCCCACTCCCCATTCCCCACTCCCGATCAAGTTATGCTCTTGCCGCAGCCGCCTGAACGGCGCGCCGGGCGTAAACGCGAGCCAGATGGCGGCGGTAATCGCCCGAAGCGTGGATGTCTTCCATCGCGTCCGCCGCTTCGGCGTCGGCTTTGGCGGCGGCGGCGCTGACAGTCGCATCGTCAATCGCCTTGCCGCGCAGCGCGGCCTCGACCGATGCGGCGCGGAACGCTTTGGGCGCGAGGCCGGTGACGCCGATGCTCACGTCCTCGCATTTGCCGTTGGCGATTTTGAGCTGCGCCGCGACGCCGACGATGGCGAAGCCCGAAGCCGATTGCGGGACTTTCAGGTAAACAGCCGCGTTCGGCTGCGCAGGTTTGGGCACGCGGATTTCGGTCACGATCTCGTTCGGCTCGACGGCGCTGGTCATCACATCAACGAAGAAATCCGAAGCTTTGATTACGCGCTCGCCCTTGCCGGATCGCGCGACGATCTCCGCGTCGAGAGCCAGAATCGCCGCCGGCCAATCAGCCGCCGGGTCGGCGTGAGTCAGGCTGCCGCCGATTGTGCCGCGATTGCGAACCTGCTGATCGCCAATCTGCGCGGCGGTTTCGCAAAGAAGCGGGCAATGCTTTTTCAAATCGGCGTTGGACGTGATCTCGGCGTGCGTGGTGTTTGCGCCGATGCGGATTGTATCGCCGTCAACCTTGATCGTCCTGAGTTCCTTGATACGACCGATGTCAACGACGACGGCGGGCGCGGCCAGACGAAGTTTCAACACGGGAATCAGGCTGTGACCGCCGGACAGAACCTTGCAATCGTCGCCGTGTTTGTCGAGCAGCTTCAACGCTTCTTCGATGGTTGTCGGCGCAAAGTAGTCAAAATTGGTTGGAATCATAAATTTCCTCTCGAAAGCTTTACTGCTTGATCGCCTGCTTGATCAACTCGGCGATGCCGAACTTTTTGTCTTTGTTGAGAAACGACGGTTCGGGCGTCCAATTGGGCGCTTGCCGCAGGAACGAATGGCTATCGCCGATCAACAGGCCGATGAAGACTTCGGCCACGATGCGCCCGCCGACCGGCCCCAACAGGATTGGGGTTTGATCGTTTTTGAACTGCTGCTGCGCCTCGGCCAGGATGTAAAACCAGAGCGGCGCGCGGCGTTTGAACGAATCGCCGAAGTCGGTGATCGGATGATTCTCCGGCGAATCTTCCTCGGTCGCTTTGCCGACGCGCAGTTTCTCGTCGGGGATCGGTTTGACGCCCATCTGCCGCGCGACATCCTGTCCGGACGGCAAGCCCAGCCGCAGGCCGCGAAGCAGGTTCCTCTTCGCCAGCGAGATGACGCCCGGCGCTTCAGTCGCCGGAAGCTGTCCCAGCGGATCAACGAGCGACGAGTCAATCTTGTAAGCCGGTTGAACCCGGTTGATCCCCAGCTTCGGCGGATTGTTGCCCATGTCGAAATAGAGGCTCCAATCAATCGCCCAGACGCTTGGGAATTCGCGGAAGCCGTTCAATCCCTGATCGGTGTCGGTCGGCGTGAAGATCGAGAACCGCCCGTCGTTTTGCGGGCCGCCGGCGCCGAGCGTCGTGTTCAGACGATACTGCGGACGGATCATCGAATGACCGAAGCGATAGGCCGCGACCGAAAATTCGACTGGTATGAACGGCTCGTTGCGCCACCTGAAAAATCGCAGATCGGGTTTGACCTCGTGAACCGGCTTCTTGCTTTTCAGATGCGGCAGGATGCTGTGAACCATGTCCTGGCCGACAATCGTCGGCAGGAAATCGTGCAGCACCACCCATTGATAATGCCAGCGCACCTGCCGCTGAATCTCATCGAATGAAACGTTCGGCCCGAGAAAATCAACCATCGAGTTGTGAAATCGCAGGAAGACCGCGTGCAGTTGCGCGACGATCACGTTCTCGTCGTTGCGAGGATCGCCGGTGAGCGCGCGGGCGCGGCTGGTTTCGGACTGGTGGCGCGGCAAATCGCGCGCGTTCGGGTCGAAGCTTTCAGCGCCGGTCAAGCGGCGTCCGAGTTTGAAATGAAGGCCGTCGTCTTCGTACAGATAAGGCTGATCGGCGGGGCCGCGCCCGTAAAGAGAATCCAGATCGAAGCGCGGCGTGCGGAAATCAACGAGTTGATCCGGGTCATTCTGTTTTTGCAGGCTGCTCATCGGATCGAACGTGATGTCGTGATCAATGAACTGTCCGAGGTAAGTGAACCCGGCGGAGATTACGCTGCTCTCTTCCGCATCGGCTTCGGTCTCCGGCGTCACTTCGTCTTCGGGAGCGGCGGTCATCTCTGTAGCCAGCGCGTCGAGGTCTTCGGTGAAGAATTTCGCGGCTGGTAGTGAACGGAACATCCGTCCGAATCGCCCTTCGAACATTGGCGACCCTGCCGTTGAATCGAGGCCGCGCATCACGCCGTGATGCAGCGGGCGGGATGTTTTTTCCTGTGCGGGAGCGGGCGAACTACTCGATAAATTGTTGGCCATGATTACCTCCAAAAGTTCGGGCTGAGTTGTTAGTTGTTCATCAGCCGCCAGAGCTTTTCAGGCCGCAGCGGCAGATCAACGTGTTTGACGCCTAGCGGCGCGAGCGCGTCAATCACGGCGTTTGCGACGGCGGGAGTCGAACCGATGGTTCCGGCCTCGCCCACGCCTTTCGCGCCGAGCGGGTTGACATCGGTCGGCGTCTCGGTGTGATCGAGTTCGTAACGCGGCAGTTGATGCGCCTTCGGGAAGGCGTAATCCATCAACTCGCCGGTCAGCAACTGGCCGTTTTCGTCGTAGACGGCTTCTTCAAACAGCGCCTGGGCCATCCCCTGCGCGATGCCGCCGTGAACCTGCCCGGCTACCAGCAGCGGATTGATCTGCTTGCCGCAGTCGTCCACCGCCACGTAGCGAAGGATTTTCACCTCGCCCGTCTCCTTGTCCACTTCCGCGACGCAGATGTGCGCGCCGAAGGGGAAGGTGCAGTTCTTAGGCTCGAAGAAGTAGCTCGCCACCAGGCCAGGCTCGAAGTCGGGCGGAATGTTGTGAGCCTGATACGCATGGAAGGCGACTTCTTGAATCGTCATTGATTTGTCGTCTGGCGCGCCGACGAACTTGCCGTTCTCGAAAGTCAGGCTGTTTTCGTCGGTCTGGAGCATGTGCGCGGCCAGTCGCTTGGCCTTCCCGACTATCTTATCAGTCGCCACCGCCACAGCCGTGCCACCGATGGCCAGGCCGCGCGAGCCGAACGTGCCGATGCCGTATTGCACGCGGTCGGTGTCGCCGTGAACGACCAGCACGTCATTCATGTCTACGCCGAGCATGTCGCCGACGATTTGCGCGAAGGCGGTCTCTTCGCCCTGCCCGTGCGGCGAGACGCCTGTCAGCACCGTCACCTTGCCGCTGGGTTCGACGCGCACCGTCGCGCTGTCCCAACCGCCGCTGGGCAGCATCACCGACGGGCCGACCGCGCAGATCTCCACGTAAGTCGAAACGCCTACGCCGACCAGCCGGCCTTCGGCGCGAGCCTTCGCCTGCTCATCGCGCAGCTTCTTGTAGTCGGCGATTTCCAGCGCCTTGTTGAGCGCCTTCGCGTAATCGCCGGTGTCGTAAACCAATCCCGCCGCAGTAGCGAAGGGGAACTCTTCGGGCTTCGGGAAATTCTTGCGTCGCAACTCGACCGGGTCCATCCCCAGTTCGTCCGCGACTCGATTCATCACGCGCTCGACCAGGTAGGTGGCTTCGGGCCGGCCCGCGCCGCGATAAGCGTCCGTCGCCATCTTGTTCGTGTAGACCTGCGTGCAATTGAGTTGAATGGCGGGAATCTTGTAACAGCCCGAGAGCATCAGCCCGGTGAGCGTTGGGATGGCCGGCGTCAGAAGTTGCAGGTACGCGCCGAGGTCGTAGATCACGTTGTAGCGCAGCCCCAGCAGCGTCCCGTCGTTTTTGACGGCGACTTCGACCGTGCCGGTCTGCCCGCGGCCGTGAATCGTCGCCATCATATTTTCGCGGCGCGTCTCGATCCATTTGACGGGGCGGCCAAGCTGCATCGCAATCCAGCCGAGCAGCGCCTCTTCGGCGTAGACATTGAGCTTGCTGCCGAAGCCGCCGCCGACTTCGGGCGCGATGACGCGCAGGCGGTTTTCAGGCACGCCGAGCATTGCGGCCAACGTCGTGCGCAGCAGGTGCGGAATCTGCGTCGAAGACCAGACGTTCAACTGCTTCTCGCCGGGGAAGTATTGCGCCAGCACGCCGCGCGGCTCCATCGCCGTGGGGATCAGCCGCTGGTGAACGAGTTTGAGCGAAACAACCTTGTCCGCTTGCGCGAACGCCGCGTCAATGTCGCCCGATCCGGCCTGATAAAGCCAGCCGACATTCGTGCCGAGTTCTTCGTGAATGACCGGCGAATCGGGTCGCGCCGCCGCCTCGATGTCGGTCACGGCTTCGAGTGGTTCGTAATCCACTTCGATCAGGTCAACCGCGTCGCGCGCTTTGTATTTGTCCGACGCGACAACGGCGGCTACTGGCTGGCCGACGTAAGCGACCTTGCCCAGCGCCAGCGCGGGATAATCGGGCTTTTTCATATCGGGCGCGGCAGCGGCGCAGGGGATCAGGCCGACTTTGCCTTCTATATCTTTGCCGGTGTAGACGGCGACGACGCCCGGCGCCTTTTTAGCCGCGTCAACATTGATCGAATTGATTTTCGCGTGGGCGTAGGGGCTGCGCAGGATGACGACGCTGAGCGTTCCGGCGAGTTCGATGTCGTCAACGTAGTGGCCAATGCCCTGAACCAGGCGCGGGTCTTCTGTGCGTTTTACTTTTTGTCCGATGTATTTTGCCAGGAATGACATTGCCTCTCCTCCTCTCAATCGGCTTTTGCCGTCTGAGCCTTTATCTTGTTGGCCGCGTATTTCACCGAATCAACGATGTTCTGATAGCCGGTGCAGCGGCAGAGATTGCCTTCCAGCCCGTGACGGATTTGATCCTCCGTTGGGTTCGGATTTTCTTTGAGCAATCCGCAAGCGGACATAATCATTCCAGGCGTGCAGTAACCGCATTGCAGGCCGTGACATTCCCAGAAGCCTTCCTGCACGGGATGCAATTGACCGTTTGTCGCCAGACCTTCGATGGTGGTGATTTCGGCGCCGTCGGCTTGAACGGCGAGAATGGCGCAGGATTTGACGGCTTTGCCATTCATCAGGATCGTGCAGGCGCCGCAAATGGATGTTTCGCAGCCGACGTGCGTCCCGGTCAGTCCCGCCAGATCGCGTATGAAATGAACCAGCAACAATCGAGGCTCGACATCGGCTTCGTGTTTCTGGCCGTTGATGGAAAGATTGATTTTCACGCGGCTCCTCCCAGAGCTTCGGCCATTTGAGGCCGTGTGTTGGAGCGAGAGAACAGGCGCCGTATGGGAAGTGGATATTGCGCGGAGAACCGCCCGTCAGTCGCGTTTTGAATTTGAATTGAACGTTGAGCAGTTGATTGTCGTTTCAGATGGTCAATGATGACTGACCTCTTACGAAGCGGCGGCAATGTTACACTCAGGGCTGATGTAATTCAACGGCGGTCGGCGGTCGGTAATTGAAGCGGTAATGCCTGAACCCCAACAACCAACAAAAAAGGCAAGACCGCGAACGGCCTTGCCTTCAGGACTCTCAACGAAAGGAGGAGCTAGTTCTTGATCGGCTTTGAAGACGACTCGGTTTTCGATTGTTCAGTCTTCGTAGCCTCGCCATCTTTGCGCCGCAGCGTAGGCCGCTCGGCGGGAGCCTTCTGATCCTGATCTCCGCCGGTGGCGTTTGGATCGCTGCCTTCGGGAGCGCCCGGTTGGCGGCGTTTGAGCGTCGGGCGTTTGCTGTCGGCTTCCGAAGCTCCCGCGCCTCCGCGCCCGCCGGTCGCGCGAGCGTTTGTGAACGAGATCAGACGGCCTTTGACGTGCTGGAATTCCGAAGTGTTGATGGTGTATTCGCTGCGTTCGGGGAAGCGGGCGATCAGCGCATTGACCTTGTCAATGCGGTCGCCGACCATCGGATGCGTGCTGAAGATGCGAGCCATCGTGCCGGGCTTCTTCTTCTCCTGAGCCTGAAGCTTCTCGAAGAATGTGGACATCGCGTGCGGATCGTATCCGGTAGCCCACAGATATTGCACGCCCAGCATGTCGGCCTCGTATTCGGCGTTGCGACCGAATTTCAGAAAGCCCATCGGGATGGCGAGCCCCAGCCCCTGACGAATGGCGAAGCCGCCCCAACCGCCGAGAAAGATCGCCGGCAGCGAGGCAAAGTTGACGAGTTGCCCCTTCGACGCCTGCTCGACGCCGTGACGCGCGGCCACGTGCGCGATCTCGTGAGCCATCGGCCCGGCCATCTCGGCTTCGTTGTCGGCGGCCAGGATCAATCCCTTGTTGACGTAAAAGAACCCGCCGGGCAGCGCGAAAGCGTTGATCTCGTCGGCGTCAATCACCTTGATCGTGAAGGGCACTTTGGCGTCGGAATGGAGCACCAGGTTCTGTCCGACCTTGTTGATATATTCAACAATGATCGGGTCTTCGACCAGCTTCGCCGAACGGTCAACTTCCTGCGCGTACTGGCGGCCGATGGCGACTTCTTTGTCGAAGGAGTAAAAATTGATTTGAAGCTTGTTGATGTTCCGCTTGCCTATCAGTTCGGGATTTTCGTTTTCAGCGAGCGGCTCTTTTTTATGTGCGGAGTTGTTTGGCGGGCTTGTCTTCTGCGGGTTGTTTTGCGCCAGAACCGGCGCTGCCAGAAGTAAGAGGCTAAACCCAAGCCACAGGTTACGCCGAGCGGATGGTAATCTCATCGTTATTTCTCCTTACCGTAAAGCTACCTTGCCCTGAAATGCGATTTCGGCTCCTGGTACGGTACGGCCAGAGAGCCTCCTGCCAATCTTTGTGCGGCATGCGCAATAACAGTGGCATTCAATGGATCAGGGGCGACTCAGTGTCGTTCGATAGTGAGTGATGAAATAATCGGTACTGCATATCCAGCGCTTTATTTATTCAATCTATCAACGTGAGCGCTCGTCTGACGGCGATGATCCGCGTCTTGCATTCAACCGATGATCAGATGAAGTAACGAGCAATGCTTTAAGTGGGCGCATTATACTCACAGTCAGTAAAACATGCCTCAAGTTTCTAATTAATCTTTCCCAAGTCTTTGTTGCTTCCGCAGGGCCTGTTTTCAGGGGTTTGAAAGCTACATTACTTGTCTCGATAGTTCAGCGGCGGCTTTTGATTGATCGGGATACGCGAACGGTATTCGTGTCCGGCTCGGCGTTTGTTGAAGTCGGCTCGCGCCGCCTCGATCAGTTTCGCATCCTGCATCAGATCAACCGCTGACAACGCCAGCGTCTTCGCTGCGACAACCATTCCCTTGCGGCCGATGCTGTAGCCGGAGCACGCGGCTGATTGCCAACTATGGCCGGGCGTGCCGGGAACGTAAGTGGCCGCTCGAAACTCCGTCGTCGGCACAATCCAACTGACATCGCTGACATCGGTCGAACCTGAGCTGACGCCGCTTTCCATCTGCTGCGTATGCTCCTGGCTTCCCAACGGCAAGGCGCCGTCGAGCGGGAACGTCTGCCGAAGTTTTTCCGCGAATGCCTGCTCTTCAGTCGTGTACTTCACTCCGCCGACTCGCCGCAGGTTCTTATCAACCAGTTTCGCCAGCGGCTCGTTCGGCAGTTCGTTGTAAACGCTGGCTACCAGTTCCATCTCCATTCGCGTTTCGGTGGCGAGCGCGCCGGCTTCGGCGCATTTGACGATGCGCGACCAGACGTTGTCGAGAATCGGCATGCTCGGCTGGCGGGCGTACATATAAATTTCCGCATAGTCGGGCACGACGTTCGGCGCGCCGCCGCCGTTGGTGATGATGTAATGAATGCGAGTTGTTTGCGGCACGTGCTCGCGCATCATATCAACCGCGTGCGCCATCAACATCACGGCGTCAAGCGATGAACGGCCTTTGTCAGGCGCGGCTGCGGCGTGCGCCGCCTGACCGTAAAATCTAAACTTCGCTGAAATGTTGGCCAGCGACGATTTCAAACTCGCGCTGTTGGCGTCGCCCGGATGCCAGGCCAGAATCACATCGCAGTCGTTGAAAACACCCGCCCGCGCCATGTAGACTTTGCCGGCCCCGCCTTCTTCGGCAGGCGTCCCGTAAAATCTGATCGTGCCCGGCAATCTCCTCTCCATCAGATAATCTTTGACCGTGATCGCTGCGAACGCCGAAGCGACGCCGAATAGATTGTGGCCGCAACCGTGTCCGGGCGCGCCCGCCACGAGAGCTTTCTTTTCGGGAATTGATTCCTGCGAAAGCCCCGGCAAGGCGTCGAATTCGCCGAGGATGCCGATGATCGGTTTGCCGCTGCCGTAACTGGCCACGAACGCCGTCGGAATTTCCGCGACGTTCTCCTGAATCTGAAAACCCGCGGCGCGGAGTTCCGATTTCAACAGGTCGGAACTTTGCTTCTCTTTGTAACCGACCTCGGCGAACTCCCAGATGCGGCGCGACAGGCCGCCGAAATGATCCGCGCGTTCGTCTATCTTGCGAAGCATCTCGTCACGATCATCGGTTGAGTTGTTGGTCGCGTTCGCGGAGTGATGGATATTGCCGAGCGTCAGGACCAGAGCGAAGAGGCAGAGCAGGAAGCGGCGCGTGATCATAGACAGACCTCCCGAATGTTGATAAGTATTGTTCGTTGATGAATTGACTGCGGTAATGCGCGGCGATTCTAGGTTTGGAGCATTGGCGCGTCAAGAAGTACCCGGAGCGGAGGCTCGAAGCGTCGCTCCCAGAAAGGAAAAGGAAGTAGTTTCGATGTCAAAGAGAAAGCTGGAACGAGTTTGTGTCTTTTGCGGTTCGTATGCGGGATCGCGCGAAGTTTATGTCGAACAGGCGAGGACGTTGGGCCGCGAGATGGCCGCGCGCGGAATCAACCTCGTCTACGGTGGCGGCGGAATCGGAATCATGGGCGCGGTAGCCGACGCCGTGATCGAAGCCAGAGGCAAAGTGATCGGCGTCATCCCTTACGCGCTGGCCACGAAAGAGCGCGCGCATCCCGACATCGAGATGCGCGTCGTCAACACCATGCACGAACGCAAAGCGATTATGGCCGAACTCTCCGACGCGTTCATCGCTCTGCCCGGAGGCTTCGGCACATTTGAAGAATTGATGGAAACCATCACCTGGGGGCAACTCGGCATTCACCAGAAGCCGGTCGGCTTGCTCAACGTCGCCGGTTATTACGACCCGATGCTTCAGATGATTGACCGGGCAGTCGAGGAAGGATTCGTCCTGCCACGTTACCGTGATCTTTTCGTCGCTTCATCGAGCATTGATGAGTTGTTCGAGATGATAGGCAAGTTTCAACCGCTCGAAGGCGTGGTGAAGTGGATCGAGATGAGTGAGACATAGTCGAATTGGCGGGCGTATAATTGCGGCGGATTTCAAACATCGAGGTGAAACATGGCTACCAGCATTGAAGAACTCGAAAAGAAAGAGAGACAGGCCGAAATACCGCCCGCGCAACGCGACTACTTTACAATCCCCGAATTCAGGAAGATCAGATATCTTCTGTCTGATTACGAACTCGAGTTGATTGACGGCGAAATCACCGTCAACAAGCGGTCGCCGCTTCAGTCTATCTCGATTGCGGATTTCGAGAGAGTGGCGGAAGAGTTTCCCGATCATCGGATCGAATTGATTGATGGAGAAATTATGATGATGCCGCCCCCCGACAAAGAGCATCAGAAGATCGCAGGCCGGATTATCACTCTGCTGGCTGAGGAAGTCAGACAAATCAAAGCCCTGGATTGTTCCATCGGAGGTTCAACCGGTTACTTCGATGTTCCCGACAGCTTCAGACAACCTGACGGGTCAGGGCCGGACATTGTTTGTCCTGACGCTTCGGTTTATTACAACGACTACTTTGACACAGATCGCCGCCCGCCCGCGCTGCTGATTGTCGAAGTCCTCTCTTTCTCGAAGCGCAAACACATTAAACGCGATCTGGAGCTTAAACAGGCAATTTACGCGGCGCTGGAAATCCCGGCTTACTGGGTGATTGATCGCCGCGACCAGAGCGTCTGGGCGCACACGGAACCGCGCGACGGCGCATACACTGTTTGCGAACAGATCAAAGGCGATCAGATTTTGCCTGCGCCGGGGCTGGAATTTTTGCGGATCACGCCCACGCAGATTTTTGAAGAGTAGTTACTAACCCGCTTTGCCCCCATCCATCTTCGGCCCCTCTTTTCTCAAGGAGTTGAATCATGAAGGTCATAAGGCTCTTTCTGTTCGTGTGCCTCTCGGTCACGATTATCACGAATCTCTCTCATCACCGATCCATAGTTTCCGCGCAGTCAACATTCCCATTCTGGACAGAGGTCGCGTCTCCGCCGAGTGGAATCAAGGTGATGTTCAATGACGGCTCAACGCTCTTTGCGGGAACGGAAGGCTCCGGCGTTTACCGCACGGATGATGACGGGCGTACCTGGGTTCCATCGAACACCGGGATCGAAAACGCGCGCGTTAGATCGTTTGTCGCGGTTGGGGCAAACTGGTACGTAGGCGCCGATGCCGGCGTCTATCGCTCGAACGATAAAGGAAAGAGTTGGGTCGCGGTCAATAACGGGTTGACGTACATGGTTGGCTCATCAGTCAAAACTCGCTCGGCGCTGGCATTGGCTTTTAACGGAACAAGTTTGTTCGCAGGCGCAGACAAAGTTGATGACGCAACCAACGCTCCGGCCATCTATCGCTCAACCGATCTTGGGCAGAACTGGGTCGAGGTCAGAAATGGGCTGCCTGCTGTTGACAACTGCTCCTCGCTGGCCGTTGCCGGAGCGAATGTCTTTGCCTTGATCAACGGAAGCATATATCGCTCGACGGATAACGGTCAGAGCTGGGCGCCGATCAACATCTCAAGCGTGTTTTCGATGGTCGCCATCAGGCAGAGCGTGTTTGCCGCCAGGAGCGATGGGCTTTGGCGTTCTGATGATCTGGGGCAGGTTTGGACACAGGTTCGACGACCGCCAAAAGGCATAACAGGCGATGGAACTTTGACAGGGCTGACGTCTAGCGGCACGAATCTATTTATCACGGAGAAAATCCCAGCCAGTCCTTCAGCGATATACTACAACGTGAGTTTCTCGGCTGATTTAGGCGGAACCTGGCTTTATACCGCAAACCCTCAGCGTATCGGTCCCTTCCCTCCGCCTGTCGGCCCCGTTGTAGCTGCTTCCGACAGCCTTTTTGTTGGTTTACCACAAGGCGCGCCTAATGGAATCCAAGTCCATCTTTACGTCAGGAAGGGGTTTTCGAGTCCGGGGATGGCGGTTCTCTCAGCAGCCAGCTACGGGAATTTAATTGCGAGTGACAGCCTGGCGTCCGCGTTCGGGCTGGATTTTTCCACGACGACTGAGGTGGCGACAACCATTCCGTTGCCGACAGAGCTTGCGGGAATAAGCGTGAAAGTTCGTGATCGCGATGGCGCCGAACGAATCGCGCCACTGCTTTTCGTCTCTCCGAAGCAAATCAATTTCCATGTTCCTCCTGGGACAGCAAAAGGAACGGCGCAAATAACAATCACTTCAAACGGGAACGCTATCAGAGTTGGGAGTGTCGAGGTCGGGGCGGTCGCTCCGGCCCTGTTCACTGCGAACATGAGCGGCGCGGGCGTTCCGGCGGCGTTGGCATTGCGCGTCAAAGCGGATGGCTCATCACAGTACGAATCCATCATGCAGTTTGATTCCGCGCAGAATCAGTTTGTGCCGAAGCCAATTGATCTTGGGGCGGAGACGGATCGCGTCTATCTGATTTTGTTCGGAACAGGAGTGCGCAATCACAGCGGGCTTGAAAACATCGAAGCGGTATTTTCTCGAGGGCCGACGATTCGTCCTGATTACGCAGGAGCGCAAGGCGAGTTTGTCGGGCTGGATCAGATCAATGTGTCGCTTACCCGAAGTTTGGCTGGTAGCGGTGAGTTAGACCTGCATTTGTCAATCAAGAGTGAACCTATTTCAAATATCGTAACAGTCAATTTCAAATGAGCCGGATCACGCGGGGCAGGCGTTAAACTATGCCTGCCTCCCGAAAGGCCGCAATCTCACTGGCTCCGAATCCCAACTCCCGCAAAACCTCATCCGTATGCTCGCCCAACATCGGCGCGCGCCGTCTGACTTCGCCCGGAGTTTCAGACAAGCGCACGGGCGTATTGGGCACGGGCGTTGGCTTCGGGGCGCCTGGATATTCGACAAACTTGATCAACTCTCGCGCTTGAACCTGCGGGTCGTCGAAGACTTCGCTCAGCTCATAAACTTTGCCGCAGGGCACGCGAGCTTCTTCCAACTCTCGCATCGCCTCTTCGGTCGTTCGGTTTGAAGCCCACGAATTCATCGCTTCGGTGATGATTTCGTGATTGTTGGCGCGCGTGATGTCGTCGGCGCAGCGCGGATCGTCAATCAGATCGGCGCGTCCGACCAGTTTCGCCCAGCGCCGGAACATCGGATTGCCGATTACGTGAACGATGATCCAGCCGTCTTGGGTTTGATAAACGTCGGACGGGGCGACGTGGAAGGCCGTGTTGCCTTGCTGTCGGCGTTCGACGCCCGCGACGTAATGTTCGGCGAGCAGCGTTTGCATAAACGTCACGCCGGTTGCGAGCAGGGAAGCCTCGACAATCTGGCCGCGTCCGGTCTTCTGTTTTTCGTAGAGCGCGGCCATCGTGCCGAACGCCGCGTGCAGCGCCGTGCCGAAATCTTCAAATGGAACCACGCTGCGGATGGGCGCGCCTGGAAAGCCTGTGACGCTCATCGCGCCTGACATCGCCTGAACCACCGGATCGAAGCCCACGCGGTTTGCGTACGGGCCGCCGAATCCGAAAGCCGAAATTTGTGTCAGGATGATGTCGGGTTTGATTGCCTTGAGCGAATCGTAATCGAGTTCGAGTTTGCGCAGGACATCCGGCGGCAGGTTGGCGATGACTACATCGGCGCCGGCGATCAATCGTCGTTTGATTTCGCGGCTGTCGGGATGCGAGGGATCGAGCGTGACGCTTTTCTTGTTGCGGTTGAGGCCGATGAATAAAGGGCCTTCGCCTGCCGCAGTGATCGGCGCGACGTAGCGGTCTTCGCCACCGTCGCGCCGTTCGATGCGGATGACCTCGGCTCCGAAATCGGCGAGCAGCATCGCGCAATACGGCCCGGCGATGTAGCGGCCAAAATCCAGAACTCTGATTCCTGCGAGTGGTGGGTTCATTAATTAACCTCTTCCGCCATCCATCCTTCCGCCAGCTTATCCTTGATCATTTGCAGAATCGCCATCACTTTGTCGCGGTCTGTGCCGGGGAAAGAGTCGAGAAACTCCTCCACCGTATAGCCGCCCATTAGGTGATCAATCAGGGAAACCACCGGAATACGTTGAATGCCGATGACCGGCGTGCCGTTCATTCGTTGTGGGTTGATCGTGATCGGCGGGGCGTATTTCGCCATTTCCCTTGTGCGGGCGATGTTTTCCTGCAAGTCGGCGGGAAGGTTTATGGCTAAATCTTCGTGAATTGCCGTAGACATAACTACCTCTCTCTTCTACCGCAATTCTACAACTGGAGAGCCGGCGCAATGGCCCCGGCTCTCCAGTCGAAGTTTCACGCCTCGATTCTCTGCCTCGCCGCTCTCAAAAGCAAAAAGCAGAGTCCGGCGAAGAAGGCGATGCCGATCAGATCGGCGCCTGCGCCAAGCCTCTCCCAGCCGTGGACGCCGACCTTGTCCAAAACGTATTGAATGAGCGAGATCTTTTTCACCGCGCCATCCACTATCACGTCTTTTTCAACGCCGTTGAGCAGAGCGATCAAAACTCCGGTCAGCGATCCTCCGGCGACGAGTCCTGTGCTGTAAAGCATGCCGGAACTGACTTCGGATTCTCCGTGGCCGTCGCTATTGGCGCCAGTCATCTTATCCGCCAGCGCTCTCATCAGCCCGCCGACGAAGATTGGGGCCGTCGTCGAAAGCGGCAGATACGCGCCGACCGCGAATGACAGCGAGCGCACGCCGCACAACTCAACCACAACCGAGATGAACATGCCGACGAAGACCAGGCCCCAGGGCAGGTCGCGCGCCAACAGACCTTTGATGATCGTGGCCATCAACGTCGCCTGCGGCGCGGGCAATTTTTCCGAACCGATGGCGTGCGTGATGTTTTGAAATTGCATTGAGGTATCCAGCGCCTGTATGGTCAAACCGATGACGAAAGTGGAGACCACGACGCCGATAATCAATCCGATCTGCTGATAAATCGGCGTCGCGCCGACGATGTATCCTGTTTTCAAATCCTGGCTGGTTGCGCCTGCAATCGCCGCCGCGATGCAGACCAGACCGCCGACGGCCAGCGCCAGCGCCTGATAACTATCTCCGTTCCATCCGAGGCTTACGAAGATCAGGCACGTCGCCATCAACGTCGCGATTGTCATACCGGAGATCGGATTTGACGAATTGCCGATGATGCCGGTGATGCGTGAACTGACCGTGACGAAAAAGAAGCCGAAGACGACCACCATCACGCCCATCAACAATTTTCCGGCGACTGTGGTATGCGGAAGCTGGGGAAGGAGCGCAACAACGACAACCAGGGCCAGCGAGCCGATGATCACATAGGTGATCGGGATTTCTCGATCTGTGCGCGACACCGCTCCGCCGGACTTCATATCGCTCAGGCTTTTAAAACTCTCCCTGAACGCGGAGACGATTGTTGGCAGGGTTCGGATCAGCGTGATCAATCCGGCGGCGGCCACCGCTCCGGCGCCGATGTAGCGAACGTAGCCAAGACGAATTTCCGACGGCGACATTTGCGAAATCAGCTTGCCGCCGACGCCCGGTTTGAGAACGCCCGGCAGCGCGTCGCCGATGAAAGTGATCAGCGGAATCAGGACGAGATAAGAGAGCACGCCTCCGGCCACCAGCACGCCTGCGATGCGCGGCCCGATGATGTAACCGACGCCCAGATATTCCGGCGTGATTTCGGCGCTCACGCTCGCGTTCGGAAAGCTCGAACCGTGCGCTGCCTGAGCGGTCGGCGTTTCTTTCCAAAGGCCGAAGATGCTCATCAGCGATTTGTATGCGAACGCGATCCCGAGTCCGGCGAAAACCTTGCCCGCGAACGACCCGCCTCTTTCTCCGGCCACGAGCACTTCCGCGCAGGCCGTGCCTTCGGGATAAGGTAACGTGCCGTGCTCTTTGACGATCAGCGAACGGCGCAGCGGAACCATAAACAGCACGCCGAGCGTTCCGCCGACCAGCGCCAGCGTGAAGATGTTGAAATAGGTGAAGAACTCTTCGCCGCTCGCCAGAAAGATCAAGGCGGGAATGGTGAAGGCCACGCCCGAAGCCACCGATTCGCCCGCCGAGCCGATGGTCTGCACGATGTTGTTTTCGAGAATGGTTGATCTGCCGATGCGTTTGAAAACCGCGATGGCCAGCACCGCAATCGGAATCGAGGCGGAGACCGTCAGTCCGGCTTTGAGCGCCAGATAGACCGTAGACGCGCCGAAGATGATTCCGAAGATCGCTCCGAGAACGATGGCTTTGAGCGTAAACTCCGGCAAGACTTGTTCGTCTGAAATGTATGGTTTGAATTTTTTCTCAACCACTGTTTCTTCTGCCATGCAAAACCTCCAACTGGTTCAGGTTTAGTTGCGCGAATATCCGGGAGCGCAGGCCGGGGTGAGCCGCGCTCCAGGAGAGAAATTTCGGTATTGCGCGAAAGGTAACGACGCAAGGAGTGGTAAAGCTTGATTACTGCGAATCACCGCCCTGACTGGCGATCATCCGTTCGACCTGCCGCTCGGCCTGCTCAAAGGCTTCGAGCATCGCCAGCGTTTCCGATTCGGACTTCTGTTCTGAAAAATACTCAGGGTAGTCGAGCACGCAAACCGCGCATCCTGTGCCGCAACAAATCGGAAGATTATCTGGCGCGCTCGGAAGCAAGTCTGGTTGCGTGTTTTCGTTTGTAATATTGCAGGGGTGATTCTCTTGACCGTGATCGTAACCGGCGCCGCCTGTTTCCGGCGCAAGGCTCTCAAATTCATCCGGCTCCCAATAATCGAGCACGCAGACGGCGCATCCTGTGCCGCAGCAAGGCGGCCCGCTGTAGCGCGGCAATGACTGCTTAAGGCTGGTAGCCGCGCTCGGCTGCGCCTGAAGTCGCTCTGACTGCATAACTGTTGTTGTTTTATTACTCACGGTCAAAAAGCCTGGAGCCGCGTTGGACTATAAGTAATGCCCTTAACCCTGTCAATGAAACGCAAGTTCATGCGCAGGCAGTGATGAAAATGTAATGCTCATCGGCGGTTTAAAAACTCCACTTGTAACGCTTAACCCGCTTTAGTATTCTGCGAGCGCGTTCCCCCGGCGCATCCCGACAAGTTAAAACCATTGCACTCCCTTACTGGTTCGTAAGATCGTTTGATAACCCTCAAAACAGGTTGAGGCCGATGCGAGCGGCCCTGCATTCATAAAGTTCTTCCCTGAAAACGCAGGAGGAGGGACGATGCGGTATTGTCAGGTTTGCCATCGTTGTTTCGGAGACGGCGCGGAATATTGCCTCTTCGATCAGACCGCCACATTTCTTGTCGAACAGCTTCCTGTCGTCATTGACGGCAAATACCGTCTGGAACAGTTGATTGCGCACGGCGGTATGGGATCGGTTTATCGCGCGATTCATCAGCAGCTCGAACGGCCTGTCGCCATCAAGATTTTGCGCGCCGAATTCCTGGCCGACCGCGTTATCGCCGAACGGTTCAATCGCGAAGCCCGCGCAGCCGCGAAGTTGAAACACCCGAACATCGTCGCCATTTACGATTTCGGATTCCTGCCCAATGGCGGCGCATATCTGGTGATGGAGATGATCGAAGGCCGCAGCCTGCGCGAGGAACTGCGAACCTGCGCGGCGAGGAACGGCCAGATGCGGCCTGACCGGGCGGTCGCCATCCTGTCGCAAGTCTGCGCTGGCATCGAAGCCGCTCACCGTCACGGCATCATTCACCGCGATCTCAAGCCCGACAACGTCATGATCGAAACGACGGTTGACGCTGTGGAACGCGTTCTCGTGCTCGATTTCGGCATTGCGAAGCTGAAAGACCGCGAGCCGGGAGTGCTGGGCATCACCGACGAAAATACTATCATCGGCACGCCCAATTACATTTCGCCTGAACAATGCACCGGGCAGATGGTTGACGCGCGCTCGGACATTTACAGCCTGGGTGTGATCCTTTACGAAATGCTCACCGGGCGAACTCCGTTTGCAAGCCAGAACACATCAGCGGTTCTGCTGCGCCATTTGCAGGAGCCGCCCGCGCCGCTCAGCCGGTTCCGCGCGGGATTGAGCGGAGAACTGGAGCAGGTCGTTTTGCGCGCGCTGGCAAAAAATCCGAATCACCGGTTTTCATCGGCTACCCAATTCGCCGAATGCCTCTCCGCCGCAGTGAGATCTTCACAGCGCCAGATTGAAGAAGTTGTGGAAGAGTTCGACGAAACGGTCGAAACGCGTCCTCGCAGGCCAGTGTTCATCTCTGATGAGATTACCGGCGTTCAACCGAGATCGCGCCTCGACCGGGGCTTGTTCAATTTGCCGACTTCCGCCGGAGAGACCATTGGGGAGCCGGTTGGGGAAATGGAAGGCAGGCCGCCGACATTGCTGATCGAACGGCAACCGAGGACGAGATTTAATGTAGCGGTGGTGATTGCGGTCTTGGCGTTGTTAGGTTTCTTCAGCTACCTTTGGCTGAGCGAATGGCGAGCCGAGGCTGATCAGTCCGCCGCATCATCCCAAAATCAGGGTCCGGCTGATGCCCTGGGGGCGAATGCGGCAAACCCCAATCGGGTCGAAAGTTCCGGGGGCGCGGGGCCTGCAAACTCCGCAAACGGGAGCGTTCAAGATGGCGTGAAGCGGCCTGAATCGGGCGGCGCTAAAACTACGCCGGCGTCGTTCGTCAAAGACGAAGCAAAACCAGAATGGCAAACCGCGGCGGCGCGCGAAGTGAAGTCGGTCTACTCCGATTGGGTGAATGCGGCTGTTCGCGGCGATTGGGGGAAGCACCTGAGTTTTTACGCAGACCGGGTTGAATATTTTCGTGATGGAAAGCTGACCCGCGCGGAAGTCGGATCGCGCAAGCGGCGAATCCTCGGCGGGTTCGATTCCTATTCATTGAAATTCACGCAACCTTCGCAAATTCATTTGAGACAGGTGAACGGCGCGCAGGAAGCTGATGTGACCTTCGACCGGCAATGGGTTCTCAAACGTAATCGCAAAAAGATCGTAGGCCGGGCGCGCGGTTTGATCACATTGCGCCATGAAGCGCGCGGCTGGCGCATCATCAGCGAAAAGCAGATCAGAAAATAACCAGAATAACCGGGTAACCAACCCTTACCCCCACCGCAGGCATCTTGGCCTGCATATTTCCGAAAGTGACGCCCGCGCGTTCAGGCGGGTGAATGCCTACTAAAAAAACAGGCGCAGTTTGTCGGAAAGACTTCATGCGAGCTTTTATGAAACGTGGACTTTTCTTTGCTTTTTTGTGCGCGCTGGTGGTTGGGGCTACCGCGCTGGTTTTGGTCATCGCGTCGTTTATCCGCCCGCGCGTTTTTCAGTCGTTTTTATTCGGAGGCCAGCCGGGAGGAAAGGGAAGCTTTGCCCGCAGCGGTCTCAGCGGCTCGAACGCCGATGTCGTGGCTGAGGCAAACCAGAGCGTGGTGACGATACTGGCGACGCGAGCGCTTCGAGCGGACGAAGTCCCTTCAGGCAGTCCTGGCGGAAATGGGTCTGCTGAAACCCGCGTGCAACGAGGCACAGGCGCCGGATTCATCGTTGATCCCGAAGGTTTGATCGTCACCAATCAGCACGTGATCGCAAACGCCGACCGTGTCCGCGTCAAACTGCTCGACGGGCGAACTCACGCCGCTACGGTGGTCGGATTTGACCGGGCTACCGATCTGGCCCTGCTCAAAATCGAAGCGACCGGACTGGAACCGCTCAGCATGGGAGATTCCGACGCTGTCCGCGTGGGCGATCCGGTGATCGCCATCGGCAACCCGCTCGAATACGAACGCTCGGTCACTGCGGGCATCGTCAGCGCGAAGGGCCGGAAAGTTTACGAAGCCGAACCATTCGAGGATTTCATTCAAACCGACGCCGCCATCAATCGCGGCAACTCTGGCGGGCCGCTGCTCAACCGGCGCGGCGAAGTGGTCGGCGTCAACACGGTGATCCGCAGCGACGGGCGCGGCATCAGCTTCGCCGTGCCGATCAACGTGGTCAAACGCGTTGTCGAGCAATTGCGCGCTCACGGCTTTGTCGAACGCGGCTATCTGGGATTGACCCCGGCCGCTTTGACGCCGGAACTTCGGGACGGGCTTAATCTTGGCGATGTTCAAGGGATCGTTGTCGCTGATGTCTCGAACAATCTCCCGGCGGCGCGCGCTGGCATTCAGCCTTACGACGTGATCACGCATTTCAACGGGCGCTCGATCCGGCAAACCGATGACTTCTTCATCCAGGTGTCGAGCGCCGCGCCTCAGCAGCAGGTTGAGATTGCGATTGTTCGCGGCGGGCAGCAGATGAAATTTTATCCGACTCTGGATCGCCGCCCTGAAGACGCCGCCGCCAGTTCGCCCCAGGTTCGCCTGGCGTCAGAAAAGAGCGGGCACATCAGCGGCCAGAACACCGGACTTTCACTAGGTTTCTCCGTGCGGGAAAATACTCCCGAAGTCCTGCGCGATTTGCGCGTCGGCAGGCTGAGCGATGAAATTGCGGGCGGTGTGATCGTCTCAGAAGTTGATCCGCTAGGCCCCGCCGCCGATTCACGTCTTTCGCCAGGACAGGTCATCCTCGAAGCCAATCGCCAGCCGATTCACAGCCTCGCGGATTTCCAGAAAGTCACCGCGCAGCTACGCAAAGGCGACACTCTGGTGATTCGTTTTACCAGTCCGTACCAGCGCGCCATCAGATTCGCCGCGATCAAGATAGGGGAGAGTTAGCGTCCCGTCGAAAAACGCTTTGGTCGGGCAGCGGTGATGTGTAGACAAGTTTGAATCTTTCGCGCGGATCGGACTTTTCGCCGAGAGCTTGCTGCGGATCGCTCAGCCTGATTACCCAGGCGTGGCCATCGTCGCTCGATTCATCGCGATTGACGCCGAAGCAAATCTTCGCCGGGATGCCGTAGCCGTTGAGCAGCCGATAAGCGATCAGGGATTGCTGAACACACTTGCCCCAGGCGACTGGGACGCTGACCACGAAGCTTGCGAAGAGCGCGATCTTTTCGGGATCGGAAATCTTCCAACCGGGTTGCGGCGAGAGATACATCTGATTTACGGCGTTCAGAGATGAGGCGAGACTGGGCGAGGCTGCGTTTCCCGACAGGCTTTTACGCGCCAGCGAGGCGGCGCGGATGGCTCGCGCCAGCAGCAGGTAGTTTTCCCAGTCGAACGCGTATTTGTGGAACTTCAGCAGCTTCTTCAATGCCATTTACCTTAGCGGTGTCTTTTCATTGGATCAGGATCATTGGATCGGGGCGCATCGGGCCGGCGCGCGCATTATGCCACATCAACCGCTATGAAAACTGCAAGTGAGCCGATGTTCATCGTTCAGCCGTCATTAGCTTCGAAGGCAGGGTGATTATGCGATCAGGCCCGCCTTTCAAAAGAGCGTTGTGATGCTATAATCCACGCAAATCAACAAACAACACGCGCGGTTGAGAAGAGAAATAGAAGTGGGGGCAAACAAGATGAAAAAAATATTTTTGCTTGGGATGTTTACGTTTATGGCCTTCGCGCTGGCCGCTGGCGTGGTTTCGGCGCAGAAGGGCGCAACCGATTTCGATGTTCAGCATTACAAGATTGACGCCGAGTTGATTCCGTCGGCGCAGTTGCTGAAGGCTCGCGCCGAAGTGCGGTTTGTTCCGCAGGCCGACACCAGGTCAGCCGTCTTTGAAATGAACGGTTCGCTCACGATCAGCCGTATCACGCGCGCTGATGCGCCTGTGACGGCTACAACGACCGCTGCTGTCGCTCCCGCCACTCGCGGGCAGAATCTCAAGCCGGTGGCGCAAAAACCGAAAGGGGCAGCCGCGACCGCGCAACCCGCGCAATCCGCTCCGGGCGAGCTTCAGTTCATTCAGGACAATCGCGAGAACATGAACGTCCGCGTTGATCTGGGCAGCGTGGTTCCCGCCGGGCAGCCGGTCACGCTGGTTTTCGAATACGAAGGCGCGCTGGAATCATCGCAGGGCGGGCCGATCTCGAACGCCCGGCTGGCCTATGTCGGCGATCAAGGCTCCTATCTCTTCTATGCCGCGCGCTGGTTCCCATTTCACGAATACGCCGCCGACCGCGCAACTTACGCCATCAACATCAAAGTCCCGAAAGGCGTGCTGGTCGCCGGTTACAGCGAACAGCCGGTAGCTCCCATTCCGATAGCCGATCAAAAGACGAAGGAAGAATTCACAACCTGGTTTTTCACCTGTTCGAAGCCCGTGTTGCCGGGCAATTTCGCCGCCGCGAAATACATCGTCCGCACGTCGAATCACGGCGGGTTCGCGGTTGATTTCTACGTCAAAGCTGGCGACGAGAAGTGGGCCGATCACGCTTCGGAAGTCATCGGCAAACACCTCGAATATTACTCGTCAAAATTCGGTCGCTACGCGTTCGGCAATCGTCTGGTCGTCGCCGAAACCGACGAAGAGACGTTGGAGACTTACTCCGGGCCGGGCGTGATGTTCGTTTCTCCACGCGCGCTGACTTCGGGGATTGACGAGAAACTGGCGCGCGAAGTGGCTTATCAATGGTGGGGGCAGGCGGTCGGTTTGAAATCGTTCGACGACACGTGGCTGTCACAGGGGCTGGCCGAATTCAGCACGCTGCTTTACGTCAAAGACAACGCGAACGAAACGCTTTTCCAGCAGACCATTCAAGCCGAGTTGGAGAAGGCTCTGGCGTTCGAGCAATCGGCTTCGATCCGCAACGCGCCGAAACAACTCGATGATCAAACTCCGGCTTTCCGCTCGGTGGTCTTTTACAAAGGCGCGCTGGTCTTCAATATGCTGCGCCAGTTGCTGGGTGAAGATAAGTTCGACAAGATGATGCGCGATTACTACGTCAAGAACGACGGCAGGAACGTCACGCTCGACGATTTCGAGGCGTTCGCCACCAAAACCGCCGGGCGTGATTTGCGCTTCTTCTTCGGCCAGTGGGTTGATTCGACTGGCGTGCCTGAATTCCGTTCGGAATATCGAATGCTCCGCACCAAAGACGGCTTCCGCGTGCCCGGGACCGTCAAACAGGATTTGGATACGTTCGAGATGCCGGTTGACATCATCCTGCGCACTGAAGCCGGCGCCGAGCGGCAGACATTGCTGATGAAGGGCACATCGGCTGATTTCGACCTCTCGACCAAGAGCAAACCGATCGAGGTGATCGTTGACCCCGATTCGAAAGTGCTTCACAGCTCCGAGGAGTTGCGCCAGGGCGTGATCGTGCGGCGCGGTATCGAGCATTTCCGCGAGCAGGAATACATCGAAGCCGAGCAGCAGTTCCAGGCTGCGATCAAACTCAATCGCGGCAATTCGTGGGCCTGGTACAACCTGGGATTGCTCTACATGGGCCAGCGCAACTGGAACAAGGCGCTCGACGCGTTCGACCAGGCGTTGAATGGAAATTTGCGGCCCGATTGGATCGAAGTCTGGTCATACATCTATCGCGGAAATTCGTGGGACGCCATCGGCCAGCGCGAACGCGCCATAGGCGAATACAACAAGGCGATCAGCAACGGCAGCAATTACGACAACGCCCAGGCGACGGCGCAAAACTTCCTGTCCGAACCTTTCGGGAAGAAGAAGACCGGCCAGCAGACGGGCGAGAGCCAAACAAACTAGATTGGGTTGCGGTGGGACAATTTGCCGAATTGTCCCACCTGATTCAACCTGGCGTTATGCAGTTTCATCATGCGCAATCTTACACTCGCACTCTTCACCGCAATCCTGCTCTTCACATTCAAAACCCCGGTGTTTTCGCAAACGAGCATCGAGATCAGCCAGGCTTTGACCAGCAATTCGCGCGATGCGGGCGCGGGCGCTCACTTCCACTACCTCTTTGAAAATCCGCGCTTCACGACGCCGGTTCAGGAATTGGACTTCGACGGCTCCGGGCAGGGCAAGTTCCGATTTCAGCGCAAGGACAGCGATGAAATCGTCAATAAACTCGCGCTCTCTTCGGAGGTGCTTTCGCAACTTCAACTGCTCTTCGACGATCTGAACTTTCTGGCAAGCAGCGAGAATTACCAGCACAAAAAAGACTTCTCGCATCTGGGAAACATGACGATCACTTATTCGCGGGCGGGGAAAGAGCGGACGGTCAAATTCAACTACACCGACAACCAGAGCATGAACCGGTTGAGCGAAATCTTCCGCAACATCGTCACGCAGGAAACCAGAGTCTTTGAACTCGAAGCTGTGCTCCAGAATGATCCGATCTCGACGCCCGCGCAGTTGCGGTTTCTGGAAAGCGAATTGAAGTCCAATCACATCGCCGATCCGCGACGCTTCGAGCCGATCCTGAAAACCATCAAGCTGGACGAGGGTGTGCCGCTGATCGCGCGCAATCACGCGGAGCGGTTGTTGCAGATGATCAGGAAAGGGAAGTGAGGGGAAAGGGAAGTGAGGGGAAAGGGATAAACCGCCATTTTCCCGACGGGCAATTTCCTGCGCAAAACTTCTGACCGCAGGAAATTGCCCGTTCTGATTTCAAACCTGTCTAACAACTCGGCGGGAATACCGGAATTGTGAAGCCGGCGCTCGGTTGCAGTCTCAGCGCGTGCAAGCCGTGCGCGCCTCCATACGCCGAACTACTCGACGCCGCGTTCGGATTGTGATTGAACATTGCGCCGATGACGGCCATTTCGGACGCGGGCCAGAGTTTCATCCACCCGCTGCGTCCCGATGGAATCAATGTATCGAGACGCGGCGCGGTGCGCGGGAAGTTATTCGACAGCGTCTGTTTGATCTGACACGCATTGCCGGTGAAGGTGAAGCTGAAGGCGTTCTCGGCGTCGTCGTATAGGATGCCGAAGATCGAACCCAGCGTGCCGACGCCTGTCGCCAGATTGCCGCCGATGCGGTCGAGCACGAGCAGCGTTGAATTGTCGTCGCGCGCGCTCTGAATATTGTCGAGCGCGAGGACGCGCGGGAGTTGGCTGTAAGTCACGCCGTCGAAATTCAGCGCAGCCGTTGCTGAGTTCGTATCGCACGATGGCAGGCTGATCGCGGCGATGCATTCGGCTTTGAGATTGCCCTGGAAACCGCTGTTGAACTTAACGTACTCGTCGCCGATCAGCGTGTTGAGGTTGGTCGGGCATCCGGTGACGCAATCAACCGCGACCGCGACGACGTAACCCATCGTGCCCGGATCGAGGTCTGAGGTCAGGAAGCTGGCGGTCTGACTTGGCGTTAAGCAGACGAAGGCGTCCGCGACCGAGCAGGAAGCGCCGTCAACGAAGAAGAGATGGACGCAGGCGTTCTGCGTGGTGGAGGTGTTGGTCAGGTTGATCCGCGTGTTTTCAGCCACCGGGTTTGTCGGACTTGACGTGTAAACCGGGTAAATCAACACCGACCAGCCGGGCAGTGGCGTTCCGGGGCCGACGGGACCTGGCGGCGGCGGGTTGGGATTGAGCTTCACGTCGGTGTCGGTCGAACTGTTGTTGGCGGGATTCGGATCGGTCACGCCCGCAGGCGGCGTCACAGTGGCGGTGTTGACCAGATTGCCTGTGGCGTTGGCTGAAACGCGGGCGCGCAACGTGTAGGTAGCGACTCCTCCCGCACGCAACGATACAGTAGTGTTGATGTCGCCAACGCCGATGGCCGCGCCGCAAGCGCTGGTTCCGGGGCCGTTCCCCTGCGCGGTGATCTGGCAAGCCCACGTCTCGTTCGTCAGCGCGATCGGCATTTTGTCCGTGACCTTTGCGTTCGTCACAGCGGCAGGCCCGTTGTTGGTAACTGTGATCGAGTAAACCAGCAATCCGCCAGGCGTGTAGATCGTTTGGTTGTCAGTCTTCACGATGGCGAGATCGGCGTTCTGCGACGCTTGCGGATTGATCGTCACGGTGAAGCTGCAGGAAGCGCTGCCTACCGAATTGGTCGCTGTGCAAGTCACCGTCGTCACGCCAACCGGGAACGTTGAGCCGGATGGGGGAGCGCAAGTCACCGTCGCGCCGTTCGTCGCGGTCGGCGTCGGATAAGTCACAATCGCGCCGTTCACGCTCGTCGCCACCGCCGTCATGTTGATCGGACAGTTGATCGCAGGCGGCTGAACCGGCGGGACGAAACCGAAATCGTATGTGTGATTGTTCGCGCCGGGACCGCCAGTGTTGAAAGGCACGACGGGCGAACCGTTCATCAACATCGCGTCGGAATCGCGCTGATCCTGCGAAGCGCCGCCAGCGTCCACTGGCGAAAGATTGTGGTTCGCCAGCGGCCCGTTGCCTGTGAAATCCGCCGGGTTGCCGAGCCTGACCTTGTAACCGGTGGTGTTCGGCTTCAGCCCTGAAATTCCGAAGATCGAGCTTGCCGTGTTCGCGCCCATTGCTGACGAGAAATAGTAATTGCCATTGGCGTCGGTCACGGCGGTCGCCAAAACGGTTCCATCGGGAGCCGTAAGCTGCACAGTCACGCCAGCGACGCCTGGTTCATTGGCGTCCTGAATTCCGTCGCCGTCCAGATCGCGCCAGATGCGGTTGCCGATTTCAATCGGCGCGGCGTCGCACATCGGTTCAAGATCGCCCAGCCCGTTCGCCTTGCCGAACGGCCCATTGAAAGCGCGCGCGCCGTCGTAAACACGATAGCTTTTGGTGTAGCCGCCTGTCGCGTTGCTCATCCAGCGAACGCCGCCGTCAAAGAGCGTGCTCAACTCGAAGACCGGAACCGGGTCGAATATCGTCAAGGCCACATCGGGATAGCCGGGAAGAACCAGAACGCCGCCGACGGAAACTTCATCGTGAAAAGGCGGACCGTCTTCGCGGAAATAATATTCGGCGCCGCCCGGCCCCTGTCCGCTGTTTTGCGGCGCTGAGCCGAAGCCGCCGCAACGCCCGTTGCTCTCCATCGTCCAGCCAGACCCGGGGCTGCCGCAAGCGCGAAGGATGTCGCCCGCAGTCACGCCGTAATAGCGATTGTTGTCCGCCGGGTTATCCAGCGATTCGACGCCGAACTGATCGCCAGCGCGGTCACGAATGCCCAGGATCATATTTCCACGGTCGAACGCGATGCCGGTCAGCCAGGGTTGCGGATAGATCGCTCGGCCTTCCGTTCCGATGTTTTTGTAAACCGGCGACCAGGCGCGCCAGGCGGACGAGAAACAATTGCCCGGCCCCTGCTGCGCGCTGTCGGTGCAGCGGCGCGGGTAATCGAGGCCGATCTGAAAAACAGGCGCCGCGCTGAAATCCAGCGAAGCGTGATCAACCGAGTAGACATAAGCTCGCAGCTTACTCGCGTCGCCATCCGGCGCGCTCTGCGAAATCGTGCTTTCAGCCGAGCAGACCATCCCGACGTAGATTTTGTTTTGATAATAGGTGACGGCGAACGGCCTGACATCGTTTGTGTTCGAGCATCCGGGAGGATTCGCTGGAACATTGCGAGCGCGGATGTTGGCGGATGTCGGAGCGACGTTCGTCGGAATTTCGAGCAATTGCCGCGAAGCGAGATTCATCGCGTAGAGTTTGGTCTCGTCATCCGAAATCGCCAGTCCGCCGAGCGAGACTTTGCCGACGGCGTCCCATGCCGCGTCGCCGTTGTCCCGATCAAAATCGTTCTGGTTATGCGGATCGTTACCTGCGGCGCCGGCTCCGAAGATTGTGTTGAGGTTGGCGAAGGTCGAGACGACGGGACTGGCTGGATTCGTTCGGTCAATTTTATAAATCGCGCCTGTGCCGTCCGGCCCGAAGCCAGAGTGCTTTTTCATGAACGCGGCGGCGTAAAGACTCTTTCCCGAACGTGAGTAGGCCAGGCCCCAGGTCGGCCCGGTTTGATTCGCGTTGGCGAGCATGCCTTTCATCGGAGCGTCATAATCGGTGAACGGGCCGGCGCCACCGTCGCGCGTAGTTCCCGCCGAGTAAGGGAACGAAATAATGACCGGGCCGTCCACGTTCTGCGGGCCGCCAACGTAACAACTTGTGACCAGAACCGGATTGTTTTGGCAATACTCCTGAGGAACGACGAGCGCCAGGTTGATATTCGATGAATTGCCGTCAGCGACGAATTGAACGGTCGTGCCTGATCCATCTACTCCGGTCGCTCCGGCGGTGTGTGGGCCGGGTTGAAATCCGGCGGGAATGTTTGAGAACTCGATGCGATATGGGCCTGAGCCTGTGGCTGTCAACGAATAGCTTCCGTCGGCGCCGCTAACGCTTGAACCGGCGACCGCGCCGCTCGGATCATAAGCCGTGACGCTGACTCCCTGCACGCCTCGGTCGGACGCGAGTCCGATATTGCCCGCGCCGTCATTGGCGATGACCGGGTTGATGTCGCGCACGCCATTCGAGTTGAAATCCTGGAAAACGACGCCTGTGATCGCGCCGGACGCCGCGCGTCCTGTTGGTGACAGACTGCGCAAGCTCGAAAGGCTGAAAGCTGCCAGAAAAGCGATCAAAAAAAACGCCCAGGTAAATCGTTGTCTATGCTCCGGGCTGATGGCCATATTGAAACAGGAAAAACTGTCGCGCGATAAATTCGGTGAGGTGCTCATACTTTCATCGTGATTTGATTTGCCTGATGGCGACATACAAATATCTCCTCTATGTAAAGACCATGCGCGGCTGGTTCATGCGCAGCCGTCAATCGAGTCTCTAAGCTCGAAATAAAACAGAGTTGAATGTTTTCGGACAAGCGCCCGGAGCGCCCGCGCAAAACCACCAGATCAAAGACGACCTGCGGTTGCGTGCGAATTGCACGGGAAAATGGAAATACTGGTCCCAGGAATTTCAGTTCGTTAGCATTCGTGGCGGCTACCCAGCAGATCGAAGTGGATCAGGGCTTCAAACAAATTCGCGATCAAGTCGAATCGTGAGGTTGGCAGCCTGCCCGATGTGAGGAAGTCGTTTCCGACGCGGCAGAGTCTACGATGTCCGCTTTCGAGCGTCAATCAGAAACTACTTTTTGGCTCGCAGGTTTTGTCTTTACTGACTGAAATATGCGAACGATAGACGCAGATTAAATTTAAATCCGAAGCCGCAAAAGTTGTGGACGATTAAGAGGAAACCGCGTAGACTACCGCGCCAGATGAGTCCCTCACACAGGCAAAATTCTCAGTGAAGCTCATCTGCCTTATAAGTGTTGGTCTTGGGTTTGGCTCAGGCGCCGGTCTTTTGAAAAAGGTTGCCGCATACGGTCCGACTCAAGACTGCTGATCAGTCCTGATAGGTCCTTCAAAATACACGCCCCAACAACAAGTGCGGATCACTGGCGCCTTCAGATACGGCTTTGAGCTGGCCAGAAGCTTGGGAACTGGTCAAAGAAGTTTCGGTTACTTAACACAACGTCGGGACAGCATCGGGTAAGACTTTGTAATCAGGTAGCCAACTTCAATCGGCGAAATTGCGTCAGAGTGGCTCGCAATATCCAAGTAGTCACCGGCACAATCACTGGCACAACACTGGCGCAAGCGCCAGCGCGGTCACTGGAACAACGATCATCCAGGTCTCTTCCGGCATTCCGGTTTTATCTACATTTAAAGTAGGTCGGGATGGGTGTCTGCGCTCTCGATCATTGATGGGCATTTCACCACTCTGGCTCCCTTCGGTGAAACGGTCATTGGACAACAAACGCAAAACGGCAATTAACAATTTAAACAACAGGTTCGATTCCGTGCATAACTATCAGGTCAACTATTGGGCAAAAGCTCAGGAGATAGTTCAATGAAAATGAAAACCACTCTACTCACATTATGTTTGGCGGTCGGCCTTGCGGTCATCGCCAAATGGGCGCCTTCCCTGGTATCAGCAAACACGACGGTCGCAGTTTGCGGTCAGGTACTAAACTTCACCCCTGCTACAGCGACCACCGCAGGTTCACTCAGAATAGACGCAACGACCTATGCGATTGCGCCCGGCGCCACCATCGGCGGTCAGGCCATTTTGCAATTCGGAGCCAGTGTCTGCCTTGATCTGACTTTTAATGGCAGCAATCAAATCATTCCTCCCAGCAAGGTCGCCGGCGCGACAGTAAGCGTCTGCGGGGGAATCAACAGTTTCACGCCCTCCACTTTTCAAACTCAGGGCGCCATTTCAATCGGCTCGTCCAGTTACGCCATCGCTGCGGGCAAGACAATCGCCAATCAAATGCTGATCTCGGTCGGGTCGAACATGTGTTTGACCGCCACGCTCAACGGCGCGGGCCAGATCACCAGCCCCAGCGCCATTCAGGTGAACACGGTTTCGCCGATTCTGGCTTGCGGGGGCGTTTCCGGTTTTCAAGCCGCCACCAGTAATTCCGCCGGATCACTCTCCGTAGGCGGTTTGAATTTCACCATCGGCGCCGGCGTCGGTATCGGGAACACGGCTCCCGGATCGAATGTGTGTCTGCAAGGCATCCTCGATGTGAACGGCCAGTTGATCACGCCCAGCTCCATCGCCGCTAATCCGGGCGGAGCCTCGAAGGTTTGCGGCATTGTAACGGCCTTCCAGCAGGCGTTGGGTGGCGTGGCAGGCTCGATCACGATTGGTGGCGTGACCCTTCCAATCGCCCCCGGCGTGGCCATCCCCGGCCAGAACAACATCGCGATTGGATCTAATGTCTGTATTTCGCCGCTGGCGCTCAGTGGCGGCCACATTTCCGCGGGCAGTTCCGCTACCGGAGGCGACGCCGGCTGTCTGCAATTCACAGCGCCTCTGATAGTGCACGGCGCCGTTGACGACCAGGACGACACATTCCTGCTGCCGAAACCGATAGTATTCACCGTGTCATCGAGCGCGGCCAATGGCGCAGTCTTCAACGTCAACCCGGTGACATTCGGCAATCCAGCTTTCCTTGGGACCAAGCCTCAGGGGGTCACGGCGATGGGACAAAACACCACGCTGCATGCGGTCTCCTGCACGGACAGCTTCTGGGACGTAGTTTTCGAGATTGCGACCAAAGGCGAAACCGAAGGCGACATGGTCACGCTCTTCACTGAGAATCCCAACGGAACCAACCATCACGTTCTGGCGATGTTCACGGTGCAAAACGGCGGGCTGATGCTCAATCAGTTACATCCTGACATCACTTTGCTGATGAACGGAAATGGCCCGTTCGGCGCCGGTTATTTCATCCCATTGCTGAGTCCGGCGGGGACGAGCGGAGTCCGGTCTCCGCAACTGACGCTTATTTTCTCGATGAACCCGAACTCGCCGCTCAACGGATGTTTCCAGATGGGCGTTGACATCAAGCGAATGGGCGGCGTGGGAATGACCACGTTCGTGCCGCAATATGTCGTGGTTAAACGTATGGGCGGTTTGACCGAGGGATCAGGAATGCAAACCGGCGGTAACGGCATGTTTCCGACCGGAGCGGTCTGTGGCGTAGTTTGCAACGGCTGCTTCCTGCAGCCGACTCCGACTCCGACTCCGACTCCATCGCCGACTCCAACTCCGACTCCAACTCCGTCGCCGACTCCAACTCCGTCGCCTACGCCGACGCCGGATCCGACGCCTACGCCGACGCCGCCACCAATGCCGATCAAATGCGATACGATCTGCTACCGCGATTCGTCGTTCTTCCTGCTCAGGCTCGATTATCTGCCGAACGGCTCGATTCTGATCGGCGGCGTCAATTTCAACAACCCCGTCAGCATCCAGCGCAGCAAGGATCAGATTCGCATCGCGCTGCAGGGAGGCGGAGGACCGCTGGGTCAGATCAACCAGCAATTCGTCGCGACACAATTGAGTCTGGCTTTTGCGGGCGGAACAGCGTCGCCGGTGGTCTTCAACACGTTCTGGAGTCCGCTCAGATGTTCCGGCGTCCAATTCCAACCCGTCACACTGAGCAACGGCGTAACGCTGTCCCCGGACTCACTGCTCGACACGCTGTATATGCAGGCGCAATTGGCGATCAGACAAAATCGCACGGCGGACATGATTCCGATTGCGCAAATACTGGCTCTGCTCAACGCGCGCTGCTAAACGGCGAGGTTGATTAAGAAGCGATTCAAGGGGAGATGAAGCGAGCTTCGTCTCCCCTTGAATCCCGCCATTTGCCGATTCATCACGATCTTGGGAGCGGTCGCGTCATTGCAGGAATACCCCCGGCTTCTGGGCTTTCGCTGGGATTAAGCCACGCGATGACGACTCCACTCCCAAGTTTTTCAGCCAATCCAATCTCATTCATCCCTGTTGATTTTTCCAAGCCGGGAATCGCTGTGCCTTTTGATTCTCTTCCTGTAAACTTCACGCTGCTTACTAGAATCCTTACTGAAGAATCTCAAGTTCCTATTTCGAGGGAAAGCAATGAAGTGGTTTCTCGGTTGCGTTCGGCTCTACTTTCGCTTTGCCGTAATTTTTTTACCCGCCGCCTTCCTGATCTCCTGCTCTGAAGGCTCGTCGCTCAGCGAAAAAGCGTTCATCGTGCCTGAAAAGATAAGGCTGAAGAGTTCGACGGCTCAGGCCGCCCGCGTAGTCGGCGAGTTGAAGAGCGGCGATCAGGTCATGGTCACTGACCGCGAGAACGACGAAGACGGCGACAACTGGTCGAAAGTGAAAGGGCCGAACGGCGAATCAGGCTGGGTCGAGTCGCGCTATCTGGTCAAGCAGGAGATCGTGGAAAAGTCGCGCAAGATCGCCGATGAGATCAAAGACATCCCCACGCAGGCCATTGGCAGATCGAAGGCGACATTGAAGCTGCGCCTCGCGCCTGACCGCAGCGATGACGACAACGTGGCGACGCTGCTGCCTCTGGGAACCGCGCTCGAAATCGTCGCGCGCGAACGCAAACCTCGCCCCGCAACGACTGACAACAAGGGTGACAATAAAGGCGAAACGAAAGAAGATTCGGATAACAACGTCAAATATGACAACTGGTACGAAGTGCGGCTGAAGGATTACGCGGTGCTGCCCGCCGGATGGATTTATGGCGGATCGGTAGAACTGGAAGTCCCGCCCGAAATCGTCTATTTCGTTTCGACCGGGCGCAGGATCACAGGCTGGCAGAAAATCGGAACCGTGACGGGCGAAGACAGCAAATCGGGCGATCATTTCCTGGTGATGGAGCGCAAAAACTTCGGCGGCGACGAAGGCGTTGATTTCGACCGGGTGAAAGTTCTGGCTTACGATCCGCAATCGCGCGATTACTCCACACCGTTCCGTGAAGATATCGCGGGGCGCTTTCCCGTCACGATGAAGATGAATGGCACCCGCGGCCACTTTCAACTGATCGCAGTTGATAAAAATGGACAGGAGCAAAAGCTGACCTATACAGTCGAGATGCTCGAAGGCGGCAAGGTCAAAGTCACGAAGCCGTCCAAAAATAACACGGCGAAATGAGGCGCGGCGGCGGATCAGAAGCCCAGGTCTCTTGACACTCAATTAACTTGACCTTGTTTTTATGCTGATTTACCCTGACGGCCTGATTCAACAAGGCTGATTATTCGTAATACGACTTCACTGAGTTTTGGCGGCAAGGCGGTTTTCCTATCGCGCTTTCCAGCCCGCCCAAACGAAAAGCGTACAAAAGAATACGCGAACGACTTCCGACCGTCGGCTCCAGCAGGGATGAAAATCTGAACGGCTTTCGCGACTACTCGAGACGTATGCGTGGCGTTTGGCTGGCGTTCGTCCGAAATCTTTTGCCGGGACACTCGTCCCCTTTTCCTTAACAAGTGAGGCAGACATATGTTCAAAATCAACCCTGTTCGTTTGGCCTGCCTGGCCACCATTTTCGCGCTCATGCTTACGTGCGTCGGAAGCCTGGCGCTGGCTCAATCGGCAGTAACAGGTGGGGTCGGAGGCAGCGTCAGCGATCCGAACAGCGCGGCAGTGCCGAACGCGACCGTCACACTGCGCAGCCTGGACACGAATAAAGTGGAGACCGCGACCACAGACGGCTCCGGACGCTTCCGCTTCAGCAACCTTCAACCGGGCGTCTACAGCGTGACCATCTCCGCCCCCGGATTTTCCGAATACAAGCGGGATCGGCTGGTGGTCGAGGTCGGACGCCTGACCAGCGTTGACGCCGGATTGCGCGTCGGCGCGGCTGAGGCCACCGTAGACATCGTCGCCAGCGCCGGAGCGGTCAATACCGAATCCAAAGAATTCACCTCCAACATCAACCAAACCGCCATCAATGAATTGCCGATCAATGGGCGCCGCTGGTCGAACTTCGTCATCCTGACGCCCAGCGTAGTGCCCGACGGCAGCTTCGGCCTGCTCAGTTTCCGCGGCATATCGGGCCTGCTGAACAACAACACGGTGGACGGCGGCGATAACAACCAGGCGTTCTTCGGCGAAGAGCGTGGCCGCACCCGCATCAGTTATTCGATCAGCCAATCGGCGATCCGCGAGTTCCAGGTCAACACGTCGAACTACTCCGCCGAGTATGGCCGCGCGGCGGGCGGCGTGACCAACGCCGTGACCAAGAGCGGAACCAACGAACTCCACGGCGACGCATTCTATTTCCAGCGCAACAATGAGTGGGGCGCGCGCAACCCTCTGGCCTTCCGATCAGTGTTGAATAACGGCGTCTCGACGGTCGTCGGCATCAAGCCCGAAGATGTGCGCCACCAGTTCGGCGGCACGCTTGGCGGGCCAATCAAGAAGGACAAGCTGTTCTTCTTCTTCAGCTACGATCAACAGAAACGCAATTTCCCCGGGTTGGGCATCTTTTCCAGCCCGACATACCTGAACACTGTCAACCGCACGGCCCTGACAGCCGCTCCGCGCAATTTGACCAACCAGCAGATTGACGACACGCTGGCCTTTCTCAATTCTCTGACCGGCACGGTTCCGCGCAAAGGCGATCAACTGCTCCTCCTGCCCAAAATTGACTGGCAGGTGAACAGCAAGAATACATTCTCGATCAACTACAATCGTCTGCGCTGGGATTCTCCGGCGGGCATTCAGACACAAGCGACCAACACGCGCGGCCGCGCCAGCTTCGGCGACGATTTCGTCAAGGTTGACTGGGGCACGGCGCGTTTGATGTCAACGTTGTCCTCGAACATCGTCAATGAATTCCGCGTCCAGATCGCGCGCGATCTGGAATATCAGGTCAGCCAGACGCCGCTGCCCGGCGAACCGCGCACCGCTCTCAACGGCAGCGCGCCTGACGTCTTCCTGACCAACGGCCTCGAATTCGGCAAGCCGACATTCCTGGAACGTCCGAAGTATCCGGAAGAGAAGCGCCAGCAATTCACCGACAACGTGACTGTTTCGCTGGGAGCAAGCACGCTGAAATTCGGTGTGGATATCAATCGCGTCAACGACGTTCTGCTCAACCTGCGCAACGAGAGCGGCGCTTACTCTTACAACAACATCAATGACTTCATTATTGACTACGTCAACTGGAAGACGCCGCTGGCCGCAACTGTCACTTGCGTCAACAGCACGCGCACGCGCGGCAAATGCTACACCAGCAACTTCAATCAGGGCTTCGGGCCTCAAGGGGCGGAGTTGACGACGACCGACTATAACTTCTACGCGCAATACGATTGGAAATTCCTGCCGCGCGTGACCATCAACCTGGGCCTGCGTTACGAATATCAGGCGTTGCCGGATCCTCAAATCCCGAACGCCTCCACAGATGTTATTCCGAACATCGGCCGGACAGTGAAGGAGGCGACTTCGTTCATGCCGAATGACAAGAATAACTTCGGGCCGCGCGTCGGCTTTGCCGCAGATGTTTTCGGCGATGGCAAAACTTCGATTCGCGGCGGATATGGTCTGTATTACGGGCGCCTGATCAATTCCACCATCTACAACGCTCTGGTCAACACCGGCAACCCGGCGGGACAAAGCCAGATCAGCCTTTCGGGGGCAACGTCAACCGCTCCGATCTTCCCGAACGTGCTGGCTTCCGCGCCCGCCGGAACGGGCGCGATCCAATTCTTCGCCAAAGATTTCGGCAATCCGGAGATTCACCAGTTCGACTTGATCATCGAGCGTCAGGTAGGGCGGGATACGACCGTATCTGCCTCGTATCTGGGCAGCATCGGGCGCAGGTTGCCCACCTTCTATGACCGCAACCTGACGGCGCCAACAGCCACGCAGACCTTTGCTATCAATGGCGGGCCGTTCAATGGGAAGTCATTGACGATTCCGGTCTTCGCGACAACGCGTCCGTTGACCACCTACGCGCAGCTCACCGAAATCGCCAGCAAGGTGAAGTCCGAATACAACGCGTTCGTTCTGCAGGCTAATCGCCGATTATCAGGAGGCTTGCAGTTCCAGGCCAGTTACACGTTGTCGAAGGCGACCGACACATTGCAGCAATCAATCACCTTCACAACGAACAACGCTCCATACAACGTCTTCGACACGGGAGCGGACCGCGGACGTTCGAATTTCGACCGCCGTCACAAATTTGTGGCCAGCATGGTTTATGCGCCGCGCGTGAAGACGGGCAACAGCGTTCTCAACGCATTGGCGGATGGCTGGTCAATCGCGCCGATCTACCAAATCTACACCGGGCTTCCGTACGATGGTTCGGTGTCGGGCAGCAACGGCGGCGCGGGCAGTCTGAACCGGTCGGGCGGACAGAACCGTCTGGTGGGCTTGCTTGAACGCAACGCCTTTACCGGCCCGACGGTGAAGAACCTTGATCTGCGCCTGTCTCGCCGCTTCTACATCAAAGAGAAGGTGAATGTGGAATTCCTGGGCGAAGTATTCAATCTGCCCAACGCCACGCATATCACCGGAATCAATAGCACGATGTACAACCTGAGCAGCGGCGCGCTCGTGTTCAACAACGCTTTCGGCTCGATCACCGAAGCGGGAGGCACGCTCTACCGCGAGCGGCAAGTGCAGATCGGCTTGCGCCTCCAGTTCTAAAAACCGGGAAGCTGAAAGCCTGAAAACTGAAAAGCGGAGGCCGCTGTGGCCTCCGCTTTTGTTTTTGATTGCGGCTGTATTTCAAACCGTCCGCCAATCTCAACCGCGCCTTACTTGCGCGCATCCACTGACGCATCGGCGTCAACCGCGACTTCTTTGGATTGATGTTCCATCCTGACTCGCGTGATGCGGCGTCGCGCGACGCGTTCGACTGTGAAGCGCGTCGCGTTGTGTTCGACCGTGTCGCCCTGATTGAGCAACCGTCCGGCGCGCGCGATCAGAAACCCGGCGACCGTCGTGTAATCGTCAGATTCGGGCAGTTTGAGATCGAATTTGCGATTGGCTTCGCGGATGGTCATTCCGGCGTCAATGCTGAAGACGCCTTCGCTGCTCTGGCTGAGCTTGGCGATCAACGCTTCGTCGTGTTCGTCCTGAATCTCGCCGACAATCTCTTCCAGCAAATCTTCGAGCGTCAAAATGCCTTCGACGCCGCTGTGTTCGTCAACGACTATCGCCAGATGCACGCTGCTCTTTTGCAGATGCTGCAACACGTCGCCAAGCCGCGCCGTGTCGGGAATGAAGGCCGGCTGGCGCATGACTTTTTCCAGATCGAATTCATGCTTCTTGAGCAGGAACGGCATCACGTCCTTGCTGTGCAATACGCCGACTATTTCATCGAAATTTCCGCTGTAAACAGGCAACCGCGAATAACCCGACGCCTGAAACTGGCGCACGACGTCTTCAAAACTGGCGCGTTGTTCGAGCGCCACGACCTCGATGCGCGGGATCATGATTTCGCGCGCGGTCAGGTCTGCGAATTCGAAGACGTTATGAATCAGCTTCGTCTCTTCCTGTTGCAAATGGCCCGACTGATGGCTCAGGTTGATTAGGTGGCGAAGCTCTTCCTCGGTGTAGACGGTGTGATGGCCCGGCCTGAAATCAACTCCAAAGAGTTTGAGGAACTTGATGCCGGAAACGTTGATCAGCCAGATGAATGGCTTGAAGGTTTTGTAGAACAGTTCCATCCAACGCGCCGTCGCCATAGCTATAGGCTCAGCTTTTTCAATCGCCAGAGCCTTCGGCGCATATTCGCCCAGAACCAGATGCAGGTACGTGATCACGGCCAGCGCGATGGCGACGGCAATCGAATGCGCGATCAAAACCGATAATCTCGGCGGGAGAATGTCCGACAAGATCGGTTCAAGCAGATGGGCGAGCGTGGATTCGCCGACCGCGCCGAGCGCGAGACTGGCGATGGTGATGCCGAACTGGCTGGCCGAGAGCATCGCATCGAGACGATCCAAAGCGCGCAATACCGACCTGGCTCCGCTTTTGCCCGCAGCCGCCAGAGTCTCAATCTTCGAGCGGCGGACGCTGACCAGCGCAAACTCCACAGCGACAAAGAAGCCGTTCGCGAGCACCAGGATCAGGACAGCAAGTATTTTGAGGGAAACCCATAACATAGAAGGCGCGGAATTATATCGTAGCGACCGGCAATCAGCCACGCGTCGCGCGCGAAAGCAAATTGCAAAACTCCACCGCGCGGTTCTCGGCCCAGGCGCGGTTTTCATCCGCCTGCCGCACTCCGCAAAACGCTACGTGTCCTCCGTGTCTCGGCGCAACAAGCAGCACATGCGGATTCTCAGCGATCCGTTTGTCGGTGAAAGGCTCGAAGGGAATGAACGGATCATCCTTCGCGTGAATGATCAAAGTCGGAACGCGAACGCGCTCGATGAACGGAAGCGAGCTTGCTTTTGCGTAATAATCCTGCGCTCCATTGAACCCATTGTGATGTTGAAACATCTCGTCCCAATCCCACAGATGTCGAACCTCGCGCATCCGGCTGAGGTCGTAGACGCCGGGAAAGAGGCGGTCTTTTTCGATCATCGTCCGGCGCAGGCTTCTCAAAAACCTGATTTCGTAAATCCAGTTTTCGCGCCGGGCAATCGCGTGCGCGCACGATTCCAGACAAATCGGCGGGCTGATCGCGCAGACGCCTTTCAATTCAGGCGGCGCGCCATCGCCGAGTTCGCCCGCGAATTTCAGCGACTGGTTGCCGCCCATCGAAAAGCCGATCAGAAACAACTCGGGCAGCCGGTCGCGTTCGATCAATTCGCGCGTCACGTGATGCAGATCAACAGTCAGGCCAGAGTGATAAAGCTTCGGGGAGAGGCGCCCCGTCCCGCCACAACCGCGCACGTTGTAACGCAACACATTGAAGCCCGCGTCGAACGCCTTGCTCGCAACGCCGAGCACGTAATTTCCTTCCGACGAACCTTCCAGCCCATGAATGACCATCGCCGTCGGACGCTCTCTCCGTTCCGCCTGCCAGTGGCAATATGCGACGACTCGTGTGGCGGGTTCCGTCTGAAATTCGCGGCGCTCGAATGGATGTTTGAAAATGGAAAATCCGCGCGGGCGCTGTGTCCCGATGATCGTCATCGCGTGGCCGTTGCGAAGCGGCAGCGGCGCGATGAAAGGGCGAAGAAGCAATCGCCGCGCGAAATCTTCAAGAGGCTCTATTTTTGATTGGGGTAATAATTCAGTTAGGGACATTTCAAAAGCTGCTATGAAAACCAGGTGGCGCGTTTCAAAACAATCGCTTGCGTTCATCTCTTTACTGCGTGATGATGTGGCGCGCAAGTGCACAAGAACAAAAACCAGTGAAAGTTTCGAGGCGCCATTATGCAGCAACCATGCCAGCGATGCGGATATGATTCAGATCGTCCGGCGCGTTTTTGCCGCCAATGCGGCGCGCCGCTTTTTGCCGAAAACGAAGCGACTTCGGCCACGACGCGACAGTACGCTCCGCAACCATCATCCAACTCATACGACGCGCCGTACCAATCCCAATTTGCGCAAGACGCCCGTCGTAACGATCAGGTACCCGACACATCTTCGCTCCACCGCGCGCCGATGGCGCAAAACTATCCGAACTATCCGGCGAATTATCAATATCCTGAGCCGAAAAAATCCGGCGCGTGGAAGTGGGTCTTGATCACGCTGCTATGCGTCGTGCTGGTCAGCGGCGGGATCGGCGTGATGGTCATTTCGGCGATCCGCGCCAAACAACGCGCCGAAGTTTTCATGCCTTCGTCTGAAGAAATAGAAGCGCGGGTTCGTGAGCAAATTCAAGCAGAGCTTGAGCGCGCGAAAGAAGAAGCCGCTCGCGCCGCCGAGGAAGCCAACCGCGCCGCTGAAGACGCGGGCGCAGCCGTACCTCAACCTCCGCCCCCGCCCCCGGCTCCTGGAGGATTGCCCGCAGGCATGGATCGCTACAAATACCCCAATGCGGAGGTCAAAGGTTCAAGCGCGGTTCTCGGCAACGAGTTTGCCAGGATGACCACCAGCGATAGTGTCAGCAAGGTCAGGGATTTTTATAAAAAGCAGGTCGGCGATCCGATAATCAATAACAAAGACGAAAGCGACGAGAGTGTGATCTTTCAGGTCCCCGGCTCGCCGATGATCATCATTACCGTCAATCAAGACGAGGAAGACCCGGATAAGACTCAGATTGTTGTGCTCCGCTCCCGCTTTCAGATTCCCAAAATGAACTGATCAATCTGATTGGCCGGTGATTGATTCGTCTTCCGCCTGATCTTCGACCCGAACTTCAAGAAGATCGTTGACACTTTCGCAAAGCAGGCCGTAACATTGGCTCGCTCGCAAAAAAATCAACGCGCAAAGTCATTTGCGAAGCGTTATCAGGTATTTTTTCGCAAAGGACGTGACCATGACAAAGGCTGATATAGCGCGTGCGGTCTATGAACGACACGGCGGAATTTCGCTCCAGGAGTGCCAGCGCGTGATTGATGTGATCTTCGCGACCATCAAGAAACAACTGCTCGACGGCGACCGAATTCACATCGTTGGTTTTGGGACTCTGGAAATAGTTGAACGCCAGCCGAGGCGTGGACGCAACCCTGCGACTGGCGCGTCAATTGATTTACCCGCGAGACGCGCGCTCGTCTTTCGCCCGGCGCGCGCGATCAAATCGGTCTGAGTTCAAACTCAGCCTGGCTGATTTCCGAGAGCAAAGCGGTTTCGATTCCTCACAAATTTATCTCACGGTCTTATGGTTATGCAGCAGCAACAACCGGCCCCGCCAATCCCCGACAAACTCTTCTTCAAGATCGGCGAGGTCTGCGAAATTGTTGGCGTGCAGGCGCACGTGCTGCGCTACTGGGAGACCGAGTTTCCGACACTGCAACCACAAAAGAACAGATCAGGCCAACGAACTTACCGCCGCAAGGATGTAGAAATGGCGCTGCGCATCAAGGAACTGCTCTACGAAGAAGGTTTCACTATCGCGGGCGCCAAGCGCAAACTATCGAGCGAAGCGCGCGGCGGAGCGACGCGGTTGAAGATTGTCCCACCCGGCGCGACCGCAAGCGATTTCGGCCCTCCACCTCCGACAGAGCCACCACAAGAACCTCCGACACAGCCTCCGACACAACCAGCCGTCATACCTACATCTCCGCTGGCGTCGCGGCTGTCACGCGAAACGATTCAACGCTTACGATTGATGGCGGAGGAGTTATTGACAACCCTCAACCGCGATGTTACTAATTAGCCCGCTTGAGAACGCGACTTGATCAATCATCATTTCAACCCAGCGTCGGAGATTGAGCGAGCTTTCTGAGATTGTGTTTGTGAAATATTCGGGACGTGGCGCAGCCTGGTAGCGCGCTTGCTTGGGGTGCAAGAGGCCGTGGGTTCGAATCCCGCCGTCCCGACTTTTAGACTCAATAGTTTACGGGCGTCTTAATGACGCCCGTTTCGCTTTGCGTACATATTTGCGGACATATTGGAATCCGGTTATTCGACTCGAACCGCGGGCTTACCATCCAGGAAAGCGTTCCGACCAAACATCAGTATCCTCGAACTGCCTGAACAGATCATCAGCCACTGCCGCTATCTCCGCGCGTAGTTCCAGTTCGGCCAGCCATTTTTCAGGGATGGCTTCGACGCCAAGCATCAGACCGAGAATGTTTCCGGTGATCGCTCCTGTGCTGTCACTGTCGCCGCTGTGATTAACCGACAGCAAAACGCCGCGCGCGAAGTCGTCTTGCGCAACCAGCGCGCAGTAAAGTGAGATGGCCAGAGCCTCTTCGCCCACCCAGCCGCCGCCCATCCGCTCAATGGCTTCAGGCGACGGCGCCAGATCGAGGTTCCGCCACAGCGCCACGGCTTGCCGGATGGCCGCCGCGCATTCCTCGTGATCTTCGTTTTCCGCCTTTTCAAGTTGTCTCAGTGTCAATTCAATAGCTTCGGATAATGACTGCCCCTCAGCCAGGAGCCAAATGATCGCCGCGAAACAACCGGCTGAGTTATAGCCTGATGGATGGCCGTGCGTGATGGCCGCAGCTTCGCAGCCGAGACTATAGGCATGCCCTTCATCTTCGGCCACCAGGCCAATCGGCGCCACACGCATTACGCCGCCACAACCCTTGCTGTTATTCAATGGCCGCTGCATCCCGCCCATCTCCTCGCCGCGCAGCGCCGACAAACAAGTATTCCCCGGAGCGCGGCGGCTGTGCAGCCCCTTCACTCCGATCAACCAGTCATCCATACCCTCTGGCTTGTCTTGTGCGACACGCGACCGGCTCCGGTCACCTTGCGTGTGCAACCATCGGATGTAGGCGTGATGAATCACGGACGCGGGATGGCAAATGCCTTTGTTGCGCTGCCTCGTGATGGCGCGCAACAATCCTTCTGCGGTGAAGAGCGTCATCTGCGTGTCATCGGTAATTGCCCCGCGCCGGCCGTAAGCGGTGTCGTAATCCCTGATCCCTTCTGATCCGTATTTGTGGCGGATCACGTGAATGGTGTCGAACTCGACCGCCGCTCCCAACGCGTCGCCCACTGCGCCGCCCAACAGACAGCCAGCAATATGCGCCGACGGCTTCCGACCTATTTTGCCAATCATCTCGTTCATTTCATTTAACCAGGCAGCTTCGGTGAACCCACATCCCGCTCCGCTCCTGATCGCAGGTGTCCTGCAGGATCGTTTTATCCGTCTCCTGCGTCACTACGCGGGTGCGCGGCGTCACCTGTCGCTCGACGGCCTTGTCGCGCGTTGCGTCTTCAAGATATACCTTGACCTGTTCGCCAGTCACTGGAGCGAAGCTCTTTCCTTCCTCGAATTCGGCCAGAGCTTCGACCGCGCTCGCTTTCAACAGCTTCAGCCAGAGCTTTCTGAACAGATCGCCCGTCGCGTAGATGTCGGCGCTGTTGACCTTGCCGTTGATCGCGAACGCATAGCCGATCACGTTCCCATCAGCGCCGTCAATCAACGCCGACAATTCACGCATGTATTTCTCGACGGTTCGATCAACCCGCTCGTTCTCCAGCGTCAGTTGCAGGCTGGTCGCCGAACGCTCCGCCCTCACCTGCGCGCCCAATCTCGCGGTCAGCTTGTCCTGAGCCTCCGACACCTTGTCCCACACTTCACCTTGCGATTGATGGACGAACGCGGCGATCTTCAGATCCTTGGAATGCGGGCGGCGTTCCGCCGATTGAAACCTGACCGCCGACTCCTCTCCTCCCGCCTCATCCTCGCGTTGATGCCATCGGCCCTGCTCCAGGCAGAACGCCCCAACCGGAATTCCCTGATTGCGCCGATACGATCACCTCATAGGTGAAGACGCGATCCTGCAACCCGCCTTTGACGATGTCGCCCGCTTGCAGGTAAACCTCCTCGAACGACAAATTTTCAATCGCCCGTTCATTGACATCCTCGGTCTCGTGGACGATCAATTTCTCTTGCTCCAACGCCTCTTATAAGGTCAGGAACCGGGCGTCAGGCAGCTTCTCCTCTCCGTGAATCAGAAAGATGGTGAGGTTATGGCAGGCATAGGGCTGCGATACGGTGTAGTTTTCAGCGAGCATAAAATTTCCTATTGATGGCAGGGCGCAAATACTATGGGCAAGCGCTATCCGGCAATTTCAATTCGCACTTCACCAGGTTCAGGACAGTCATTGACAGTCACTCGATTTTCTTTTTGGCTCACGGATTCAGATTCGTTCCCTGAATCTGCTCGATCAGACTCTCAATTTCGACGAGATTGGTTCGAGGCATCTCGTCGTCTTTGGCAATGTCGGTCGCGTACTTTTTGATTGGAAGGACAGCCAGTTCGGCCGATTATTACCACATCTCGCGATTGATTGGGAGGGATCATCAGACCAGGTACAGTTTTTCTCAAATGCACGACGCCTACCGAAAGAACACTTCTTTTCCGCAAAGGAGCTTTCCAATAATCTTCTGGCAAATCACTCCAATTTTTGTTTATCATACCGCCGACCTCATTAATTGCTCCGATTTATTGATCTCGTGCCCAACAAAAGAAATTCAGCCAATCAAGACACAGTGGGAGTCCGCATGGCTTTTGCTACAACCAGACCGCCGGAACAAGGCCAACTCGTGAACATCAGGCAGCGCAGGTACATTGTCAGTGAAATCGCCAAAAGCGCTCTGCCCCTGACCCCGGTGAAAACTCTGTCCAACGGCGCCCAGCATCTGGTCACGCTCTCATCCGTCGAAGACGACGCGTTGGGAGAAGAGTTGCAAGTGATCTGGGAACTGGAACCTGGCGCGTCGGTCATTGAGCGAGTCGCTTTGCCTGAACCGACCGGCTTCGATTCTCCTGACAGGCTGGACGCATTTCTCGACGCGGTGCGTTGGGGCGCCGCTTCGACCGCCGACATCCGCTCGATCCAATCGCCGTTCAGGTCGGGCATCTCCATCGAAGATTACCAACTCGATCCGGTCTTCCGCGCCATCCAGATGCCGCGCGTCAGTTTGCTCATCGCCGACGACGTCGGACTCGGCAAGACCATTGAAGCCGGAATGACGATCCTCGAACTCATCATCCGGCATCGCGCGCGGCGGGTTCTGGTCGTCTGCCCAGCCTCGTTGCAGATGCAATGGCGCGACCAGATGCGCGACAAATTCGGTCTCGATTTCCGCATCGTTGACAGCGATCTGCTGAAAGACCTGCGTCGCAAGCGCGGAATCCACGTCAACCCCTGGTCGCATTTTCCGCGCCTCATCACCTCGATTGATTTCCTCAAGCGCGAACGCCCGCTGCGGCTTTTCAAAGAGACGCTGCCGTCGGAGGGTGAATCGGTCTACCCGCGACGCTACGACGCGCTGATCGTGGACGAAGCGCACAACTGCGCTCCGTCAGGACGCGGCAAATACGCGACAGATTCTTTACGCACCGAGGCCATCCGATTGCTCGCCCCGCACTTCGAACACAAACTCTTTTTGACCGCCACGCCACACAACGGCTATCCGGAGAGTTTCTCGGCGCTGCTGGAGCTGCTCGACAATCAGCGGTTCGCGCGCGGCACGTCGCCCGACAGGAAACAGTTGGATGCCGTGATGGTTCGGCGGCTGAAATCCGATCCCGCCCTCGCCGTGGATGATTTCGGCAATCCCCGTTTTGCGACGCGATCAATTGAATCTCTTGAAGTGGATTACCCGGCCGAAGAGCGCCAGATACACGCGGCGCTGCGCGAATACGCAAAACTGCGAAGCGCGAAAGCTTCAGACACTGCCCAGCGCGTCGCCACCGAATTCGTTCTGAAGACGCTCAAAAAGCGGCTCTTCTCCAGCCCCGCCGCTTTCGCGCGCACGCTCGATCAACACGAAAAGACGATCAAGAATTCCAAACGCCGCAAATCCGCCGCCAAGCCCACACCCGGCGTCTTGCAGCGACAGATTGATCGCGTCGAAGAGGAATACTGGATTGACGACGAAGCAGAGGACGCCACCGACGATGCGGTTGATTCGGCGAGCCTGCTGTTTCAGGAACTCTCCGGCGAAGAAGCCGCCCTGCTCAAACAGATGAAGACCTGGGCGGAGTCCGCCTCGGCGCATCTCGACGCCAAAGCCAAAACTCTCGTCGCCTGGCTACACGAAAACATTCGGCCCGGCGGCAAATGGTCGAACAACCGCGTCATCATCTTCACCGAATACCGCGCGACGCAGAATTGGCTCTACTCGGTTCTGGCCGCCGAGGGGCTGACCGGCGGCGACCGGCTGATGACGATGTTCGGCGGGATGGACGCCGACAAGCGCGAAGAGATCAAGGCCGCGTTCCAGACCGATCCCGAACAAAGTCCCGTGCGCATCCTGCTTGCCACCGACGCCGCCAGCGAAGGCATTGACCTGCAAAATCACTGCTCGCGGCTGATTCATTACGAAATCCCCTGGAATCCCAACCGCCTGGAACAGCGCAATGGCCGCGTAGACCGCCACGGACAAAAGGCCAAGCAGGTGCTGATCCATCACTTCGTCGGCAAGGGCTACCGCGAGCGCGAGCGCAACCTGGCCGAAACCTCCGTCGGCGATCTCGAAGCCGATCTGGAATTCCTGATGCGCGCCGTGCGGAAGGTCGAAACGATCCGCGAAGATTTGGGCAAAGTCGGCCCCGTCATCGCTCAACAGGTCGAAGAAGCGATGCTGGGCCGCCGCAGCCGCCTGGATACGCGCCGGGCCGAAGACGAAGCCGAGCCAGTGCGCAAGCTCTTCAAATTCGAGCGCGACTTACAGAAGCAGATCAGGGAATTGATGGATCGTTTGCACGAGACCAAACGCGAGCTGCGACTGTCGCCCGAAAATATTCAGAAGGTCGTAGAGGTCGCGCTGGCGCTGGCCGATCAGCCGCCGTTGATCCAGGCCGAAGTCGAAGGTGTTTGGCCCGATCCCAATCAGCGCAAATGCCCTGTCTTTCATCTGCCCGCGTTGTCGGGCAGTTGGGGGCTGTGCGCCGACGGGCTGGCGCACCCGTTGTTCAAGGAACAAGTCCGCCCGTTCACCTTCGACCATAATTTGGCGCGGGGCCGCGAAGATGTTGTTCTCGTTCACCTCAACCATCGCCTGGTTCAAATGAGCCTGCGGTTGTTGCGCGCCGAGGTCTGGTCGCTGGAAGGCAGCAAGCGTTTGAATCGCATCGCCGCCCGCATCGCGCCTGATTCGGCGCTACGCCACCCGGCGATGATCGCGCACGCGCGCCTGGTCGTCATCGGCGGCGACCGCCATCGGCTGCACGAAGAAGTCATCACCGCCGGCGGCCAGTTGATCGGCGGGCGATTCTCGCGATTCAATACGCTGCGCGAGATGGAAGACGCGCTGCGCGCCGCCACCGACCGCGAGCCTTCCGAAATGGTCAAACAGGATTTGATCAAATTGTGGCCGAAGAATTCCGAATCGCTGCGGCTGGCGCTCGAAGCCCGCATGAAAGAGCGCGCCGAGAGTTTGCAGAAGACGCTGACCGTGCGCGCCGAAAAAGAGGCCGCCGACATCAAAACGATCATGACCGAACTGCTCAATTCGATTCAGGAGCAATTGGACGACCCGGAATTGACTCAAAGCTTCCTGCCCGGCCTGGCGCCCGCCGAGCGAGAACAGTTCGAGCGCAACTACGACGCGTTGCGCGCCCGCGTCCGCGCCATCCCGGCTGAGATCGAACGCGAGCAGGCCGCCATCCGCGCCCGTTTCGCCGACCCGCAGCCGCGAATGTTTCCAGTGGCGGTGACCTATCTCGTGCCGGAGATGTTGGCGGGCAGATATGGAAGGTAGGGTTTTGATATTTGGGAAAACGGAAGAGATTACGGAACAAACGGAAATAACGGAACAAACGGAAGTATTCCGGAGATTTTTCCGTCTGTTCCGTTATTTCCGTTTGTTCCGTAATCTCTCTGCCCTACCTGGAATGTTGAAAGAGGATTGAATCGGAATGTCCAGCAAACGTCACCACGCAGAATGGCTCTCGCTCGTCGAAGTCTCCGGCCCGTTCCTCACGATGCCGGTGCTCGAACGGGTCTTTCCTCAGGGCCTGGACGCCCACGACCCTGACCATTACCGCAACCTGCGCCTCGCGTTTGAAGAGTGGGAAGAGAATGCGGACAAGCCCGCGCTCCATCGCGCCTGGATCAAATACGTGCTCGAACAGACGCTGGGGCTGCCTGCTGAAGTCCTCGCCGAAGGCCAATCCATTCCCGAAACCATCAAAGCCACCGTTTCGGAACACGGCGAGATGCTGCGGCCCGACATCATTGTCCGCAATCCGGCGGATGGCGAACCCGCTCATCAGCCGCGATTGCTGATTCAGGTCTACCCGGCGGATCAGGATTTGGAGAAACCCGTCGCCGAACGCCATTGGAAGGCTTCGCCAGCGACGCGGATGATGGAGTTGCTGCACGCTTCGGATGTGAAGCTGGGCCTGGTCACCAACGGCGAACGCTGGATGTTGGTTTACGCGCCGCGCGGCGAAACGACCGGCTACGCTTCGTGGTACGCCAGTTTGTGGATGGAGGAGAAGATCACGCTTCAGGCTTTCACGAGCCTGCTCGGAGTGAAGCGATTTTTCGCGGTTCCGGATGACGAGACGCTTGATGCGATGCTGCGTGAGAGCGCCAAACATCAGCAAGAGGTCACAGATCAACTCGGTTATCAGGTGCGCCGCGCCGTCGAGGTGTTGATCCAATCGCTCGACCGCGCCGACCAGGACAACGGGCGCGCGTTGCTGGCCCGCGTGCCCGAACCCGTGCTCTACGAATCGGCGCTGACAGTGATGATGCGCCTCGTGTTTCTCTTCTGCGCCGAAGAGCGGGGATTGTTGCTGCTGGGCGATCCGCTCTACGACCAGCATTACGCCGTCTCGACCTTGATCGCGCAATTGCAGGAGGCCGCCGACCAGCACGGCGAAGAGGTTCTGGAGCGGCGGCTGGATGCGTGGGTGCGGTTGCTCTCGACATTTCGCGCCGTATTCGGCGGCGTCGAGCACGAGCGAATGAAGCTGCCGGCGTATGGCGGGCGACTCTTCGATCCCGACCGCTTCCCGTTTCTGGAAGGCCGCGCCGAGGGAACCAAATGGCGCGAGGCGCCCGCCCAACCGCTGCCGATCAACAACCGCACGGTGTTGCACCTGCTGCGCTCGCTGCAATACCTGGAGATGCAGGGCGAGGCGCGGCGGTTGAGCTTCCGCGCACTGGACATCGAACAGATCGGCCACGTTTACGAAGGCTTGCTCGATCACACAGCGAAACGCGCGGCGACGCCCGTGCTGGGCCTCATCGGGACGAAAGGCGACGAGCCGGAGATCGCGCTCAGCGAATTGGAACGCGTGCGCGGGTCGGGCGACGACGAACTGATCAAGTTTTTGCGCGAACAGACCGGCAAGTCGGAAAACGCATTGCGGCGGTTGCTCGAAGCCGAACTCGAAACCGACCAGATCAACCGGATGCGCGCCGCGTGCGGCAACGACGAAGCGCTCTTCAAACGCGTCCGCCCGTTCGCCGCGTTCGTCCGCGACGATTCCTTCGACCGCCCCGTCGTCATTCCGCAGGGGAGCGTTTACGTCACCAAGGGAACCGACCGGCGTTCCAGCGGCACGCATTACACGCCGCGCTCTCTGACCGAACCGATTGTGCAATACACGCTGGAGCCGCTGGTTTATGTCGGCCCAGCGGAAGGCAAGCCGAAAGAGGAATGGCGGCTGCGTTCGCCGCGCGAACTGCTCGATCTGAAGATTTGCGATATGGCCTGCGGGTCGGGCGCGTTTCTGGTGCAGGCGTGCCGCTATCTTTCCGAACGGCTGGTCGAAGCCTGGGAAGAGATCGAGAAAGAACAGCCCGGCGCGCCGCGCATTACGCCCGAAGGCGCCGTCGCCACCGGCGCGCTCGATGAAGCCTTGATTCCGCAAGAGACCGACGAGCGGATGTCATACGCCCAGCGCATCATCGCGCAGCGCTGTCTTTACGGCGTGGACAAAAATCCGCTGGCCGTCGAGATGGCCAAGCTCAGTCTGTGGCTGTTGACGCTGGCCAAAGACAAACCGTTCACCTTTCTGGATCACGCCGTCCGCCCCGGCGATTCGCTTGTTGGCATACATCACTTGGATCAGATCAGATACTTCACGCTCGATCTTGATAATAAGCAGAAGAGCTATTTCACTAGTGCTGTTGAAAAAGTAGCCGATGAAGTAATCGCCTTGCGCAAACGCATCGAAGCACGACCAGCAGAGCACGTTGAAGACGCCGAAATCCAGCAGCAGTTGTTGGCCGAGGCCGAAGCGAAGACGGCGCAGTTGCGCTACGCCGCAGACTTGCTGGTAGCGGTCGAGTTCCGCACGGGCAATGCGCGTCAAAAGGAGGATTGGCAGAACAACGCGGCGATTCAGGCAAACTATTACGTCGAGAATAAAGAGATTGGGAAGTTCAAAGAGGCTGCGGAAAAGGTACTAAATGGACGGATGACGTTTCATTGGCCGCTTGAATTTCCTGAGGTTTTTGTTGAGCGGAACGGGTTCGATATGCTTGTTGGGAATCCCCCTTTTCTAAAAGGGATAGATATTAACAAAGTTTGTGGTGAAGGTTATCGAAGTTACATAGGTGAGCAGATAGCTAATGGCCAGAAGGCAAGTTACGCAGATATTTGCGCATTCTTCTTACTCAGAGGTGGATCACTATTAAACAGTAGTGGATTTATTGGCTATATCACCACAAATACAATCTCTCAGGGTGATACTAGGCAACTAGGATTAGACCAGCTTTTAAGAGAAGGGTTGAGCCTTATACGGGCTAACACTAATGTGAATTGGTATGGTGCCGCATCCGTAATTGTAACGTTAGTATGGATGACACGTTATAAATGGAGCGGCGTCTTTAGCCTCGATGGTAAGCTTACTTCACAAATTTCTTCCGCACTTACGGAGATAGGCCGGAACACCGGGAATCCATATAAGCTTAAATCCAATGAAGGAGCAGCATTTAAGGGATCTACTACCGGGTGTGTCGGGTTCGTTTTAGAGAGACCTGAAGTAGAGCAGCTTTTGCAAAGCAATCCAAAAAATACTGATGTGATTCAGCCATTTCTTGGGGGGCAGGAATTTAACACGGACCCAATTCGTGAACCCAAAAGATGGGTGATCAATTTTAGAGATTGGGATTACGAGAAAGCCTCGGAATATCCCGAATGTCTGCGCATTTTAGAAGTTAGAGTAAAACCTTATTTTGATTCAAGGACAGGTCAAATACACGAACCAGACTTTTGGAAATTTTCGGACAAGCGATTAGAAAGCTATGCAAAGATAAGAAATCTGCCACGAGTTCTCTTTCATAGCTTTACAAGCAAATACGTCAATTTCGATTTTGTTCCAACTGGGTGGGTCTATTCTGCACCTCACGTTGTAATTGGACTACAAAAGTATGGTTCTTTTGCTGTGTTGCAGTCGGCAGCTCATGTAAGTTGGGCCTATCGTTATTGCTCAACAATGGGAGCTACGTTGCGCTATGCTCCTTCGGATTTATTTGACACATTTCCATTCCCGGTAGCGACAAACATGCTTGAAGAGGTTGGCGATCAATACCACATACACCGCCAATCCATCATGCTCGCGCGTCAGGAAGGCTTGACCAAAACCTACAACCGCTTTCACAACCCCGAAGAATCTTCCACCGACATTGGCCGCCTGCGCGAACTGCACCAGGAGATGGATGAGGCCGTCGCCCGCGCCTACGGCTGGACGGACTTGCGGCTCGACCACGATTTTCACGAGACGAAACAGGGCGTGCGCTTCACGATCAGCGAAGCGGCGCGGCGCGAAGTTCTCGACCGTTTGCTGGAACTCAATCACCAACGCTACGCCGAAGAGGTGGCCGAAGGGCTGCACGAGAAGGGCGCGAAGAAGAAGGCTGCGACGAAAAAGAGCGCGAAGGGCAAATCAGGAACCGGCAAAGCCGCGCCGGGCGGCGTCAAGCGACAGCCGGAGCTATTCGCCACATCGGATCAGAAAGACTTGTTTGAAGATTGAAGCGGCGCATCCGCTTTATGAAAAAGTTCGTCGGCCCTGGACGGGTGATAAGACGGAGACTAAACCATTGTTCAACAATAAGTTGTTCGTCGCATAAATCGGCACCAGAGTCTAGACCGTTGTCAGGAGTTTGCGGCTTCCCCGGAATTCGCCCGTGCTTCCTGCTAGTCTAGTGGCGGATTTTTAGTACTCAGGTACTAAAAAAACTGTTGACAGACTATCGCGGTGCGCATATAGTCCTGCGCGAGGTCATCAAACGCCTCGAAATTAAATTGGAGGTCAATTCAATGGCAGAACAAATTGAACAGGCAGGAAATAACGGTAGCGTTTTAACTTTTCGGCTAGGCAATGCGGACTTTTCTGTCAAACGCGAGCTCTGGCCGGTAGAAAAACTCCGGTTGGACCCGAACAATCAGCGACTCGGCTATTTGCTGCGACAGCACAAGAAGGCGCCTACAGTCAACGATGCAGAGCTCCACAAGATTCTATGGGATATTGATCAGGTGAAGGCGCTTTACCAGAGTGTTTACCAGAACGGAGGTCTCCTTGAGGATCCGGTCGTTAGAGTAGATAGCACGGTCGTGGAGGGTAACTGTCGAACCGTCGTAATGCGCGAGTTACATAAGAAATATTCCGATGATGACCGATTTTCTAAGGTGTGGGTGCGCGTTCTACCCCCCAATGTTACTGAAGAGCAGATCAGTCTGTTGCTTGGGGAACTCCATATTGCCGGTAAGATTGAATGGCGAGCTTTCGACCAGGCGGAGTATGTGTGGAAGATGAACAAGGTCCATGGCAAGACTTATGACTTCCTTTCCACTCATCTTCGCTGGTCACGCTCGAAGCTATCGCAAAAGATCTCAGCGTTTGAAGAAACAAGAGCATATTTGGAACGAACAGGAGATCCGCAGGGAATTAACAGGTTCTCCCATTTTGAAGAGTTTATGAGGAAGAAGCCTCTGCGGGATTGGACAGAGCGAGATCCGGACTTCATGCGCCGTTTTGGCCAGTGGGTATTCGATGGCAAGCTGCCGGAGTCGAAGGACGTTCGTGATCTACCTGCCATCCTGGAGAATGCAGACGCGCTGCACAAGTTTGAAAAGGAGGGTATCCGAGCGGCTCGTGTGCTTCTGCAAGATGCTAATCCCTCCATGGTATCGAACCTTTACAGCGCTATTGACCAGGCGAGCGCCGAGCTTGAGACGATTTCCCTTCAGGAAATCACTGCGTTGCAGGACGGTAACGAAGCGCGGCTCGAGAAACTTCGTCGCCTTGCGCGGACGCTTCGGAAAATAGAGAGTTTCGCGGGAATCAAGCTGTCGTAACTGAAGCAGTGTGCCCCAACTTGACATGGAGGTAGATGCATTCATGGAAGCCACAATTGCGAAAATAAGAAAGAGTGCAACCAGTGAGATTTGGGTTTGCCTGCGTGAATATCAAGATAGACAGTATGTTGATGTCCGCGAACACTTCTTGTCGGGAGACGATCATCAGTGGCGCCCGACAAAGAAGGGAGTCATGGTGAAGCCTGAGTTGCTCCCGCAGGTGATTGACGGTATCGAGTTGCTGGAAGGAGTCACTGAACTCGGGACAGTAGCGACTATTTCAAAGTCCAAACGAGACGAGCTTCAAGTGGGGTTCCGAGAATTTGGGAAGGCTCGTTATGCCGAACTGCGACTTTGGTACCAGTCTGAAACGGACGAGGGCAAGAAGCCTTCTCCTAAGGGAGTAACCTTCAAGCTGGACTTGGTTGATAGCTTGGCTGACGCCCTGCGCATTGCCCACGAGCAATTGGTCTCAGAAAAAAGCCTGTGACGCCACCCATTTCACCAAATCTGTCAGGAGCGACATCTAACATATGCCGCTCCTGACGGAGCTGAAGAACAAAAACGCCCTGACTATAAACATTGCGCTCCTGACGGAGCTGAAAGCGTAACGCCTCGGCGCTGGTAAAAATAGAAAGGAAAGGTGACATGCAAATTCTGATACAAGTGATTACGACCAGTAAGGAATCGCTTCGCCAGAAGATCACGAGTGACGCCAAGCTCGAGACATTCAACTTCATGGTTTCGGAACACAAGCGCAATCACCGTGACAACGGCTGGGCGAAGATTCACAGCACGCTCCCGGATCGTCGAGGCGCGATCAATGTTCACTGGGATCCGAAATCGAAGATTCTACTCTGCCGCGTGGTCAACAGAGGCGCGGCCAAACCCAACCTGATCGTCGGTGATTTCATCCACTACCTGTTCGCCAGATATCGCGCCAAAATTCAGGCGATCAACATCCTGCCCAGGTGACCGCGGGGCTTGGATTGGTTAAAGCTGCGCCGGTTGCCGGCGATTCCTTTTCAAGTGAACAGAGTATAAAATTTGAGTATGAGAGTTTTCCTGAGTTATGCGCTTGGACCAGTGGACGCCACGATTGCGGCGCGCCTGCGCGCGGTGGCTGCGGCCTACGACATTGCGATTCTATTGCCCAACCGCACGCTGCCGGCCAACGATGAGTTGACAACGGATACCCTTAAAAAGATCAAGCAAAGCGATGCGGTCATCGGATTGTTGACCAGAGGCGCGCAAGTAGCCTCAGTGAATGTGGTCAACCACGAATTGGGCGCGGCGGCGCAAAACAGCAAACCGATTATTGCCTTCGTCGAGCAGGGCGTTCCGGTTCAAGGCATAGCCGAAAGCCAAATCGTGTACTTCAATCCTTTGATACCCCACCAGCACGAGCATCGGCTGATGGCGGTTCTCGACCAGATCCGCCAACAGCAACAGAAGAAGGATTTGACCGCGCTTGGCTGGATCGCCGGCATTGCGCTTGGAATGGTCGCGCTGAATGAACTCCTGGGTGATAAAAACTAATGGCTCATCGGAAAAGGGGCCGTGGGCTGCCGCTTGCCGTTATTGACAACACATTGCTCACTCGATTGGACAGCCTCGGCGTCGTTGAACATTTACCGTGGTTTTACAAACAGATTCTGATTCCCGCTGAAGTCAAGCGAGAAGCCTTCAAAGCGCCACACAAGGGCAAACGGCGGTTGCAGAAGCTCATCAATGAAATGGGGCGCTTTTTTGAAGTCTGCACCGAAGCCGATGAGGTGGTCAAAAATATCCTGCAGGCGGATTTGGATGAAGGCGAGGCGGCGGCCATCGCTCAGGCGGACTATAAGCAGGCGCACTTGCTGATTGATGAAACCAAGGGATTTAAACGCGCGCAGGTGATGCAGATTACGGCCATCAGAACGTTGCAACTGCTGAATATGATGAAAGAGGTTGGAGCGATTCCGGCCGTCAATCCTTTTTATGAAACCCTGGAGAAGACTGGCTTTCATCTCAAGGAATCTGTCCGCCAAAAATTCCTGGCCGAAGCTGGTGAGGAATAAAGTTGATTGACTAGAATTGATTCGACTAGAGGAGGTAGCGTATGGCGAGTGATCGCAAAGACATCTTTCGTCAAGCTGTCATACGGGCGCTGGAAAAAGACGGCTGGAGGATCACCGACGACCCGCTGAATGTTCGATGGCCGCGGACGGACCTGCCGCTTCATCCTGAAGGAGAACGATTGATCGGCGCTGAAAAAGACACCGAGAGAATCGCCATCGCGGTCACGAGTTTTCTCGGCCCGTCTCAGATGGTTGATTTGTATAGCGCGCTTGGTGAATTCATGCTCTATCAATATGCGCTGCGCGGAAACGAACCACCCAGGAGGTTGTTTCTGGCGATTCGAGATGATGTTTATGCCTCAATCTTCCAATCGCCGGAAGGTGAAGAATTGCGCGCTAAAGAGAAGATCAGGATTCTTGTTTTCGACCCTCTCGATGAAGAGGTCGTGAGATGGCTTTAAACGATTGCCCCATCCTCAGACTTTGCTTCGATGCGCCGGAGCAGAGCCATAACCACAAAACGATGTAAAGCCGGATGCTCAACCGTCCGCTCGAATCCGATCCCCGGATACCGCCATGACCACCTTGTTGCAAAGCATTCCCTCGCCGATGCGGATTCGCGCCGAATTGGAAGAGATGGTGTTGAATGACCTGCTGGGGCCTGCGGACGGGCCTGCCGAAGAGGTCACCGAACAGAGCGTGCGCGACCGCTACCTGGTAGGGATGCTCGCGCCCACTCAGCAAAACCTTTCGCCCGAAGAGTTCGATGAACTGCCAGCGGGCGGAAGCGGCACGGCTGAAGAGGGAAACCCCGAATACACCGGGCCGACGGCCAAAACGCTGTTCCCCTCGTCTTTCGGCATGACGTTTTGCATAGACGCCGAGGCGACGGAGTTCCAGATCACCGCGCGCTGGGGCCATTACGCCCGCGTGGTCAGCGAAACGCTCACCACCGAAGCCGGCAACCCCAAACTGGTCTGGAAGCGCAGCCAGCGCGAAGGCGTTTCGGAACCGATTCCGTTGAAGACGGGCAAAGTCAGATGGGTTCCCGACGGTGAATTTCACGAAGTCGAAGTGCAGGGCGTCATTCGCCGCCGCGACCATTACTGGATTGTGACGCTGTTTCTGGTCAACGGGCAGAGCGAGCCGAAAAAGCTGCGCGACACGGCGTGGCTGTTCCAGCCGGAGTTGATCGTCGAGTCGCCCGACGGCAAACCGATCTTCCGTCCGCATTCGCGCCGCCGCGAACCGGGCAAAAGCGATCCGGTCGTTTACGCCGAAGAGCGGGAACTGGCGATGCTTTACCGCCACTGCGTCCAATTCGGCGTCGGCCACGGAGTAAGCATCCACGCGGAATCTCCCGAAGGCGTTTACGACCGCGCGCTGCGAGTCTCGACCAGGGTCGTGCCCGCTTACGAAGTCCCAAAAACCACGCCACCCGTCATCGCCGAAATCCCGAAGCTGGCCGGGTTGTCGCTGGACATGAAAGAGCTGGGCGAGACGAAGACGGATGATTTCGATCGGAAGCTGCGTCCGCTGCTGGTGGCGTATGAGGCGTGGATCAAGGAGCGCGAGGCGGAATTGAACGCGCCGGAGATGGAGCCGCATCGCGAAGCCGGCAAAGCCGCGTTGGAGCGTTGCCGCACGGCGCTGGCCAGAATCGAGGCCGGGTTGAAATTGATCTGCTCGGACGAGAAGGCTGCGGAAGCGTTCCGGTTCGCGAACCTGGCGATGTGGCAGCAGCGCGTTCGTTCGATCTACTCGCTGAGGAGGCGGCGCGGCGAAGGGGCCGATTTGAAAGCGATTGACGTTGCGCCAAACCGCTCCTGGTATCCTTTCCAGCTTGCGTTCGTGCTGCTGAACCTGCCGGGCATCACGAAGCTCAATCACGTTGACCGCACAGGCGAAACCGAGGCGGTGGCCGACCTGCTCTGGTTTCCGACGGGCGGCGGAAAGACCGAAGCGTATCTGGGACTGTCGGCTTACACGATGGGGTTGCGGCGATTGCAGGGCGAAGTCGCCGGGCGGTCAGGCCAGCACGGCGTTGCGGTGTTGATGCGCTACACGCTGCGGCTGCTGACGATCCAGCAGTTTCAGCGCGCGACGGCGCTCATCTGCGCCTGCGAAGTGATCCGGCGCACGGACGAGAAGAAGTGGGGCACGGAACCTTTCCGCATCGGGTTGTGGGTCGGGCAGAAGACGACCCCGAACACGACCGATCAGGCCGACGAAGCGATTCAACTGGCGCACGGACAGGGCGGTTTCAAGGGCGGCAAGCTCAGCGGTTCGCCTGCGCAGTTGACCAACTGCCCGTGGTGCGGATCGAAGATTGATCCGGGCCGCGACATCAAGGTCGAGAGTTACAAAAAAGGGCGTGGCCGGACGGTGACGTTTTGCGGCGATGCGCTGGGGCGATGCGACTTCGGTTCGAAGAAATCCCCGCTGGAAGGCATTCCCGTGCTGGTGGTGGACGAAGAAATTTATCGCCGATTGCCGACGCTGCTGATCGCGACGGTGGATAAATTCGCGCAGATGCCGTGGAACGGAAAAACGCAGATGCTCTTCGGCCAGGTGGAAGCTTACTGCGACCGGCACGGCTTCCGCTCGCCGGAGATAGAAGATTCCGATTCCCATCCGAAGAAGGACAACCATCCGGCGGCCAGGACCAAGCCTCATTCAAAATTGCGGCCGCCCGATTTGATCATCCAGGACGAATTGCATTTGATCAGCGGCCCGCTCGGCACGCTGGTCGGGCTGTACGAAACGGCGGTGGACAAGCTCTGTTCGTGGGAGGTGAACGGCAAGGTTGTCCGTCCGAAGGTGATCGCCTCGACCGCGACAATCCGTAAAGCGGGAGACCAGGTCTACGCGACGTTTCTGCGACAGGTGAACATCTTTCCGCCACAGGGTTTGGACGTGCGCGATAACTTCTTCTCGCGCCAGCGCCCGCCTTCGGAAGATACGCCGGGGCGGCGGTACATCGGCATTTGCGCTTCGGGGCGCAGATTGAAAGTCGCGCTCATCCGCGTGTACGTCGCGCTGCTTTCGGCCTCGCAGACGCTTTACGAAAAGAAGGGCTACGGCCCGGAAGTTGATCCGTGGATGACGCTGATCGGTTATTTCAACTCAATGCGCGAGCTGGGCGGGATGCGACGATTGGTGGACGACGACGTGCGCACGCGATTGGGCAAGATGGATCAACGCGGGCTGTCGAGGCGCCCGATCTACACTGTTGACGAATTGACCTCGCGCAAAGACTCGACCGACATACCGGAAGTTCTGGATCATCTGGAAGTGGGATTCGACCCGCTGCTGGAAGCCAAGCGGAAGGAATTGCAGAAGAAGGGGGCGGCCATGCTTAAGGATTTGCCGAAGCGGCCGCTCGACGTGCTGCTGGCGACGAACATGGTCTCGGTTGGCGTGGACGTGCAGCGTTTGGGGCTGATGGTGGTCGCCGGGCAGCCCAAGACCACGGCCGAATACATTCAATCAACAAGCCGCGTCGGACGTAAATTTCCGGGACTGGTTATTACCGTCTGCAACTGGGCGCGCCCGCGCGACCTGTCGCATTACGAAAGTTTCGAGCATTATCACGCGACATTTTACAAACACGTCGAGGCGCTGTCGGTGACGCCATTTGCGCTGGGCGCGATCAGCCGAGGATTGACGGCGCTGCTGGTCTCCTGCGTGCGGTTGCAAGGCTCGGAGTTCAACCCCAACAAACACGCCAGCCGCATCGAGCGGAATCATCCGTACATCAAGGAGGCCATAGAAATCATCACGCGCCGCGCGCATCTGGTCGGCGCCGGGCCGGAGGTTGAACAACTCGTGCGCGGCGAATTGAACGAGCGGTTGGATCAATGGCTGGCCGAAGCGCAGAAGAACGTCGGCGGGCGCGTGCTGGGTTATGACGGCGAGCGCGACGGGTTGACGGTGGGCTTGCTGCGCCGGCCTAGCCTTGACCCGTGGGACGATTTCACCTGCCTGAATTCGCTTCGTGACGTCGAGCCGACGGTCGGATTGATCTTCCACGACGGCGGGATGGATGAAGACCCGGATTTCGAAGCGCCAGTTAGCGAGGACAGCGAAGACATCGAGGGCGGCGATTCAGACGAGGAGGGAGCCGAATGAGAGGCATCGCCCGTGAGAAGAAGAAAGTGGGAGAGTTGCGGCCCAGCCAGTTGCTGCACACGTTCGGCGTGGGCGCGGTTGTCGAACTGCCGAATTTATCGGTGATGGTGATGGGGCTGGACGATTGGCCGGTCGAACAAGGGGCGAGCGAAATCAACGAGCCGCGTTTGCTGCGCGCCGTGCAGCAGGAATTGGGGCAGCAAGTGGTCAAGCTGCTGACGCCGCCGGTCACGCCGGAATCAACCGGCTTTCAGGCGAACCCATTCGACGACACGGCCAACATTGGCGTGCCGGTCGCGCCGTTCCCGCGCTGGCTGCTGTGCCCGTATTGTCGTTTGCTGGCGCCAATTCAATCGGGGCTGTTTGAATTGAAACTCGATTACTACAGAAAAGACCGCAGCCGGTACGTTCACCGAAACTGCAAAAAGCCCGGTAAGCCTCCCACCGCAGTCCCAGCGCGATTTCTGGTTGCGTGTGAGAGCGGCCACCTGGACGATTTTCCCTGGGTCGAATACGTGCATCGGGGAAAGACAGATTGCCGGTACGAGTTGCGTTTGTATGAACTCGGCGCGTCGGGCGAGGTCGCCGACATTCAGGCTCAGTGCGTCAAATGCGACAAGAAGCGGCGAATGAGCGACGCGTTCGGTCCCGACGGCCAGTCGCAGTTGCCGTCCTGCCGGGGCCGCTGGCCGCATTTGCGGAAATTCGACGAGAAGGAATGCAAACAATTTCAACGTGGGATTTTGCTCGGAGCGTCGAACAGTTGGTTCGCGTTGATGCTGTCGGCTTTATCTCTCCCAACGACGACCGACAAGCTCGGACAGTTGATCGAACAGAACTGGGCCGAGCTTGAAGAATGCGAAAGCGCCCGCGAAGTGAAATTGAAACGAAAACTGCTGCACGGTTTGTCGGCCTATTCCGAAGAGCAGATTTGGGAGGGGATCGAGAAGAAGAAGAGCGGATCGGATCAGGAAGACGAGGACGCTTCCGATCTGCGCAAGCCTGAATGGAAGGTCTTCTCGAACCCGGACCCGAAGCTGAACAGCCGCGATTTCAAGCTGAAGGAAGTCAAACCGCCGGACGGTTATCAGCAGATTCTGCGCAAGGTGGTGCTGGCCGAACGATTGCGCGAGGTTCAATCGCTGATTGGTTTTACGCGCATCGAATCGCCAGGCGATTACAGCGGGATGGCCGAATTGCCCGAGGAGTTCAGGGCGCCGCTCAGCCGGACGCCGCCGCGCTGGGCGCCGACATCCGACGTGCGCGGCGAGGGCATCTTCCTGCATTTCGCCGAAGAGGCCGTTCAAGACTGGTTGAAAAGAGTGAAGACGCTGGACGCCGAGTTCTTCGGCGCGCACAAACGCTGGCGGGCGAGCCGCGGGTTGCCGGAGCCGGAAGCGAACTATCCGACGATGCGGTACATCCTGCTGCATTCGCTGGCGCACGCTCTGATCCGGCAATTTTCGCTGGAATGCGGATACACGGCCGCCAGCATCCGCGAGCGCATCTATTCGCGCGCGGTGAACGGCGACGAGGAGCCGATGGCCGGGATACTGCTTTACACCGCAGCGCCCGACAGCGAAGGGACGCTTGGAGGTCTGGTTAGCCTGGGGGAACCGAAGACACTGGCCCGCCACCTGGATCAGGCGCTTGAGGAGATTCGATTGTGCGCTTCGGATCCGCTCTGCGCCGAGCATCATCCTTACGGAGACCGCCTGCACGGCGCGGCCTGCCACGCCTGCCTTTTTCTACCGGAAACATCATGCGAGCGCGGCAACAAATACCTTGACCGCACGGCGCTGGTCTCAACTGTGGAGCGCGCGGAGTTTGCGTTTTTCAAGGGATTCTCGGAAGCGCTTCCTCAAGAGACCGTCACGGCGCGAACCGATGAATCTTTGTCGCCGCCGAAACCGAAGCCCCTATCGCCGGAGTTCGCGGAGGTTCTCGAATATTGCGACGAGAGTTGTAAGGACTTCGTCCAGTCGTGGGCCGAGAGCGGCATGCCATTGCCCGTCGTCGGCTACGAATTGCAGGATGAACGCGGGCGCGTCTGCGCTGGGGCGGAACTCGCCTGGCCGGGTAAGAAGATCGCGGTTCTGCTGCCGGAAAACGACGAGTTCAGAGAGCCGTTCGAGTCACGCGGTTGGCGCGTATTCAACGCCGCCGAACTGACCAGACGCAAGTCGGAGCTTCAAACATTGCTGACGGAGTAAACACAATGCCAACGGTTGCCATAGCCAGCGATTTCCTTGACGCATTCGCCCGCGTCCCCCGCGCCCAACAGAAAAAGGTCAGGGAGTTCACCGAGAAATTCAAGACCGATCCCACTTCCTCCGCGATCAACTACGAAAAGATTCACTCCGTAAAAGACCCGAAAGTGAGAACGGTGCGGATTGATCAAAAATACCGCGCGGTCGTGCTCCACCCTGACGCGGGCGATGTGTACGTGCTGGTCTGGGTTGATAACCACGACGAGGCGATGGCCTGGGCCGAAAATCGCAGCTTCGAGATCAATCCCGTTACTGGCGCATTGCAGGTCGTCAGTGTCAATCAGGTTCAAGAAGCCGTTCAGCCGAAGACTGGTCGCGGCAAGCGCGCCGGCGTCTTGGCGCAGTTCGATGATGAATTATTGCTCTCGTTCGCCGTGCCGAGCGTTCTGTTGCCGGCGGTGCGGGCTGTACAAGAAAAAGAAGAATTGCACGCCCTCGCCAAACATTTACCTGCCGAAGCGGCTGAAGCTTTGATCTGGCTTGCCGAAGAGATGCCGCCCGATGAGGTGCGCAAAGCCGTCTCCGCACAACCCGGAAAAGAGCCTGTAGATACCACTGATTTGGCGAAGGCTCTGGACCATCCCGATTCGCGGCGCCGTTTTGTCACTGTCCACACTGATGACGAATTGAATGCGATGTTGGACGCCCCGCTCGAGAAATGGCGAATCTTTCTGCATCCCACTCAAGAGCAACTTGTTTCGAAAAACTTCAACGGCCCCGCGAAGATCATTGGAGGCGCGGGAACCGGCAAGACGGTTGTGGCGATGCATCGGGCCAGACATCTGGCGAAAGTATCGTGCTCTGAGCCGAACGACCGAATTCTGTTTACCACCTATACCGCCAACCTGGCGCAGAACGTCGAGCAAAACCTGGCGAATCTTTGCGGCGATGAAAGAGAAGGGATCGAGATAGTGCATCTGCACGCCTGGGCCGTACGATTTATGAAAAAGCAGGGCGTCGAATTCAAGATCGCCACGAATGAGGAATTGGATAAATTCTGGCAGGACGCTGTGATCACCGCTGAAGATCTTGAGTTCGACGTCGGTTTTTTGAAACAGGAATGGGAACAGGTAGTCTGGGCGAACGAAATCGAAGACAAAGCCGATTACCTCAAAGTCTCACGAAAAGGGCGGGGACAGACACTCATCCGCCCGCAAAGAGCGCGGGTCTGGGCGATTTTTGAAAACTACTTGAATTCTCTCAACGCGCAAGGGAAACACGATTGGCTGAGCGTCATCCGGCAGACCCGGCGGTTCATCGAGCGGAAGAAGCCCGCCCTGCCGTACCGCGCGGTAATTGTGGATGAGGCTCAGGACTTTCATGCGGAAGAGTGGAAGTTGATTCGAGCGATCTCGCCGCCAGGCCCGAACGGACTGTTTCTGGTGGGCGACGCCCACCAGAGGATTTACGGTGTAAAAGTGGCTTTGCGTAATTGCGGCATCAATATCCAGGGACGCTCGACTCAACTGAGGATCAATTACCGAACGACCGAGCAGATTCGCGATTGGGCAATGGCTTTGTTACACGGCGTAGAAATAGACGACCTGGATGACCAGAAGGTCAGCGCCCAAGGGTACATCTCACGCCTGTTCGGCTCCAAGCCTGAGGTGATTCGCTGCCCCTCTCTTCAGGAAGAGCAGCGCGCCATCGGGCAGAGATTGAAAGAACTGATTGAACAAAGCCAGCTTGAAGACATTTGCCTGGTAGCAAGAACGAACAAATTGCTTCGAGAAAATTACCAGCCGATTCTCAAAGACATGGGCATCGCGCACACGCTGTTGGATAAGAACCAGGAGGGCAAGGGCGTCCGACTGGCAACGATGCACCGAGTTAAGGGACTGGAGTTCCCGGTGATGATTCTGGCAGGGGTTAACGCTGGCTCCATTCCGCTGAAATTGTCTTCGGCCGAATCAGATCCAGTAGCCAGGGGCGAACATGAAGACCGCGAGCGGTCGCTGCTGTTTGTTGCGGCGACACGCGCCAGAGATATGCTGATTGTGACTTGTTGGGGACAGCCCAGCCCCTTTCTTTCTTGAAGAGCATGGAGTTTATAGGCCCTGAATCTCAGGTGAAATATGCCGCAGGAAACCGGACAGATAGTAATTGCAGGTGAAGCGATAAAGCTGGCGAAGAGCTTGCCGTTGCAAACCATTCAGCTTCTTGCCAGGTCAATCGGCGACTGCGACTTGAATGATTGGCCCTCATCGAAAGCCCGGATAATACAAAGCATCTCACACGCTCATTACCGTATTCTAGCGGCTGGTTTTCTTGATATCTGGCAAACGCTGGCAGGGGATGTGGATCCGCGGGCCGTGTCACTATCCCTCTTGACGGCGGCCAACAGCGAACAGGATTCCGCTCTGGCGCGGCGACCACGTAGCGATCAAACAACTGATTGAGGATTTCGCGCGATACGTTTATCTGCCCCGGCTGAAAAATCCTGAAGTGTTGCTGTTGGCCATCCGGGATGGATTGGGACTGATGCTGTGGCCGCAGGAGTCTTTCGCCTACGCCGACAGTTTTGAAGAAGCCGCGCACCGTTATGTGGGATTGCGCGCGGGAAGACACGTTGAAATCTCCGGGGAGAACTCGTCGGGATTGCTGGTGCAACCCGAAGTCGCGCAAAGACAGATCGAGGCCGAGACTGCTCCGGCGCCCGGCGTCGTCACCAACACAACAGGCGGCGCGGAAATCACCCAAACGCCCGGAGTGACGACTGGAAGCTCGACAGTTGTAAATCCTCCCACACAGAAGCCCGTGCCGACGCCAACGCCAACGCCCAGGCGGTTTCACGGCAGCGTCACGTTAGACCCGGCGCGCGTGGGCCGCGACGCCGGTCGCATCGCTGACGAAGTAATTGCGCATCTGGTCGGCCTGGTCGGCGCAAACGTGAAAATCACGCTTGAGATCGAAGCCGAGATTCCGAGCGGAGCGCCCGATCACGTCGTTCGCACAGTGACGGAAAACAGCCGGACACTGAAATTCAACAGTCAGGGATTCGAGGTGGAATAGCAAGACCGTGTGTCTATGCAAAGTGGCAAGGGTCAAGGGGTCGAAGAAGGGAAATGATATGCAAATTGCTTGGGCGGGGTTGGTCGCGCTTCTCGGGATATTGGCTCTGTTGGCGATAATGCTGTTGATAATTTCGCGCAAGCGAAACAAACGACCGATCGCGCAAGTGAGTGTTGTATCGCAGCCGAAAGTAAATACGCTCGAAGAGGAACTGCCTAAACGAATAGTCATTGGCGCCAACCCGGATCAACCAGTTGTGACGATTGAGGCGCTGTCATCAACCAGGGATTACGAAATCGCGACGCCATTAGATACTCAAAACAGCATTTCCACTTCCATCGGCCGGCTGAGCCAGTTGTGTCAGTCTCTGCCGTCACTTCTGGTGGTGGGAGAAGCAGGCGGAAAACGCTTGATGGAAGTAGTTATCAATGGTGACCTCGTTCGTGCTGCTGATGGAAACGGCTTACGCGCATTCATGATGACTTCAAACCGAATAACGCAGAACGCTCGGTTATATGAGGCGTCAAATCTCCAGAATATGGTAAACGCTGTGGCAATCTGGCAGATCGCCTCTGTCGTTGTCGCGCAGAAGCATCTTGCGGATATCAGCATAAAGCTCGACGAAATCAAGGGCGGCATTCAGGCAATATCTCAATTCCTCGACAATCAGCGAAAGTCGCGGATTCGCGCAACCTGCGCTTACCTCGAAGAGGTCTATCAGGCGATTCAAGGTGGAGACTTTCCAGACGCAGCGAGAAATCAGTTGGAAGTTTGCGAACGTGATTTACTTGAGATTCAAGAACATCTCATGACGGAGTACCGGCAGAAGGCCGATATGAGAGTCAAACATGTGGAAATGTTTGGCACTGAGAGCTTGACGACCGATATTGCCAACAAACTTCATGAACTCGAATTGCTGGCCGATGACATAGGCTTATGCCTAAAAACCAGAATTGCCGCCTGGCACGTTCTCTCGCTCTTTCCTGGCGATTCACAACTAAAGTCGGCGCGCCGCATAAACATTCAAGAATCGGTTGTCTCGATTCAGTCGTTGGGACCGTATTGCGAGGAGAAAATCAAAGGCGAAATTTCCGAGGTCTATTCATTCTGGAACCGCGAGAGTACCCTGGTGGAGCGAAGAAATAGCCTTACCAGCAAGTGCGATTCGACCGTGCAGGCGCTGACGCAAAAGGCTCAACAGTGCCATAACGCAATGAAACAGATTGATCAACTTATGCTTGCGAATGACCGCCCAACGCGCATATTGCTTCATTTTGAAAATGGCGCATTAGCCGGCGTGCGGCAGGTTCTCGCGTGAGGTGGCGGCTCGGATGTTTGATTCAAATTGCTGAACAGCGGCGCGCCCGGTGTGACGCTAGACATGGAAGGTTCGATGGCCAACAACTGGCCCAATCTGATGCGCGACGCGCAATATAATCGCGGCGCTCAAAGGCGAATTCAGCTACGCCGGCCACAAGCGCGGTTGCGCGGTCACAATCGAAGCCGGCTTGACGGCCATCTTTACGCGGGCGCGGCGGCGCGGAACTCGAACTGGAGCGGCGCGCCGAGCCTGGCGCAAGCTTGCAATCCGCGGTGGCGAGGCGTCCACCACCGTGCTGACCGGCTCGACCGAGGAAGCGCAATTTACCGCGCCGGCGCCAGTTTGACGGATAAGCGACGCCTGCAATCAGGCCTTCACGCAACCGCGCAAAATCAACTCTTCGACGGCGGCGTCCGTGTAGCCCAGGGCACGCAGGATCTCGCGTGAATGCTGGCCGACTTCCGGCGCCACGCGGGGATCCTCCTTGACGGCGCCTTGCACGTTGAGCGGGCTGCTGACGGTCGGAATGGGGCCGAGCTGCGGATGAGCGATCTCCGCGAAGACGCCGTTAGCCGTCATTTGTGGATCGGCGGTCACTTGCTCCATCGTCGGAATCGGCCCCCAGATCACTCCCTGCCGGCGGAAGATTGCGTCCCACTCGGCCATATCTCTGGCGCCGATCGCTTCGTCGAGCAGCGCCACCACCTCTTCGCTATGCCGCGAACGGGCCTCGGCTGTGGCGTAGCGCGGGTCAGCGATCAACTC
>JAJVHZ010000043.1:45897-66614 GCA_022072255.1 Gammaproteobacteria bacterium | reverse complement strand
TACTGGACGCGACGCGGCATCGCGCACTGGCGCGCTCAGCTCGGCCGGTAATCCTCCCATGTCGGCATGGGACGGATGAACTCCATGAAGGCAAGTCCACGAACGAACTCGGGTCGACGTGCGCAAAGGTGGAACGCCAGCGCCGTGCCCCAATCCTGCGCGACGAGATAGGCGGACGAAATCTGCGCTTCGGCGATGAATCCATCGAGGAATCGAACGTGATCCTCGAATCGGTAGTCGATGTCCGGCTTGCCCGACTGGCCGAACCCGATGAGGTCCGGCGCAATGCAGTGGGCGACGCTTGCCACGCGCGGGATGATGTTGCGCCAGATGTACGAGGACGTGGGGTTGCCGTGCAAGAACAGCACGACAGGCGCGCCGGGCCTTCTGATTTCGCGATATGCCATCGTCGAATCGAACACAGGCAGGTGCGGAAGCGTGATATCGGTATTCATCCGTGGGCATCCTTGAGGACGGTTGCAAAGACGATTCGCTTGAATCGTTCGAGAGGCTCTCCATCGCGCTCGACCTTCATACGCAAGATGGCTCCCTCCCAGGAGGCGAGCAGAAAGTCGGCAAGGTCGTCAGCAGCGAAGTTGGAAGAGATCTGGCCTGCGGCCTGGGCCTGGGCGATGCTGACCTCGAATGGGCCGCGCCATTCGGCGAAGATCGCCACCAAGCGCTCGCGCAACGCTTCACTGAGCGACGCAGCCTCGAGGCTGAAGTCACCGATCAGGCAGCCGCACGCGAAGCCGTCTGCCTCGAGCCTCACCGTGATGATTTCGAGATAGCGACGCAAGCGCTCCCGCGGGGTGAGGCTCTCGTCATTCAGGGCCTGCCCGACCAGCACCTTGACGTGATCGAAGTAGCAGTCGAGAACCTCGCGCGCGAAGGCTACTACGACGAGTCCGGCGCAATCAAGCGTCGAACTCCTGGCGAATGGCACTTCGGGTGGGCGCTCGAGGGCCGCGCTATCGTGGATGTCTGGATGGTCCCGCCGCGCTCTCAGCGTGCATCCGAGGGCCCCGCTCCCGGCGAGTGCGGCATGACCGTGAGGTTCTATGACCCGCGGCTCGACGCCTGGCGCTCGACCTGGCATGGGCCGGTGAATGGCATCGTCTGGTCGATCTCGCGACGCGCGCGCCAACGGCCTACAACTTCCAGAACTGGCGGTTCGTTGCCGTGCGGGGAACGCAACCCAAAGAGCGCTTGCGCGATCTCGCCTACGGACAAACCAAGGTGGCAGATGCGGGCGTCACCTTCATCGTCTGCGGGGTGCTTCCCCATCATGAGGTTCTTAGAGAAAGGCTGCGTCCGTTCGTAGAGGCGGGTTTCATGTCCGTTGCCACGGCAGCGGGCTGGCGCGAGGCCGCGCGGCAGGCGTACGCCGATGAGCAGAAGGCACGGGACGAAGCGGTCCGCTCGGCCGCGCTTGGCGCGGCGACACTGATCTACGCTGCCGAGGCGATGGATCTCGCTACAGGCCCCATTGGAGGGTTCGACACCGCAGGAGTGGCCAGTGCCTTCGGCTTGGCGTCGAACGAGTTGCCCGTTCTCCTTGTGGCCGTCGGACGCCCTGCGTGCGGCAACTGGCCACAGAAGCCGCGACGTCCGGTGTCCGAGGTGCTGGAGATCGCATGAAGGCGCGCGTTTCCAACTTGCTCGCGACGGCGGTCGCGCCTGCTATCTGGGGCAGCACCTACGTTGTCACCACCGAACTGTTGCCAGGCCTTTCTCCGCTGTTGGTCGCGATGCTCAGAGCCTTGCCAGCAGGGTTGCTTCTCCTGCTGATCGTGCGACAGCTCCCATCGGGCATCTGGTGGTTGCGCGTATTCATTCTCGGTGCCCTGAACTTCTCGATCTTCTGGAGCATGCTGTTCGTTTCGGCGTACCGTCTGGCGGGCGGGGTGCGGCAACTCTTGGAGCGACACAGCCGTCAATTGTCGTTTTCATCGCCGCGGTCGTCTTGGGGCGCACGGTACGGCCGCTGTCAGTGCTAGCGGCCATCGTCGGCCTCGCAGGAGTGACGCTACTCGTGGTCACGCCGAACGCGGCACTCGACATGATCGGCGTCGCGGCCGGACTAGCGGGTGCGACCTCCATGGCCTGCGGAACCGTGTTGACCCGCAAGTGGAAACCCCCAGTGTCGCTGCTGACAATCACTGCCTGGCAGCTGACGGCTGGCGGCCTGCTCTTGTTGCCGGTAGCCTTCGTTGCGGATGTGCCCGTTCCGGTTCTGAGTGCGACCAACCTGTTTGGGCTCGCATGGATTGCACTGATCGGTGCGGCCTTGACCTACTCAGTCATCGCACCTCGAGCACCGCTGAGTGTGCGCCGGCGAGGAGCGGCGACAGCAAAGCCTCGGCCGACGCGCGGTGAGCCCGAGAAACAATGGGCGGCGCGATGACGCAGACCAGCGGAACTTCAAACCAGTGCCTGCACCGGCTCGTGCAGCGCGATCCAGTACACGCCGGTGGACTCCATCACTCCATCGCCACAATCTAGGTCATGAACCCATTCGTGGTGCCAGCGCCCCCGCAATGATGTCCATGGCGCTCGGTCGTGGGGCGCGGTGACGCCATCCCAGGCAAGCATCGCCTCGGGAAAGTTCGTCGGGCGAACGCGCAGTGCGACCGCATCGACGTGGAGACCGTGAATGACCATCGAGCCGATCCGCAACGACCAGGATCTGCAGCGCGCCTTCCGCCCCCTCGAGAAGATCTTCCAGGCCGAGGAGGGCACCGCACAGGCGGGCGAGCTCGACGTGCTCGTCACGCTGATCGAGGACTGCGAGAACGAGCGCAACGGCTTCGGCCCAGCCGGTCCGAAGCGACCCTGATCTTCACTGAACAGCAAATATCGCCATCGCGTCGAATATCAGATCCCGCTTCGCCTTGGGCGCTGGCGACGAATGTTGCTTCGGCACGCTAACAGTGGCGATGTTGTCGTGCGGGCAGCGCGTTACTGGTGAGACCGGTGGCTGCGGCGGACACGCGTCGCACTGGGGCCTTCGCAGGTTCCGGTGTGAAGGTCACGGGATCGTTCGTGTTCCCAGCGACGCGGCGATGAGGTCCTTGGCGGTCGATCGCGGACCGGCGACCAGCGTGCGGATCCGTCCCTCGATTTCATCGACCCATCCGCCGTTCCTCGCGGCAGCCAGGGTGCTCGAGCACGCGGCGAGCACGTCGGCGCCCGTGATCTCATAGCCGTATCCGGCGGTGATCCAGTGCAGAGCGGCCAGGCCCGCTTCGACAGCAAAGCGGGGGTTCGCTGCAGCGAAGTCGCGTGCCGCCCTCGTCAGCGTGCGCGGATCGCAGGGCGTTCGCTTCGCAAGGGCGATCGCTTCGTCGTAGAGCCCGGCATCCTTCGCGGCCGCGAACCACTTGCCTTCCTGGCACGGTGTACTCGCCACCAAATCCGCGAGGATCTTCGCCGGCGCCCGCGTCGGGTACTTCTTCGCGATCGCACGGAAGGTTGCGAGGAACGTCGCTCCCTGGTTGGCAGCAATCGCGTAGCGCTCGTACGCCTCGTCCGCGAGTCCCGCCGAGAGCAGGATATCCTCGCAGGTGCGCGCAATCGCGATCGGGCTGTCGTTCAGGCCGTGGCTCGCTTCCGCGTAGCGGATCGCCTCGGCCTTGCGTCCCATGCCCGCAAGCGCCTTCACGCCCCACTCACGGTAGTGCCACATCGAGTAGGGCGCCTTGTCGAGGAGGGCGAGCAATTCCTCGAGACGCCCGGCGTGGAAGAGGGCGCTCAGGCAGGCGATTGTCCCGTGGAAGTAAACGCCGGGCTTCCGGCTCGGATTCCAGGAGCTTTCGACGGTGCCGATCAGCCGGTCCGCCCAGGCAGAAGCGCGCTCGCGCGATGCGCACAGCTCGCCCCAGTAGTCGGCCAGCCGCTCGATGTAGGGGATCGCGTCGTTCTGATGCGCTTCCCAGAGTCGGTCGAGCCACTGACCGCGCGTTCGGTCGTCGACCGGTGCGGCGGCGATGATCGTCGCGCAGGCCTCGATCGCGTGATTGACGGCCGTGCCGATGGCGCCAGAGGAGCTGTCCACCTGTTCGAGCGCAGGCGAAACCTTTTCGAGGAAGAGCACCGCGGCGGCGGCGGCCAGGGTCGGGTCCTTCTTCGCAATTTTCCGGATCTCGGCCGTGGCTTCCTTGACCCGCTGCACGGCCGGTTGCGAGCGCCAACCGAAGGCGTGCCGGCGAAAACGAGCCGCGAACGTCCACTTGTGCGCAGCAGGTTTCGTCATCGATGATCACGCTTGTCGTTAATCACGCAAAGCGTTATTACTCTGCCAGTGGCGATCCGGACGTTCAAGTGTGCCGACGCCGAAGCGCTGTTCCGGCTGCGTCGCGTGGCCCGCTTCGCCAACATCGAGCGCCCGGCGCTGCGCAAGCTGAAGCAGCTGGACCTCGCGCGCCGCCGGCCAACCGGCTCGAGCAGCTGAAGGGCGATCGCGCGGGCCAGTGGAGCCTGCGGGTGAACGATCAGTTCCGCATCTGCTTTCACTGGACGGGCAGCGACGCCGAAGGCGTCGAGATCGTGGACTATCACTGAGGCAGGACGAGATGAGCAGGAAACTCAAACCCGTGTCGCCCGGCGAGATGCTCGCCGAGGAGTTCCTCAAGCCGCTGGGCATGAGCAACTACCGTCTGGCGAAGGAGATCGGTGTGCCCGCGCAGCGCATCGGCGAGATCGTCGCCGGCAAGCGTGCCATCACCGCGGATACCGATCTGCGGCTGTGCCGCTTCTTCGGGCACTCGGACGGTTGGTGGCTGCGCCTGCAGGCGGACTACGATACCGAGGTCGCGAAGGCTAGCCTCGCGAAGACCCTTGCGAAGATCAGGCCGTGGAAGGAAACAATGGAACAGACGGCGGATGCGTCGTGACGGAAAAAGAATTGCCAGAAAGCCATGATGCGACAGCACGTTATGCCATTTGATGCCGGCGCCTTCTCGATTTCGACTCAAGGACCACAGGGGCTGCTTCCTCCTGCGGGATCGCGTGCAGCGAAGCGATAGATCGCGATAGACCTCGAAAGCGAGCGATTGTCGAAGCGCCGATGGCTCTCGATAGATGTCGATCGAGGGTGAAAGCTGCGCTCGGGGATCCCAGTCAAAATGACGTTAACGGTGACAATTGGACTCCGGCGTTGCGAGGCGAGTATCAGGTCGAACAACGGCTTACCGAAGCCGTTGATGGTCGAGTGGGAGTAGCCCGGCGTCCTCCCGGCGTTTCCGGTGACTGTCGGAATATCGCCGCAGGTCCCTGCGCGGTATTTGATGCCATTCGGTCCGACAGCCGGCGCAACTGATTGACAGCGCCGCACGCAGGGATATTATGTATTTCAGGCCCATCTTTTCGACAGGGGGGTCCCGCGATGCTGCAGGATCAGGTGTGGCTCGCCACGCTGGCGGGCATCGGCGCGATAGCGCTGGGGTTTCTCTACGCGATCGCCAGGGCGCGCAGTCCGGGCGACGGGCAGCAGGTGCAGAAGCGGGCCTATGCCGTGCGGCGCTGGTGGTTCTTCGCGTTGCTGCTCGGCGGCATCGGCGCGACCTGGGCGAGCCTCGACCCCTTCCCGCTCCCGCTGCAATACGGCCCCGACGAGGCGCCACAGGTCGTCCGTGTCGTGGGGCATCAATGGTCATGGCAGCTCAGCGGCAACCGGTTCACCGCGGGCGTCCCGGTCGAATTCCTCGTGACCAGCGATGACGTGAACCACGGTTTCGCCATTTACGGTCCCGACGGCCGGATCGTCACGCAGACGCAGGCTATGCCGGGCTACACCAACCGGCTGATCCGCACCTTCTCGCAGCCGGGCAGGTACCGCGTGCTGTGCCTCGCGTACTGCGGGGTGGCGCACCACGGCATGGCCGCCGAGTTCGAGATCGTCGCCGCCGAAGAGCGGAGCCGCTCATGAGCGCAGCGAGCCCTGTGATGCATCCGGAAAGCGAGTCGCTCGGGCGCGGCGAGCGGATCGCCGTCAATTTCTACGTCGTCTCCGGCCTGGTGGTGTTCGTGCTGATGATGCTGCTCGGCCTCGTCATGCGCATGGCGCAGGGAACATGGCTCGACGTCGGGCCGGTGCTCTTCTACCAGATCATGACAGCGCACGGCGCGGGCATGGTGGGTGCGGCCAGCATCGCTGCGAGCGCGGTGATGTGGTTCTTCCTGCGCAAGTACGTGCGGCTGCGCCTGGCGCCGTTCGTCGCCAATCTCGTGCTGTTCGTCCTCGGTGCGGTGGCGATCCTCGCGGCCACCTTCATCGGCCAGTACGCTGGCGCGTGGACCTTCCTCTATCCGCTGCCGGTGCATTCGATGGGCTTGTGGAGCACCGACGCGGCGGCGCTGTTCATGCTCGGCTACCTGCTGATCGGCGTCGGCTTCCTGCTGTTCTATCTCGACGCCATGCTCGCCGTGGTGCGGCGATACGGCAACCTCGGCCGCGCGCTCGGCCTGCAGTGGTTGTTCGGCGGCGAGGTCGACCGCGCGCATCCGCCGGCAGTGGTCGCGGCCACGATGGTGATCATCACCAACTCGCTCGGCATCCTCGCCGGCGCGGTGGTGCTGGTGATGTGCCTGATCAACGCCTATTTCCCCTCGGTGGCGCTGAATGCGCTGCTCGCGAAGAACCTGATCTACTTCTTCGGCCACGTGTTCATCAACGAGACGATCTACATGTCGGTGATCGCGGTCTACGAGCTGCTGCCGCGCTTCACCGGCCGGCCCTGGAGCGTCTCGCGCCCCTTCCTGTGGGGCTGGGCGGCGAGCACGGTCATGGTGCTGATCGTCTATCCGCACCACCTGCTGATGGATTACGTGATGCCGCACTGGATGCTGGTCATGGGCCAGGTCATCTCTTACGCGAGTGGCCTTCCGGTGTTCGTCGTCACCGCTTACGGCGCGCTCACCAACATCCACCGCTCGGGCATACGCTGGGACATGCCGGCGCGGCTGGTGATCCTCTCGATGTTCGGCTGGGCGGCGGGCATCGTCCCGGCGATCCTCGACGGCATGATCAGCGTCAACAAGGTGATGCACAACACGCAGTGGGTTCCCGGGCATTTCCACTTCTACCTGCTGCTCGGCGTGCTGCCGATGATCCTCGCCTTCATGTATCACCTGTCGGGCAGCCGCTCGGGCGCGCGCGAGTCCGCCGGCGACCGGGTCGCCTTTTTCGTCTACCTGGCCGGCGGCCTGGGGTTCGTGCTGGCGTTCCTCGCCGCGGGGCACGCGAGCGTGCCGCGGCGCTTTGCCGTCCACCTTCCCGAATGGATGCCCTACGACCGCGCGGGCTCGGTCGGGGCGATGCTGTTGATCGTTACCATGCTGGTGTTCACGGCGCGCATCGTCGCCGGCCTGCTCAAGGCGCCCGGAGATGGCGCTGCTGCGCACGCTGTGCGCTAGCGCGGTTCTGGCGCTGGCCGGCGGTGCCGCGTTCTACGCCGGCACCGACGGGTTGCGCGCCTACACGACCGAGTCGGCACGGCGCATCGCGGTACGCGAGCACCCGGTCGCGATTCCGGCCGTCGCGCTCGAGACCGACTCGGGCGCACGGCTCGATCTCGGCGCGCTGCGCGGGCGATGGCTGCTCGTCGATTTCATCTATACGCGCTGTCCTTCCTACTGCCGCGCGCTCGGCGCCGAGCTCGCACAACTTCAGGACCGCCTCGCCGGGCCGCTGGCCCGGCGCGAGGTCGCGCTGCTCAGCATCAGCTTCGATGCCGCGCACGACTCGCCGGCGGAACTCGCGGCCTACCTGCGGCGCGCGCGCAGCCGCGGCGCCGGCTGGGTCGCGGCACGGCCTCTCGGCGGGGACGGGCTCGATCGGCTGGAGCACGCGTTCGGCATCACGGTCATTTCCGACGGCGCCGGCGGCTACGTACACAACGCCGCCCTCCACCTCGTCGATCCGCGCGGGCGGCTGGTCTCGATCTTCGACGCGGGGGACGGGCAGCGGGCGGCGCAGACCGTGCTCGCGAGGCTCGAGCGGTGATCATTCGTGGACAATGGCATGGCGCCCTGGCGGGCGCGGGGCTCCTTGCGGTGCTGCTTGCGCCGCCCGTCAGGCACGCGCTCGAAGCCTCCATGACGGCGCAGATGCTGGTGCAGATTCCGCTGCTTGCCGTGGCCGGGGTGCTGCTGTCGCGCTCGCTGCCCGGCCGGCTGATCGCGGCCATCGAGCCCTGGAACCGGCACGGCCTCAGTACCCTGGTGCTCGCCATGTTTGCCAGCGCCTTCTGGATGCTGCCGCGCGCGCTCGACGCCGCCGCCACCGAGACGCTGGTCGCGGCGGCGAAGTACGCTTCGCTGCCGCTGCTCGTCGGCCTGCCGCTGGCGATCGCCTGGCCGCGCATGGGCTTCATCGTCAAGGGCGTGTTCCTGCTCGAGTGCCTCGCCACGTTGTTCCGCCTGGGCTGGCTCTACCTCGCCTCACCCGAGCGCCTGTGCAACAGCTACCTGCTCGATGACCAGCAGCTCCTTGGCCGCTGCCTGCTCGTGCTCGGCACGGCGCTCACCCTGGCGATCGCGGGCAGGCTCCTCTGGGGACGTTTCGACGTGACATCGGCACCATGCAACTGACCCTGTTCACCGACTACGCGCTTCGGGTGCTGCTTTACGTCGGCCGGCAGCGCGGCCGGCAGTGCACCATGGCGGAGGTCGCCGCGTATTTCCGCATCTCCGCCGAGCACCTGCGCAAGGTAATCCACAGGATGGCGCGGGAAGGATGGCTCGAGACGCGGCGCGGCCGGCGCGGCGGCATCGTCCTCGCCCGCGACGCCGAGAGGGTCCGTCTCGGCGACGTGGTTCGGTCCATGGAGCGGGATCTCGCCATCGTCGACTGCGACGCGCTCGAGTGCGTGCTCGCGCCCCGCTGCTCGCTCAAGGCGGCGCTCGACCGCGGCGGCCGCGCATTCATCGCGGCGCTCAACGAAGTGACGCTCGCCGATCTCGTCGCCGATCGCGCCATGCGGCGGCAGTTCAGGCGGATTGACATCCGCGCCCTGGCGGCCGGCGCGGACTGAGGATCAGGTGATGTCGCGCAGCGCCGCGGACGGGAGTCCCGCCGCGGTGCGCACAATGCTCTCTGCAGGGTCCAGGGCGCATGCCTGAAGCAGCGCGATGCGGCTGCATCCGTCCGAACGCGGCGAATGAGGCGGATTGACCTGCCTGGCCTGGCGACCGTCCGGATCCCAGCCGTGACCTCCCGGACGCGCTGCACGGCCGGTCGCACGGGCGCGAATGCCGATGTGACGGAACGTCGGTGGCCCACAGACGTCGAAAGATCTTGGCGGGCGGCGTCAACCGAAAGAACGGGACAATAATCTTCCGAACGCACCGGCACGGCTCGCCGCGAAGCGAGGCGATGCGCCGGGGCGACGGCGCGAGGAGGTCGACATGCAGATCGGAATGGTCGGACTGGGCCGCATGGGCTCCAACATGGCGAGACGGCTGCTCGGTGCGCGGCACGCCTGCGTGGTCCACGACGTCCATCCCGCGGCCGTCCAGGCGCTCGCCGAGGCGGGCGCGCACGGCGCGGCCTCGCCGGCGGAGCTGGCGCAACGGCTCGAACCCCCGCGCATCGTCTGGCTGATGCTCCCGGCCGCGGCGGTCGACGGCGCGATCGAGGCGCTGCTGCCGCATCTGCAGGCCGACGATATCGTCGTCGACGGTGGCAACTCGCACTACCGCGACGACCTGCGCCGCGCGGCGGCGCTCGCCGGGCGCGGCCTGCACTACGTCGACGTCGGCACCAGCGGCGGCGTGTGGGGTCTGGCCAACGGCTACTGCCTGATGATCGGTGGGGAGGCCGGCCCCGTGCAGCGGCTCGAGCCCGTCTTCACGGCGCTGGCGCCGGGTCCGGAGGCCGCCCCGCCCACGCCCGGGCGCGACAGCGGGCGCGCCGGCGCCGAACGCGGCTGGCTGCACTGCGGCCCGAGCGGTGCCGGCCACTTCGTGAAGATGGTCCACAACGGCATCGAGTACGGCCTGATGGCAGCCTACGCCGAGGGCTTCGACATCCTGCGCCACGCCGGCATCGGCGACCGGGCGCAGGAGAGCGACGCCGAAACCGCGCCACTGGAACATCCCGAGGCTTATCGCTACGAGTTCGACCTGGCCGAGATCGCCGAGCTTTGGCGCCGCGGCAGCGTGGTGCGCTCCTGGCTGCTGGACCTCACCGCGCACGCGCTGTCCTGCGACCCCGGGCTGGACGAAGTCCGCGGCCGGGTGGCCGATTCCGGCGAAGGCCGCTGGACACTGCACGCGGCGATCGACATCGGCGTGCCGGCGCCGGTGCTGGCCACGGCGCTGTTCGCGCGCTTCGACTCGCGCGGGCGCGGAGACTTCGCCAACCGCATCCTCTCGGCGATGCGCCGCGAGTTCGGTGGCCACCAGGAGCGCCAGCCGTGACCGTGCCGGCCTCCGACGCCCTGGTGCTGTTCGGCGCCACCGGCGATCTCGCCTATCGCAAGATCTTCCCGGCGCTGCAGGCCATGGTCCGGCGCGGCAGCTTCGAGGTACCGGTGATCGGCGTGGCGCGCTCGGGCTGGACGCTCGAGCGGCTGCGCGAGCGCGTGCGCGCCAGCCTCCGGGAACACGGCGACGGCGGAGACGACGCGGCCGGCGAGCGGCTCGTTGCGCTGCTGCGCTACGTCGACGGCGACTACCGCGAGGCCGACACGCATAAGCGCCTGCGCGCGGCCCTCGGTGGGGCGCGGCGTCCGCTGCACTACCTGGCGGTGCCGCCGAGTCTGTTCCCCTCGGTGGTCGACGGCCTCGGCGAGTCGGGCAGCGCCGAGGGCGCGCGCGTGGTGGTCGAGAAGCCGTTCGGACGCGATCTGGCCTCGGCCCGCGCGCTCAACCGTGCATTGCACCGCACCTTCGCCGAATCCGCGGTGTTTCGCATCGACCATTACCTGGGCAAGGAGGCGGTGCAGAACCTGCTCTATTTCCGCTTCGCCAACGCCTTCCTCGAGCCGGTGTGGAACCGCAACTACGTCAGAAGCATACAGATCACCATGGCCGAGGAGATTGGCGTGCAGGGGCGCGGACGCTTCTACGAGGAGGTGGGGGCGGTGCGCGACGTGGTCCAGAACCACCTGCTGCAGGTGCTCGCGCATCTGGCAATGGAGCCGCCGGTGGGTGATGGCTCCGAGGCGCTGCGCGACGAGAAGGTCAAGGTGTTCAGGGGCATCCGTCCGCTCGGCGCGGCGAATCTGGTGCGCGGCCAGTACGACGGCTATCGCGCGGAAGACGGCGTGGCGCCCGATTCGCAGGTCGAAACGTATGCCGCGCTGCAGTTGCACCTGGACTCCTGGCGCTGGGCGGGCGTGCCGATCCTGATCCGTGCCGGCAAGCGGCTCGGGGCCACGGCCACCGAGGTGCTGGTGCAGCTCGAGCATGCCCCGCAGCAGGTGTTCGGCGAGGCTGCCGCGGCGCCCTCGAACTACTTCCGCTTCCGGCTCGGCCCCGATCGCGTCGCCATCGCGATCGGCGCGTCGACCAAGCAGGCCGGAGCCGCGATGGCCGGCGAGCCGGTCGAGCTGTACGTGTGCAACGATCGCGGCCCGGAGATGAGCGCCTACGAGCGGCTGATCGGCGACGCGCTCAGGGGCGACCCGACACTGTTTGCGCGCGAAGACGGTGTCGAGGCCGCCTGGGGCATCGTCGATCCGGTCCTGAGCCTGCCGCTTCCGGTGCATCCCTATCGCCAGGGCAGCTGGGGGCCACAGGAGGCCGACGCGCTGGCCGCCGCCTGCGGCGGCTGGCATCGTCCCGACAAGGGGGTGAGCCTTGCGCATCGAACTGTTGCCTGATGCCGCCGCTGCTGCGCGCCGGGCCGCCTCCTTCATCGCGGCCCGGGCCCGCGAGGCAATGCACGCGCGCGGCCGCTTCGTGTTCGCGCTGAGCGGCGGCGGCACGCCGCGGCCGATGCTGCAGGTGCTGGCGCGGCTGCCGCTGGCGTGGGAGAGCGTCGAGCTGTTCCAGGCCGACGAACGCGCGGCGCCGCACGCGAGCGAGGCGCGCAACCTGACGCACCTCGAGCGGCTGTTGGTCGCGCCGGCGGCGATGTCGCCGGGGCGCGTGCACGCGATGCCCGCCGAGGACGCCGACCTGGCGGCTGCCGCGTCACGCTATGCCGAGACCCTGGTCGCCTGCGCCGGCGCGCCGCCAGTGCTCGACCTGGTCCACCTTGGCCTGGGCGCCGACGGACACACGGCCTCGCTGTTCGCGGGCGATGCGGCGCTCGAGGTCGACGACGCCTGGGTCGCGGCCACCGGGGCGCACCACGGGCATCGCCGCCTGACCCTGACCCTGCCGACGCTCGAGCGCGCGCGCTGCGTCTTGTGGCTGGTGTGCGGCGCGGCCAAGGCCGGGGTGCTGGCGCGCCTGCGCGACGGCGACGACGCCATCCCCGCCGGGCGGGTGCCGCGCGATCGCGCCTGGATCGTGGCCGACGATGCGGCAGGCCGGCCGCGCCTGCCGGTGGCGCAGGTGGCGAGGTGAACGTCCGCGAGCGCGTGAGGGCGCTGCCATGAACACGCGATTCAAGGTCGGTGACCACGTGCGCTGGAACTCGGAGGCGGGGTGGGTGTCCGGGACGATCATCCGCATCCACACGAAGGACACCCGGTACAAGGGACATCCGCGCCACGCCAGCAGGGACGACCCGCAGTATGAGATCAAGAGCGACAAGACCGATCACATCGCCATGCACAAGGGCACCGCGCTGCACGCAATCGATTGACGCGCGGAAAAGCGCCCGCGGCGACCAGGCCGCCAGGCCCGAGAAGGAGAAACAGGAATGAGTCCACGCATCAATAGAAACAAGTACCCCGAAGCCCTCGAAGCCCTGCGCGGGCTCCACGACTACCTGCACGCGAGCCCGCTCGACCCGGTGCTCCAGGAGCTCGTGTCGTTTCGCGCCTCGCAGATCAACGGCTGCGCCTGGTGTCTCGACATGCATTCCAAGGAGATGCGCGAGCACGGCGTACCGGAGCAGAAACTCTACCTGGTGAGCGCCTGGCGCGAATCGCCGCAGTTCTCCGAGCGCGAGCGCGCGGCTCTGGCCTGGACCGAAGCGCTGACGCGCCTCGAACATCAGGAAGTGCCGGATCCCGTATACGACGAAGCCCGCAGGCACTTCAGCGAACCGGAGCTCGTGGATCTCACGCTCGCGGTCATATCGATCAACGGGTGGAACCGGCTGAACATCGCCTGGCGCACGACGCCGGGCGATTATCGGCCCCGGGCGCAATCGCGCGCCGCGTCGCGATGACATCTCGCGGGCGCAGGTGGCGCTACGACGTACCGCGTCGGCCGCCGCGCCCGGTCCGGTGAGGCGATCCAGGGCGACCACATGCGAATTTTCTCAGGAATCCAGCCCACGGGCGCGAAGCACCTCGGCAATTACGCCGGCGGCTTCCGGCAGTACGTCGAGAGCCAGGAGCGGGGCGACGCTTTCTTCTGCGTCGTCGACCTGCACTCGATCACCGTTGACTACGATCCCGCCGGGCTGCGCGAGCGGACGCTCAGCCTGGCGGCGATGCTGTTCGCGGCCGGCCTCGACCCGGAGCGCTCGACCGTGTTCGTCCAGAGCCACGTGCCGGCACACGCCGAGGCGGCGTGGCTGCTGTCGGCGGTGACGAGCTACGGGCAGCTCGGCCGGATGACCCAGTTCAAGGACAAGGCGGCGCAGCGTGATTTCGTCCCGGCCGGGCTCTTCACCTACCCGTTGCTGATGGCCGGCGACATCCTCCTCTACCGGACCGACGCGGTGCCGATCGGCGATGACCAGCGGCAGCACCTCGAGCTCGCGCGCGACGTCGCCGCGCGCTTCAACGCCCGCTTCGGCGAGCTCTTTCGCGTGCCGGAGGGCATCTATCCGGCGGTCGGCGCACGCCTGATGGACCTGCAGGAGCCGACTCGGAAGATGTCGACGACCGGCGGCACGCCGCAGGGGACGGTGCTCCTGCTCGACCCGCCGGAGACGATCCGCAGGAAGATCCGCAGCGCCGTCACCGACTCCGGGTCCGAGATCCGGCGCGGCGCGGACAAGGCCGGGATCGCGAACCTGATCGACATCATGTCGGTGGCGACCGGCGAGGCGCCGGAGTGGATCGAGAGACGCTACGATGGCGGCGGGTACGGCAGGTTCAAGCGCGACGTGGCCGAGGCGGTCATCGCACTCCTCGAACCGTTCCAGGCGCAATACGCCGAGTTCCGCTCCGACCCGGGCGAGCTGCAGCGGCTGCTCGCGGTCGGCGGCGAGAAGGCGCGGACGGCTTCGGCGCCGACGCGCGCGCGGATGTACGAGCTCATGGGATTTGTCGCGCCGATCGGGGCACTGAAGGAGCCATCGAAGAGAAATGTCCAGTCGATCCGGAACTGCTGACCAGGACGCACCGGTGAAACGACCGCGCGCGCCCGATCCGCCCGAGGCAGTGAGCGTCCTCGCCATCGACGTCGGCGGCAGCCACGTGAAGTGCCTCGCCACCGGGCAGTCCACGCCACGCGCGTTCGTCTCGGGGCCGGCGATGACGGCGGCCGCGATGATCGACGGCGTGGTGGCGATCACGAGCGACTGGCGCTACGAGGTGGTGTCCATCGGCTATCCCGGACCGGTGATGCATGGTTCGCCGGTGCGCGAGCCGCACAACCTGGGCGAGGGTTGGGTCGGCTTCGACTTCGCGGGCGCGTTCGCGCGGCCGGTCAAGATCGTCAACGATGCCGCGATGCAGGCGCTGGGCAGTTACCAGGGCGGGCGGATGTTGTTCCTCGGCCTGGGCACCGGGCTCGGCTCGGCGTTGATCGTCGAGGGCGAGATCGAGGCCATGGAATTGGCACACCTGCCGTACAGGAAGGGCCGTACCTACGAGGATTACGTCGGGGCGCACGGGCTCGAGCGGCTCGGCAAGAAGAAGTGGCGCAAGGCCGTGCTCGACGTGATCGAATCGCTGAACGCCGCGCTGCGGCCCGACTATGTGGTACTGGGCGGCGGCAACGTGCACAAGCTCCACGAGCTGCCCGGGTATGTGCGCCGCGGCGACAACGCCAACGCCTTCCTCGGCGGGTTCCGCCTTTGGAATGGGCCCGGTGCGGGCAGGTCGCGCCGTTCGGTGCGGCGATCATGAGCGGGGAGGGCGCAGGGCGTGCGCCCGGCAGCCCGGGCATCGCGCCGACCTGGACCAGCAGCGCGAAGGACCTGGTCGGCTCCTCGCTCGGGCCGGCGCGCCTGTGGTTCACGATCGGCTTCGGCATAGTCAACGAGGTCTACTACCCGCGCATCGACACGCCGCAGATCCGCGATCTCGGCTTCATCGTCGCCGACGGCGCGGGTTTCTGGTGCGAGGTCAAGCGCCTCGGCCGCTACGAGCTCCAGACGCCGGCGCCCGGCATCCCGGCGGTGCGCATCGTGCATCGCCACCCGCGCTTCACGCTCGTGCTGCGCATCGTCGGCGATCCGCTGCGCGATGCGCTGCTGCTCGAGGTCGATCTGCAGGGCGACGCGGCGCTGCGGCCCTATGCGCTGCTCGCACCGCACCTCGGCGGCACCGGCCACGGCAACATCGCCGAAGTCGCCTGCCACGGCGGACGGCGCGTGTTGCGCGCCGGCCAGAGCGATGGCGGGCGGTACTGGCTCGCGCTCGCGGCCGTCGATGCGGCCCAGCGCGATGCCTGGGGCCGCGCCGGCGCCGGCTACGTCGGCGCGAGCGACGGCTGGCAGGACTTCGATCGCAACGGCGCGATGCACTGGCAGTACGGGTGCGCCGGCCCGGGCAACGTCGCGCTCACCGGCGAGCTGCCGCGGCGCTGCGTGCTCGCGCTGGCCTTCGGCGCCAGCCCCGAGGCGGCGACCACGCTGGCGATCGGCGCGCTCGCGCAGCCGTTCGAGATGCCCTGGAAGCGGCAGGTCGCCGACTGGACGCGCTGGCACGCGGCGCTCGCGCCGGCGCTGCCCGATCGGCTCGACGCGCCGCTGCGCGCTCAGCTCGCCGTCTCCGCGATGGTGCTGCACGCGCACCAGGACAAGATCCACCCGGGCGCGATGGTGGCGAGCCTGAGCGTGCCCTGGGGCAACAGCCGCGACGAGCGCGGCGGCTACCACCTGGTGTGGCCGCGCGACCTGGTCGAGTGCGCCGGCGCGCTGCTGGTGCTCGGCCAGGAGGCCGAGGCGCGCGACGTCTTGCGCTACCTGATCGCCTCGCAGCACGCCGACGGCCACTGGAACCAGAACCAGTGGCTCGGCGGCAAGGCGTACTGGCAGGGCGTGCAGCTCGACGAGGCGGCCTTCCCGGTGCTGCTGGCGGCGCTGCTGGCCGAGCGCGGCGCGCTCGGCGGCATCGAGGCCGGCGACATGGTGCGGCGCGCGCTCGGTTTCATTGCGCGCAACGGGCCGGCCAGCGACCAGGACCGCTGGGAGGAGGATGCCGGCGTCAATCCGTTCACGCTGGCGGTGTGCATTGCGGCACTGGTGGCGGGTGCCGACTTCCTCGATCCGCAGGCGCGCGAGCTCGCGCTGGCGCTGGCCGACGACTGGAACGCGCGCATCGAGGAGTTCACCGCGGTGTCCGGTACGGCGCTGGCGCGCCGGCTCGGGGTGGCCGGCTACTATGTTCGCGTGGCGCCCGCGACGGTGTTCGCCGACGAGCAGGCGCTGCACCGCTGCGTGCCGATCAAGAACCGACGGCAGGGCGCCATGCTGCCGGCCGACGAGCAGGTGGCCACCGACGCCCTGCAACTCGTGCGCTTCGCGTTGCGCAGCCCCGACGATCCGCTGGTGCGCGATACGGTCGCCGTGATCGATGCGCTGCTCAAGGTCGATACGCCGAGCGGTCCGGCCTGGCGCCGCTACAACGGCGACGGCTACGGCGAGCACCAGGACGGCGCGCCCTTCGACGGCAGCGGCCGCGGCCGCCCGTGGCCGCTGCTGACCGGCGAGCGCGGCCACTACGAACTGGCGGCGGGGCGCGATCCGATGCCGTACCTGCGGGCGATGGCGGCGATGGCGAGTGGCGGCGGCATGCTGCCCGAGCAGGTCTGGGACGCGGCGCCGATCCCCGCGCGCGGCCTGGTCCCCGGTCGCCCGACCGGGTCGGCGATGCCGCTGGCCTGGGCCCATGCCGAGTTCGTCAAGCTGGCGCTGTCGTGCGCCGGCGCGCATCCCTGCGATTGCCCGGCGGCCGTGTGGGAGCGCTATCGCGGTCGGCGGCCGATGCCGCACCTTGCCGTCTGGCTCGAGCGCGCCCCCAGGACGCGCGTCGTCGGCGGCGTCGATATGCTGGTCTGCCTGGGCGCGCCGGCCCTGGTGCATTGGGGCGTCGATGGCTGGCAGGAGCCCGCCGACGTGGGCACCCGGCCCATGAGCCTGGACCTGCACGTCGCGCGCCTGCCCACCGCCGCGCTGCGTACCGGGCAGTGCATCGATTTCACCTGGCGCTGGCAGGCGACGGGCGAATGGGTCGGCACCGATCGCCGGGTGGTGCTCGAGCCTCCCGTCGCCGCCGCAATGGCGGCGACGGCGATGCCCGAAGTGCCGTAGCACTCCCGGGGTCCGGCGGCCCAGTGGCATGCGGAGCCGGGCGCCGGGCAGGTCGCGCGCAAGGCGTTGCCAGTCCCGGTGCCACCCATGTCCGCATCCGGCGACTTGGCGGGTTTTTCAACGGGATCCGACCACTGCGGACACTGGTGTCATGGATCGAATATCCGCTATTCTGGTTTCGGACCGCTTGCGGCCATCGACATTCCGCGTGAGACGATGACCGCCCCGGGGTCATGTGCGGCATTCGCTCGGAGGATGCAATCTCAATCACCGTGCGGCCGATGATGACCGACCGGTTCGGACCCGGTAGCGCGCCTTCCACACCATGAGCTCGGGGAGCCGGGCACAACGGCCAAAGCGATGAACTTCACCTCAGGACTGCTCCCACGCAAGCTTGGCGCCAAGATCAACGCCATCCTGGTGCTGTATTTCCTCTTCGCCCTGTCGGTGATCCTGCTCACTCTTTACGAGGCGCGGCAGCTCGAAGGCGAGGCGGCGGCCATCAACGTCGCAGGCTCCGAGCGCATGCACATCTACGACCTCACCTTCCGTCTGCACCGGATGCTGGATGGCACGCAGTCGCGCGCGGCGGCCATCGCCGACACGCGCCGCCTCATGGGTGAGATCGAGCAGACGCTCTACAGGCTCGAGACTGGCGATCCGGACCGCCCGCTCTTCCTGCCCCGCGAGCGGCGCATCCGGGACCAGATGCTGATCCTGAAGCAGGAGTGGCAGTCGGCCTTCAAGCCCCGGGTCGATGAACTGCTGACCGTGTCCGACGACGCCGAGCGGCGCAGACTCCTGGCGGACTTCGACGGTGTCGCGCTGCGCTTCATTCCGAAGCTCAACGATCTGGTCCTGATGGTGGAGCAGAGCAACGCACGCAACACCTTCCTGATGTTCGTGTTCCAGAACGTCCTTGTCGGCTTCGCCCTGCTGGGGACGATTCTTCTGATCTATCTATTCAAGAAACTCGTGATCGAGCCGGTCGAGATGCTCAGGGCCGGTATTGCGCGCATGACGGTGTCGGACTTCGATGTACGCCTGCCCGTCCTGTCACAGGACGAATTCGGCGAGCTGGCCGTCGGCTTCAATCACATGGCCGATCACCTGCAGGGTCTGTATGCGACCCTGGAGCACAGAGTGGCGGAGAAGACGCGCAGCGTGGAGGAGAGGAACCGGGAACTTGCGCTCCTCTACGACATTGCCGCCTATCTGGGCGAGCACGCGACGCTGGATGCCGTGTGTAATGGCGTGTTGCTCAAGCTGCGTCAGATGCTCGGCGCGCCCAGCGGTGTCGTGCGGCTGGTCAATCCGACGACGGCGATGCTGGAGATCACCGCCAACCACAACATGCCGGACACATTCCTCGCCGCCGAGGCGCGTCTGCCGATGGGAACCTGCCGGTGCGGGGAAGTGGTGGTCGACGGATCTTCGGTCGCCCAGGACCTGACCCGGTCGCCGCCGGTGGCGATGCCGATGAAATGCTGCAGGCAGGATGGCTATGCTGCCATGGCGGCCATTCCGATCCGCTCGAAGAACCACGTCATCGGCGTCCTGAACCTGTTCTTCCGCGAACAGCGGATGCTTTCGCAGCACGAGATCAAGCTGCTGGAGGCCATCGGCCAGCATCTGGGCGTGGCGATCGAGAATCTGCGCCTGGTGGTGCGAGAGAAGGAAATGGCGGTTTCCGAGGAGCGCAACCTGCTGGCGCAGGAGCTGCACGACAGCATCGCCCAGTCGCTCGCGTTCCTGAACATCCAGGCGCAGATGCTGCAGGACTCGCTGCGCAACGGCTCGGCGGGCGCGGCCGACGAGGAGCTGGCGCGCATGCGCGAGGGCATCCAGGAATGCTACGACGACGTGCGCGAGCTCCTGGTGCATTTCCGGATCAAGGTGGATCACGCCAATCTCGAGGACGCCATCCGCAGTGTGCTGGAGAAGTTCGAGGGCCAGACCGACATCCGCACCTCCTTCGGCATACAGGGTGAAACACAGGCGCCGCCGGCCACCAGTCTGATACAGATCCTCCACATCCTGCAGGAAGCGCTGTCCAACGTGCGCAAGCATGCCAGGGCCAAGGCCGTGGCGGTGGAGATGCATGGCGGAAGAGAATTGACCATTGCTGTGCGCGACGATGGCAGGGGCTTCGAGCCGCAGAGCGTGGTCGAGCAGTGCGGCGCCTGCGTCGGCCTCGACATCATGCGCGAACGCGCGCATCGCATCGGCGCACGTCTGGAGGTGGCATCGGCGCCCGGCCACGGCACCTGTGTTACGCTCGCACTGCCTGGATGAGCTGCCCCGCGCCGGGTCCGGTCATGGAACAACCAATTCGCGTTCTTCTGGTGGACGACCACACGCTCTTCCGCAGCGGCATCAAGGCGTTGCTGCAACGGCAGAAGGATTTCGAGATCGTTGGCGAGGCCAGCGACGGACTGGAGGGCATCAAGCGGGCAAGATCGCTCAAGCCGGATGTGGTCTTGCTCGATCTGCACATGCCCGGGATCTCCGGCCGCGAGGCCGTCCGGCTCATCGTCGAGGAGCTGCCCGAGACGAAGGTGGTGATGCTGACGGTATCGGAGGACACCGAGGACCTGCTGGACGCGCTGCAGGCGGGCGCTCATGGCTATCTCCTGAAGAACATCGACACCAGCTATTTCATCGGTGCCATCCGCAGCGCGGCGGAAGGCGAGGCCGTCATGTCGCCGCAGATGACGGCCAAGCTGATGCAAAGCGTTCGCGCCGTCCCCGCGGCGGCGGCCGCGCCTGCCATCGACAGGGAACGCCTGTCTCCCCGGGAGCGCGAGATCCTCGGATTCCTGGCCCGCGGCGCGAGCAACAAGGAGATCGCGCGCAGCCTCGATCTGGCCGCGAGCACCGTGAAGATACACGTGCAGAGCATCCTCAAGAAACTCAATCTCGTCAGTCGCGTTCAGGCGGCCGTGTACGCTGTCGAGCATGGTCTGTGCGGCAAGGACGGCGCCGCCTGATCCGCCCGAAGAACTAGTTCTTTCGAACTATCCCGCCCCGTTTGCCTGGTCCGGGCGAACGACCCACTTGCCCGCAGAAGGATGGCGCGCCATTCGCCAAGCGATGGATGGCGTGGCGACGCCCTGGGAAACACAATGACGGCCTCGCCCAAAGGCCTATTCGAAGGGAAGCG
>JAJVHZ010000043.1:0-45797 GCA_022072255.1 Gammaproteobacteria bacterium | reverse complement strand
GTCCGGCTGCCGTCCGTGAGCGCAAGCCTCCCCCTGGTTCAACTGGCGATAGTTGCGGTCGCCGCCTGGATGGCGCGCCGCGCGCTGCTGCCGGTGACGCCCTCGCCGACCGCGGCGGGGGCGATCGTCATGGCCGCGGGAATATTCGGGCTGGCGGCGTTTCAGAGAATCCCGGCGCTGCCGGCGTCGGCAATGCAACCGTTCGCGATCGGCCTGCTGGTGGTCTGGAGCTTCATTGCAGCCTCCTATGCCGCCTGCTGGCTGCAGGGCCGCATGGCCTCGCATACGGCCGCGCCGATGGACGGCCTTGCGGTGGGCACCTGGGTGGCGGGTACCGCGGTCGCCGCACGCGTGATCCTCCATGGCGTGCCTGCCTGGCGTGCAGCGGCAATCGCCCTGGCCATCGCCGCGCTCCTGCTGTGGCTGTGGTATCTCGCCCTCGTACTGCGGGCGTTCCGGGCGGTGATGGCCAGCCCCGGGCGCCTGCGCGTGACGGGGCGCATCCTGCTGTCGACGGTGAGCACGCAGTCGCTGGCGCTGCTGGCGTGGCATCTCTGGCCCGACGCCGCATTCCTGCGCGCGCCGGTGGCGGGCCTGATCGTGCTGGGCTACCTGTTCTACGCCGCCGGCCTCGTGCTCGTCATCCAGCGCTACCTGAGAGAGCCGCGCTGGAGCCTGTCGGAAGACTGGGACAACACCAACTGCATCGTGCATGGCGCGATGTCGATCAGCGGGCTTGCCGTCGCATCCACCGGCGTGCTGCCGGAGTTCCTCGGCGTCGCCACCTGGCTGTATGCACTGCTCGTCCTGCTGGCCGTGGAAGCCATCGAAGTCGCGCGCATGTCCCAGCGCGTCAGGCAGCGCGGCCTGCACCAGGGGATCCTCACCTACCACGTCTCGCAATGGTCGAGGAACTTCACCTTCGGCATGTTCTACGCCCTCACCCTTGCGCTGGCGCCGGCTTACGCGTCGTACCCGGCGCTGTCCCCCCTCATGCCCTTCGTGGACTGGCTGCTCGCCCGCGGTCCGTACATCGTGCTCTTCTTCCTTCTGCTCGAGCTGGGCCTGTGGGTCGTCGCCAACGCCAGGTACGAGACGAAGAATACCGCCTCACCGCGAAGCCTCATCGTCAATGAGTTTGCAAAGGAGCAACAACCGTGAGTCATTTCCTCGACAGACTGAAGTTCTTCGACCGCGTCAAGGACACCTTTTCGGACGGTCACGGCATCGTCACCAACGAGGATCGCCAATGGGAGGACGCCTACCGCAACCGCTGGCGCCACGACAAGGTGGTTCGTTCCACCCATGGCGTGAACTGCACCGGCGGCTGTTCCTGGAAGATCTTCGTCAAGAACGGTCTGGTCTCCTTCGAGATGCAGCAGACCGACTACCCGCGCACGCGCGAGGATCTGCCCGACCACGAGCCGCGCGGCTGCCAGCGCGGTGCCTCGTTCTCCTGGTACCTCTACAGCCCGCATCGGATCAAGCACCCGCTGATCCGCGGCCGACTGCTCAAGCTCTATCGCGAGGAACGCAAATCAGGCAAGGATCCGGTCGAGGCCTGGGCGGCGATCCAGTCCGATCCGGCCAAGCGCCTGCAATACACGGCCGTGCGCGGCCTGGGCGGCTTCGTGCGCACCACCTGGGAGGAAGTCACCGAGATCGCCGCGGCAGCCAACGTCTACACCATCGGGAAATGGGGCCCGGACCGCATCTACGGCTTCTCGCCGATCCCGGCGATGTCGATGCTGTCCTATGCCGCGGGGTCCCGCTACCTGTCGCTCATCGGCGGCGCCTGCGGCTCCTTCTACGACTGGTACTGCGACCTGCCGGCAGCCAGCCCGCAGACCTGGGGCGAACAGACCGACGTGCCCGAGGCCGCCGACTGGTACAACTCGACCTACCTGATCATCACCGGCGCCAACCTGCCGATGACGCGCACGCCCGACGCCCATTTCGCCACCGAGGTGCGTTACAAGGGCGCCAAGATCGTCTCGATGGCGCCCGACTATGCCGAGTACGTGAAGTTCGCGGACCTCTGGATGCCGGTCAGGCAGGGCACCGATGCGGCGGCCTTTCTCGCCATGGGCCACGTCGCCCTGAAAGAGTTCTACATCGAGCGCCAGGACCCGTACTTCTCCGAATATGCCCGCACCTACACCGACCTGCCGATGCAGGTGATGCTGCGCCCGCACGGCGAGGGCTATGCGCCCGATCGGACCTTGCGCGCGTCCGACTTCGATGGCGCGCTCGGCCAGGACAACAACCCGGAATGGAAGACCGTCGTCTATGACGAGAAATCCGGGGCGTTCGTGGTGCCCAACGGCAGCATCGGCTTCCGCTGGGGCGAGGAGGGCAGGTGGAACACCCTGCCGCGGAACGCCCTCGATCAGGCCGAGATCCGCGCCGAGCTCAGTTGCATCGACAGTCGGGATGCCGTCGTTTCGGTCGGATTCCCGCATTTCAACCAGGACGAGCCGGACCTGCTCTACCGCAACGTCCCGGCGCGCCGGGTGACGCTGGCTACGGGCGACACGGCGCTGGTGGCCAGCGTGTTCGACCTTCAGATCGCGCAGTACGGCATCGACCGGGGACTGGGCGGCGCCAATGTCGCGGCCTCGTACGAAGACGCCGGCGTCGCCTACACGCCGGCCTGGGCCGAGAAGGTCACGGGCGTCAAGCGTGCCGACCTGATCCGCACCGGCCGCGAGTTCGCCGACAACGCCTCCCGGACCAGGGGCAAGTCGATGGTCATCATGGGCGCGGCGATCAACCACTGGTATCACAACGACATGAGCTATCGCAGCATCATGAATCTGCTGCACCTGTGCGGCTGCGTCGGCCAGAGCGGCGGCGGCTGGGCGCACTATGTCGGCCAGGAGAAGCTGCGCCCGCAGGCGGGCTGGGCGCCGGTAGCCTTCGCCCTGGACTGGCACCGGCCGCCGCGCCACATGAACTCCACGACCTTCTGGTATTTCCACACCGACCAATGGCGGTACGAGACGGTGAGCGCCGACAGCCTGCTGGCGCCGACGGCCAAGGCCCGGTACAGGGGCCATACCCTGGCCGACTACAACGTCGTTTCGCAACGCCTGGGCTGGCTGCCCTCCGCGCCGCACTTCAACAGGAATCCGCTCGAGGTCGTTTCGGAGGCCGAGCAGGCCGGCGCCGCCGACGAGGCCGGGGTGGCCAGATACATGGTGGAGCAGTTGAAATCCGGCAGGCTCGCCTTCGCCTGCGAGGACATCGACGCACCGGAAAACCACGTGCGCAACCTCTTTGTCTGGCGCTCCAACCTGCTCGGCTGCTCGGCCAAGGGTCACGAGTACTTCCTGAAACACCTGATCGGCGCCCAGAACGGCGTGCTGCAGGAGGCCGTCGCCGATCCTGCCAAGGAGATCAAGTGGCATGCGAACGGGCCGACCGCCAAGCTCGACCTGATGGTGGATATCAACTTCCGCCTGAATTCCACCGGCGCCTATTCCGACATCATTCTGCCGACCGCCACCTGGTACGAGAAGAACGACCTCAACACCACGGACATGCATCCCTTCATCCACCCGCTGTCCGAGGCGGTCAGCCCGGGGTGGGAATCGAGATCCGACTGGCAGATCTTCCAGTCCATCGCCAGGAGCTTCTCGGTTCTCGCCGAAAGGCACCTGGGCACGAAGAAGGATGTCGTCGCCCTGCCGATGCAGCACGACTCCCCGTTCGAACTGGCCCAGCCTTTCGGTGTGAAGGACTGGAAGCGGGGCGAATGCGAACCGGTGCCGGGCAAGACCTTGCCGCTGCTCAAGGTCGTGACGCGCGATTACGCCAACACGCACAGGAAATTCTGTGCCCTCGGCCCGCTGATGGCCAGGCTCGGCAACAACATCAAGGGCATCGACTGGAGCACCGCGCACGAATACGAGGAGCTGAAGAAGGTCAATGGCGTCATCCTCGAGGACGGCATCACCCAGGGCATGCCGAGCCTGGTCGAGGACATCGCCGCCTGCGAGGCCGTCCTGCGCATGGCGCCCGAGACCAACGGCGAGGTGGCGCACAAGTCCTGGAGCGCACTGTCGAAGAAGACGGGGATCGACCACCATCACCTCTATGCCGGCCGCCACGAGGACAAGATCACCTTCCGCGACATCGTCGCGCAGCCGCGCAAGATCATCACCGCGCCGACCTGGTCGGGCATAGAGTCGGAGAAGGTCTCCTACAACGCCGGCTACACCAATATCCACGAACACATCCCGTTCCGCACCCTGACCGGTCGCGCGCAGTTCTACCAGGACCACGAATGGATGCTGGATTTCGGCGAGGGTTTCTGCGCCTACCGTCCGGGGCTCCAGATGAGGTCGCACGAAACCGTCCCGGCCTATGTCCGGGCCAAGCCGCACCTGGTGCTGAACTGGATCACGCCGCATTCGAAGTGGGGCATACACTCGACCTACCAGGACAACCTGCGCATGCTCAACCTGTTCCGTGGCGGCCCCTACATCTGGGTGTCGGAGGACGAGGCGAAGTCGATCGGCCTGGAGGACAACGACTGGGTCGAGGCGGTGAACGGCAATGGCGCCACGGTCGCCCGCGTCGTCGTCTCGCAGCGCGTGCCGCGCGGCATGGCGTTGATGTACCACGCCCAGGAGAAGACGGTGAACGTGCCCGGCTCGCCTTCCACCGGCAAGCGCGGCGGCATCCTCAACTCGGTGACGCGCGTCGTCGTCAAGCCGACCAACATGGTCGGCGGCTATGCCCAGCTCGCCTACGGCTTCAACTACTACGGCACGGTCGGCACACAGCGCGACGAGTTCGTCGTTCTCCACAAGATCGAGGACAAGGACGTCGACTGGCTGGAGAGGCCGCTGACGCCGCAGCGCGAAGCGCAGCGCAATCCGGCCGGCATCGGTCCGCGCTGAACGGAATACGGAGGAGATTCACATGAAAGTTCGTGCCCAATTCGCCCTGATCTTCAATCTCGACAAGTGCATCGGCTGCCACACCTGCTCGGTGACCTGCAAGAACGTATGGACCAACCGCAAGGGTGTCGAGTACGCCTGGTTCAACAACGTCGAGTCCAAGCCCGGTATCGGCTATCCCAGGCAGTGGGAAAACCAGGAGGTCTGGCGCGGCGGCTGGGAACTGGCCGACGGCAGGCTGCAACTGAAGTCCGGCAGCAAGGTCTCGCGCCTGCTCAACATCTTTGCCAATCCGGACATGCCGGAGATCGACGACTACTACGAGCCGTTCACCTTCGACTACGCGCGCCTGCAGAATGCGCCGTTGTCGGAGGCTGCGCCGACGGCGCGCCCCATCTCGCAGATCACCGGCGAGAAAATGGACAAGGTGCGCTGGGGCCCCAACTGGGAGGACGACCTGGCCGGCGAATACGACAAGCGCGCCAGGGACGTGAACATGAAGGGGCTGGAACGGCGGATCTACGCCCAGTTCGAGAACACCTTCCACATGTACCTGCCGCGCATCTGCAACCACTGCCTCAACCCGGCGTGCGTCGCCGCCTGCCCCTCCGGCTCGCTCTACAAACGCGAAGAGGACGGTATCGTGCTGGTCGATCAGGACAGGTGTCGGGGCTGGCGTCAATGCATCTCCGCCTGTCCTTACAAGAAGGTGTTCTACAACTGGGAATCGGGCAAGGCCGAGAAGTGCATCGGCTGCTATCCGCGCGTGGAATCCGGCATGCCGACGGTGTGCTCGGAGTCCTGCGTCGGCCGCATCCGCTACAACGGCATCATGCTCTATGACGCCGACAGGATCGGGCAACTGGCCTCGACCCGGGACGAGCAGGACATCTACGACGCTCATCGCAGCATCTTCCTCGACCCGAACGATCCGGAGGTGATCGAGGCGGCGCTGCGCGACGGCGTGCCCGAATCCTGGATCGAGGCGGCCCGCCGCTCGCCGATCTGGAAAATGGCGATGGATTGGCAGATCGCCTTCCCCATGCACCCGGAGTTTCGCACCCTGCCCATGGTCTGGTACGTGCCGCCGCTGTCACCGGTGCAATCGGCCATCGACCAGGGCAAGCTGCCCACCGAGCCGGACGGCACCCTGCCGCAGGCCGGCGCCATGCGCCTGCCGCTCAGGTATCTCGCCAGCCTGCTCACCGCCGGCAAGGAGGAACCGATCCTTGCGGCACTCAACAAGCTGATGGCGATGCGTTCCTACCAGCGCTCGCTCCATGTCGACGGCACGGCCGATCTGCGCGCGCTCGAGCGCGTGGGGCTTTCCGAGCAGCAGGCGACGGACATGTACCAGCTGCTCGCCATCGCCAACTACGAGGACCGCTTCGTCATCCCGACCGGCCATGCCGAGATGAGCCTGGAGGATTTCCACGGCTTCCAGGGCCAGAGCGGCTTCAGTTTCGGCAACGATTCCTCGCCCGGCATCAGCGCCAATTCGCTCTTCCCGGAACGGCGCAAGGAAACCATCGAGTCGCTGGAGTCGGCGCCGTCGGCCGACGAGCGATGAGGGGCGCGCCATGAGCTTCCATCGCATTGCCTCCGCCCTGCTGGGCTACCCTGACGCCGCGCTGCGCGCGGCCCTGCCCGCGATTGCCGGCGCCATCGAGCGCGAGGAAGGTCTCGCGGCCGGAGAGCGCGAGGTGCTCGCCCGCTTCGTGGAACGGCTGTCCGCCGCCGATTCCCTGTCGGCCGAGGAGGATTACGTGCGCACCTTCGACATGGTCCCCGAGCACAGCCTGCACCTGACGCACCACCTGATCGGCGAGGACAAGAATCGCGGTCCGGCGCTCATCGACCTGACCGAGCATTTCAGGGAACACGGCTTGGAGATCATCGACAAGGAACTGCCCGACTATCTGCCCCTGCTGCTCGAATTCGTGTCGCTGCTGGAGGAAGAGGCGGGCCGGTCGTTTCTCTCGCGCTGGCGCAAGGTGCTGCGCCAGCTACGCGCCAACCTGGCCGAGGCGGGCAGTCTCTACGCCGATCTGGTCGGGCTGATCGAGGCGCGCGGCGGCGGGCTCGGGGCCGGCGGCGACATGTCGGCGCCGCGTCCTGCGCAACGGACCGATCCCTGCCTGGCCGACGGCGATTTCGATCCGCCGGTGAGCTGGTCGGCGCCAAGTGCCTGCGGCGCCCCGCGCGCGCCGGGAGTCGTGCCGGTACGCCTGCATGGGCGCGCGACGGCCTTCGTCGAAGGCCATGCCCCATCGACGCAGGGGAACGACGTTCTGGCCCGCCGCTGACGTGGCGGATGATTGCCACAGAGCCATTCGCATCGGAGATGACCATGGAATTCCTGCACAACTTCATATTCGGGGTTTACCCCTATATCGCCACCACCGTGTTTCTGCTCGGCAGCTGGATCCGCTTCGATCACGAGCAATACACCTGGAAGAGCGACTCGAGCCAGTTGCTGTCCAGGCGCGGCATGCGCTTCGCCAGCAATTTCTTCCACTACGGCATTCTGGGCCTGTTCCTCGGGCATGTGATCGGCCTGCTGACGCCCCACGCGGTGTTTCTCGCCCTGGGCGTGTCGGACATGACGCACCAGTGGTTGGCCATCTCCGCCGGCACGCTGTTCGGCGGCGCCTGCCTGCTGGGCGCCATCGTGCTGTGGCTGCGGCGTCTCACGAACCCGCGCGTGCGCGCCGCCTCGCGCTGGATGGACATCAACATCCTCGGCTGGCTGGCCCTGACCGCCGCCGCCGGGCTGATCACCATCCCCACATCGATCCATCATGCCAGCAGCGGCGATGCCTCAACGATGATCCGGCTCGCGGAATGGGTGCAGAGCATCCTCTACCTGCATCCCGACCCGAGCCTGGTGCTCGACGTCAGCCCGGTCTACAGATTCCACATGTTCCTCGGCATGTCGGTATTCCTGTTCTTCCCGTTCACCCGCCTCGTGCACATCTGGAGTGCGCCATTCGGTTATCTTGGCCGGGCCTACCAGATCGTGCGGGTCAGGCGGACCAGATGAACCGGAGGGAGTGTCGACAGAGCCATATCGCACATGTCGCAGCGACGGTTCACCAGCGCCTGTCTCCACGCTCGTAAGGCGAGGGATGCGCCTGTGTGCCGGCATAGTCCTCGCCCCCTTCGCCCGATAGGGCACGACGACACGGAACGGTCAACCCGCGCGCCGGGTGCCAGGCCTGACCCTCGGGGGTGGCAGCTTACGCCGGACAGGCGTGCGGGCGCTTCATGGACCTGGCGGGCGCGTCGCTTGCTGCGCCGGCACGCCGAAGACCTGGTGACCGGTGGGAATGCGGGCGTCGTCGTAGCGCGCGCCCAGGACGATCAGCCAGACGCTGCCGGCGAGCGAGGCCGCGAACACGGCGATGCCCAGCCAGACGACCGCTTGGGAATACCACGATCCGCGGCGCGGCGGATCACCGCGCGGCTGCATCTGCACCGTGCGCAAGATGATAGACGTAGCCAGCCAGGACGTGGATGTCGTCGTCGGACAGGCGCGGACTCCACGCGGGCATGTGGCCCTGGCGGCCGTCGCGAATCGTCGTTTCCATCGCCGCCAGCGTGCCGCCATACAGCCAGATATCGTCGGTGAGGTTCGGCGCGCCAAGCAGCGGGTTGCCCTTGCCCTGCGGCCCGTGACAGGCGACGCAGTTTGTCTTGAAGGTTGGTTCGCCGGACACCGCGCCCGCCGCGTCGTGCGGCTGCCCGGACAGGCTCAGCACGTACTGGGCGAGGCTCTTCACCGTCGCCTCGCCGAGCGTGCTCCACGGTGGCATCACGCCCGTTCGCCCGCCGCGGATCGAGGTGGTGATGTCCTGTCCCGTGCCGCCATAAAGCCAGTCGGCGTCGGTCAGGTTCGGCGCGCCGAGCCGCGTGTTGCCCAGGCCGTCCCTGCCGTGGCAGGCCGCGCAGTTGTCGACGAACAGGCGCGCGCCGAGCCGCTGCGCCTGGGCGTCGCCGGCCACCGCCTCGACGCTCATCGCGGCAAGCCGCTGCAGTACCGGATCGAGCTTCGCGGAGTTGGCCGCCGTTGCGGCGGCGAGCTCCCGTCCTGAGGTCCAGCCGAGCGCGCCCTCGTGGTTGCCGAAGCCCGGATACAGCACAAGGTACCCGAACGCGATGAAATACATCGCGAACGACGCCACGATCCACCAGCCCGGCAGCCGGTGCATGCCCTCGCGCAGGACGCCGTGGGCCCAGACGTGACCGGTGGTGCCGTCGGGCAGTACCGGCACCTTGGCGCGCGGCGCCCACAGGAACAGGAGGAACGTCACCCCGAGGTTGAAGACGATGAGGCCGATGACCCACCAGGACCAGCCGCTGCTCACAGGCGCTCCTCCTCGTCGGTGGGCGGAATCGAATCGTCCGCCCGTTCGGTGCTGTCTTCCATCGGCAACCGCGCCAGCCAGCCGAACGTGTGCTTGTGACGGGGCAGCCAGGCCCAGACCCAGATGCCGATGAACGTCGCCATCATCAGCACGATGAAGACCCCGGCGAGATGACCCCAGACCGGAGTCACGGTGAAGTCCTCGCGACCGGCGCGGTGGCAGCGGCGTTTGCCTCCGCCGGCCGCGGCTCGTTGGCGACGCCGAGGCCCTGCAGGTAGGCGACCAGCGCATCGAGTTCCGTCCTGCCGTCGAGCGCCTTGGCGGCGGCGGCGATGTCGGCATCGGTGTAAGGGTCGCCGAGCTTGCGCAGTGTACGCATCCGTGCCGCGATTTCGGCCGCGTCGATCTCGGCCGTCGCGAGCCACGGATAGGCGGGCATGTTCGATTGCGGCACGACGGCGCGCGGCTCCGTCAGGTGCACGCGCTGCCAGTCGTCGGAATACTTTCCGCCCACGCGCGCCAGATCCGGGCCGGTGCGTTTGGAGCCCCACTGGAACGGCCGGTCGTAAACCGATTCCTCGGCGGTGGAGAAGCGGCCGTAACGCTGTGTTTCGAAGCGCAGCGCGCGGATCATCTGCGAGTGGCAGAGATAGCAGCCTTCGCGTACGTAGATGTCGCGGCCGGCCAGCCGCAGCGGTTCGTAGGGCTTGCCGCCTGCCTCCAGCTTGACGCGGTTCGCCTCGACGAACGTCGGCAAGATCTCGGCGAGGCCGCCCAGCGACACCATGGACGCGGTCAGGATGCCGAGCATCCACGCGTGTTTCTCGATGAATTCGAAGTGGCGATAGGCCATGGGCGTTCCTCAACCGGCAACCGGAAGCGGCGCCGGGGTCTGCGGCGATACCGGCTCCGGGATCGGTACCGGCACTGGCAGGATGACCTTCCTGCGGGCGTCGGCGGCCGTGTACCAGAGGTTCCACGCCATCACCCACATGCCGAGCCAGATCAGCACGCCACCGGACCAGCGCAGTACGTACAGCGGCTTGATCGCGAGCAGGCTGTCGATGAACGCGTGCGTCAGCGAGCCGTCCGGCTGCGTGGCGCGCCACATCATGCCCTCGGTCACTCCGGCGATCCACATCGCGGCGACGTACAGCAGCGTGCCCGCCGTGTGCATCCAGAAATGCAGTTCGATCGCCTTTCGCGAGTGCATCTCGGGGCGGCCGAGCGCGCGCGGCGCCATCGCGTACAGCGAGCCGATCGTGATCATTGCGACCCAGCCGAGCGAACCCGAGTGCACGTGCGCGATCGTCCAGTCCGTGTAGTGCGACAGCGAGTTGACGGTCTTGATCGCCATCATCGAGCCTTCGGACGTCGACGCGGCGTAGAACACCAGCGCGAGCACCATGAACTTGGCCGCCGGATCGGATCTCAGGCGGTGCCACGAGCCGTTGAAGGTCAGCAGGCCGTTCGCGGCCGAGCCCCAGCTCGGCATCAGCAGGACCAGCGAGAATGCCATGCCGACCGACTGCACCCAGTCCGGCAGCGCGGTGTACATCAGGTGGTGCGAGCCGGCCCACATGTAGATCGAGATCAGGGCCCAGAAGTTGACGATCGAGAAGCGGTAGCTCCAAAGCGGCTGTTGGGCCTGGCGCGGCACGAAGTAGTACATCATCCCGAGGAAACCGGCGGTCAGGAAGAATGCCACCGCGTTGTGGCCGTACCACCACTGCACCATCGCGTCGGCGACACCGGAGTAGATCGGGTAGGACTTCGTCAGCGATGCCGGCAGCGCGAGGTTGTTGACGACGTGCAGCAGACCGACCGCGATGATGAACGCGCCGTAGTACCAGTTGGCGACGTAGATGTGGCGGATGCGCCGGCGCGCCAGGGTCGCGAAGAACACCGCGCCGAAGCTGATCCAGACGATCGCCGTCAGGATGTCGATGAACCACTCGGGTTCGGCATACTCCTTGCTCTGCGTGATGCCGAGCGGCATCGTCACCATCGCCAGCACGCAGACCAGCTGCCAGCCCCAGAACGTGCACTCGGCCACCCGATCCCATGCGAGCCGGCAGTGGCCGGTGCGCTGCACGACGTAGTAGCACGTACCCATCAGCGCCGATCCGCCGAATGCGAAAATGACGCCGAAAGTGTGATCCGGCCGGAGCCGGCTGAACGTCACCCAGGGTATGCCGAGATTCAGGCCAGGCCAGGCGAGTTCGGCGGCCGCGTACATGCCAAGGAGCATGCCTACGATGCCCCACACCGTCGCCGCCAGCAGGAACAGACGCACGACGCGGTCGTTGTAGTATTCGGTGCTGGCCATCACGGTCCCCGATGCGATTCAAACAACCAAATGAACGGACAGAAATGCCACCTTGCCGGAGATCATTCCGGCTTTGACGCCACCGTGGTGAGCTGTCGGTAATTGAGTGGGAGCCGGAGTCTCGCACCCGGCAGCCTGCCTATGCACCCGGGGGCTCGCCGTGCTCCTCCATCACGTTCAGCGCCAGCGTGGAGTGCGCATAGGCACCGCCGGCGCGCATCTCGGCGGCGACCCAGATGGCCTCCATGAGTTCCTCGCGCGTCGCGCCCGCGCGCAGCGCGGCCTTGGTGTGTCCGCGGATGCAGTACGGGCACTGCGTGACGTGGGCGACCGCGACGGCGATCAGCTGCTTCGCCTTCACGGGCAGCGCGCCCGGGGCGAACACGCGGGCACTGAACGCCTTGAACGCCGCGTCGATCTCCGGGGCGAGCCGGGTGCGCCTGGCCGCGAGCTCGCCGGTCGCGGGGGGATAGAGCTGGTTGTCGGTCATGTTGTCTGGATCCAGTATCGGTGTGGTGTGTGGCTGCGTTCGCGGAGGCCGCTCACCGGATCATGCCGCGCAACGTCGCGTGCGTCCACCTCTTGCGAGCGCGGATCAGCTCGCGTGCGGCATCCACCTTTTCCCACACGTTGCAGAGCATGACACCCTGCACGACGCCGTCGACAAGGTAGTAGATCACTCCGGTGCGGTTCTCCTCCTGCCAGTCCGCCCAGGTCTCGAGCGACGCGTCGACGTTGCCGACCGCTTCGTAGCCGAAGTCGAAGAGATCGGAGAAGAAGAACGGCATGTAGTCGTAGGTCTCGCCGGCGCCCGCCATGTTCCGGCCGGCGCAGCGGCCCTGGTTGAGGGCGTGGTCCCAGTGCTCGATCCGCATGGCCTTGCCGAGCGACCGGTAAGGGAAGAATGCATTGTCGCCGGCGGCGTAGATGTCGGGATCGGAGGTCTGCAAGAGCTCGTTCACGACGATCCCGTCGCCGGTTTGCAGGCCGGTCTGCGCCGCGAGCGTGAGGTTGGGCGTGATCCCGATCCCGGCGACGGCGAGATCAGCGCGTAGCCGCCGACCCTTTTCGGTGCGGACGATGAAGTGCATGCCGCTGCGGGTGATCGACACGGGCCGGTCGCCGGCGAGAACCTGAACCCCGCGCTCGGCGAAACCGGACTGTAGTGCGCGGGCGAGCGGCTCCGGAAACACCCGGTCGACGAGGTGTGGTCCGGGGAAGACCATGCTGACCTCGATACCGGACATGTTGAGCGCGGCGGCGATCTCCGAACCGATGAAGCCCCCGCCGATGACGACGGCCGTCTTCGCCGACGCTGCGGCGCGCCGCAGCTGCACGTAGTCGTCGTAGGTGCGGAAGTACGAGAGGCCATCGAGACCGCCGCCCGGGATGGGCAGCCGGCGCGGGCTGCCTCCCGTCGCCAGCAGCAGCTTCCCGTAGCGGTATCGGCGCCCCTGCCGGTCGCGGATCTCGCGAGCACCGGCGTCCACCGCGTCGATCTGCGTGGCAAGCGCGAGATCGACACGTTCACGCTCGTAGAACTCCGCGCCATGGATGAATATCTTCTCGAGGGTTTCCTTGCCGGTCCAGAGCTGCTTCGAGAGCGGCGGGCGGTTGTACGGCCGTTGCGGCTCGGCGCCCGCCAGCAGGATCGAGCCCTGCTTGTCGTGCTGCCTGATGCCTTCGACGGCAGAGGCGCCTGCGAGCCCGGCGCCGACGATGACGTAGTCGTAGCGATCCTGCGTCACGACCGGTCTCCACCGCTACGAGCGGGCTTGCTGCCGCGTATCCTCGCGCGTGGCCCGCCGGGTGGCGCGAGCTCCGATCCGGGCGGATCCCCGTTCAGGACCTCGCTCAGCACGACGGCGTTGTTGCGCTCGGTGTCGCGCGCGCCGAAGAGCAGGGTGACCGGCCCGCGACGGCGGAGCTCGTCGAGCAGGCGCAGGACTTCCGCGCGCCCGGCAAGCTCGGCGCGATACTTCCTCCGGAACGACGTCCAGCGGACCGGGTCATGGCCGAACCAGCGCCGCAGGGCGTCGCTCGGCGCAGCGTCCTTCAGCCAGAGATCGGCGGCGGCCTCGTCCGAACTGATGCCCCGCGGCCAGAGCCGGTCGACCAGGACCCGCGTTCCGTCCCGCGGGTCCGGCGGCTCATAGACGCGCTTCACCCGGACCGGGCGGCGGGCACCAGGCGGACTCATGCGGCGGGATCGCCCGGCGCGCATCGCTACGCCCTTCCCAATCTGCCGGTTCGTGGCGGCGCGGCGCCAGGTTGCAGTTCCTCCCCGGCCCCGCGGAGGTTCTCCTCCGCGAACGACCAGTTCAGCAGGTGACCCACGACCCCGCCGACATACCGCGCGCGGTCCGCCCGATAGTCCAGGTAGTAGGCGTGCTCCCAGAGGTCTATGACGAGCAGCGGAACGAGCCCCTGCAGGATTGGAGTGTCGGCGTTGGCGGTCGTGAGGATGCGCAGCGCGCCGCGATCGGCCACCAGCCAGGCCCAGCCGCTGGCGAAATGCTTGGTCGCCGCGGTCGTCAAGGCCTGCGCGAATTCGTTGTGGCTGCCGAAATCGGCGGTGAGCCGCTGCGCGAGCGCCCCCTGCGGCGCGCGCTCGCTCGGTGGCGCCAGCGAGCGCCAGTAGAAGGCGTGGTTCCACGCCTGCGCGGCATTGTTGAATACGGCGGTCATCGCCGGCTCCGTCGTCTTGCGGCGCGCCGATTGCCTGACGATGTCCTCCAGCGGCTTGTCGGCGAGATCGGTCCCGCGCACGAGCGAGTTCAGGTTGTCCACGTAGGCGCGGTGATGCCGGCCGTGATGGGTCTTCAGCGTGGCGCCCGACACCAGCGGCTCCAGGGCTTCGTAGGGATAGGGGAGACTGGGGAGTTCGATTGCCATCTCAGATCCTCCGTTCGGTCGATTTCAGGCTGGTCCATCTTGCGCCCCGGCGCATCAATCAGTAAAACGAATTTAATTGACCGATCGATGTAGAAAAATTGATACTAGGCGCGACCCGACTCATCGGGTCCGGCACGCGCCCCGCAGCGGGCTGGAGATCCCTACGAAACCGTCCCGTATCGCATGGACATCAATCTCGCCCGTACATTCCTGGAGATCGTGGCCGCCGGCAACTTCGCGCGTGCGGCCGAACGCCTGCACGTCACGCAGACGGCCGTGAGCATGCGGGTGCGCACCCTGGAGGAACTGCTCGGCAGGAAGCTGTTCGTGCGCAACAAGTCGGGCGCATCTCTCACGACGGCCGGGGAGCAGTTCATGCGCTATGCGCCGACGCTCGTCCAGGTGTGGGAGCGGGCGCGTCACGAGGTCGCGGTGCCGCCGGGATTGCGGGCCATGGTGGCGGTGGGCGGTGAGCTCAGCCTGTGGAATCCGCTGCTGCTCGACTGGCTGGTCTGGATGAAGAAATCCGCGCCGCACCTGGCGATTCGAACGCAGGTCGGCGTGCCCGAGAATCTGATGATTCAGGTCGCCGAGGGCATCCTCGACATCGCCGTGATGTACGCGCCGCAACACCGGCCGGGTCTGAGGATCGAGCTGCTGATGGAGGAGAAGCTCGTGCTCGTGACGACGGCGCGTCGCAGGCAGCCGCTGCCCTCGAGCGAGTACGTCTATGTGGACTGGGGGCCGGAGTTCTCAGCTCACCACAAGCTCACGTTCCCGGAGTTGTCCAATCCCGGGACCTTCGTCGGGCTGGGGCCGCTCGGACTGGAGTACATACTCAAGGTCGGTGGCTCCGGCTATTTCCGCCTGCACTCCGTACAGCCGCACCTGCGCGCCGGCCGTCTGCGACTGGTCCGCGGTGCGCGCGAATTCCTCTACCCGGCCTACGTCGTGTACTCCGAGGGCGCGGATCCCAAGGTACTCATGCCGGCATTGGCGGGGCTGCGCCACGTCGCCGAGGCACAGCCACCCGCCACCCGCCGATCGGCTTCGGGCCGACAGCGATAACTGCCGGGGAGCGCGCGGCGCGGGAGCGCCCGGTGCGATCACGCGCCGAGCCTGGCGGTGACGCCGACGAGCTTCTGCGCGATGTTCTCGAGCGTGCTCTGCTGGCGTGCGTCCTGCAATCGCCCGTCCGCATCGAACGCCTCGTGCGCCTTGCTGAGCGGCATCTGTTCGGGCAGCACCAGCACGCCCAGGGTGGTGAGGATCTGGCGCACGTGGAACAGTCCGCGCAGGCCGCCGAGGGTGCCGGTCGATGCCGCCACCAGCGCGGCCACCTTGCCGGCATACGGCACGCGGCCGCTTTCGCCCTGGTGCTCGCGCGAGATCCAGTCGAGCGTGTTTTTCAGCAGCGGCGTGATCGAGCTGTTGTATTCCGGAGCGGCGATCAGCAGCGCCTGGTGCGCCTTGAACAGGGTCTTCAGGCGCAGCGCGTTCTCCGGCACGCCCTCGGCGACCTCCAGGTCGCCGTCGTAGAGCGGCAGAGGATAGTCGCGCAGGTCGAGCAGCGTCGCCTCGGCGCCGGCCGCCACGACCGCCGCATGGGCGGCGCGCGCCAGCCGCCTGTTGTAGGAGGCGGCGCGATTGGCGCCGGCGAAGCAGAGCACCTTGACGCTCATCGTGGGACTCCGGGTTCAGGTCTGCGTACGGCAGGGTAGGGTACTCCATCCGCGGCCATACTTGCAGCGCGGCCCGTGCGGCCGGCGGCGTGCGCCGGCGCAGGCGGAGTCGGGGTCAGAGTATGGACATCTTCGTCGCGCGCACGAACATCTCCAGCGCCGCGATCCCCGCCAGCGAATTGCCGGCGCGATCGAGTCCGGGGGACCACACGGTGATGCAGCATCGCCGCGGCACGACCGCGACGATGCCGCCGCCGACGCCGCTCTTCGCCGGCAATCCGACACGGAAGGCGAAACTGCCCGCGGAGTCGTACACGCCGCTGGTCATCATGATGGCGTTTATGCGGCGCGCCTGCCGCTCGGTCAGCACCGTTTCGTGCAGCAGGGGCGAGTGGCCGGCGCTGGCCAGCGGCAGGAACGCCCGCGCCAGGTCCACGCAGCTCATCTCGAGGGAGCACTGCCGGCAATAGGTATCGAGCAGGTGCTCGGGCTCCTGCCCGATCCGTCCATGACTGCGGAGCAGATTCGCAATCGATCGGTTCCGGTAAGCCGCCTTCAGTTCCGAGGCGTAGACCTTCTCGTCGTAGTCGATCTGGAAATTCCTGGAGAGCACGCGCGCGTAGTCGCGGATGATCTCGGCGGTGCGTCCGCGGGTGTTCGCCATGAGGCAGTCGAGCACGGTCAACGCGCCGGCGTTGATGAAGGGATTGCGCGGGATGCCCTTCTCGTACTCGAGTTGAACGAGCGAATTGAACGCCGTACCCGAGGGCTCCTTGCCGACGTGTCGCCAGACTTCATCGCCAATCCGGCTCATCGCCAGCATCAGCGTGAACAGCTTGGAGATGCTCTGGATCGAGAATGGCTCGGCGGCATCGCGGACCGCGAACTCGGCGCCATCGACCATGCATACGGCCATCCCGAATTTCGTGAGCGGCACGCGGCGCAACGCCGGTATGTAGGAGGCCACCTTCCCCTTTGCAAGATACGGATGTATCCCCTGGGCGATCTCCTGCAGAACCTCATCCAGTCCCATAGGCATGTCCGGTTCTCACCGTCTGGATTCCCGTGAGGCGCACGGGCGCGGACCTGCGCGGCGACGCTGCCGCGCACGCGGAAGGATCACATGGTGGATAACAAGCTTCCGCGCCGTCAAGCCGTGGCGGTGGCGCGGCCGCAAGCGCCGCGGCGCGGATATCGTCGAGCTTGTACCGGATGCGCGCGAACCTGTTGCAGTACGCCGTCGCCACCCGATCGAAATCCGCAGCCGGGGAGATGAAATGCCGCAGGCAGGTCGGGTGCTGCCCGGTGTCGATGTTGCCGAGGCGCGCGACGCAATAGCGCCGGGAAGGGTCATGGCGGAAGTCCCCGGTGCTCGGGCCGGGACAGGTCTCGTCCGCCTCCATGTCGGAGAAACCGTACTTGAACTCGAGTCGCTGAAAGATTGCGGTGGTTGGCTCCGGCACGAGTCTCACCATCGGCTCGACGGTGTGGAATCCGGTCTCGTCGGTTTCGTTTCAGCCCGGCGCCGCGTCGATGGTCCTGAACCCGTCCGTGCTGCGCGGGAAGCCCGCGAACAGGTAATCGAGGCGTCCCGCGGCGGTGTCGACCGTCTCGTCGGGACAGTGTGCCGAGCCAGGGATCGCGCAAAATTCCCCCGGATCGCCGATGATATCGACCTGATTCAGGATCTTTGGTTGTTCGCGCGCCGGTTCGTCCTCGGCCGCTGCGGCGGCGTCGGCAACGGCCAGGCTGGCCGCGAGCGCGGCGATACCGTTGCGGCAGTGACGCGCTGACATCTTTGCGTTTCCCCCGGGCGAGCGTATGCGCGGCGAGGGCGTGGCACGCCGCCTTCGAGCATGCGGTACGACCGGGAACAGGTCGCAATTGGATTGATCCTTCAGCCGTCCACCCGCAGTGTCCGGGCGTTCGCCACGTCGAGGAGACCTCCCGGCGGGCCCGGACGCCGGCGCCCGCGCGGCGCCACCTTCAGCATCGCGGCGATCACCGGCAACGTCTTCCGATGATCGAGTTGTCCAGTCCGGCGTTCGCGCCCACGCTCGAGGCGGGCGCGCGGCGGACGTCATCGCTGCCGAGGCAATGCCGCGGTTGCCGAAAAGTTCCCCGGCACAGGCACCTGCGGTCCCCGATGATGCCATGGGGTACACGCTCTGTTACCCTGCCACCTTCGAGCACGTTTGCACGACATGGCGCTTGGCGGGGAGCCGGACGTTCGTGAGCAGTTCGGAAGCCTGGATGGGCAGGGCATTGGAGATGGCGCGGCGGGCGGCCATGGCGGGCGAGGTGCCCGTAGGCGCCGTCGTCGTCCTCGACGGCGAGGTGATCGGGGAGGGATGGAACTGCCCGGTCGCCACGCACGACCCGACCGCGCACGCGGAGATCGTCGCGCTGCGCGCGGCGGCCGATCGCATCGGCAATTACCGGCTCCGCGGCTCCACACTGTACGTGACGCTGGAACCCTGCGTGATGTGCGCCGGCGCGATCCTTCACGCCCGCGTCGCGCGCGTGGTGTTCGGCGCCTACGATCCGCGCGCCGGCGCCTCCGGCAGTGTCTTCGACGTGCTCGAGACCGACAGGCTGAATCATCGCGTGGAGGTCCTCGGGGGCGTGCGGGCAGCGGAATGCGGCGTCGTGCTGACCAACTTCTTCGAGGCCCGGCGCGCGTGAACGCAGAGCTCTCCGATGCGGGATTGATGGCCATGGCCGCGCGGCTCGGCGAGCAGTGCGTCCGGCACGGCTGGATGCTGACGACCGCGGAATCCTGCACCGGCGGCTGGATCGCAAAGGTCCTGACCGACGTGCCGGGCAGTTCGCGATGGTTCGAGCGTGGGTACGTGACCTACTCCAACGCCGCCAAGTCCGAGCTGCTCGCGGTCGAAGCGCGGATACTGGGCGAGCACGGCGCAGTCAGCGCCGAGACCGTGCGCGCGATGGCCAGCGGCGCGCTCGCGCGCAGTCGCGCCCAGCTCGCGGTTGCCGTCAGCGGTGTGGCCGGTCCGGATGGCGGATCGGAGAGCAAGCCGGTGGGTACCGTCTGGTTCGCCTTTGCGTGGCCTGGCGCGGCCGCGGCCGCGGAGATGCAGCGCTTCGCAGGCGATCGGGAGGCGGTGCGCCGAGCCGCCGTCCGCCACGCCCTGAGGGGAATGCTGGCGATCGCGCAGGCGCACTGAACAGCGGGCGGCATGGAGAGGATCCTCACCGAGCGGCTGTTCTTCGCCCTGTGGCCGGATGCCGCCACGCGTGCGGCGCTGCAGGCATGCATGCCGAGGCGAACGCGCGGAACCGGACGGCCGACGCCGGAGGAGAAGCTGCACCTGACCGTGCTCTTCCTCGGGCGGATGACCCCGGCGGCACGCCGGTGCGTGGAGTCCGCGGCGGACACCCTGCATTGCCAGCCGTTCACCATGCAATTCACGCGCATCGGATATTTCCCCCGCTCCAGAGTGCTCTGGGCAGGCATGGCCGAGGTGCCCGAGGCTCTTGCCGCGTTGCACGAGGCGCTGGGGAACGCGGCGCGATCGTGCGGTTGTGAGGTCGAGACACGCGCCTACTCGCCGCACATCACGCTGCTGCGAGATGCGCCCGGTCACCTCCCGGCGCCGGAACCGGTCGCGATCCCCTGGCAGGTCCGCGACTTTGCGCTCGTCGCGAGCCGTACGAGTGCCGGCGGCGCGCGCTACGAGACGCTCAGGAGCTGGCCATTGCAGTGATCCCGGGCGCCGCGATGGGTTCGCGGGGACAGATTAAATCGGGTCTACATCTGTGCGATAATCGCGCGTCTCCTGAAACCCACCTACCATCGGACGGACAGACTGGCATATGGAAGAAAACAGAAAGAAGGCGCTCGCCGCGGCGCTAGGACAGATTGAAAAGCAGTTCGGCACCGGCTCGGTCATGCGCATGGGCGACGCCCGCGCCGTGCGCAACCTCGATGTCATCTCCTCGGGCTCGCTGTCGCTGGACATCGCGCTCGGTGTCGGCGGCCTGCCGCGCGGACGAGTCGTCGAGATCTACGGCCCGGAATCATCCGGCAAGACCACCATCGCCCTGCAGGCGATCGCCGAGGCGCAGAAGGCGGGTGGCACCGCCGCCTTCGTCGACGCCGAGCACGCCCTCGACCCGCAGTACGCCGAGAAGCTCGGCGTGAACGTCGCCGATCTGCTGGTGTCGCAGCCCGACACCGGGGAACAGGCGCTCGAGATCACCGACATGCTGGTGCGCTCCGGCGCGGTGGACATCATCGTCGTGGATTCCGTCGCCGCGCTGACGCCAAAGGCCGAGATCGAGGGCGAAATGGGCGACAGCCATGTCGGCCTGCACGCGCGGCTGATGTCGCAGGCGCTGCGCAAGCTGACCGGCAACATCAAGCGTTCCAACACGCTGGTCATCTTCATCAACCAGATCCGCATGAAGATCGGCGTGATGTTCGGCAACCCGGAGACCACTACCGGTGGCAACGCCCTGAAGTTCTATGCCTCCGTGCGCCTGGATATCCGGCGCGTCGGCGCGATCAAGCGCGGTGAAGAGGTCATCGGCAGCGAGACCAAGGTGAAGGTGGTCAAGAACAAGGTTGCGCCGCCGTTTCGCGTCGCCACCTTCGACATTCTCTATGGGGAAGGCGTCTCGCGCGAAGGCGAGATCGTCGACCTCGGCGTGCAGATGGAGATCGTCGAGAAGACCGGAGCCTGGTACAGCTACAAGAAGGAGCGCATCGGCCAGGGCAAGGACAATGCCCGCCAGTTCCTGAAGGACAACCCGGAGAAGGCCCGCGAGATCGAGAACCGGATCCGCGAGGCGGCGGCCGTCCAGGGCGGCGCTGTCGAAACCGAGGTTGCCGAGGAAGTCACCGACTGAGCGACCTCGACCCCGTCACCGAGGCCCGCAGATGCGCGCTGGCGTTGCTGGCGCGCCGCGAGCATACGCGCGAGGAGTTGCGGAACAAGCTGCGGCGCCGGATCGACGATGAGGCGGCCATCGAGGCGGCACTGGACGGGCTGGCGCGCGAGCGTCTGCAGAGCGACGACCGTCACGCCGAATCCTACCTGCGCCAGCGCGCGGACAGGGGATACGGACCGCTGCGCATCGCGCGGGAACTGCGCGACAGGGGAACCTCCAAAGAGGCAGTCAGCAGGGCGATCGACGGGCTGGAGGAGGCCGACTGGTTGCGGCTCGCGCGCGCAGCGCGGGTCAAGCGGTTCGGCCGCGCCGTGCCTGCCGGGCCCGCGGAGCGCGCCCGGCAGATGCGATTTCTGGAGTATCGCGGATTCCAGGCGGAGACGATCCGCGCGGCGGTTGGCGGTGCGGACGGCGAATGAGCGCAGCAGACGATGAAGAGCAGTGGCGAACTACGTACCGCGTTTCTCGATTATTTTGCGAGTCAGGGGCACAAGGTGCTGCCAGGCAGTTCGCTCGTGCCGCAGGACGATCCCACCCTGCTGTTCACCAACGCCGGGATGGTGCAGTTCAAGGACATCTTTCTCGGACTGGAGACCCCGGTCAGCAGGCGGGTTGTCACCTCGCAGCGTTGCGTGCGCGCCGGCGGCAAGCACAACGACCTCGAGAACGTCGGCTACACGGCGCGCCACCACACCTTCTTCGAGATGCTGGGCAACTTCAGCTTCGGCGACTATTTCAAGCGCGATGCAATCCGCTATGCCTGGGAGCTGCTGACCGGGACCTACAAGCTGCCGGTGGAGAAGCTCTGGTTCACCGTCTACGCCGAGGACGCCGAGGCCTACGAGGTATGGACCAAGGACATTCGCGTGCCGGCCGAACGCGTGGTGCGCATCGGCGACAACAAGGGCGCGCGTTACGCCTCAGACAACTTCTGGATGATGGGCGACACCGGACCGTGCGGTCCGTGCACGGAGGTCTTCTACGATCACGGCGCGCACATCGCCGGCGGGCCGCCGGGAGGCCCGGAGCCCGAGGGAGATCGCTACGTCGAGATCTGGAACCTCGTCTTCATGCAGTTCAATCGCGACGAGAAAGGCGTGATGCACGCGCTGCCCAACCCGAGCGTCGACACGGGCATGGGGCTGGAGCGCCTCGCGGCGGTCATCCAGGGCGTGCACAGCAACTACGACATCGATCTGTTTCGCAGTCTGATCGCCGCCGTCGAGGCCATGGCCGGCGCGGGTGCGAACCGCAACTCGATGCAGGTGATCGCCGACCACATCCGGGCCACGGCGTTCCTGGTGCTGGACGGGGTGCTGCCCTCCAACGAGGGCCGGGGCTACGTGCTGCGCAGGATCATCCGGCGCGCGCTGCGGCACGGTAACAGGCTCGGACTGCACGAGCCGTTCTTCCACAAGCTGGTCCCGGTGCTCGAGCGCGATATGGGCGCCGCCTACCCGGAGCTGCCGCGGCAGGCCGAGCGGGTGACGCGGGTCATCCGCGACGAGGAGGAGCGCTTCTCCGAGACCCTCGTGCAGGGCATGAAGCACCTGGAGCAGGTGCTCGGCAGGCTCAGCAGCAAGGTCATCCCGGGCAGGGACGTCTTCGTGCTCTACGATACCTACGGCTTCCCCGTGGATCTGACCGCGGACTTCGCCCGCGAGCGGGGCCTGTCGGTGGATACCGTCGGCTTCGAGCGCGAGATGGCTGCGCAGCGCGAGCGCGCCCGCGCCGCCAGCCACTTCACGATGGCGGGCCTGGACACGGCCATCCCGGCCGAGGCGCTGGCGCCGCTCGCCAGGGGATTCGCCTTCACCGGCTACGAGACGGTAACCGGCAGCGCCTGCGTGCGCGGCCTGTTCGTCGACGGCCAGAGCGTGGAGGTACTGCCCGCCGGTACGGGCGGGGTGGTGGTGCTGGATCGCACGCCGTTTTATGCCGAATCCGGCGGCCAGGTCGGCGACAAGGGCCGGCTGCGCGGCACCGAATCGGTGTTCGAGGTCTTCGATACGCGCAGGCAGAACGGCACGCACCTGCACGTCGGCGTGGCGAAGCTCGGCGAGTTGCGCGTCGGCGACACCGTCGAGGCCATGGTGGACGATGTGCTGCGGCAGTCCACGCGGCTCAACCACTCGGCCACCCATCTGATGCACGCGGCGCTGCGCAAGGTGCTCGGTGAGCACGTCATACAGAAGGGTTCGCTGGTGGCGCCCGACCGTCTGCGCTTCGACTTCTCGCATCACGAGGCGGTCTCCCCGGAGCTGCTGCAGCAGATCGAGGCGATGGTTAATGCCGAGATCCGCGCCAACCGGGAGGTGTGCACGCGGCTGATGCCGGTGCAGAAAGCCATCGAGAGCGGCGCCATGGCGCTGTTCGGCGAGAAGTACGACGAGGAGGTGCGGGTCCTGAGCATGGGCGAGTTCTCCGTCGAGCTCTGCGGCGGCACGCACGTGGCGCGCACCGGCGACATCGGCACATTCAAGATCATCGCCGAATCGGGTGTGGCCTCGGGCGTGCGGCGCATCGAGGCACTGACGGGCGCTGCCGCGCTGGCCTACGTCGCCGAGACCGAGAAATGTCTGCGATCGATCGCCGATCGCCTCAAGGGCAATCGCGACAACGTGGTGGAGAAGACCGAGCAACTGCTGGAGCGCATACGCCAGCAGGACAAGGACATTCAGGCGCTGAGGGGCAGACTGGCGAGCGGTGCCGGGGGCGATCTGACCGCCCGGGCGGTCGACATCAGCGGCGTGCGGGTGCTCGCCGAGGTCATCGACGGCGCCGATGCGGGCAGCCTGCGCGAGACCGCCGATCAGCTCAAGAACAAACTCGGCAGCGCCGTCCTGGTGCTTGCCACGGTCGAGGATGGCAAGGTCCGCCTCATCGCCGGTGTGACCAAGGACTGCACCGACCGGGTGAGCGCCGGAGATCTCGTGAATTTCGTGGCCACGCAGGTCGGCGGCAAGGGCGGCGGCCGGCCCGACATGGCGCAGGCCGGCGGCACCGATCCCTCCAGGCTCGATGCGGCGCTGAAATCGGTCGGGGGCTGGGTCCGGGGAAAGCTCGGGTAAAATTGGGAAATTTGCCTATCCCACTTGGGAAAGCTCGGACAAACACTTATCATGACCGCCCAATCACTTGCCCGATTTTGGTAGTTCTTTCGTCTCGATAATAACTGGCCAGGTACGGTATGAGTCTTATCGTTCAGAAATACGGCGGCACCTCCGTCGGCAGTCCGGAGCGGATTGCCAGTGTCGCGGAGCGAGTGGTACGGGCGCGCCGGGAAGGTCACGACGTCGTGGTCGTGGTCTCGGCGATGAGCGGCGAGACCGATCGTCTCCTTGGACTCGCCCGGCAGGTCGCCGAGAGGCCCGCGCCGCGCGAGCTCGACGTGCTGCTCGCCACCGGAGAACAGGTCACGATCGCGCTTGCCAGCATGGCAATGGAGAAGCGCGGCTGTCCCGCCATCTCCTATACCGGCCCGCAGGTCCGCATCCTCACCGACAGCGCCCACAACAAGGCGCGCATTATCGACATCGACGATGCCCGGATGCGCCGCGACCTGCACGCCGGGCGCGTGGTGGTGGTGGCAGGCTTCCAGGGCGTGGACGAGCACGGCAATATCACGACGCTGGGGCGCGGCGGCTCCGACACCACGGCCGTGGCGCTGGCCGCGGCGCTGAAGGCCGACGAGTGCCAGATCTACACCGACGTCGACGGCGTCTACACATCCGACCCGCGTATCGTCCCCGCGGCGCACCGGCTGGACACGGTGACCTTCGAGGAAATGCTGGAGATGGCAAGCCTGGGCGCCAAGGTGCTGCAAATCAGGTCAGTGGAGTTCGCGCGCAAGTACAATGTTCGTCTGCGGGTGCTGTCTTCATTCGAGGAAGGCCCGGGGACGCTGATTACTTCAGAGGAAGAGGCGATGGAGGAACCTTTAATTTCAGGGGTCACGGTCAACAGGAACGAGGCCAAGCTGACGATGCTCGGCGTGCCGGACAAGCCCGGCATAGCCAGCCGGATACTCGGCCCGGTTGCCGATGCCAACATCGAGGTGGACATGATCGTCCAGAATGTCGGCGCCGACCAGACCACCGATTTCACCTTCACGGTCTCTCGCGGCGACTACGACCAGGTGCTCGAAATCCTCAAGACCGTGGCCCGGGAGATGAATGCGCGTGCCGTCGAGGGCGACAACAAGATAGCCAAGCTCTCGGTGGTGGGCGTCGGCATGCGATCGCACGCCGGAATCGCCAGCAAGATGTTCAAGGCGCTGGCGGCGGAGAACATCAATATCCGCATGATCTCCACGTCCGAAATCAAGATCTCCGTGGTCGTGGACGAGAAATACATAGAGTTGGGGGCGCGCACGCTGCACACCGCCTTCGGTCTCGACAGGCCGGAAGCCTGAGACCCGGGAATGGAATTTGCGGGTAATTAATGGTCATAGATAAAAAGAAGCAGGCCGGATGCGGGCGGGTCTGGCCTGAAACGGACCCGGTCCCGACCGCCGCGGATGGGACCGCACGGAAATTCATGTGGAGGCTGTCATGTTGATTTTGACGAGACGGGTTGGAGAGTCATTGATGATCGGCGACGAGATCAGCGTCACCGTGCTGGGCGTGAAGGGAAACCAGGTCCGTCTGGGCGTGAACGCGCCGAAGACGGTCGCCGTGCACCGCGAGGAGATTTACCAGCGTATCCAGCAGGAGAAGGCCGAGGGGCGCGCGCCTACGGTCACGGCTGGCGGCCCGGAGGACGACACGAGCGAGGAATAGCAGTCGAAAGCAGGGGTGCATCGCCCGAGCCCGCCAAGCTTTACGCTGTGTTGACCGACGGGTATTCTTACGCCCGCACGATAACTGGAGAGGTGGCCGAGAGGCTGAAGGCACTCCCCTGCTAAGGGAGTATAGGGCCAAAAGCTCTATCGAGGGTTCGAATCCCTCCCTCTCCGCCAGTTTCCTTGACAGGCGATCTTGAAGTACCCAACGCGCCCGTAGCTCAGTTGGATAGAGTACCTGGCTACGAACCAGGGGGTCGGAGGTTCGAATCCTTCCGGGCGCGCCATCTGTTCTTCCTGATTCCGACGTTCATTCCCGCGCGAGCACCGCCGGCCCGGGCCTCGAGGAGGCATGCTGCCGGAGGGCGCTCGCACGCGCGCGTCGATCGTGCTCGACCCGCCAGCGCCCTGCGGTGCTTTGTCGACGTCGCATTCCCGCAGGTTTCCTCGTCGAGGCGAGGCGTGGCTGCGACGAAGTGCATTCCCCGCCGGCGGCGCGTTGCCATGGGATCGCAGATCGAGTGGCGCGGCCGCAAGACGAGTTGCGTCGCACCCGCGTCCGCGCGAATTCTTCCTCGCTCTCGTGCCGTTCGTCGAAATGGCGGTTTTTCTCGCGAAAACTCTACATATTCGCTACTCTCTGTTAGGATAGGCGCGCTTGAGTAATTCACACTCATTCTTGAGAAAAGGGGGAATCGATGGCAAAGGCCAGCAACAAACCCATAAAGCCGAAACAGACAAAATCTCAGATCTACACCACCATTTCCGGGTCAACCGGCGTATCGAAGAAGGACGTCGGCGCCGTAATCGATGCTCTCGCGGATGTAGCGCGGCGCCATCTGATCAAGGGCGGTGCCGGCGAGTTCGTAGTTCCGGGACTCGGCGTAAAGGTCCGGGCGATACAGAAGCCGGCGACAAAGGCCCGCAAGGGTCGCAATCCGTTCACGGGAGAGGAGATCACCATCAAGGCCAGGCCCGCACGGCTCGATGTGCGCGCCCGCGCCCTCAAGGCATTGAAGGATGCCGTTGGCCGTTAGGCTGTACCCATGATCCGCAACTGAATCGCGGCTGCGGTTCAGCGAGCGTCCTGCACCACCGGCGGAGCGCGCAACGCGCAGCCGCCGGTGTGCTTCACGGCCACCGGTCGGGACCGGCTGGCACCGGATCCCCGAATCGAACACCGCGGCCGCCCGCGCCGCGGGCCACGGGCGGGTCCATCATCCCCCTGAAACCCGCTGACCACGTTCCAGGTCCCCTGCATCGAGGCGCGACGGAGTCGCATGCGCATGCCGCCGTCTCCTGATCGGTGGCTGGGATCGGGCGTGATCCTGGTGCTGCTGGGGGCGACGTGTTTTTCGGTCAAGTCCATCTTCATCAAGCTTGCTTACCGTTACGGGGTCGACGCCGCAACGCTGCTCGCCCTGCGCATGAGCTTTGCCCTTCCGTTCTTCCTCGCCGTGGCCGCGGTGAAATGGCGCACCGGCGATCGGACGGCCGTCACCGCGCGGGATTGGGCAGGCGTGTTCATCATGGGTCTGCTCGGCTACTACCTCGCGAGCTACCTGGATTTCCTCGGCCTGCAGTACATCTCGGCCGGGCTCGAGCGGCTGATCCTCTTCCTCTATCCGACGTTCGTGATGCTGCTGTCCACACGCCTTGCCGGGGCGCGGCTCTCTTCTCGCGAGGTCTTCGCCACGGCGCTCAGTTATGCCGGCATCGCGATGGCGGTATACGCGGACATCTCGGTGCAGCAGCCGGCGGTCCTGACCGGCAGCGCGCTGGTATTCGCCAGCGCGGTGTGCTTCGCCTTCTACCTGGCCGGCAGCGAGGCGCTGATCCGGAAGCTGGGCACGGCCGTGTTCACAGCAACGGCGATGACCGTGTCCTGCGTCGCGGTCATGGTGCAATTCGCGGTAACTCACGCGACGGGGGATCTGCGGCTGCCGGCGCCGGTGTACGGCTGGGCGGCTGCGATGGCGCTGATCTCCACCGTCCTGCCCGCGTTTCTCGTGTCCGCCGGGATACGCCGGCTGGGCGCCGGCCGTGCCGCGGTGGTGAGTTCGATAGGACCGATCATCACGATCGCGCTCGGGCAGATCGTGCTGGGCGAGGCGACATCGACGCTGCAACTGGCGGGTGCCGTGCTGGTCTGCAGCGGGGTCTACGCGGTGACCCGTCGCGCCTGAGAGGGCCGGGCGGCGACTACGGCGGCCCGACGACGGGGCGCAGGCATGCACCGCGCAGCCGCGTTCAGGCGGTCGCCGCTTCCGCGTCCTGCGCCTGGGTCTTCTTGAAGACGCGCTGGTATTCGGCCAGCAGGTGCGACATCTCTTCCTGGTTGCGGGCGATCTGCTCGTGCAATCGCCGGTTGTGCTCCTCGGACTGTGCGAGCTGCTGCACCATGGCTTCGAATCTCTGGATACCCTCGGGCGTGCCGTACTCGTTTTGTGCGGGCGCGAGGTCCAGACACGCCCACAGCAGCCGCTTGACGTTGCTGTGGACCTTCAGCATGGAGACGCCGTCGCGGTCGTGGTAGGCCACCACCAGCATCTTGTAGATGTCGCGCTCCATGCCGACGAGCTCTTCGGCCGAACTGCCGATCTGCTCCGTGGTCATCCGGAACCGCTGATCGCAGACCTCGAGCAGCGACCTCTCCCGCGATTTCAGATCGTTGTGGACCGCGGCGATGAAGCTGTGCACGTTCTCCTTGTCGCGTCGGTTCTGACGCAGCATGAGGAAGACCAGGCCGGTGCACGCCAGCAGCAGGACGCACGTCGTCTCCATGACGATGATTATCCATGACGGCTCGTTGATCAGAGCATTCACAGTGCCTCCAGGGCAGGGGCAACGCCAGGGCGGTCGCGCCAGCGACGATGGACGCCAAAGCCGATACCGGCAAGGAGCAGATTGAACCCGACCACGATGGAAATGTCCTTCAATCCTCCGAGACCCGCGAGAGTATCCGCGGAACCCGCCGTGGAAGCGTCGCGCGCGTCCTCCGTGACGCGATCGGTCTTATCGACCAGCGTTCCCTCGTCCGTTGCCAGGGCAGCGGTCGTGGCCGGCGCCGCGGGAGCGGTGGTTGTCGTGCGACGATCTCCCTTCGTGGGCTGGACCTCGTCAGCGTGCTCCGCGGAAGGGACACCGCGGGACGCGCCCGCGGCGAGATTCGCTTTGCCGCTGGTCGTCTCCCCGGATCGCGCCTGGTCGACGGGATCGCGCCCGTCCGCGCCTGCCACGTCGGAGCCGTCCGCACCGTCCGACGCAATCGCTCCGACCGTCAACACACGCCGGAACTCGCGCGCGAAAGTCGGTGCGTTCGCGGTGACCCGCAGCTCGTAGGTCCCTGCCTCGGCCAACGCCGGGATCGAGGCAACGAAACGCCCAGGGACGTCCGTCGCCTCGACTTTGAAGTTCACGCTGGGGCCGGGCCTTCCGCTGAGACCCGCGCCAAAGGTGGTCTTGCCCAGTATGGCGGGGCTGTCGATGAGTCTGCCGCCGTCGGTCAGCTCCAGGCTTACCGCCGCCGGTCTGCCCGTGGGCATCACCGTCGGCATCTTCCCGACCTTCAGCTGCAGGTCGGTGATGATCAACGCGCGGTTGGCGGGGTCTGGTTTGGCGTCGATCCTCCACGTGCCGGCAGCCGGCCTCGTAATGGTGATGAGGTCGAATCCGCGCTCATGATCCCAGCGCACGTCCTCGGAGAGACGTTCCCAAGCCAGTGGCTGGCCGCCGGGTTCGTAAATGCGGGTGGGCGATGAATCCGCGGCGCGAAACACCACGAGCGTAAGTTCGCTGACACTGACATCGACCTCGAAGCGGTTCTCGACGATGGGCACGCTGTCGGGTGTTGCGCTGGCCTCGAAGATGCGCAGAAAAGCGCGCTCGATGCCGCCGGCATGTGCCACCGCCTCGTGGTATCCGCCGCTGGCGGCGGACAGCGTCTCCATGAGCCCGGCATCGGCCTCGGGCGAGAGCGCCAGCGTATGGACCCGCACGTTCAGCTGCCGCAGACGCGCGAGCCGAACCTCGAGCAGGCGGGTGCGGGAAGCCTCGCTTTCCCCACCGCCCTCAGCGACATCGACGATGCCATCGGTCAGCACGATCAGCTCGCGTCGAACCGCAGGGTTCTTGCGCGTCCAATCGGCCGTTGCCGTCAGCAGTGCCCCCTCGATGTCCGTGTGCATGTCGCGCGAGTGCACCTTCGCCGCGGCGGCATTCGCGGCCCGCCTCCAGGCCGAATCGACGCGCGCAGACGGGAGCAACTCCACGGCCCGGTCTCCGAAGATCCAGACCCCGGCGCGCGCGCCGGCCGGCAGCAGCCCGGTGAGCAGGCGCAATGCCGGAACGCGCAGGTTCGCATTATCGTTGCGCCTCATGCTGCCCGATACGTCGATCAGCACGCGCACGTCCAGTGCCGCTTCGGCGCCGGCGTCAGCCGCCGCCATCGGCGTGGCCAGTGCCAGCAGCGCCGCAATGGCGAAAGTACGCAATGCATAATAGGCAAGCTTGGGCATGGGCTCGGACCGTCCGGGCGAGGTCTTGGTAAGCCACTATCGGCGGGCGGAATTTTTCCTTGATGGAGACGGTCTTGCGGGCCAAGGCCGCGCGGTCCCGTCGCGCTGGACTGATGCAAAGGGGGACGGCTCGTAGTATCGTCTTGCCAGTCCCGCAGGGATAATGAGAGGGCGGCCTTCCGTGTATCGGGCGGAAGCGGTATCCGTGGATCAACCGTCAAGATCGTCGCTGCAGCATTCCCCGCAGCCGCAGCAGGTGGGTGAAGCCGTTTTCCCCGGTGTGCAGGTGGCCTCGATGCCCGATCTCCTGGCGCGGGCCGTCGCCCGTGCCCTGGAAGCCCCTGTCGCACTGGTCCGCATCGTCCATCCCGGCAGCCAACTGACGATCGGCGCATTCGGACTGTCCGGTGAGTCCTCCCGCACGCTCGCCACCCGGCTGACCGAGGCCCTGCACGCTTGGCTCGTGGCCGGCGGACAGTCGTTCGTTGCCGAGGACACGCGCCAGCAACCGACGGCAAAGGAATCCGCGGCGCTGCTCGATTGCGGCTTCCGCTCCTGCCTGGCCGTGCCGCTTGCGTCCGCTGACGGTCGTTTGCACGGGATGATCTGCGTCGTCGACGACCGGCCGCGCCGCTGGCCCGCGCGCGGCGTCGGGTTGCTGCAGGACCTGGCGGCGCTCGCCATCGCTGGGGTCGATCGGCATCCCGACGGCGGCGAGCCCGGGGCAATGCCCTCCAGGACGGCCGCAGAGCTCGCGGAGACGATGGCGGTCCTCGAGGGAGGGATCACCGGGGCCGGCGAGACGGAGAACATGTTGCGGGCGCTGGCCGAGTGCGCCACCGACGCGTTCCTGGTTCACGACGAGGCCGGCCGGCTCACGGATGTGAACCGGGCGGCCTGCGACTGCCTCGGCTATACACGCGGTGAGCTGCTCGCGATGTCGGTGCAGGATCTGAACGCGGGCGAGGCGTCGGCCGAGGACGACCGTGCAGATTGGATGGACCTGCAGCCCGGCCAGGGGATGACCGGCCGCGCGCGTTATCGCCGCAGGAACGGCACGACCGTGTCGCTCGACCTGCAGCGGAGTTGCTGCCGCCTGCGCGGCCAGCGATGTTTTCTCCTCCTCGCGCGCGATCTCACGCAGCGATTGACGGTCGAGGAGGGATTGCGCCAGCAGGCGATGCTCATCCACCTCGCCCACGACCCGATCTTCGTGTGGGACGAGACCAGCGGCATCGTGTTCTGGAACCAGGGTTCCGAGCGCCTCTACGGATTCACCAAGGAAGAGGCGGTGGGGCGGACGACATCCACGCTGCTGAAGACCGTCTTTCCCGATTCGCACGAACAGTTCGAGGCCGAACTCGATCGTAACGGCAAATGGTCCGGCGAATTGCGCCAGTACACGCGCAGCGGCCGGCAGGTCATCGTCTCCAGCCGCGTGCAGAAGGTGACGATTGGCGGCCGCACCCTGATGCTGGAGGCCAACCGCGACATCACCGCGCTGCGCCGGGCGATGGAACAGCTGGCGCTGAGCGAACGGCGCTTCCACGAGCTCGTGCAGATCGCGCCGGTGGGAGTGTTCGAAACCGACGCCAGCGGCGACTGCCTGTATGTCAATCAGCGCTGGTGCGACATCGCCGGGATGTCTCCGGAGCAGGCACAGGGCAAGGGCTGGACGAACGCGCTGTATTCCGAGGACCGCGAGCGCGTCAGCGCACAGTGGTACCGGGCGGTCGCCGGGCGTACGCCGTTCCAGGCCGAATACCGTTACCAGCGCCAGGACGGAGTCGTGCGCTGGGCGCTGTGCAACGGGATCCCGCAACACGATCCCGACGGCTACCTTGCAGGTTTCATGGGCACCGTCACCGACATCTCGGGCAACAAGGACGTGGAGATGGAGTTGCGCCGTTCGCGCGAGCAGCTGCGAACCCTGCTCGGGCGGCTGGACGAGGCGGTCGAGGCGGAGCGCCGCCACCTCGCGCGGGAGGTCCACGATCAGCTCGGCCAGGCCCTCACGGCCCTGAAGCTCGATGCGAGCTGGGCGGCGCAGCGTCTTGCCGGCGCGGACGAGGCCGTCCGTGCCGCCGTGGTCGACAAGCTCAAGGGCATGACCGCACTCATCGACATGACCGTGGACAGCGTGCAGCGCATCAGCGCGCAACTGCGCCCGCAGATGCTGGAGGACATGGGGCTGGTGCCCGCCCTGGAGGTATACGCCGAGCAGTTCGCCGAACGCACCGGCATCCGCAGCCGCGTGCATGCCGGCGAGATCGCGACCCTGCCGGGCCCGGAGGCGACGCACGTGTTCCGCATCGTGCAGGAGGCAATGACCAACGTCGCCCGCCATGCCGGCGCGGAGCGTGTCGACGTATCCCTGGTCGAGGTCGACGGGATGCTGCACGTGGAGATCCGGGACGACGGCCGGGGCGTCGCCGAGGACGCGCAGTACGCGGCGAGCGCGCTGGGCATGCTCGGTATGCGCGAACGGGCGCGGCTGCTCGCCGGCCGGCTGACGGTGACAGGCATCCCCGGTCGTGGCACAGTCGTGAGCGTGGAGGTACCTTGCGATGCAGACTCAGCAGCAACCTAGGGCCGTGCAGGATCTGAAATTGATCATCGCCGATGACCACCCCATCGTCAGCCGCGGGGTCAAGCAACTCCTGCTCGACGCCTACCCCGGCGCGACCATCGACGAGGTGGAGGACACCGACATGCTGCTCAACGCCACGCGCCAGCAGCATTACGACGCCGTCATCATGGACCTGACCATGCCGGGAAACGAGGGTATGGGCGGCCTTACTTCGCTGCGACGGCAGTGCCCGGAGGTCCCGATACTGGTGCTCAGCATGCATCCGGAGGAGCACTTCGCGCTGCGCGCGCTGAAGGCGGGCGCCGACGGCTTTCTCACCAAGAAGAAGGCGCCGGAGGACCTGCTGACCGCCGTGCGCACGATCCTGAACGGCGACGACTACGTCAGCCCCGCGCTGGCCAGGCGTCTGGCCATGAACGTCATCGGCGACGGCACGCAGCAGCCGCATGACCGGCTCTCGCCGCAGGAATACAGGGTGATGTGCCTCATCGGCGCCGGCAGGACGGTGGGCGAGATCGCCGAGATGCTGCACCTCAGTGTCAAGACGGTGAGCACCCACCGCACGAATCTGCTGAAAAAGCTCGGTCTGGCGAACAACGCGGAGATCATGCGGTACTGCCTGGACCACGATCTCACCTGAGCGGCGCCTCCCTCGGATTACCCTCCCGGTTGTCTCGTCGGACCCCGGTACCGGCCAGGTGGCTAGGCGTTTGTCCGAGAGAATAATCGGGCAACGCCCTATAAAGGAGCCGATCCTGCCGACCGCTAACTAGTCGGTACGGACACAGGTTTCGGAACAAGGACGGTTGTCCAAGGCGCCGGGCCGGCAGGATGCCGGCGCGGCGCCTCCTCAGGTCCATTCATCATCCTGGCCGGGATTGGATTCGGCGGCGTGCTCGTGCGGCATTCCGCCGCATCCTCACTGCGCCGCTGCCGTGCTGACGATCATCGCAGGTTGCAAATCGCCTCCCGGAGTGCCCGTTCCGGCGGGGCGTGGTCGCGCCGCCACACCGCTCACGCACCGGCCACCGCGGTGACGCGTGATCAGACGGCGATTCCGGAGGTTCTGCGCCATGCCGTCTGCATCGCCGTCGGGCGCGCATGCCGGCCGGGTCCCGATGAACTATGCTCTGCGGGAGAGGCACAGCGAAGGAAGGATTGCGATCGTGCTGCGCATCGAGGTTCTCCCGGCGGAATTCGGCGATTCGCTCTGGATCGAGTACGGAGCCGCGCGCCGACCGCGGCGCATCCTCGTCGACTGCGGGACGCAGGCCGTCTATCGCGATGCGTTGCGCGGCCGTATCGAGGCCCTCGCGCCGCGGGATCGTCATTTCGAGCTGTTCGTCGTCACGCACGTGGATGTCGATCACATCGGCGGCGCGGTCGATCTGCTGGCCGAGTCGCGGCAGCTTGGCGTGACCTTCGGCGACATCTGGTTCAACGGCTATCGCCATCTGGCCGCGGGCCGGCGCGGCGCGCTGCAGGGCGAGGATCTCACGGCGCACATAGAGGGCATGGCGCTGCCGTGGAACGCGAGCTTCGCGGGGGCCGCCGTGGTGGTGCCGGATCAGGGTGCGCTGCCCGGCGTCGAGCTCGCCGGCGGCATGCGTCTGACCGTGCTGTCGCCGACGCCGGCGCAGCTCGCTCGCCTGCTGCCCGAGTGGGAGAAGGCCTGCAGGGCGGCGGGCCTGGTGCCCGGCGCCGGCCGGCGCAGGCTGCGACACCGTGTACGTGCCCTCCTGTCACGCGCGATGGAGTCGATCGACGCGCTGGCCGATCGCCGGTTCGTCTCCGATTCCGCTCGGCCGAACGGCAGCAGCATTGCGCTGCTGGCCGAGTATCGCGGCAGGCGCGTGGTCCTGGCGGCCGACGCGCTCGCGCCGGTGCTGCTGACATCGCTGCAACGGCTCGCGGGTCGGGACCCGCTCCGCGTGGATGCCTTCAAGCTTCCGCATCATGGCAGCCGCAACAACACCAACATCGAGCTGGTGCGTGCCGTCGTCTGCCCGCACTGGATCGTCTCCACCAACGGCAAACTGTTCCAGCACCCGGATCGGGAGTGCATCGCGCGGGTGGCGAAGTACGGCAGCCGGGGCAAGACCATCCACTTCAACTACCTGACCCGCTTCAACGAGATGTGGAAGGCGCGCCTGCTGGCGCGCCGGTTCGATTTCACGGCGCGTTACCCGGCGGCGGGCGAGCAGGGCATCGCGCTCGATCTGTAGAGCGGCCGGCGTTGCCGCGCGGGATCGTGAGCGTCGGCAGGCATGCGCGTTCCGACTCCCGCCTGGCGCCCCGCGCCCGCATTCGCGCGAAGACGTGCACCGTGACGCAACTTTCCTCCCGCGCCCAGCCGCCCGGTGCGCCGGCGTTCTGATAACCTCTACCAGGGTCTGTCCCGCGGAGCGGCAACTGGCGCGGGCAGGGCGAGCTCAGGCGCGGTGGCGGGGACGAGGAGTATCACGTCGGATGCGATTACCCGGTGGAATCATGATCTGCGCGGTGACGATGCTGGCCGGCGCGGTTCCGACCGACGCGCCGGCCGGCGGCAAGGCGATCGTGATCGGGGGCGGACCGCGACTGGGCGAATCGCAGGGCCAGATCGAGCAGAACGTCCTGTGGCTGCAGGGGCTGTTGCCGCGGCTGGGTTACGACGTCGACATGTATTTCGGTATCGGCAACGAGCCCGGCGACGACGTCGTCTACCTGGATCCGAATGTTCCGGAGGACGGGCCGCTGACGGCGCTTTCCGAGGTCTTCGGGGAACCGGGCGCAAGCCACCTCCGCTACAAGCGCCATGCGGTGAAGGACGTGCTCGGTTCCACGCGCGAGGAAGAACTGACGCCGGCACTGGAGCAGACGCTTGCCGGCCTCGCGCCGGGTTCGCAGCTGCTGCTCGTCTTCAATGGTCATGGCGGCGAGGGCAACAACGTATACGCCGAAAACACGCTGGATCTCTGGGGGCCCTCCGCGATCACCGTCGAGGAACTCGACCGCATCCTGGACAGGGCGCCCGATGAGACAACGATCCGGTACGTGCTGCCGCAGTGCTTCTCCGGCGGGTTCGCGAGCCTCATGTACCAGCCGCCCGGCAATCGAAGATTGTCCACGCAGAATCGCTGCGGGTTCATGTCGCAGGAGGCGAAGCGCGGCGCCGAGGGCTGCCAGCTCGGCATCGAGAACGTCGAGTACCGTGATTACACCACCTACTTCTTTGCCGCTCTTGCCGGCAGATCGCGCCAGGGCGGGCCGCTTGCCGGCGACCCGGATCTGAATCACGACGGCAGGGTCAGCCTGCGCGAGGCGCACTGGTACACGTTGCGCACGGCTGTCAGCTACGACCTTTCGCGTTCCACCAGCGAGGTCTTTCTCGAGGACTGGGAGCCGCGGGCGTTGCGCGACGCGCCGGTTCCCGACAATACGCGGTCGGTCTACTGGCAGATTGCCGCCGATGTCGCCGCGCGTCATGGCTGGAGCCTGAAGGCCGGCGAGCTGGCCGCCAGACGCGAGGAACTCAGGAGGCAGGAGCAGGCGCTCGAGGCGCGCAAGGAGCAGATCGCCGGCGACATCGAGGCGCTGCAGAAGCTGCTGCGCAAGCAGCTGATCGAACGCTGGCCGCAGCTGCAGCGACCACTGGATGAATTGACGTGGAAGGAAGGCGACCCGGTCCTGGCGGCGATCCACGCCTATCTCGCGGCGAGCCCGGAATACGCGCAGCTGCGGGACGCGTTGCGTGCCCTGCCGGCGGCCGAGGCGGCCGAGCTGGACCAGGCGCGCCTGAAGACGCAGGTCGAAAAGGTCGAGCGTATGCTGAAGCTTGCCCGCCTCGAGGCGCTGTTCGAACGCCACGCCGGGGAACGCGAACGCGAGCAGCTCCGCCGGCTCGTCGGCTGCGAGGAGGGTTGATGACCTCGGGCCGCTACCTCCCCGGCTCGACGCGGTGGCGCCAGCCGAACACCGCCGTGAGTATGAGCCCGGTTCCGAGGAGCGACAGCAGGCGGGAGATCATGGAGTAGGTCGCGATCGAGGCCGTCATGGCATTCGCGGCCCCGGCATCGAGCCGCTGCAAGACGATGTATCCGGACCAGAACAGCGTGCCGGCCAGATGCAGCGCGCATCCGATGGCGGCGAACGCGGAGACCTCCGGATGCAGCCGCCAGCGATAGACGGCGATGGCGATACCCGCGAGATAGAGGACGATGGCGGGCAGGTAACCGATCATCATCCACAGCACCCCGATCAGATCGTTCATCTGTGCTTTTCCTTTTTCGCGTGGGCGTCCCCGCCGTTCAAGTCGCCTCTGTCCTGCGCGCCCCGCAGCGCGAGCAGGTGTAGAGCGTGATCAGGCGTCCGCGTCTGACGTCGAATTGCTGATCCTTGCTCACCTCCCACTTGTGAAAGCCCTCGCGGCACAGCGTCCTGCCGCGATGCTTCTCGCTCGCCTTCGGTCTGCGGAACGGGATGACGTTGGACATGCGGGTGAAAAAGGTTTCTGCCCGGCAGGCAGCTTACCACGGCCGACTGGGCGCCGCGTCGGCGCACGGCCGGATGCTCGTGCGCAGCGGAGTCTGTGGCGTCAGCGCGCGGCGGCGGCGGACTGCCCCTGCGGGACGGGCGCCGCCTGCGCGGGGTAGCCGGTGCTGCGGATGTAAGCGGCCAGTGCGCAGTCCATGGTCGCCGCGTGATGCTCGAACCAGTGCGGCAGCTCCGCGACCAGCCGGCGGCCGAGTTCCAGGTCGCCGCTACGCACCCGCGCGAGCACCTCGGAGATGACCTTCAGCACGCGCTCGTGTTCGCCCATGTGGCACCGGATCGGCGGGAAGCCGCTGGCGTGCATCCAGGCGCTCTCCTGGTCGAAGTGCGCGACGGTGTGGGCGGCGAGGCGCTCGAGCAGGCCGACGAACTCCCCGTCCGGGCAGGACTCCAGCTCGCTCAGCATGGCCACGAACTCCCGATGGGTCCCGTCCATCGGCGCGAGCCCGAGCTCGAAATCCTCCTTCCACTCCATCCGCATCACCTTTGAGTGACTGATCGACGCAGCCGAGTCTGTCTTCGGCCGCGGAGAATTGACTTGACGTGGGATAAGACCGGGCCGTTGCCGGGAGGGCGCGACCGGCGGGGCAGCGGACTACCCCGCCAACGGTGCCGCGCCCGCGGACGGCGCCGCGGTGGAGACGGTGAACAGGGCAATGCCGAAACGGTTCAGCAGATCCGCCGCCGTGTCGAGGCGGGCGAAATGCCGCTCCTCGCGCCGCGCCGACTTCAGGGTTCTGCCATTGATCTGTATGAGGTAACCGCCCTGCGGCCGCCGCGTCACCAGCACCTCCTTGACCGCTTCCTCCTCGACGAGCAGCCTCAACTCCCGCTCAAGCATCATCCCCTCCGGCAGCAGATTTCACATTTTGGGGTTCTCGAAACTACACTATGCGTAAGAACGATAGCACGCAATGGTAATTATGTAAGTGCAGTATCCTGGCTCCGGGGTCCCGGGGCCTATCCGGGGGTGGGAGACCTGCGAGGCTGAATGCGGGAGAGCCATGTACTGCGGAGCGCCAAAGTGAAGAGATCTGTCTGCGGCATCGGTCTGCAACGCCGGTCGCCGTCACGCGGTCGCGCGGCGGCGGCGGGTGGCGAGGCGAACCGCGTCCGGCCCGCATCCGCCCGGAGGGTGGCGTGGCGCTAGGGGGTCCTCACCTCGCGACCGTGCTGGTGCTCGCCGGCAGTGCGCACTGGCTCGCTGCCGGGCTGGCCGGTCTTGCAAGACCTCAAGGCCTCCTCTGGATTGCGCGCATCCTGTTCCCCCTCGGCGCCCTCGGCGGCCTCGCGGTGGCCGCCGGTGGGGTGGCGGGGCTGTCCCACGGGCCGGTTGCCGTGATCCTGCCCCTGGGCCTTCCCGATCTCCCGTTCCACGTTCGTGTCGACGCGCTTTCGGCCTTCTTCCTGGTCCTGCTCGGGATCGCCTCGGTCGGCGTCTCCATCTTTTCCGCCGGGTACTTCCGGGCCGGTCACGGCACTGCGCCGGGACTGTTGTGCATCCAGTATCACGTCTTCCTCGCCAGCATGGCGCTGGTGCTGATCGCCGACGACGCCTACCTGTTCATGGTGGCATGGGAGACGATGGCGCTGTCCTCGTACTTCCTGGTGACCAGCAATCATCACATACCGGAGATCAGGCGTGCCGGTTTCCTCTATCTGCTCATCGCCCACGTCGGCGCGGTCGCCATCCTGCTCTCCTACGGCGTCCTGCAGGCCGGGCAGGGCGACTATGTGTTCAGCAGCATGCGCGCGCACCCGCCGCAGGGGTGGTGGGCGTCGATGGCCTTCGTCCTGGCGCTTTTCGGGTTCGGCGCCAAGGCGGGACTGCTGCCACTGCACGTGTGGCTGCCGGAGGCGCATCCGGCCGCGCCGTCGCCGGTTTCGGCGCTGATGAGTGGAGTCATGCTGAAGACCGCCATCTACGGGATTCTGCGCGTCACCTTCGACCTGCTCGACGCGCCGCAATGGTGGTGGGGCGTGCTCACGCTTGCGCTCGGCCTGCTGACGGCGGTCTTCGGGGTGCTGTTCGCCGCCGTGCAGACCGATATGAAGCGGCTGCTGGCATACTCCTCGATCGAGAACATCGGTGTCGTGCTGATCGCCGTCGGGCTCGCCATCACCTTCCGGGCGTACGCCATGCCGCTGCTCGCGGCACTGGCGCTCACGGCCGCGCTCTATCACTGCATCAACCACGCCCTGTTCAAAAGCCTGCTGTTCCTGGCGACCGGGTCGGTCCTGCATTCAACCAGGGAGCGGAATCTCGGCAAGCTCGGCGGACTCATACACTCGATGCCGAGCGTGGCCTTCTTCGCGCTGATCGGCGCGCTGGCGATCGCGGGCATCCCGCCGCTGAACGGTTTCGTTTCCGAGTGGCTGCTGCTGCAGGCCTTCCTGGCCACGCCCAGCCTGCCGAACTCCTACCTCAACATGCTCATACCGCTGGGTGCGGCCGCGCTGACGCTCGCCGCGGGGCTGGCCGGATACGTGATGGTGAAGTTCTACGGCGTCATATTCCTCGGCCAGCCGCGCGAACCGGCGCTCGCCCATGCCCACGACGCGGGCTGGCTGGAACGCCTGGGCATGGCCTGGCTGGCGGCGGGCTGCGTGGCGCTCGGATTGCTGCCGCTGAGGACCGTGGCGATCCTCGACCCGGTGAACAGCCTGCTGCTCGCGCGGACGTTGAGCGAAACCGCGGGGCGCTCGGGCTGGCTGTTCATCACCGGGCTTGCCCCCGAACGTGCAAGCTACAGTCCGCTGATCGTGTTCTGCGGCATGCTGTCGGTCGTCGCGGCCACCTTCCTCGTCGTGCGTTTCCGCTACAACTGCCGCCTGCGCCGCGGCGAGCCGTGGGACTGCGGCCATCCGGGCCTCACAGCGCGCATGCAGGATACGGCGGAGGGTTTCGGCCAGCCCATCAAGCAGATCTTCGAGCCCATGTTCCGTATTGAACGGCAGCTGCCCACGCCGTTCGACGAGCGGCCCGCCTACCGCGCGACCGCCGGCGATCATTTCTGGTTCTGGGCCTATCTTCCCGTTGCCCGGCTGACCGAGCGGGTCTCGCGCTCTATCGGCGTCCTGCAGCACGGGCGGATCTCGCTGTACCTGCTCTACAGCCTGATCACGCTGGTGCTGTTGCTGCTGGTGGTGACATGAACGAGGCGATCGCGATACAGGTCGCCAAGACCATCCTGGTGGTGCTGCTCGCCCCGCTGTTCACCGGCTGGGTCAACCAGTGCCGGGCGTGGCTGCAGAATCGCCGCGGCCCCGGCCTGCTGCAGCCGTACCGCGCCCTGAGGAAGCTGTTTCACAAGGACGCCATCGTGGCGCACCGGGCGTCGTTTCTGTTCCGCGCCACGCCCTACATCCGCTTCGGATCCATGGTGCTGGCCGCGTCCATCATCCCGACCCTGGTCACCGGTTTGCCGATCGCGCCGGCGGCCGATGTCATCGCGCTGGTCGGCATCTTCGCGCTGGGCCGCGTATTCATGGCGCTTGCCGCCATGGATATCGGCACCGCCTTCGGCACCATGGGCGCACGGCGCGAGATGCTCATCGCCTTCCTCGCCGAACCGGCGCTGCTGATGGTGTTCTTCACCCCGGCGCTCATCAGCCAGTCCACCTCGCTGTCGACGATCGTGCACACGCTCGCCTACCAGCCCTTCGTCATCCATCCCGGGCTCGCCTTCGCGGCGCTCGCCTTTCTCATGGTGCTGCTGGCGGAGAATGCGCGCATACCCATCGACAACCCCGCGACCCATCTGGAGCTGACGATGATCCACGAGGCGCTGATGCTCGAGTACTCGGCGCGTCACCTGGCGCTCATGGACTGGGCCTCGAATCTGAAGCTGCTGGCGTATACCACCATCGGCGTGGCGCTGTTCGTCCCCTGGGGCATCGCCAGGGCCGTGGACGGGTCGGCCATCTGGGTCGCGCTCCTCTGCCTGCTCGCGAAGCTCGCGGCCGCGGGCGCCGCATTGGCCCTGCTCGAGACGCTCTCGGCCAAGCTGCGGATCTTCCGCGCCCCGGAGTTTCTCGCCATGGCGTTCCTGCTGGCCGTACTCGGCCTGCTCACGCACGTGCTGCTGGAGGGCGCGGCATGAGCGCTTCCATGTCCACCCAGCTCATCAACCTGTTCGCCTCGCTGCTGCTGCTCATCGCCTTCGCGATGCTCGCCCAGAGGCGGGTCCTCTCGCTCATCCACCTCTTCGCATGGCAGGGCGCGGTGCTGGCGCTGAACACCACGCTGGTCGCGTTCGTCACCGACCAGCATCACCTGTACTACTCCGCGCTGCTCACGCTCGTCCTGAAGGTAATCCTGCTGCCCTGGATCCTGCACCGTCTCATCGACAAGCTGAACGTGCGCTGGGACGTGGAGACGCTGGTCAACATCCCCACGACCATGCTGATCGGAGTGGTGCTGGTCATCATCGGCTTCAATGTCGCGATGCCGATCTCGCACCTCTCGGCGACCGTCACCCGGGGAACGCTCGGTATCGCGCTGGCCAGCGTGCTGCTCTCCTTCATGATGATGATCACCCGCCGCAAGGCGGTGCCGCAGGTGATCGGTTTCCTGGCGATGGAGAACGGTCTGTTCTTCGCGGCCACCAGCGCCACCTACGGCATGCCGCTGGTCGTGGAGCTCGGGGTGGCGCTGGACGTGCTGGTGGGCACGTTCATCTTCGGCATCTTCACGTTCCACCTGCGCGAGGCCTTCGACAGCCTCGACATCGAACACATCGAGAAGCTGAAGGAACGCTGAGGCATGTATCCGCTGCTCGTGCTGCTGACTCCGATCGCCGGCGCCGTGATCCTCGGGCTTTGGGGGCACCGCGCGTCCGCCGGCGGAGTGAATGCCGCGATCAGCCTGCTGACCCTGATCGCCGCGGCGCTGCTCACCGCGCAGGTGGTCGAGTACGGACCGATGCTCGCCTTCGACGAGCTCTTCTTCGTGGATTCGTTCAACGTGTTCCTGGTCGCGCTGACCGCCCTCGTGGGTTTCACGACCGCGCTCTTCAGCCGGCCGTACATGCTCATCGAGATGCACCACGGCCGCATCAACGCCCGCAGGCTCCGCCTCTACCACGCCAGTTATCAGTTGTTCATGTTCACGATGCTGCTGGCCCTGCTCACCAACAACCTGGGCATCATGTGGGTGGCCATGGAGGCGGCGACGCTCGCGACGGTGCTGCTCGTGAGTCTGTACCGCACGCCGGCCAGCCTCGAGGCGGCATGGAAATACTTCATCCTGTGCGGCGTGGGCATCGCCCAGGCGCTGTTCGGGACCGTGCTCATGTACTTCGCCTCGGAGCAGGTGCTGGGCGCGGGCGGCACGGCGCTGCTGTGGACGCATCTGGACGCGGTGAAGTCGCAGCTCGAGCCGAGCGTGCTGACCCTGGCGTTCGTGTTCCTGCTGGTCGGCTACGGCACCAAGGTCGGCCTGGTGCCGCTGCACAGCTGGCTGCCGGACGCGCATGCCGAGGGACCCACGCCGGTCTCCGCGGTGCTCTCCGGCCTGCTGCTGAACGTCGCGCTCTACGCGCTCGTGCGCAACAAGGTGCTCGCCGACGGGGCGCTCGGCAGCGATCTCACCGGTAACCTCATGATGGGTTTCGGCCTGCTGAGCGTGGTCATCGCCGCGTTCTCTCTCTCGCGACAGCAGGACGCCAAGCGCCTGTTCGCCTATTCATCGGTCGAGCACATGGGCCTCATCACCTTCGCCTTCGGCATGGGCGGACCGGTGGCGACCTTCGCTGCGCTGTTGCACATGACCGTGCACTCGCTGACCAAGTCGGCGATCTTCTTTGTCGTCGGCCACGCCAGCCAGAAGGCCGGCACGCAGATGATGGACTCCATCCGCGGTCTCGTCGACACCAACCCGACCATAGGCTGGGGCCTGATGCTCGGCAGCCTGGCCATCCTGGGCATGCCGCCGTTCGGCGTGTTCGCGAGCGAATTCCTGATCATCACCACCGCCATGCGCGAACACCCGTGGGCCACGCCTTTCCTGTTGGCGGCACTCGGCGTGGCCTTCGCCGCCGTGTTCGGCAAGGTGCAGCCCATGGTGTTCGGCGAGACCACCGGCAGGCGCCTGCCGCATCCACCGGCCATCCTCCCGGTATTCGCGCATCTCGCGCTGGTCCTCGTGCTCGGCGTCTACATCCCCCCGTACCTCGCGCAGTGGTATCGCCAGGCGGCGGCGCTCATCGGCTGAAACACGCCCATGGATCCCGAGAAGCTGACCATCGGCCTGACTGCGCTGCCCGGCGCGATACGCGCCTGGCACGGGGAGACCTACGCGCTGAAATGGGATCAGACCGCGCAGCGGGTGCGCGATCATGGCGGCTTTCTCGTCAGCCTCTGGGGCAGCGACGACAGCGATCGCGGGCAGGGCTGCACGATGCACGTCGCCTATGCCGCCTCCGGCGTCATGGCCTGCCTGTCGCTGCCGCTCGGGCCGCACCGGACCTACCCCGACCTGAGCCCGGTGCATCCCGCCGCGGCACGCATGCAGCGCGCGGTGAAGGATCTGCTCGGGTTGCAGGCGGGTGGCAGCCTCGACACGCGGCCCTGGCTGCGGCACGGCGCATGGGCAGCGGGCGAGGCGCCGCTGCGCAAGGCCTTCGCGATCGGCGGCGCGGGCACGCCGCGATCGGAACCCTATGCCTTCGTTCCGGTCTCCGGTGACGGCGTGCACGAGATACCGGTCGGCCCCGTCCATGCCGGCACCATCGAGCCCGGCCACTTCCGGTTTCACGTCGTCGGCGAGCGGATCCTGCGCCTGGAGGAGCGGCTGGGGTATACGCACAAGGGGATCGAGAAACTCTTCGAGACATGCACGCTGGACTCCGGCGCCCGCCTGGCCGCGCGCATCAGCGGAGATTCCACTGTGGCGTACGCGTGGGCCTACTCGATGGCGGTGGAAGGGGTCGCACGGATCGAACCGCCCGCGCGGGCCGTCTGCCTGCGGGCATTGCTGCTCGAGCGGGAACGCATCGCGAACCACCTCGGCGATCTCGGCGCGCTCGGCAACGACGCCGGGTTCGCCTTCGGACTCACGCAGTTCTCGCTGCTCAAGGAGGACATGCTGCGGGTGAACGAATCGTTGTTCGGGCACCGCTATCTGATGGACGTGGTGATCCCCGGTGGTGTTCGCTGCGATCTGCGCGCCGGCGACATCGACCGCCTGCGCCGGGAGGCGGACACGCTCGAGCGCGCCATTGCCGCCCTGCGCGCGATCTACGATGAGCACGCGGGCCTGCAGGATCGCTTCATCAAGGCGGGGATCGTCACGCCGGAACTCGCGCTGAAGCTGGGGTTGTGCGGTCTGGCCGGGCGCGCGAGCGGCATGGCCTGGGATGCGCGCGTGGACCTCCCGTGCCGTCCCTATGACGAGCTGTCCGTGCGCGCCGCCGTGCGGCACAACGGCGACGTCGCGGCGCGGGTCAATGTCCGCTTCGACGAGGTGAGCGAGTCGTTGCGCATCACCCGCCTGCTGCTGGACGGATTGCCTGGCACGGAGACTTGCACGCCACCAGGGCAGGCGCCGGACCACGCCTTCGGTGTCGGCATGGTCGAGGGCTGGCGCGGCCCGATCTTCATCGCGCTGCACACCGGCGCGGCGAACCGCATCCACCGCCTGCATCCGCACGATCCCTCGTGGCAGAACTGGCCGGTCCTGGAACACGCGGTCATCGGCAACATCGTTCCGGACTTCCCGCTGATCAACAAGTCCTTCAACCTGGCCTACAGCGGTCACGATCTCTGAGCACGGCGCACGATGCAGGACATACTGCGGCAGATAATCGCAAAGGGCATCCGGACGGAGCCCGCGCCGGAGCCCGATCCCGCGCTGCTGGCAACCGCTCGGCAGCTCGCGGAGGAGGTGCGCCGCCGCTTCAGGGGCGCATTGACCATACGACACGTCGACGCGGGCTCCTGCAACGGCTGCGAACTGGAGATCCACGCCGTCAACAACCCGTACTACAACCTCGAAGGACTGGGGATACGATTCGTCGCCAGTCCCCGTCATGCCGACATGCTGCTCGTCACCGGCCCGGTTTCGCGCCACATGGAGGTGGCGCTGCGGCGAACCTACGAGGCGACGCCCGACCCGAAGCTCGTGGTCGCACTGGGCGACTGCGGCTGCACCGGCGGGGTCTTCGGCGAAAGCTACGCCAGTTGCGGGCGGGTCTCCAACGTCATACCCGTCGACGTGGCGGTCCCCGGCTGCCCGCCCTCGCCGCTGGCCATCATGCGGGGAATACTGACCGCCATCGC
>JAJVHZ010000101.1:26332-66984 GCA_022072255.1 Gammaproteobacteria bacterium | reverse complement strand
CGCGGCCACGGCCTGCCGCGGCGCATCGGCCCGCGCCGAACGCGCTGCCCCGCCCGTCCCCGCCGCGCCGCCGTCCGGCGCCGATGGCGCGGTCGATTCCGTCCCCGCGGGGCGGAATGCCAGCATGCGCAGCAGGATCATCTCCAGACCGCCTGCAGGATCCGGCGACAGCGGCAGATCGCGCCGCCCGATGAGACCAATCTGGTAGTACAGCTGGCAGTCCTCCGGGGAGAGCCGCGCGGCGAGCGCGCGCAATTCCTCGTCGTCCTCGAGGCCCTCGCCATCGGCGCCGAGCACCTGCACCACGGCGATCCGCTGCAGCAGCCCCAGCAAATCCGCGAGCACGGCGGAGAATTCCGGATTCGCCTCGGCGATGCGCCGCGCCTGGCGCAGGACGGCCGCGGCGTCGCCCGCGAGGAGCAGGCGCAGCAACTCGAAGATCTGCTGACGATCGATGGTGCCGAGCATCGCGCCGACCTCGGCCTCGCGCAGCGCGCCGCCGCCGAAGGCGATCGCCTGATCGAGCAGGCTCAGGGCGTCGCGCACGCTGCCGTCGGCGGCTTCCGCCACCAGTCGCCGCGAATTGCGGTCGCTGTCGACGCGCTCCTGCGCCAGGATGTGCTCGAGGTGCTTCTCGATCTGCGCCGGCGTCAGCCGCTTCAGGTTGAACTGCAGGCAGCGCGAGAGGATCGTTACCGGCAGCTTCTTCGGATCCGTGGTCGCCAGCAGGAACTTCACGTGCGGCGGCGGCTCCTCCAGCGTCTTCAACAGGGCGTTGAAGCTGTGGTTCGAGAACATGTGCACCTCGTCGATGAGGTACACCTTGTAGCGGCCCCGGGTCGGCGCGTAGTGCACGTTGTCGAGCAGCTCGCGGGTCTCGTCGACCTTGGTGCGGGAGGCGGCGTCGACCTCGATCAGATCGACAAAGCGGCCCTCGTCGATCTCGCGGCAGGCGGAACATTCCCCGCAGGGTCTCGAGCTCACACCCGCCTCGCAGTTCACCGCCTTGGCGAAGATGCGTGCCAGCGTGGTCTTGCCGACGCCGCGCGTACCGGTGAACAGGTAGGCATGGTGCAGACGACCCTCGTCGAGGGCGTGCACCAGGGCCTGCAGCACGTGCTGCTGACCGACCATGTCTTCGAAGCGGCGCGGCCGCCACTTGCGGGCGAGTACCTGGTAGCTCATGGGCGCTATCGTCTCGGTGTCGTGGACGGCCTGCTCGTTGCCTCGGCCGCGAGCCGTCGGCCAGCCCGGCTGCCGCGCTGGCCGGCCAGTAATGGAGGCGGCCGCGCCAGCCACACCCCGGCGCACGCATCGGCTGTTACCGCTGCTCCCTTCCGGGCCTGACGGGGTTCACAACTTAGCGTCGCGGGGGGACCGACGCGGCCACCATCGACAGTACACCGACCGTCCGTGTCGATGGGCCGGGCATTCTATCATCCATCGAACGCGCCCGGCGCTCGGTCGGCACCGGGATCCCGGGCCCGCGCCGGCGACTGTCCGGCGGTGGCGCCCTCACGCGCGATGCGGATGGTCACCTACGACATGGATCCTCTTCGCGAAGATCCGAGGACCGACGTTACCGAGCCACGCGCCGGCGGTGACAAGCAGCAGTCCGGCGGCTATCCACCACGACACCGCCTCGCCCAGGACGGGGACGGCGAGGAAGCCCGAGATCGCCGGCACCAGCGCCATCAGGCTGCCGGTACGCGCGGTGCCGAGGAACTCGATCGCCTTCAGATAGAGGATCATCGCCACGATCATGGCCATGACACCCTGGTAGAACCCCTGCGCCGCCGCCACCGTCCACGACACCGTGCCGATCTGCTTCGGCAGCAATGCGAGGTAGACGGGAAGGTAGATCGCCGCGGCGATGAGGCTCACGCCCAGCGTGGCCGGCCACGGCGGCACGCGCCAGTGGCGCGCCAGCACCGTGTAGAGGGCCCAGCACAGCGAGGCGGCGATCATCAGCATCGCCCCGAACATGCTCGTGCCCGACGCCATGTTCTCGATGGCGAGGCTCGCCACGCCGAGCGCGATCACGCCGAGCGCGAGCCGGCGCATGCGCCCGGGGCGCTCGCCCGTCACGAGCCAGGTGAACAACGCGATCTCGAACGGCAGCAGACCCGGCAGCAGCACCGCGGCATGCGCGGCCGGCACGTACCTGAAGCCGCCGTAGACCAGCAGCGCATAGCCGAGTCCGCCCAGCAGCGCGAGGACGGCCATCCGGACACTGAAAACGCCGGTTGGCCGCCGCCACAGCCACAGTGGCAGCAACACCAGCGTCGCCGTGCCCAGCCGCAGCGCCGTCACGTCGTAGGGGCTCAGGCCGCTGGTGCCGCCGAAGCGCGACATCAGGATGAATCCGCACCAGATCGCCACCGTCAACGCGGCACAGACGTAGCCGAACGCCTCCCCCCGCCCTTGCAGCGCGCGGCTCGGGGCCGAGGTATCGCGCTCCCCGCTGCCGGGTGTCCCCGCACCGCGCGGCGCCGCGCCGGCGCCCGGGCGCCTGGCGGGGCGGCGTGCCGGTGCGTATGTCGCAGTCCCGCGCCGGCCCGCACCGATGATCCACGTGCGCATCTTGTCCACCACCACCATCTCCTCGTTCACCCGGGCACGCCGCGACGCGGGCGGCGCCATGCCGCCGCCGGCGATACCCGGCCCCGCCATCGCCGTTTGTAGTGTGGATCCCGTCGATTTATCATTCCAATTGATTGTCATGATTCCAGATATCAACGAACGCGATTTCAGGCGGATCGACCTCAACCTGCTGCTGGTGTTCAGCGCGCTCATGCGCGAGGGCAGCGTGACGCGCGCGGCGCAGCGGCTCTACCTGGGGCAGCCGGCGGTGAGCGCGGCACTGGCACGCCTGCGTGACCTCTTCAAGGACGAGCTGTTCCTGCGCACTGCGCGGGGCATGGAGCCGACGGCGCGGGCGCTGGAGCTGGGCGACCAGCTCCGCCCGGCGCTGGCGCAGATCCACGGCGCCCTGTTCGGTGCGCAACGCTTCGACCCCGCCAGCGCCGGGCGCAGCTTTCGGCTCGGCATGCCCGACAGCATCGAGGTGGCGCTGATGCCGACGCTCATCCGGCGCATCGCGGAGCGGGCGCCCGGGGTGCGGCTGGTGAGCCAGCTCGCGGGCCGCGAGCAGGGCGCACGCCTGCTCGACAGCAACGAGATCGATCTCGGGATCTCGCGCTTCAGCGACATCTCCGCCTGGCATCGGCAGCAGGCGCTGTACGAGGAGGGCTATTCCTGCCTCTACGACGGCAGGCGCCTGGGTCTGCAGGCGCCGATCGCGCTGCAGGACTACCTCAGGCACCCGCACCTGCTGATGTCATTCGTCGGCGACTTCGAGGGCGTGGTCGACGAGCCGCTGCGGCGGCTGAAGCGCCGGCGCCGCGTCGTCCTCTCGACCACGCGCTTCTCGACTCTGCCGTTCATCCTGAAGGAGACCGAGACCATCGCCACGTTGCCCACCTCGATGGCGCGGCGCTGCGCCGGGGTGTTCGGACTCACCCTGAGCCCGCCGCCGATACCGCTGGAGACCTTCACGATCTCGATGATGTGGCACGCGCGCTCGGACCAGGATCCCGGCCATGTCTGGCTGCGCGATCTCATCACCGGGCTCGTCCGCGAGGAGGCCGTTGCGCCGACGCCCGCGCCGGCACGCCGGCGGGGCGTGCGCCGATGAGGCTGCGGCCTCGCGCGTTGGCACGCCCGCCTTTTGTTATGCTGTTCGCACCATGCCGCGACACCGGGAAGCGCACGACGGCCACGTTCGCCACGTCCTGGCGGCGTGGCTTTTTCTCGTCCTGATCGGCGCTGCGCCGGCGCCCGCTCCGGCCGCCCCCGCCGAGGTGCGGTTCGGGATGTACGTCACCGGCATCCACGGCCCGGACGTGGTGAACAACAGCTATGACCTGAATCTTTACCTCTGGTGGGTGAGCGACACACGCACCATCGACCCGGAATCCGACCTGCAGATCGTCAACGGCCGGCAATGGCAGGTGCGCGGCGCCAACACCCGCACCCTGCCCGACGGCCGACACTACAGCGCCGCCTTCGTCACGGCAACCGTCAACCACAACTGGAATCTGCGGCGCTTCCCGTTCGATCGCCACGTCCTGCGTGTCATCTTCGAGACCCCCTACACGGCCTCGGAGCTGCGCCTGGTGCCCGATATCCTCGACAGCAAGCTGAGCGATCTGGTCGATCTGCCCGGCTTCCGCCTCGGCACCCTGCGCCTGCTGGAACACGTGAAGGGCTACGACACGCGCTTCGGGCTGGGCACGGAGAAGGCGGATCAGTTCTCGCGCGTGGTCATGGAACTGGAGGTGGCGCGCGACAGCCAGTACCTGGTCACGACGCAGTTCACCGGGCTGCTGGCGGCGAATCTCATCAGCCTGCTCATGTACATGGTCAACGTCTCCTCGCTCGGCATACGCGCCACGCTGGCCACCACCGCCATCCTCGCCGGCGTCGGCAACGTGTATACCCTGGGAGAGCACGTAACGCGGGCCGCGCGCTCGCTGCTGGTTTCCCAGCTCGCGACGGCCACCTTCCTGATGGTCCTCGTCGCGCTGGTCACCTCGATCGCGGCGGAGTGGCTGCTCGAGCGCGACCGCAGCCAGGCGGCGGTGCGGCTGAACTGGACGGTGTGCATCGTGGTGACGACGCTGTTCCTCGCCTACGTCACCTGGCTGATCGTGGAGGCGATGTCCTAGCCGTAACCGTCTACACTGGAGGAACCCATCACGTCACGATGCGGCGGTGAAGCTCATGCCGGTGCCGGCGGTCGTGAGGACGAAAATCGGGGGGAACCATGTACAAAGTCTTCGGTTCGTCGCATTCCGGCAACAGCTACAAGCTCAGGCTGCTGCTGAGTCAGCTGCAGATACCGCATGCCTGGCAGGAGGTGGACATACTGCAGGGCGCGACGCGCACCCCGGAGTTCCTCGCCATGAACCCGAATGGCAAGGTGCCGCTGCTGCAGGTCGAACCGGGGCGATACCTGCCGGAATCCAACGCCATCCTCTGCTACCTCGCCGAGGGCACCCCGCTGTGGCCGGCCGATCGCTGGGGTCGCGCCGACACCCTGCACTGGATGTTCTTCGAGCAGTACAGCCACGAGCCGTACATTGCCGTGGCGAGGTTCGTCATGAAATTCCTGCCGGCGGATCACCCGCGCCGTGCCGAGGTCCCGAATCTCCACGAGCGCGGCTACAAGGCACTGGGGGTGATGGAACAGCATCTCAGCGCGCACCCGTTCTTCGCCGGCGATGCCTACTCGATCGCCGACATCGCGCTGTTCGCCTACACGCACGTCGCCGGGGACGGCGGCTTCGAGCTCGGGCGCTACCCGGCCGTGGCCGCCTGGATCGGGCGGGTCGCCGCGCAGCCCCGCTTCATCCCCCTCGAGTACCACTGAGCGGGCGGCGTCCACGCGCACCGCGCCGGATCACGCGACGGCGCGGCGGCGGTTCGGCACGCCTACCACTTGAACTGCAGATAGGCCCAGAAGATCTCCTTGTCGAATGCCTGGCCGGTGCCGCTGTTGGCCGCCACGTTCAGCGCATCGTCGGATGCCGAGTAGCCGGCGTATTTGACGCCGGCCATCCAGTGCTTCAGGAATGGCTTCTCGGCCACCACGTCCCACTCGGTGCCGTAGTCATAGTCGCGATCGTTGGCGGCGAGGTCGTGGTACATCACCATGACGTTGGCGCCGTAGACGCCGCCGCGCAGGGTGAAAAACAGATCCTCGATCCCGTCGCCCGGCGTGACGAGGAAGCGATCCGCCCAGCCCTGGAAGGCATGGTTGGTGCCGAGAGGGGTCTGGAATGACGCCTGGCCGCCGTCGCCTTCGAGCACCTCGTAGGAGGCCTTGACGGTGATGGCGTCGAGCCACGGCTTGCCGACCTTGTAGCTCGCGCCGCCCTCCACCAGGTAATAGTTGACGTCGATGTCGTTGGGGTTCTCGTAAGCGTCCCACTGGTGAGCGAACTCCGCCGTATAAAGGACCTTCCACTGCCCGCCGACCGGCCTCTCGCCTTCGCCGCGCAGGCCGACGGTGTTGGTGGAAAAGCGGTATGAGACCGAGTGGTCGAAATCCAGGCTGTAGAGATAACCCTCGAGCTTGACCGCCTCGAAGCCGTCCCAGTTGGCCTTGAAGAAGTGCGAGTTCATCGGATAGTCGGAGCGATCCGGGAGCGGATTGTCCTCCCCGAAGATGCGGTTGACGTTCCACGCGTAGGTGTAGTCGAGAAGCAGGCGATTGGCCTCGCCGCCGGCGGCCGGCATCAGCCCGGCGGTGAGGCGCGCGGCGTCGAAGGTCTGCCAGTGCTGGCGCCAGAGCACGTTGCCGATGTACCGATGCAGCGGCGCCTTGCGGTGCTGGATGTCCTGGCGTCCCACCCGCAGCATGCTCGCTGGTGTGAACTCGTAGCGCATGTTGGCCTGCTTCAGCTCCGTTCCCTCCGGATCGACCACGGTCGCGTACTGCGTCTTGCCGTTGGTACCGCCGTCGTTGTAGTCCTCCACGATTGCGCGCACGTCCTCGAACTGCAGGTATGCGCCGAACTTGTAGAACAGGCCGGTTTCATAACCCAGTGCCGTGCGCAGGGTGAAGGCATCGGCATCCTCGACCCCACCCTGCTCGTCATCGACGTGCTCGTAGCGCAGCCGTCCGAAAAAATCCACCTTGCCCCTGGTGACCGCCTCGATGAGGTTCTCCCCCGCCACGGCCGCCTCGGCGGCGATCCCGGAGCAAAGCGCCAGCGTCAACGCACACCAAAACCCGCCCGAACGATTCATCACATTTTCCTTTCTTGTTGTCCCCGAGAGGCGCCGCCTGCGTTGCATTCTCCGCACTGAGCGCCGGCGCCCACCTTGACCCGCATCAATAAGGGATTCGCGCGCCGGGAGGATTCTACCCGGGGTTCGGCCGCGCCAATCGCGCCTCTTGATATTCGTCAATGCCTCCACCGGCTGGCGCCGCCGATACTGCCATGCAGACCAACCGGGTACGCCGAAGTCGAAAGGGGACCTTGAAATGAAGCGCGTTACATTTGCCGCCATCGCATTGGCATTCGCCGGCACCGCCGTCGCGGAGGATGCCGCCGTCAACGAACGCCTGCCCAAGCAGGGCCTGGACGCCGGCAAGGCGGCCTTTCTCGCCAACTGCGCGGCCTGTCACCAGCCCGAGGGCGCCGGCCTTCCCGGGGCCTTCCCGCCACTGGCCGGTTCGGACTTCCTGCAGAAGAACAGTCCCGAGAAGATCGCGGAGTTCGTGCTCAAGGGCTACTCGGGCAAGCTCGTGGTCAACAACGTGGAATACAACAACGTCATGCCGGCGATGAGCCACCTCACCGACGGCGACATTGCCAACATCATCACCTACGTGTTCAACAGCTGGGGCAACCCGGGCGGCGAGATTACGGCGGAGAAGGTCGCCGAGGCGCGCGGCCTCCTGGGTGTGCCGACCGACCCGGCGCAGGGCGAGCGCCACCCCGCCACCAAAGAGGCGGAGATGGAGTACCAGGCCAGGCCGGGGGCCATCGCCGGCACCGAGGCCAGCGTCGCCATGATACCCGGGGCGCCTGCGATCACCGAGGAGGAATTCAAGCAGGCGACGCAGATCTTCTTCGAGCGCTGCGCCGGCTGCCACGGCGTGCTGCGCAGGGGCGCCACCGGCAAGCCGCTCACGCCGGACATCACCCTGGCCAAGGGCACGGAGTACCTGAAGGCGCTGATCAACTTCGGCTCCCCCGCCGGCATGCCGAACTGGGGCTCCTCCGGCCAGCTCACACCCGAGCAGGTCGACATGATGGCCCGCTTCCTCCAGCAGAGGCCGCCGGCACCGCCGGAGTACGGCCTGCCGCAGATGAAGGAGAGCTGGAAGGTGCTGGTGCCGGTGGCGGAACGCCCGACCAAGCCCATGCACGATCGCAACATCGAGAACCTCTTCGCGGTGACGCTGCGCGACAGCGGCGAGGTGGCGATCATCGACGGCGACACCAAGGAGATCGTCACCGTCATCAAGACCGGCTATGCCGTGCACATCTCGCGCCTGTCGCACTCCGGCCGCTACGTCTACACCATCGGCCGCGACGCGCGCATCGATCTCATCGACCTCTGGATGAACCCGCCGGCGCGGGTCGCCGAGATCAAGGTCGGCCTGGAGGCCCGCTCGGTGGAGACCTCCAAGTTCAAGGGCTTCGAGGACAAGTTCGCCATCGCCGGCACCTACTGGCCGCCGCAGTACGTGATCATGGACGGTCCGACGCTGGAGCCGCTGAAGGTGGTCTCCACCCGCGGCATGACGGTGGACACCCAGGAGTACCACCCCGAGCCGCGCGTGGCCGCCATCATCGCCAGCCACCAGCACCCGGAATTCATCGTCAACGTCAAGGAGACCGGCCGCGTGCTGCTGGTCAACTACGAGGACATCAACAACCTCAAGGTGACCACGCTCGACGCCGCGCGCTTCCTGCACGACGGTGGCTGGGACTCCACGCACCGCTACTTCCTCACGGCGGCGAACCAGTCCGACAAGATAGCGGTGGTCGACTCCAAGGACCAGAAGATGACTGCGCTCATCGACGTCGACAAGATCCCTCACCCGGGCCGCGGCGCGAACTTCGTGCACCCGACCTACGGGCCGGTGTGGGCGACCTCGGCGCTCGGCAACGAGAAGATCACGCTCATCGGCACCGACCCGGAGGGTCATCCCGATCAGGCGTGGAAGGTGGTGGAGATACTCAAGGGACAGGGCGGCGGCTCGCTGTTCGTGAAGACGCACCCGACCTCCAAGCATTTGTACGTCGACACGACGCTGAATCCCGACGCGAAGCTCAGCCAGAGCATCGCGGTGTTCGACATCGACAACCTCCAGGCCGGCTACAAGGTACTGCCGATCGCGGATTGGGCTGACCTGGGCGAGGGACCGAAGCGCGTCGTGCAGCCGGAGTACAACAAGGCCGGCGACGAGGTCTGGTTCTCGGTGTGGAACGGCAAGGATCAGAACTCCGCGGTGGTGGTCGTCGACGACGAGACGCTGGAGCTGAAGGCGGTGATCAAGGATCCCAAGCTCGTCACGCCGACCGGCAAGTTCAACGTCTACAACACCGTGCACGACATCTACTGAGGTGACACGCCCGGACGCCGCCCGGCGTCCGGGCCTCTCGGCACGCGCCACCGTGATCGGCGCACGGAACAGGATCATGAACCCCTCACGGCTGCTGATGGCCGCGCTGTTCTCCCCCGCCTGCGGTGCCGAACCCGGACTGCCCGAGACGGTACCCGAACCGCCCGCACTGGCCGTGAACGTCGACGGCGCCGCCACCGGCTTCTCGGTGCTGCCCGACCTCGTGGTCATCGCCGCCGGACGGCCGCAGCCCACCGCCGAGGTGGTGGGCGACGTCTCTGTCATCGAGAGGCCGGAGATCGAGCGCCTGCAGGCGCAGGATCTGGGCGACCTCGTCCGCTACGAACCCGGCGTGGCGGTGGTGAGCGATCACGCGCGCTTTGGCGCCGACAGCTTCAACATCCGCGGGCTGCAGGGCAACCGTGTGGGCATCGAGATCGACGGCGTGCCGCTGCCGGACGGCTTCAGCATCGGCCTGCTCTCCAGCGCCGGCCGCGACCTCATCGACCCGGAACTGGTGCGGCGCGTGGAGATCCTGCGCGGGCCGGCCTCGACACTCTACGGCAGCGACGCGCTCGGCGGGGTGGTGTCCTTCACCACGCGCGACCCCAACGACCTCGCGCGCCCCGAGGACGCCTACGGCGGCGTGCTCGCGACCTATACCACGCGCGACGCGGCCATGCGCACCGGCCTGCTCGGGGCCTGGCAGGGAGAGAGCCTCGGCGCGCTGGCGCTGTACTCCAGGCGCAATGGACATGAGATCGAGAACAACGCGCAGGACGACGAGCTGCCCGCCAACCCGGCCGACGTCGAGCGCGACAGCGGCTTTCTGAAGCTGACCGCCGAACACCCGTTGGGGCGGGCGGCGCTGACGCTGGAGCGCTACGCGACCGATGCGCAGACCGACGTGCGCTCGCTCCCCGGCACCGGGCGGTTCATCGCGACCGAGAGCCTGCAGAGCGACGACGGCGACGAGCGCGAGCGCGCGCTGGTCGGGCTGGAATTCGATCGTGCCGGGTGGCTGGCCGACGAGGTCGCCGTACGCCTGTACGCACAGCGCGCACGCATCGATCAGCAGGTGATCGAGCAGAGGCGGTCGCAGCCGCCGTTCGCGCCGTTCCCGCTGCTGCGCCAGCGCGATTTCCGGTTCCAGGCGGATCAGCTCGGCGTCGAGGCCGACCTGCGGCGCGAGTTCGCGGCGTGGGGCCTGCAGCATCAGCTCGTGTACGGATTCGAGGCGAGCCGCACCGACTACGAGGAGGAGCGGGATGGCCGCCAGACGAATCTCGTCACCGGTGCGGTCACCAACGTCATCCTCGGCGAGGACCTGCCGGTGCGCGACTTTCCCAATTCCACCGCGGAGGAATGGGCGCTGTTCCTCACCGACGAGGTCGCGCTGCCCGAGGCGCGCTGGGCGGTGATCGGCGGTCTGCGCTACGACCACTACGGCGTCGATGCCGAGGCCGACGAGCTCTTCCGCGAGGACAATCCGGGCGTCGAGCCCGTTGGCCTCTCGGATTCGAGCCTCACGCCGAAGCTCGGCGTGCGTTACGCGGTCACGGGCAACGATCAGGTCTACGCGGCCTACGTCGAGGGCTTCAGGTCGCCGCCGTTCAGCGACGTGAACATCGCGCTCTTCGTGCCCCAGTTCAACTACGTCGTGCTGGCGAATCCGGATCTGCAGCCCGAGCGCAGCCACGGCGTGGAGTTCGGCTGGAACCACTCGGGCGACCAGGCCTGGTGGCGGCTGGTCGGCTACTACAACCACTACGAGGACCTGATCGAGAGCCGCGCCAACCTCGGCGTGGATGCCACCGGCGCGACGGTGTTCCAGTCGGTCAACCGCGATCGCGCCCGGATCTTCGGGGTTGAGGCGGCGGCGGGCGTTGCACTGGCATCGCTGCATCCGGCCCTCCGGGGCGTCAACGTGCATGGTGCCTTCGCCTGGTCGCAGGGCGACGATCTGGAGCGCGATGAGCCGCTGAACACAGTGCTCCCGGCAACTCTGGTGGTGGGCATCGAGCGCGAGGCGCGCGGCGGCTGGCCGGAACTGGGCGCGGTGCTGACCGCGGTGTCGGAGAAGGGGCGTGTCGATCGCTCCACGGCCAACCTCTTCGAACCGCCGGGCTACGTCACGCTCGATCTGCGCGCGCGCCTGCGTTTCGACCGGTATGCCTCGCTCGACGTCGGCATCTACAACGTCTTCGATCAGCGTTACTGGGAATGGGCCAGCCTGCGCGGTGTCACCGAGGACAACGTGCCGTCACCGGGATTCTTCACGGAACCGGGGCGCAACGCGGCGCTCACATTGCGCATCGGCTGGTAGACCGGCATGTCCTCGACACCCTCCGACGGTGCCCCGGGCCAGACGCCCGCGGTCGACGGCGCGGCGAGCGACGGATCGGCGGTGAACATCCCGGGTGCGCTGGCCGCGATGCCCATCTTCTCGAATGTCGGACCCGAGTCGCTTGCCGCCATCGCGGCCGGCGCGGAGGTGATCCGGCTGAAGAAGGGGGAGGTCCTCTTTCGCCAGGGCGACATGCCGAGCGGCTTCTACATGGTCCTCGACGGCCAGATCAAGCTCGCCTTCGCCGCCACCCGCGGCGCCGAGAAGGTGATCTCGCTGCGCGGCGCGCAACAGAGCTTCGGCGAAGCGGTGTTGTTCGCGGAGAAGCCCTACCCGGTCTACGCGCAGGCGCTTGCCGACACGTGCCTGCTGCGTATCCCCAGGGAACCGCTGTTCGAACTGCTGGCGCGGGACCCGGGTGCCGCCCGCCGCATGATGGCAGGCCTGTCGATGCGCCTGCATGCGCTGGTTCTGGACGTGGAGGCGTACTCGCTGCGCTCCAGCGCCGAGCGCCTGATCGGGTTTCTGCTGCAATCCGCCGGCACCGGCGAGGACGTCGCCGAGGGGCGCGCGGAGATCGACCTGCCTGCATCCAAGCTGATCATCGCCTCGCGCCTGAACGTGACGCCCGAGACCCTCTCCCGCGTCCAGCACGATCTCATCGAGGCGGGACTCATATCGGTGCAGGGCCGCCACATCGTCATACACGACGTCCGGCGCTTGCGCGAATTCCGGCCGTGAGCTCACGGCACTTCCACATTCCACGCGTCACGTTCCAGGCGAGCGCCGCGTATGCGGCCAGCATCACGCCGCCGGCCAGGCTGCCCAGCGCGGGCCGCAGGCTCGCGGCCAGCAGCGCCGCCAGCGCAAGCAGGTGCAGCGCGAACTGCACGGCCTGCGCCCGCGCCGGGATCATGCGGTCGATCTTCGGCGCATTTGCAATACGTGCCTGCAGATAGATCCAGTTCAGAAAGGGGACGATCTTGTAGAGCATCCCGGCGATCGCGGATCCAAACACGCCGTGCAGCGCCAGTACGCCGAGCGGCATCGAGAGATCGCGCACCGTCGCCCCCGAGAACGCCAGGCCGAGGGCGAATACCGCGGCACACACCATGGCCACGCGCCAGTGCCACAAGGTCGCATCGGTGCGGGCCCGGCGACGGCGGCGCTGCAGTTCGAGCACCGTCGCCGCGAACAGGAGTATGGCCGCCGCGAAGATCCAAAGGCCGAGCCGCAGCGCGGCCGCCGGCGCGCCGGCGAGCGGCGCGGCCATGCACAAGCCCGCCGCCACGAACACCGGCGCCAGCCACCGGACCAGGGCGCGGGGAAACTCCGGGGTCGCCTGAAACATCGGCACCGCGATGAACGCCACACCCGCGAGCAGGCTTCCCGCCCAGGCGCCCAGCATCCAGCCCGCGTGCAGAATCACGGCAGTGATGAAATCCAGCGACGCGCCCAGCAGGCCGGCCACGGCCCAGACCCCGAGCGCGAGCCCCACCGCCAGGGACAGCAGCGCGCAGCCGACGGCGATGGACGAAGGTCCACCGGTGTGCGCACGGCGCAGAGCGATCGCCGCGGCAATGAGGAAGACGGCGAGTGCGCCGGTCACGGTGGCGGTCCCGAGGATCAGCAACGCGTGATCCTGCCGCCACATTCCCGCGGGCAGCGCGATCGCCGCCACGATCAGCAGCGGGTGCGCAAGGCGCGCCACCCATGGCGCCATCGGCAATTCACCGCCCGCCGCCACCGGCAGGACCTGGAACAATGCCCCGATCATGGTCTGCAGCATGAATCCGACCGCGTACAGGTGCAGAGCCGCGACCGTGCCGGCACTCCAGCGCGACACCCACAGCCGCTCGCCGAATCCCGCTACCGCCGCCGCGGCAAGGATCGCGAACAGTAATCCCGAGGCGAAGAACCGGTAGGGAAGGCTTATGGACGGCGATCGCTCGTACGCCAGACGCATGCCCGCACTCCTCGTCGAACCCGGGGCCCGTTTCGGCAACTATCGCGTCTGCCGCGATCAGGTCTCCTTGACTCGTATCAATAGCCGTCCACCGACGCGGTGCGACGTCCGATCACCGGATTCATCGAGACTGTCGGGAGAACGCGATGGCCGGCTGCGCGATGGGTCCCTCGTCCCCCGGGCGCTGGGCGACCCTGGGCCGCCCGGGGCCGCCCGATGGCGAGCGGGACGGCGGTGCAATACCGGCAGCCGCGTGCGATCGCGACCGGCGGCGAGAACTGCCCGGGGAAGGGCGGTTACCGGAACGGGTTGGTCGCCGGTCCCTTGCGCAGCGCGTGGTTGAGGAAGAGCGCCGCGGTCAGGACCAGCAACGCGCCGCCCTGGTGGGCGGCGCCGAGCGGCACCGGAACGACCGCAAGCAGGGTTGCAATGCCAAGCCCGAACTGCAGCACCACGGCAGCGAGCAGCAGGTGTGCCGCCGTTCGCGCGCGCGGCGTTGCGCCCGTGCGGCGTATGGCCGCCCACAGCAGCACCGTCGCGATCACGACGGCGTAGGCGAGCCAGCGGTGGTTGAACTGGACCGTGGCGACGTTCTCGAAGAGATTGAGCCACCACGGGCTCAGGGCATAAAGACCCTCGGGCACGAGGCGCCCGTACATCAGCGGCCAGGTGTTGAACACGAAGCCCGCGCGCGTGCCGGCGACGAAGCCGCCTGCGAGGATGGTGACGAACACCAGAGCGGTCAGCGCCAGGGCGTAGCGCCGGGCCGGCGCGGGCGCGGGCCGCGCCTGCGGGTAGAGCAGGTCGAGCGCCACCAGGAACATGTAGCCGTATATGATCACCGCCAGCCCGAGGTGCGCCGTGAGGCGGTATGCGCTCACGCGCGGGTCGTCCACCAGCCCGCTGGCGACCATGTACCATCCGAGCGCCCCCTGCAGTCCTCCCAGCACGAACAGTCCCACGAGCCTCGGCACGAGCTCGCGCCCGAGCCGCCTGCGTATCAGGAAGTACAGGAACGGCACGAGGAACGCGAAACCGATCGTCCGGCCAAGCAGGCGGTGGGCGTACTCCACCCAGAAGATCTCCTTGAACTCGGCGAGGCTCATCCCGTAGTTCACCTTCTGGTACTCGGGTGTCTGCCTGTACTTCTCGAACTCCGCCTCCCACTGCCGTTCGGTGAACGGCGGGATCGCGCCCACGATCGGCTGCCACTCGACGATCGAGAGGCCCGAACGGGTCAGTCGGGTGACGCCCCCGAGCACGATCATCGCGAAGACGAGCGCGCAGCACACGAGCAGCCACGCGGCGACGGGACCACGGCGGGCGGCTCGAGCAAGTTCAGTCATGAGTCAGTCCCGGGCGTACACGTGATACAGGCGCACGACGGCGAGCAGGAGAACCGCCGCGAGCGCGTTGTGGGCGACCGCCGCCCACATCGGATAGTTCGACAGGCTGGCCCCGACGCCGAGCGCGACCTGTGCGAGCAGGAGCGCAAGGACCGCGAGGCCAGCCCGGCGCGACGCCCCCGTACGGGCCGGCGCGTACAACACCAGCATGCATATATAAAGGAATGTGAGGAACGCGCCCAGCCGGTGTGCCCGCTGCACGAGCACCGATGCGTCGTCGACCGTGACGCGCCCCGCCGTGGCGGTCAACCGCCGTGCGGGATCGAAGGCGTCAGCGATGCTCGCCGTCGGGGTCTCGCGCGGACACGGCAGTCCGGGGCACGCAGGCTCCGCGAAATGCGCCGAGGCCCACGCGCCGAGCGCGATCTGGCCATATACCACGGCCACGCCGGCGGCGGCGGCGAGCCGGCGCGCGCTCCAGCCCCTGGTCGTTGCGGCCTCGGGCCGCAGCCACAGCCATCCATAGACCGCGAGCAGGGCCATGCCGCCGGCCACGTTGATCAACGTCACCCATGGTTCGAGCGGCGACGGCGTGTGCAGGCCGACCACCGCGAGCAGCGCCGTGAGTGCGACCAGCGCCGTGGCCGCGGCACGGTCGCGCCTGCGCCGGAGCGCGACGAGCAGGTAGCCGAGCGCGATGAGGCCGACCGTGGAGGCCGTGGCGCGATGCATTGCCCGCGCGGGACCGGTCGCGCCCTCCTGCACGGCGCTGAGCCGCGCGTAGCAGGCCGGCCAGTCCACGCATCCCAGGCCCGCCGCCGAGATGCGCAGATAAGCGCTCAGCACGACGACCGCCAGCGACAGCACGATCGCGAGGCCGAGCAGCCGCCCAGTCCAGTTTGTCGCCTTGGCAAGGCTCATATCGAGGCTTTTCTTGTTGGTGCGGATTATCGGCTTTCTGGCCGGAGAACGGGAAGTGCGGCCAGGTCTTCCCGGCGGTCACCGGGCCCCGCCTTCTCCTCGCGACGGGGCCACTGCCGCCGGCCCGGCGCGGAGTCGTCGCTGTTCTTGACGTCTATCAAGGCGACCCGCGCGGTCCGCGCCCTAGACTTGGCGCATCCACGAGCCTGGGGAGGTCAGGGTCCATGAGTCCGGCCGCAAGCACCGCGACGGCGTCGGCCGTCTTCCGCGTTCGCCTCCTGGCCCGGTTCGAGCCGGAAACCGACTGTACCCTGGGGCATTCCCGGCGGCGCGGCTCGCGCGTCCCCATACATCGACGGAGGGGCGGGATGGCCCGCCGCCGTCCACACGCCAGTGCATATCAATGAAGAGGAGCATGCCATGAATCAGCACGAGGATGAAAACGCGCCGGTCCCGTTCATGCAGAAACTGCTGGACAACCCGTTTCTGCTCTTGTTCCTGGGTGTTCTGATCCCGATGGTGCTCTACAACCTCTGGGGCGTCATCGACATCCTGACCGTTCCGGCGGCCAAGTGACCGTCGCCGCAGCCACGAACCTACGAGGAGCAAGACGATGAGCGCCATCCTCCCCCCGACCGAGCGCCTGTGGTACAAGCACCCGATCGATCGCGTCGAAGGCACCTGGATCGCGATTGCGCTGACCTGGTGCCTCATCATGTTCTTCATGATGATCGGCTGGCATATCTGGGGCAAGCAGAATCTCTCGACCGAGACCTACCGCACGACCCCCGAGCAGTACACCGCCAAGGCCCAGGCCGTGGTCGACAAGTGGACGGTGCGCACGGAGACCGATCAGAAGATCCCGGTGGTCGCCCCGCCGCCGGGCAGCGACGTCTTCATCGTCGCGCGGCTGTGGAGCTTCTGGCCCATCCTCGAGCTGGAGAAGGGCAAGTCCTACCGCCTGCATCTGACGTCGATGGATTACAACCACGGCTTCTCGTTGCAGCCCGTGAACATCAACATCCAGGTCGTGCCGGGTTTCGAACACGTCGTGACGGTCACGCCGAATCAGTCCGGCACCTATTCCATCGTCTGCAACGAGTTCTGCGGCATCGGCCATCACCAGATGGTCGGGCGGCTCTACGTCAAGTGAGGGGAGCACAATGAGCACCGCGACCACCTACCGTACCTGCCCGCGTTCCGGGCTCCAGTTCGAATACCAGGCCGAGTGGCTGATCAAGGCCAATGCCTTCGTCGGCGTGGTGTGGCTGCTGATCGGCGGCCTGCTCGCCATCGGCGTCGTGCTGACGCGCTGGCCGGCGGTGCACTGGCTGCAGGCCCAGACGTTCTACATGGTCCTCACGGCGCACGGTCTGGACATGCTGATCTTCTGGATCATCTTCTTCGAGATCGCGGTGCTGTACTTCTGCGCCTCGACGCTGCTGCGCTGCCGGATAGCGACGCCGAGAATCGCGTGGCTGGCCTTCGCACTCATGCTGATCGGCTCGGTGGTCAACAACATCGCGGTGTTCCGCGGCGCCTCCAGCGTGATGATGACCTCCTACGTGCCGATGATGGCCGAGCCGAACTTCTACCTCGGCCTCATAGTGTTCGCGGTCGGTGCGCTCATCGCCTGCTTCGTGTTCTTCGGGACCCTGGTGGTGGCGAAGAACGAGAAGACCTACGAGGGCTCCGTGCCGCTGGTGACCTTCGGGGCGATCACCGCCGCCATCATCGCGGTGTTCACGCTCGTCTCCGGCGCGATCATCCTGATCCCGACCTGGCTGAAGTCCATGGGCGTGATCGACCAGGTGGACCCGCTCGCCTACCGCACGATCTGGTGGGCCCTAGGCCACTCCTCGCAGCAGATCAACGTCGCCGCGCACATTTCCGTCTGGTACCTGGTGGCGGCCATCGCCTTCGGCGCGAAGCCGATGAGCGAGCGCGTCAGCCGCACGGCGTTCCTGCTCTACATCCTGTTCCTGCAGCTCGCGAGCGCCCACCACCTGCTCGCCGACCCGGGCCTGTCCACCGGCTGGAAGGTCCTCAATACCAGCTACTTCATGTACTTCGCGGTGCTCGCCTCGATGATCCACGGCCTGACCATCCCCGGCGCGATGGAGGTCGCGCAGCGGCAGAAGGGCTACACCAAGGGCCTGTTCGAGTGGCTGCGCAAGGCGCCCTGGGGCAACCCGACCTTCTCGGGCGTGTTCATCGCCATCATCGGCTTCGGCTTCCTCGGCGGCATCTCGGGCGTGATGATGGGCACCGAGCAGCTGAACATGATCATCCACAACACCATCTACGTGCCGGGGCATTTCCACGCCACGGTGGTGATAGGCACGACGCTGACCTTCATGGCGCTCACCTACTATCTCATCCCGGTGCTGTTCCGGCGCGAGATGATCGCGCCCAAGCTCGCGCAGTGGCAGCCGTACCTGTTCGGCTTCTCGATGTACTTCTTCGCCCTGGTGATGATGGGCGCGGGCACGCTGGGCGTCTCGCGCCGGCACTGGGACATGGCCTTCCAGGGGCACGCGCTCGCCTATGAATGGCCCGGCGCTGCCTACCTCATGATGGGGCTGGTCGGCATCGGGGGCATGGCCGCCATCGCCGGCGGCGCGATCTTCATCTACGTCACCGTCGGCTCGCTGCTGTGGGGCAAGCGGCTCGACCGCGGCGCGGAGAGCCCGCGCTTCACGCCGGTTCCGCGTGCGGCACCGACCGTGGTCGCACAGACCTACGGGTCGGCGGGCTTCGCCGCGCCCGGGACCTTCATGCTTGCGATGGTCTTCCTCGTGGCATTCGTCCTCTACTACTTCATCAACTGGAAGTATCTGTCGACGGTCTGGGGGCTGAGTTGATCCGCGGCGGCGCCCGATGCTGAAGGAGTGAAGCCATGAGCACCGCACTGGCCCGATCCGAAGTCGTTGCCGCTGTGCCAGGATGGCGCACGGTGATCGGCGTATTCAAGCTGCGCATCGGCATGCTGATCATGGTCACCGCTCTGGGCGGCCTGGCGGTCGCGCGGGCGCCGGCGCCCGCGCTCTGGCAGGTGCTGGTGATGGCGCTCTCGGTGCTGGTCGCATCGGCCAGCGCCGGGGCCTTCAATCAGTTCATCGAGGCCGACAGTGATCGGCTGATGAAGCGCACCCGCAGCCGCGCCTTCGCCAGCGGCGCCCTGCATCCGGGCGCGGGCTGGATGGCGCTGATCCTCGGGCTCCTCGCGGCGTCGGTGGCGGCGACGTGGTACACGCTCAACGGCGCCGCGGCGCTGTACCTGTTCCTCGGCGCGTTCACCTACGCGGTGGTCTACACGGTGGTACTGAAGCGCCGCACCTGGCTCAACATCGTCATCGGCGGCCTCGCCGGCAGCTTCGCCGTGCTCACCGGCGCTGCCGCCGCGGACCCGTCGCTCGGACCGCTGCCGCTGCTGCTCGCACTGGTACTGTTCCTCTGGACGCCATCGCACTTCTGGAGCCTGGCCATCGCCAACCGCGAGGACTACGCGGCCGCGGGCATCCCGATGCTGCCGGTGGTGGTCGGCACGCAACGCGCCGCGCGCATCGTGCACCTGAACACGATCGCCCTGGTCGCCGCCTCGCTGCTGCCCGGCGCGTTCGGCGCGGGGCCTGCATACCTGGTGGGCGCGCTCGCCGGCGGTGCCTACTTCCTGCGCCGCACGCACGCCCTGGCGCGCGATCCGCAGCGCCGTACCGCGATGTCGGCCTTCTTCGCCTCGATGGCGCAGTTGTCGGTGCTCATCGTGGCGGTGGCGATCGATGCGGCGCTGCGCTGAGGTTCTGACCGCGGCGATCCTCGGTCTCGGCCTCTCATTCGCGCCGCGGACACACGCCGACGGCGTCCCCCGCCTCGATCAGACCGCGGCATTGCGCGCCAGCCAGACGGCGATCGGCACGACGCCTGCGGACTTCACGTTTCTGGACCGCCGGGAGCGGCCGGTTCGCCTGGCGGACTACCGCGGCAAGCCGCTGCTGGTGAGCTTCATCTACACGGGATGCTTCACGATCTGTCCGACACAGACACGCACCCTGCACGCGGCGGTCAGCGGCCTGGGTCGCTTGCTCGGCCCCGACCATTTCAACGTACTGAGCATCGGCTTCAACCAGCCATTCGACACGCCCCAGGCGCTGCGCGCGTTCGCCGCGCAAAACGGCATCGATTATCCGAACTGGGAGTTCGGGAGCCCGCGGGCCAGCGACGTGGAGGCGCTGACGCGCGCATTCGGATTCAGTTGGGTGGAGACGCCGGCCGGGTTCGATCACATCGTCGGCGTGACCGTGCTCGATGGCGAGGGCCGCATCTACACTCAGGTCTACAACGACCGCCTGACCACCGAGGCCCTGGGCGCCGTGCTGCGCCAACTGGTACTCGGCGCGCCGCCGTCCGGCACGACCTTCTCGCTCGGCGAGATCGTGGAACGCGTGCGCATCCTGTGTACGGTCTACGACCCGGAGACCGGCGAGTACCGCTACAAATGGGGGTTGATCTTCGAGTTGCTGGGCGGGCTCGCGTTCTTCACCACGGTCGCCGTGTACCTTTGGCGCGAGCGCCGGGAGCAACGGCGCGTCCGGCACGACACGGCTGCGGCGCCGGTGGCGAACCCGGTGCACTCAGCCTGAGCCGGCGCGCGGGCGCGGCGGCCGAAACCGACAGCCCCACGCGCCGGCGGGGTTGCGTGTCATGAAGGTGTCGGAGTCTCCGAGTGCCGGCGCGTTGTCTGCGTGGCGCCGCGTGGAGCGGTGCTTCGACCGGGCATTCGGCGCCGGATCCAATCCGCTGCGCCAGCTCGGCGCCCTGGCATTTCTCGCGATCTGGCTGCTCGCGCTCTCCGGGATCTGGCTGTACGCCGTGTTCGACACCTCGGTGAGCGGTGCCTACGACTCGATCGTGCGCATGTCGCGCGCACCGTGGTCGCCGGGAGGGTTGATGCGCAGCCTGCACCGCTACGCCACCGATGCGTTCGTGCTGTTCACCGCCCTGCACCTGCTGCGCGAAGCCCTGCACGGCCGCTGGCGCCACTTCCGCCGCTACTCGTGGCTGACAGGCGTCGCCCTCCTGCCGCTGGTCGCGGTGAGCGCGATCGGTGGCTTCTGGCTGAACTGGGATCGCCTGGGACAGTTCTCGGCCATCGCTACCGCGGAGTGGCTCGATGCGCTGCCGTTGCTCGCCAACCCGCTGGCGCGCAACTTTCTGGGCAGTGCATCGGTCAGCGACCGGTTGTTCTCTCTCTTCGTCTTCGTGCACATCGGCGTGCCGCTACTGCTGCTGTTCGGCCTGTGGTTCCACATCCAGCGGATCACGCGGGCCGCCGTGTTCCCGCCGCGTACGTTGGCGATCGGCACGTCCGCTGCGCTGCTCGCGCTGGCGGTCGCGGCGCCGGTGGCGAGCCAGGGCCCGGCGGATCTGACGCGGATACCGACCCCGCTGGCGCTCGACTGGCTCGTGCTGTTCGTGCATCCGCTGATGTACGCGACCTCCGCCGGCTTCACCTGGGTGCTGACGCTGGGGACGTTCGGCGCCCTGCTCGCCCTGCCCTTCCTGCCGGCGGCAGTGCCGCGCCTCGGCGGCAGCGCGGCGCGGGCGCCGGTGGCGGTGGTCGACCCGGCCAACTGCAACGGCTGCCGGCGCTGTTTCGCGGACTGCCCGTTCGCGGCGATCACGATGGTGCCGCACCCGGATCGTCGGGTCGGCCGCGAGCTGGCGCAGGTGCATCCAGACCTGTGCGCGAGCTGCGGGATCTGCGCCGGCGCCTGTCCGTCATCGACGCCCTTTCGCAGCACTGCGGCCCTGGTGACCGGGATCGACATGCCGCAGCTGCCGGTCGGCACTCTGCGGCGGCGGCTGCAGAGCGGGCTCGAGACGATGCGGGGGGCGCGACCGATCGTGGTCTTCGGTTGTGCGCAGGGCGCCGATGCGCGCTGCCTCACCGCCCCCGACGTCCTCGTGCTGCCGCTCATCTGCACCGGTCAGCTGGCGCCGTCCTTCGTCGAGTACGCGCTGCGTGACGGCGCCGCGGGGGTGCTGGTCGCGAGCTGCCGCGACGGCGGCTGCGCGTTCCGCCTCGGTGCACGCTGGACTGCCGAGCGGCTGGCGGGCACGCGTGCGCCGCAACTGCGCGCCAGCGTGCCGCGCGCGAAGGTAGACCTGGTGCAGGCCGACGCCGAGGAGGAGGCCGTGCTCGAGGCCGCGGTCGCCTCGATGCGCGAGCGCTTGTCCAAGATCAATGATTTTTCCGGTCCAACGTCGAAGATGCATCATGGCTGAATCTTTAAAGTCTCCGGCCGCGGGGGGGCCGCGCGGCCTGCGCGCGTGGGTCGGGCAGACCGTGCTTTACGGACTCTTCGCCCTTGCGGTCGGCGTCTTCTCGCACTGGCCGCCGTACCGGCACCTGGCCGCCGACCTCGCGCTCATCAAGCTGAGCCTCGTACACACCGGCAAGCCCGTCGGCGACTGCCGGCCGCTGACGCCCGAGGAGCTGGCGAAGCTGCCGCCGAACATGCGCGCGCCGGTGCAGTGCCCGCGCGAGCGCTCGCCGGTGACGGTGGAGCTCGACATCGACGGGGCGCCGGTAGTGCGCGCCGAGGCCGCGCCTTCCGGACTGGCGCGCGACGGCGCATCGGCGATCTACCGGCGGATCCCGGTCCGCGCCGGCGATCGGCAAATCAGTGTGCGCCTGCGCGACGACGTACGCAGCGAGGGCTTTGCCTACAGGCTCGAGCGCCGCGTGCACCTGGCACCGGCGCAGGTTCTCGTCATCGATTTCGACACCGAGAAAGGCGGCATAACACTGCAATGAACGCCACCGCATCCCCGATCCTGGCCCGCGGGCGCACCCTACTTCCTTCGAAGCCGGCCGAGTACGAACTGCACTTCGAAGCCAGCCGGCAGGCGCTCGCGCGCGGCTGGCTGTGGCTGGGCATGCTGGCTCTGCTCGGCTCGGGTCTGTTCTCGGTGCTGCTGGTGCTGGCGCGTACCCCCGGGGTAAACGCCTGGCTGCCGGGGGTGGATTTCTTCCGCACCGCCCTGGTGGTCCACGTGGACCTGTCGGTGCTGGTGTGGTTCGTCGCCATTGCCGGCATGCTCTGGAGCCTGAATGCCCGGCCCCGCCACGAGGCCTGGGGCTGGATTGCGCTCGGCGGCGCCGGTGCGGGCACCGCGATGATGGCGTTCGCGCCCTTCCTCGACCCGGGCGTACCGGTGATGGCCAACTACATCCCGGTCCTGGAATCGCGCCTGTTCCTCGGCGGGCTCACGGTCTTCGCCCTGGCGTCGGTCCTGCTGGTGGCCCGGTCGCTGACCTCGACCCCGCGCCTGGGCGGCGCGCTCGACGGCGCGGCGGCGTTGCACTTCGGGCTGTACGCGGCCGCGGTGTCCGCGGCGGTCGCGCTTGCCGCCTTCGCCTGGTCGCTCGCGGTGGTGCCCATCGCACTGGACGGCAAGGCCTACTGGGAGGTGCTGTTCTGGGGCGGCGGCCACGCGCTGCAGTTCACGTGGACGCTGCTGATGCTGGTGGCCTGGCTGTCGCTGGCGCAGGCCTGCGGCGGGCGCGTGCCGCTGAGCCCGCGCGTGGCCCTGCTGCTGTTCGCGATCGCGCTGGCGGCGGTGTTCGTCACGCCGTATGCGTACCTCGCGCACGACGTGGTGACGGTGGAGCATCGCGTGCTGCACACCTGGGGCATGCGCATCGGCGGCGGACTGGCGATCTTCCCGGTGGTGCTGGCGGTGGCGATCGCACTCGCCACGCGGCAGGGCGTCCCGGAGGAGGCCCGGCCGTTGCGCGCGGCGCTGCTGGCCTCGATGCTGCTGTTTGCCTCCGGTGGAGTCATCGGCATGACGATCACCGGCAGCAACGTGAAGATCCCCGCGCATTACCACGGCTGCATCGTCGGCGTCACGCTGGCGCTGATGGGGCTGGTCTATCACCTGCTGCCGCGGCTCGGATGGGGCCGGCCGCGCGGGCGGCTCGCAGTGAGCCAGCCTTATGTATACGGACTCGGGCAGTTGATGCACGTCGTCGGTCTGGTGTGGTCGGGCGGCTACGGCGTGCAGCGGAAGGTCGCCGGCGCCGAGCAGGTCCTGCGCAGCCCCGGCGAGGTCTTCGGCATGGGACTGATGGGCGCGGGCGGCGCGGTGGCGATCCTGGGCGGACTGCTGTTCCTCGTCGTGGTCTGGCGCGCGCTGCGCGCGGGGAGAGCGTGATGAGGTTCGGGCCCCAGCGGCTGCTGCGCACGGGATTCATGCATGCCGAGGCGGTGTTCAACCGCGCCTTCGGCGACAAGCTCAATCCCCTGTATCACCTGGGCGCGCTGACCTTCTTCCTGTTCTGGATCGTCGCCGGCACGGGTCTGTACCTTTACGCCTTTTTCGACACCAGCGTCCAAGGGGCCTTTCGTTCGGTCGAGGCGCTGACCCATGGCCAGCGCTACGCCGGCGGCATCCTTCGCAGCGTCCATCGCTACGCATCCGACGCAATGGTCGTGACGATGCTGATCCACCTGCTGCGCTACTGGGCGTTCGATCGCATGCGCGGATTCCGCTGGTTCTCGTGGATGACGGGCGTCGTACTGGTGTGGCTGGTATTCGCGGCCGGCGTCAACGGCTTCATGCTCCCCTGGGACCGCCTGGCGCAGTTCGTCACCCAGGCGAGCTTCGAGTGGCTCGACTGGCTGCCCGGCTTCGGCGGCAAGCTGGTGCGCAATTTCATCTACGACCACAGTGTCAGCGACCGGCTGTTCTCGCTGCTCGTGTTCATCCACATCGGCGTGCCGCTGCTCACGCTGCTGCTGATGTGGGTGCACGTACAGCGCGTGCCCAAGGCGACCACCCAGCCGCCGCGACCGATCGCGATCAGCGTGGCGGTGATGCTGGTGCTGCTGGCATTGGTGCAGCCGGTCGTGAGCCAGGGCGGCCCGGCGCATCTGGCACAGGCACCGACGGTGCTCGACTTCGACTGGTACCTGCTCGCGCTCTACCCGCTGGTGTACGTCTGGCCGCTGAACGGCGTGTGGGCACTGGTGCTCGGCGCCACCGCGGTGCTGGCGGCCGCGCCGTGGCTTCCGCCCCGACGGGGCGGCCAGGCCGCGCCGCATCGCCTGACGATGCACCCCGGGGCGCTGGCGGTGGCGGCGCGCTCCGGCGAGACGCTGCTCGAGGCCGGGCTGCGTGCCGGCCTCACGCTGCCTTACGACTGCCGTGCCGGCGGCTGCGGCGTGTGCGTGTGCACGGTGCTCAATGGCCGCGTGGATCACGGCAACTACCAGCCGGCCGCGCTCACCGAGGCGATGCGCGCACAGGGCCAGACGCTCATGTGCTGCGCGACGGCACTCGAGGACGTCGAGCTGGAGGTCGACGTCGAGTCGCTGTCCGCCGCCGATGCGGCGCAGCGCATGCGCGGTACCGTGGAGAGCATGGAGCGGCTCGCGCCGGAGGTGATTCGGCTATGGGTGAAGCTGCCCGAGGGCCAGCGTGTGGACTTCACGGCCGGTCAATACATCAACATCCTGCTCGAGGACGGCGCCAGGCGCGCCTTCTCGTTCGCCAACGCGCCGCACGACAACGCCCGCATCGAGCTGCACGTGCGGCTGGTGCCCGGCGGACGGTTCACCACGCATGTCTTCGAGCGCATGCGTCCGGGCGACGCGATCGAGTTCGAGGGGCCGATAGGCCGATTCACACTGCGCGAGAGCGAGCGCCCCATCCTGTTCATCGCCGGCGCCACCGGCTTCGCGCCCATCAAGAGCATCGTCGAGGACGCGTTTCGGCGCGGCATCCGCCGTCAGATGTGGCTCTACTGGGGCGTGCGCGAACGCAAGGACCTGTACATGGTCGATCTGGCCGAGCGCTGGCAGCACGACCATCCGAACTTCCGCTTCGTGCCGGTGCTGTCGGATGCCGATGACGACACCGGCTGGCAGGGCCGCCGCGGTCTCGTGCATCAGGCACTGCTGATCGACCACCCGGACCTGAGCGGCTTCGAGGTCTATGCCTGCGGTTCCACCCGGATGGTGGAGGCCGCCGTGCCGGACTTTCTCACGCACGGGCTGGCCGAGCAGTTCTGTTTCTCCGATGCCTTCACACCGACGCCGGCCCCGCAGCCGGCGGTACCGCCGGCATGACCGCCGGGCCGTACGTAAAGAAAGGGAAGAAATGGTCAGACAGCGTGGCGCGGGCCGCGGTCTCGCTTCAGAGTTCCGGGCGGCGCCACAGCCACACCGCGACGCACGCCATGAACGCGGGCACGGCGATCTGCAAGGCCAACGGCAGCGCCGAGACGGCGATCACCGTTGCGCTGGCGACCATCATCGCCGTGGCCGTCCATTTTGCGCGCCTCGGCACCGCGCCGTGATCGCGCCATCGGCGGATGGCCTGTCCGTGCCGGCGGTGGTTGAGCAGCCAGACCTCGAGCGCCGGCCAGCCGCGGCCACCGGCCCACGCGGCCACGAGCAGGAAGGGGACGGTGGGCAGGCCGGGCAGCGCGACCCCGAGCATGCCGAGCGCGACGCAACCGAGCGCCAGCGCTCGCCAGAGGAGCAGGCGCAGGCCGTGTGGCAATGCTCGCGCCTTCGCCGCAGCCCGTGCCGGGACGACGGCGGACCGCGTCACGCCGCCTTCAGGAAATCAATGACGATCGCACCGGGCTCGCGCTGGCGGTAAGCGATCGTCACCGTTTCGCCGTAACGCGCCGCCAGCTGATCCAGCAGCGGCAGAGGATCGTGATCGTTGACAAAACGCATGGTCTCGCCCGGGCGCAGGGCGTCGAGTGCGCCGAAGATGGCGGCATGGCGGAAACGCTTGGCGATGCCGCGCGCGTCGAACGGATAGATCGCATCGGCAGACAGATGCAGGTGAGTGTTGCTCATGGTCCGCGCCCTCAGCCGCAGTGGCCGCAGCAGTCGCGGCCGGTCTTGGCGATACGCACCCGCCAGGTCCGGGGGCCGTGCTCGAGGTATTCCCAGCTGAACTGGCCATGGCGCTCGGCCAGCATCTGCTGATACAGCGGCCTGGGATCGTGGTCGTTGACCAGTTCCATCGTCTCACCGGCCTTCAGGCCGTCGAACGTGGAGTAGATCAGCGGGTGCCGCGCAGGTGACGCGACGGTGCGGACGTCAATGGTGATGCTCATCGGGCAGGCTCCTGGGACGGGGATAAAGATGTATCCGGGATGGACCTAACATAGACGCGGTGCGGCGCCGGCGGCCTTGTCCTGGATCAAGGCGTCCGGGCCCGGCCGCCCCGGGCGCCGGTGGCGGCGCGGGCGGCCCCTGCCCCGGGTGGGCCGGATCGGATCATGACCTGAAGATGCTGAACGAACACGTTACCCATACGAATCCCGGTGTCGACGGCCTGCCAGCGCCGATCCGGAAGCCTCGGTCGCCGTGCCGGGGCAGCCCCATCAGTCCACGGCGCGCAACCCAGGAGCCCCCGGCATGCGGCTGACGGTGATGACCGACTATGCGCTGCGGCTGCTGATGTATGTCGGCCAGCACCCCGGAAGGCTTTGCACCATCGCCGAGGTGGCTCGCGCCTATGACATCTCCGAGGCGCACCTGATGAAGGTCACGCACCAGCTCGGCCGCGCCGGCTTCCTCGAGACCGTGCGCGGCAAGGGCGGCGGCATGCGGCTGGCAGCCCGACCGGCGCAGATCGGACTCGGCGCGGTGGTGCGAGCGATCGAGCCGGACTTCGGGCTCGTGGAGTGCTTCAATCCCTGCAATCGCTGCGCACTGACCGGGCACTGCCGGCTGACAGGCGTGGTCTCCGGCGCCTTGGCGGCGTTTCTCGCGCACCTGGACAACTGCACCCTCGCCGATCTCCTGCACCCGCAGGACCCCGCGCGCACCGCAGCATCGTAGTGTCGCCGCGGCACGCGGGGCGCGACCGCCCGGCGACCCGCTGCACGCGCGAGCGCTGCCAGGCGCTGCGCCGCCCGGCGGAAATATCCGCGGGCCACTTCGAGTAACATGGCCTCATCTATGGCGCTTCCGCTCGCGCACATTCGTGTGCTGGATCTCTCCCGCGTCCTCGCCGGGCCGTATTGCGCCATGGTGCTGGGCGATCTCGGTGCCGAGGTGATCAAGGTAGAACGCCCGGGCAGCGGCGACGACACCCGGCATTGGGGGCCGCCGTTCGTGGGCGGCGAGAGCGCCTACTACCTGTGCTGCAACCGCAACAAGAAGAGCGTCACGATCAACCTGAAATCGGATCGCGGCCGCGATTACATCCGCGGCCTGGCCGCGCACAGCGACGTGCTGATCGAGAACTTCCTGCCCGGCACGCTCGAGGAGGCCGGACTCGGCTACGAGCCGCTGCATGCGATCAACCCGCGGCTGGTCTTCTGCAGCATCACCGGCTTCGGGCAGGACGGTCCGTATCGCGACGTGCCCGGCTATGACGTGCTGATCCAGGCGATGGCCGGGGTGATGAGCATCACCGGCGACCCGGACGGCGCGCCGATGAAGGTCGGCGTGGCGATCTCCGACATCACCTCGGGCCTGTTCGCCGCCAGTGCGATCATGGCCGCGCTGCTCGCGCGCGAACGCGGCGGCGCCGGCGAGCGCATCGACATCTCGCTGTTCGACTCCACGCTCGCATGGCTCGCGAACGTCGGCTCGGCCTACCTGGTCACCGGCCAGGTGCCGCAACGCTACGGCAACGCGCACGCGACCATCGTGCCCTACCAGGCGTTCGCGACCCGCGAAGGCCACATCATCGTCGCGGTCGGCAACGACGGGCAATGGCAGCGCTTCTGCGCCGCCGTCGGCCGTCCCGATCTCGCCGCGGACGACCGCTTCCGCACCAATCCCCTGCGCGTACGCCACCGCGCGGTATTGATACCGTTGCTGGAGGAGGTGCTGGCAGCCCGACCGGCCTCCGCATGGCTGTCGCGCCTGGCCGAGGCAGAGGTGCCTTCCGGTCCGGTCAACACCCTCGACCGTGCCTTTGCCGATCCGCAGGTACAGGCCCGCCGCATGGTGATGGAAGTTTCGCATCCGACCATCGGACCGTTGCGCATGGTGGGCTCGCCCATCAGGCTCGGAATGAACGACGGCGCCGGTGCGAGCCCGCCGCCGATGCTCGGTCAGCACACCGCGGAGGTCCTGCACCGCGTGCTCGGACTGAGCGCGGCGGACATCGACGCGGCGCGCGCGGCGGGCGCCATCTAGACGCGGAGGAGCACGGGCATGGCTGGTTTCGACGCAGCGGATTTCTACGATCTGAACGATCTCTGCTCGGCCGGGGAGCGGCGCGTGCGCGACGGCGTGCGAGCCTGGGTCGGGGAGCGGTTCCTGCCGATCATCCAGCGGCACTATCGCAACGGCACCTTCCCGCTGGAGCTCACGCCCGAGCTCGCGCGGCTGGGGGTCTTCGGGCCCGGCATCAGGGGATACGGCTGCGCGGGTCTCGGTGCGGTCGCCTGCGGCCTGATGATGCAGGAGCTGGAGCGCGGGGACAGCGGGCTGCGCACCTACGCCTCGGTGCAGGGCTCGCTCGCGATGATGGCGATCAACCTCTTCGGCTCCGAGGAGCAGAAGCTGCGCTGGCTGCCGGCGATGGCGAAGGGCGAGAAGATCGGTTGCTTCGGCCTGACGGAGCCCGAGTTCGGCTCCAATCCCGGCGGCATGCAGACGCGCGCGCGCAAGTCCGCCGACGGTTACGTACTCGATGGCAGGAAGATGTGGATTGGCAACGGCACCGTCGCCGATGTCGCCATCGTCTGGGCCAAGGTGGAAGGCGAGGACGGCGTCGATCCCGACAGCCCGAAGGCCGTGCGCGGATTCCTGGTGGAAAAGGATGCCCTGGGTTTCAGGAGATCCCTCATCGAGGGCAAGCTGTCGCTGCGCGCGGCGCTCACCGCGAGGCTCGAGTTCGAGAACTGCGAACTTCCCGCCAGCGCCCTGCTGCCGCGGACCGATGGACTGAAGTCCGCCTTCCAGTGCCTGAACCAGGCGCGCTACGGGATCGCCTGGGGCGCGCTCGGCGCCGCGATGGCATGTTTCGAGGAGGCGCGGCAGTACGCGATCCGGCGTATCGCCTTCGGCCGCCCGATCGGGGGCTTTCAACTGGTGCAGGCGAAGCTCGCGCACATGGCCACCGCGATCACCAGGGCGCAACTGCTCGCATGGCGGCTGGCGCAGCTCAAGGACGCGGGCTCGCTGAGGCCGCCGCAGATCTCGATGGCCAAGATGAACAACGTGCAGATGGCGCTCGAGGTTGCGCGCAGCGCGCGCGACATCCTGGGCGGCGTGGGCATCCTCGACGAGCACCAGTGCTTCCGCCACATGTGCAACCTCGAAAGCGTGAGCACCTACGAGGGCACGCGCGACATCCACCTGCTGGTGCTCGGCGAGGCGATCACCGGCCTGCCCGCCTACTCCTGAAGTTTCCCCGGCGGTATCGACCCGAACCGCAATCGCGAGTCCTGCCGCGCGCTCGAGACGCCGCACTCCACCGCCCTGCGCAAATAAAAACGGCCCCGAAGGGCCGTCCTGCCGCGGTTGAACGGTTGTCGCGATCTACGACTTTTCCACCCTCCGAACTGCTACCGCCACACCTGCCAACGCGCTGCCCAGCAGCCAGATCGCGGCGGGGGCTGGCACCGGCGTCGACCCGCCGAACCACGCGCTCGTGACATTCTCCGGAGAGCTTGGAGCGGTAAAGCCCGCTATGTGAGCGGCGAAGAACACGCTGCCCTGCGCCGCGGTTCCCGTCGAAAGTTCAGTGAAGTCGTTAATGGTCAAACCGGTGCCGTTCAGACGGAAGACAAGTGGGTCCTGCCGACTGCTTCCGGTGCCGGCGACGGCCAACTCGAACGCTCCAAAGCCGTCTTCGTTGTTGGCGGGCGGTGGAATGTTCCCGCTCCAGCCGGTCGGCAGCGTCCACTGCCCTGAAACAACGCCCGAGTCGGCGATTGAATTCGCGGCGGTGACGCTGAATGCAAACTCCTGGATACCGAAATTCGACAAGGGGGTAAGACCGGTCAGCGACGGAAGTGCCGTCACCGTGAAGGTGATCGACCCGGCCGTGTTGTCATCGACCGTAACGAGCGCATAGTTGTTGCCATCCGGAAGAGCGACATTCTCGTTGGATTGATCCAGGTAATACGACACGGATGCCGCGTGCCCTGCCGTCGCAATGCAGCTCGCCAGTACGCCAAGCGCCAGGAGAGAACGAAGCTTACGCATATCGACTCCCTTTAATCCCTGCAGGAAAAATATTGGGCATCGCGGTCTGCTGCACCTGATGACCGCGCGGGCTCTCGATGCCGGACTCGCCCGTGCCGCCGATACTACAGCGAAGTTAGCGAGCGACGACTCTGCGCGCAAGTCTGCAGGATGGATCGCCAAGAAATTGACACGAGATGGCGGCAGCCGGACCTCATGGATGCGTATCAAAGAGCTTCGAGCCGACGCGAACCGCGAGACGCGGCATTCGTCAACCGGCTGGGCAGAGCAAAGGGTTGATCTGCGGTGGGGCGCAGCGTCGCGCGATTGTGCACCCCCTTCGCCCCCGAAGCGGGCGGGTTGCCATCGCGCGCGAGCCGGACGAGCCTATTGCAACAGCGATCGCTCAGGCGACGGCGCTGCGCGCCGCGGGCGCGGTGCTTGCCGGCGCGAGGGCGTCGTTCATCGACGTGTAGGCCTTGTTCAGGATTGCCGCGGTGTCGCCCATGGCGTCGGTGACGACCTTGCGATTCGACGCGCCGCCGGGCCAGTGGTCGATGATGGCGCCGAGGACGATCTCGCACAGGCGCTCGGCACGCAGGAGATTGTTGTCCTCGTTGACGGCCTTCTGCAGAAGTTGCGAGAGCCGCGTCTCCAGCGTGAGGACCTGCGGGTGCGTGGTGCGGTCGACCGCCTGCACCACGTCGACGAAGCTCATCATGTCCTCGAGTCCGGCGGTGTTCATGAGCCCCATGGTCCGATCCATGGTCCGCTCCCGCGCCGCGATGTCGCGCCTGGAATTGAACATGTCGTCCACCGATCCCGCAAACTGCGCCGCCACTTCCTCCCGGATCGCCGCCTGCGCCAGCGCGAGCGTGGCACGATCCTCCTCCAGCCGGCGCCGGAACGCCGGGTGCCTCTCGGTACTGCCCTGTTCCGTCAGCGTTGCATCGATCCTCGCGATGAGCGCGTGCATCCATTGCGCGCCATGCTCGCCGGCGATCGCCCGGCAGGCCTCGACCGGAGTACTTGCGGTCGCCACCGGGGAAGGCGCCGCGGCCGGCTGCGCGCAGGTTGCCGGTGGTGTCGTGGAACGGGACGTTCTCGATGCGGCGCCGCCGGACAGGCGGGCAAGCAGTTGCGCCTGGAGCTCCGCGGCGATCGGCGTCGTCAGGCGGACCCTGAAGGCCCGGCCGGCGACACCGGCCATCGTGCCGCGCAGGTTCAGCAGATGCCATTTGCGCTCGAGCAGGCAGGAGAGATTGACGAGCAGGCTCCGCGCGGCGGCGTCCCGTTCACCGAGCACCGAGTCGTGGGCGACGACCAACGACAGTTCGTCTCCGGTCACGCCCGTGAGCCAGCAGGCCATTCCGTGTCCACCGATGCCCGTTACGAGTGCCCCGATCCGGGGGCTGGTCTTCCTTGCATCCTCGCGCTGGCTGCCCATGGCGGTTCTTTCCTGATCGCTCCTAGTCGATTTCATTGCAGATCCTTGGGTGCCCCGAAGCGGCGGCCTCGACAGGTGATCGGCGCGAACGGAGGCAAACTTTAGAAGGCCGTTCGTGTGTAGGAGCGAGTCCGACCGAACAGACCGGGCGGCCGCGCCCTGGCAATACGCAACGCACGGATTCGTAACGTAAATCCGGCGTCCTACGCGTCAGGATATTGGCGGCCTTGCGCGTGACTGCCATCACACTTTGCCGGCCACCCTGTCCCGTAGGCTTATCAACCATAACAACAGCCGGTCGTTATAGGCCTTACGCATTCACCCAAGGACCGCTGGGCACGCATCGCACGGCCGCGTCCTGGCCGCTGTATGCGGGCTCGAATACACCCAACGACACATTCAAGAAGGACAGGTCCCACATGACGAGAAAACATCAACGCGCCACCATGGTACGGACAGCAGTCGTTGCGGCGCTGTTGGCGCCGCTGGGCGCCCACGCGGCAACCTACTGGCTGAATGTCACCAAACCCACGACGGGGCTCGTGGCCTCGACGCCAAAGGCGATCTATTGCGGCGCCATCGACGGACGCTCCTGGCTGGCCGGCGAGTGCAGCAAGAGTTTCGCCGGCGGTACCATTGTCACGCTGAAGGCCACGCCCAAGGCCGGCTACGCCTTCTCGGCGTGGTCCGGCGCCTGCACCGGCAAGGCGTCGACCTGCTCCGTGACCATGAGCAGGACCACGAAGGTCACCGCGACCTTCGTCGCCGCATCGACACCGACGCCGACACCGACACCGACACCAACGCCCACGCCCACCCCTGCTCCGACGCCGACACCGACACCGACGCCCCCGCCCACGCCCACGCCGGCACCGACGCCGACACCCACGCCGGCACCGACGCCGACGCCGACACCCACGCCTGAACCGCCGCCGCCGACCGGCGCGGAGATCGCGGTGCCGGGCGGCACCTCGACGGTGACGCTGAACCAGGCCGGCAAGGTCTACAAGCTGACGGGCAATCTCACGACCGCGGGACAGGCCGTCCGGATCACGGCGAGCGACATCACCTTCGATCTCAACGGCTACACCATCACCTACAACAACGCCGCGGGCAGCTCGCGCGTGCGGGGCATCGAGACGGCGACCTTCGCCGACAACATCACCATCATGAACGGCACGGTGGTGCAGGGCGCGGGCAAGACGGCGGGCTCCCCGGCCATCTTCCTCGCCGGCTCGACCTCCACGCCCGGCAAGTTCATCGTGCACGACATGGTGATCCGCACGACCGGCTTCCAGTCCAACGGCATCATGAACTCGCAGGGCTACCGGTTCACCGGCTCGCAGATCTACCGCAACTACGTCGAGGTGCTGGGCGGCACTACAGCTCTCGACGGCAGCGGCGCAGATCCGATCTACGTGAGCGGCGGCGGCGGCACGGCCGGCATCAGCATCCACGACAACGTGCTGGTCAACGGTCACCGCGGCATGCAGATCATCTATACCGGCACGACCACCGCGAGCACCCCCCGCTCGCAGATCTACGGCAACCGCATCCAGCAGAAGCGCAGCCAGGGCAGCAAGGCGCCCTACGGCATGCTGCTGGCCAAGGCCGACAACTTCGACATCTACGAGAACCAGATCGTCTCGGACGATGGCCGAGGCATCATCCTCGACGGCTGGGAAAACGGCACCTCCAACGGCGCCAACGGCAACCGCGTGTTCCGCAACCGCATCGACGTGCAGTACTCCGCGGTCGCCACCTCGGGCGGCTATGTCGAGAACAACATCTACGGCATTCGCGATCGCTATGGCAGCGGCAGCAACACCTTCGACAGCAACGTCGTCATGGTGGCCAACGGCATCTCCGGGGCGATCAACGGCTTCTTCATCGGTTCGGATTCCTCCGACTCCTACATGACGGGGCTGGTCGCCAGCAACAACACGGTGATCGCGCGCAACGGCGGCGTCAGCAGCAACCGGCCAATCGCGTTCGCCTTCTCCTCGACCACCGAGGCGAAGGTGCTCGACAACAGGTACCAGTCGCCGACCTTCCTCTCCGGCGCCGGCTCGGTGGCTACGCTCACCAACACCGGTAACGCGGTGTTCGCGCCGCCGGCGTCCACGCCGGCCGTGCCGGCGGGCCTGAAGATCCAGAAGATGCTGGACTCCTGGCTCATCTCCTGGAACGACAATGGCCAGGCCGACGTGCTCGAGTACGCCGTCTACCGCGACGGCGTCAGGCTGCCGATCTCCACCCGCGGTGGCACCTTCTACGTCGATCAGGGCGTTGGCGGAACGCACACCTACGCGGTGAGCGCGGTGAATCTCGCCGGCACGGAGAGTGCGAAGTCCGCGGCGGTATCCACCGCGAACGCGAGCATCGCCTGGAAGTAGGCGCAACCAGGGAACGCGGAAGAAACGGCGCTTCGGCGCCGTTTTTTTTTGGACGCCGCCGGCCGCTCCCGATGCGCGCACGGGGGTCATTCCACCCGCTGGGCGATCGTTACGGGTAGAATCTGCGCCGTGACACCCATCATCGCCGTCTCCAACCTCTCGAAGACCTACGCCTCCGGCTTCCAGGCCCTGAAGCGCATCAATCTGGAGATCCGCCGCGGCGAGATCTTCGCCCTGCTCGGCCCGAACGGCGCCGGCAAGACCACCCTCATCAGTATCGTCTGCGGGATCGTCAATCCGAGCGAGGGCGAGGTGCTGGTCGACGGCCGGGACATCGCCGCGCACTACCGGGCGGTGCGCTCGATGATCGGCCTGGTGCCGCAGGAGCTCACCACGGACGCCTTCGAGTCGGTGTGGGCGACCACCAGCTTCAGCCGCGGCCTGTTCGGAAGGCCGCCCAACCCCGCGCACATCCAGAAGGTACTCAGGGACCTCTCGCTGTGGGAAAAGAAGGACAACCGCGTCATGACACTGTCCGGCGGCATGAAGCGCCGGCTGCTGATCGCCAAGGCGCTCTCGCACGAGCCGCAGATCCTGTTCCTCGACGAGCCGACCGCCGGGGTCGACGTCGAGCTGCGCAAGGACATGTGGAACATCGTCCGCGCGCTGCGCGACTCCGGCGTCACGATCATCCTGACCACGCACTACATCGAGGAGGCCGAGGAGATGGCGGATCGGGTCGGGGTGATCGCCAAGGGCGAGCTGCTGCTGGTCGAAGGCAAGGAGGCGCTGATGCGCAAGCTGGGCCGCAAGCAGCTCACGCTGCAGTTGCGCGAGAGGCTGGCGGAGGTCCCGGCCTCGCTCGCGAAGTACAAGCTCGAGCTCGGCGCCGAGGGCAATACGCTGGTCTATACCTACGACACGCAGGCCGAGCGCACCGGCATCACCGCGCTGCTGGACGAGATGGGCGGCGCGGGCATCGGCTTCGTCGATCTGCACACCGACCAGAGCTCGCTCGAAGACATCTTCGTCGACCTGGTGAGGAAAACGCGATGAACCTGCACGCGGTCCGCGCGATCTATCACTTCGAGATGGCGCGCGCGTGGCGCACGCTGATGCAGAGCATCGTCTCGCCGGTGCTCTCGACCTCGCTCTACTTCATCGTCTTCGGGGCGGCGATCGGCACGCGCATCACCGAGATCGAAGGCGTCAGCTACGGCGCGTTCATCGTGCCCGGCCTCGTCATGCTGTCGCTGCTGACGCAGAGCATCTCCAACGCCTCCTTCGGCATCTACTTCCCGCGTTTCACCGGCACGATCTACGAGCTGCTCTCCGCGCCGGTATCGCCGCTGGAGATCGTGCTCGGCTACGTCGGCGCCGCCGCCACCAAGTCGGTCATCCTCGGCCTCATCATCCTCGCCACGGCGGGGCTGTTCGTGCCGCTGCGCATCGAGCATCCGGTCTGGATGATCGTCTTCCTGGTGCTGACGGCGTTCGCCTTCAGCCTGTTCGGATTCATCATTGGCATCTGGGCCGACGGCTTCGAGAAGCTGCAGGTGATCCCGCTGCTTCTCATCACGCCCCTCACCTTCCTCGGCGGGACCTTCTATTCCGTGAACATGCTGCCGCCGTTCTGGCAGGCGGTCAGCATGTTCAATCCCGTGGTCTACCTGGTGAGCGGTTTCCGCTGGAGCTTCTACGAGCTCGCCGACGTGAACGTGGGGCTGAGCGTGGCGGCCACGTTCGGCTTCCTCGGCCTGTGCCTGGCGGCGGTCTGGTGGATCTTCCGGACCGGCTACCGCCTGAAGACCTGAGAACTTGCGATGAGCAGACCATGATCGTCCGCGACCGCCCTTCCGCCGTCCGCCTGCTGCTGACCCTGCGAGGCTCGATCCTGGGCGACATCTGGAGGCCGCTCGTCTTCAGTATCGCAGTGGCGACGGCGATCACCGTCTTCGGCGGCCGCATCGTGGGCGTGAAGCTGCACCTGGACGTCGCGCCCTTCACGCTCATCGGCATGACGCTCGCCATCTTCCTCGGCTTCCGCAACAACGTCTGCTACGACCGCTACTGGGAGGCGCGCAGGCTCTGGGGCGATCTGACCATCGCGTGCCGCAACCTCGCCCGCCAGACCTCGACGCTGATGGCGCCGCCGGCAAGCGAGGCCGAGATCGTGCGCGGGCTCGTCTACCGCATCATCGCCATTCCCCACGCCTTGCGCCACGAACTGCGCGGCAGCCCGCCGGCCGTGGATCTGCGGCCGCTGCTGGACGCCGACACGCTGCGCAGGGTGTGCGCGGCGCGCAGCCCCACCACGGCGATGATCGCCGCGACCGCGCGTGAACTGCGGAGCTGCCGCGAGCAGGGCTGGATCAATCCTGTCCTGGCGCCGGTGATGGAGACTCAGCTCGCCGCCATGAGCGCGGCCCTCGCGGGTTGCGAGCGCATCAGGACGACGCCGGTGCCGTTCGCGTACACGCTGCTCCTGCACCGGACCATCTTCGTGTATTGCCTGCTGGTGCCCTTCGGTCTGCTCGACAGCTGCGGCATGGCCACGCCGCTCATCGCCGCGGTCCTGGCGTACACCTTCTTCGGCCTGGACGCCGTGGGCACGCAGATCGAGGAACCGTTCGGCACCCAACCCTACGCCCTGCCGCTCGCCGCGGTCTGCCGCATCATCGAGATCGACCTGCGGCAGACGCTGGGCGAGACCGACGTGCCGCCGCCGCTGCAGCCGGTCAATTACGTGTTGAGCTGACACGCCACGCCGGTCTGGCAGCAGGGACCATATGCACACGGACATACTCATCGTCGGGGCGGGACCGACCGGACTGATGCTCGCGAATCAACTCGGGCGCCGCGGCATACGCGCGATGATCATCGATCGGCACTCCGGACCCGCGCAGCAGACCCGCGCGATGGCGGTGCAGGCGCGCACGCTCGAGATCTATGCGAGGCTCGGCATCATCGACCAGGCGCTCGCACTCGGATTCCAGGCTGGGGGCGCCAACCTGTGGGCAAACGGCCGATGGACGGCTCGCATCCCGCTGGGCGACATCGGCCGTGAGCTGAGCCCTTATCCGTTCGTGCTGATGCTCGGGCAGGACGACAACGAGCGGATCATGGGCGCCAAGCTGCGCGACTGGGACGTGGCCGTGCAATGGAACACCGAGCTCATCGCCCTGCGGCAGCATCCCAATCGCGTCGAAGTCACGCTCCGGCAACCGGATGGACGCACGACCGAGATCGAGGCGGCATGGGTGGCGGGATGCGACGGCGCACGCAGCGCGGTGCGCGAGCTGAGCGGCATCGGCTTTCCCGGCGCGCCGTACGAGCAGGTCTTCTTCGTCGCCGATACCGCGGCAACCGGGCCCATGAAGCCGGGCGAGCTCAACGTCTACCTGTGGCGGGACGGATTCCACCTGTTCTTCCCGATGCGCGGGGCCGACCGCTGGCGCGTGATCGGCATCCTGCCCCCGCCATTGCGGGCGCGCGACGATCTGGCCTTCGAAGAGGTGGTTCCGGCGATCCGGCAGGAGGCCGGCACTGCGCTGAAATTCCTGCAGTGCGGCTGGTTCTCCACCTACCGCATACACCACCGCGCCGCGGAGCGCTTCCGCGATCGGCGCTGCTTCCTGCTCGGCGACGCGGCCCACATCCACAGCCCCGTGGGCGCGCAGGGCATGAACACCGGGCTGCAGGATGCCTACAACCTCGCGTGGAAGCTGGGCCTCGTTCTCGGCGGCCGCGCCGAGGCCCGACTGCTGGACTCCTACGAGCAGGAACGGCTGCCGGTCGCGCGCCGTCTGCTCCAGACCACCGACCAGGCGTTCACGCTGGTGGTCTCCGACAGCCGGGTCGCGAGCCTGTTGCGCACGCGCGTCATCGCGAGGCTCGCGGCCGTGGCGATGACCATCGAACGGGTGCGCCGGCTCGCCTTCAGGACGATCTCGCAGATCGGTGTGCGCTATCCGCGCAGCCCGTTATCGCAGAACCGCACCGGCCTGAAGAGCGGCGCCCCGGTGGCGGGCGATCGTTTCCCGTGGCTGAGGCTGAAGCTGCGGGCGCGCAGCGGGCCGGACGATCTGTTCCGGCAGCTCGACGACCTGCACTTCCATCTGCTGGTTTTCGGACAGCCGGTGCCGGCGGGGACGGGGGCGGGCTACGGCGATCTGGTGCAGATCCATGCGGTGCCCGCGGATCCGGACAATACGAGGGAGCTGGCGCGCGCGAAGATCGCCGGACCGGCCTATTACCTGCTGCGTCCTGATGGATACATCGGGCTTGCGGGGACCGAACTCGATGCCGGCGCGGTTTCACGCTACCTGACGGGGTGCCACGTGCACGCCGTGCATACCGCCGGCACTCCCCGGGGTTAGGGGATCAGGGAGAGGCTCAGCCGTCGGCGGGCGTGGAGCCCCCGGAGGCGACGCCCGCCGTGGCGTAGTGCACCTGCGAGGCGTCCTCGAGCCGTGGCGTGTCGATTGCGCCCATGAGATAGAGCGCCAGCGCCACCACGCCGGCCAGGAACTTCACCACCATCCGCCGCCTCACCGCTCGCGCCATCGCAATCCCCTGCTGCACCGCCGTCTGACATTTCGCCGTGGGCACCACGGCCTCCGGGCAGGCACATGCAGCGGGCGTGCCGGGTCCGGCGCAGGCATTCCCGCCCCCGACCCGCGCACCGGTGCCCGCCGGGGCCGGACGGAAAGCCCGCCAGAATCCAGCGCTTGCCGGCCGGCTTGCGGTCGAGCGGAAACGCAGCCGGGCGATACGGGCCGTCAGAGCCCTGACGGCAGGGGCCGGAACAGCGCGCGGCACACGGAATCCTGTCGCCGACGACGGACGCCTCCCGCGGCACGCCACGACCGGCAGAGGAGCAACTACGGGTAAAAGATGCGTATGCCCGCGGAGACCGACACGTAATCCGGGGAGAGCTCTCCGGGCTGCCCGTTGACCGTGACCTCGGTTTCGAACAGCGTGGTGTATTTCACCTCGAGGCCCACGGCCACGTTCTTCTCGATGAAATACTCCGCGCCGCCGCCCAGGACGAAGATCCCGGATATGTCGTTCCCGCCGCCGAATCCGGTCACCGAGAACGGCTGATCGCGATCGCCGGTCTCGCCGAAGCCGATGCCGCCGCCGGCGAGCACGTAGGGGCTGACGCGATCGTCGAACATCGGATAGCGCGCCCGGCCCAGGATCGCGCCGGTGTACACGGGGTAACCGGTGATGCTTCCGAGCGTGCTGGAGGTGATCTGGGCGCGGCCGCCCTCGATCGCGAGTTCGACGCCGAAATGGCGATTCAGGTTCATGCCAAACCCGCCGTTGCCCCACAGACCCGAAGATTCCTCGATGGCGATCCCCGGAATCGTGTGCCGATCGGTGAAGTAGGCCTTGCCGGCTCGCAGCGCGAAGTAGCCGCGCATCTCGTCGCTGTCGCGGCCGGGGTCGGAGCGCGCGGCGCGCGCGCGCTCGCCCGCGCCGAGGCTGTCGAGGTAGACACGCAGACCGCCGCTCAGCACGACCTGGTCGTTCGACAGCTCCGGCCGCTGCGCGCCGAATCGCACGCTCGGATCGAACCCGAAGTAATACTTCGCCTGCGCCGTCAGCGCAATATTGTCCACGAGGAAGTAGTCGAAACCGCCGCCGAACACACCCAGTGCGTCGTAATCGCTGCCGCCGCCGTCGAACTCAAAATCCTCGCGCCCGCTGAACTCGCCCAGCCCGACGCCGCCGCCCGCCATCGCGAAAGGGACCAGACGATCGTTCCACAGCGGGTAGCGGTACATGATCTGTCCGAGCATCGTCGCCGTGGAATAATCGCCCGCCTTGGATCCATCGGCCTCGCGCAGATTGGTCTTGACGTAGTCCAGCGAATACTCGAAGGCCCAGT
>JAJVHZ010000101.1:11690-26232 GCA_022072255.1 Gammaproteobacteria bacterium | reverse complement strand
TCGCGGATGCGTCGCGGTCCGTGTCCTGCTCCGGCGCGGTCGTGAGCGCCTGGTGCACCGCCTGTATCAACTGGATGGTCGACACGGGCTTGGGCAGGAACCGGGTGATGCCGAGGGCGATGGCCGTCGCCTCGTCGACCTTGCTGCTGAAGCCGGTGCACAGGATGACCGGCATTCCCGGCTTCTCTTCCATGACGGCGCAGGCAAGTCTGTCGCCGCTCAGCCCCGGCATCGTCTGGTCGGTAACCAGTACGTCGAACTCCTCCGGCGCCGCACGAAAGGCCTGCAATGCCGCCCCGCTGTCGGTGAAGACCTGGACGCGATAGCCGGAGTTCTCCAGCGTCCTCGCCAGGATCGACGCCAGTGCCGGTTCATCATCGACCAGCAGCACACGCCGGCCGGTCGCCGCGCGCAAGGGAGTCCGGCACGCCTTCTGCGATGCCTCCTCATCCGAACCCGCGGCCGCCGGGAGAAACAGCATCCGCACCGACGTGCCCGCGCCCGGAACCGTGTCGACCAGGATGTGACCGCCGGCCTTGTGCACGATCCCGTGCACCATGGACAGGCCCATGCCGGAGCCCTTGCCCATCTCCTTGGTGCTGAAGAACGGCTCGAAGATCCACGCCAGATCCTCCGTTGCGATCCCGGCGCCGGTATCCGACACGGTGAGCTCGACGTACTCCCCGCGGATGTCTTCGCGGCAGGCGCTGCAGACCTCGGCGGTCTTGCGCCGGTGCCGCAGCGTGACGTCGATCCTGCCGTGCTCACCGATCGCGTCACGGGCGTTGATCGCGAGATTGAGCATCACCTGGTGTATGTCGGTCGGGTCGATGCACACCGGGGGGGCGTCCGGGTCGATGTGTTCCGCGATCTGGATCCCGGACGGGAAGGTTCGGGCCAGGATCGTCTTCACCTCGCTCAGGATCCCCTGCAGTGCGATCGGTCTGGCGTCGCTGTCGCCGCGCCGGCGACTGAACACGAGCATCTTCTTCACGAGATCGCGCGCCCGCTCGCCGGCCTCCTGTATGCCCATGAGGTACTCGATCACGGAGGCACCGTGAGCGGATCTCGCATGCATCATCGCGAGGTCGATGTTGCCCATGATGATACCGAGGATGTTGTTGAAGTCGTGGGCGATGCCGCCGCTGAGCTGTCCGATCGCCTCCATCTTCTGCGACTGCATGAGCTGCGCCTGGAGCTGGGCGCGGTCGGCCTCGGCCTGCTTGCGATCGGAGATGTCGATGAGCGCGCCGACGACCCGCCTGGGTTTCCCGTCCGCCTGGCGCTCGATGGTCGTGCCCCTGTCCGACGTCCACTTCCAGCTCCCGTCCTTGCAACGCAGGCGGTGCTCTGCGTGGTACTCCCCGGTCTGACCGCTCACCACCGCCTCGACGGCCCGCCGTGCGGCCGGCAGATCCTCGGGATGCACGAGTTTCTCCCAGGCTTCCACGGTGTTGCCGATCTCCTCATCGGAGTACCCGAGGATGCGCTTCCAGCGCTGAGCGTATATCACCGTTCCGCTCGGCACGTCCCAGTCCCAGGCGCCGGTGTTGGACCCCTCCAGCGCCAGCAGCCAACGCTGCTCGCGCTCGCGCAGGGCCGCCTCGGCGTTCTTGCGCCCGCTGATGTCGACGGTGGCGCCGATCATCTGCACCGCCCTGCCCTGTTCGTCGCGCACCACCCGGCCGCGGCCATGCGCCCAGTCGTAGGTGCCGTCGCCGCGGCGCAAACGGAACTCACACTCCCAGCCATCCTTGCCGCCCGCCAGGGCATCCCTGATGGAGACATCGTAGACAGCGCGGTCCTCGGCGTGAATTCGCCGGCGAAACGCGGCATGGGTGTCGAGCTCCGCGGCCGTGAGGGCCGAGGACTCGCGCACGCGCCCGGGCCAGTTCATCCTGTCGGTGGCGATGTCCCACACCCACATGTGGTCGTGCGTGGCCTCGAGAACAAGCTGAAAGCGCTCCTGGCTCGCGCGCAGGTCCTGCTCGACCTGCTTGCGATCGGTGATATCGGTGATGAAGCCGTGCCAGAGCACGCTGCCGTCTTCGAGCCTCTCGGGCCGCGCCTCACCCCGGCGCCAGCGCATGCCCTGCCTGGGAAGGATGACCCGGTACTCGTACTGCCAGGGGGTCAGGGTCGCCGCCGATTCCCGCATCGAGGCAAGCACGCCGGCATGGTCTTCCGGGTGCAACAGCGCGTGGACCACCGAGGCGTCCTCGCGCACCTGCTCCGGCGTCACTTCGTATATGTCGCGGATGGCGTCGCTGGCGTAGGGGAAACAGGAGCGCCCGTCGGGGTAACAGCGGAACTGGTAGATGACGCCCGGGACCTGGCGGGAGAGTTTGTGCAGGAGGTCCTGATCCTGGCGCGCGCGCTCCGGCGTGCCGGCGAGCGAAAGCGCGCGCGGCCCGCCGACCGGGTCTGCGCCCCGCGTCTCCTCGTCGGGCTTCCGGGCATTGATCTCGGGCAACATCTGGCACCCAGTGGCAGGAGGAAGTCCTCCCCCGCAGCAAGTTGCATACCAGTCCGCGCCGCCTGGAACGGCTTATCGGGACCGCTGCTCTTGCCTGTTGGGCGGCTCGCGCTTCCGGATCCGGGAGATGCGCTCGCCGTCGCTATCAGCCGCGATCGGCGCCGAGAAGGAAATAACAGGCGCACCACGCGGCACGTTGCTCGTCCGCCGTGGGGATGGTCGTGATCGGAGTCCCGCCGCGCTCCAGAACGTAACCCTTCCCCGGCTTCGCGCGCAGATGCACGTCGCCCGGCAGGCGGCCCGCGGCGGCGAGTTCGTTGAATTGCGCCACGGTGGTGATATCCGCGATCCAATCCGTCACGCCCGGCTGCAATTCCTCCCCCGCCGGCTGCTGACCCTGCCCGGCGGCACGCCGCTCCTCCATAGCCAGGATTGCATCGAGCAGCACGCGGTATTTGCTCTCATCGGCCTGATGGAATACCGGGTCCTCGCGATCGAAGAGATCGAACTCCAGGTCCTCCCAGTCCTCCTCGGCCAGATGCTGATGCATGGCCGGGAAGAACGACCGCTCCTCGTTCCGCATGTGATCGCGGTTGCGATCGATGAACTGGCGCAGGACCGCCTCGAGTTCCGCGGACTGCTTCCCGCCGCCACCGTCGAGGGCGCGCGTCAGCGACTCGTTGAGCAGGCTCAGCTCCACGTGCTCCCTGGCCACGGCTGCCGGCAGCTCGGGCCCGAGTACGCCGCGCTGCTGCAGCTTCTCGAGGGCCAGGTCCTCCTTCGGATGGTGGCACTGCCCGGGATACTCGCGCCAGTACTCGGCCACGGCGCGCAGCAGCTCGCGATCGCATTCGATGCCGCCTTCCATCTTCAGCAGCTCGCCCTCGGCCACGTCCAGCAGCCTGGCGAGATTCCTGTGCTCCGTCTGCAGCATCGTCAGTAGCGACATGAAGACTCCCTGATTGCGCGCGCCAGCGCCGCCGCCACGACGGCCCCCGCATGGTCATACGTCGGACATCAATCTGGACAAAGTATAGGACACGGGAAGGCGCGGCCGCTTCATCAGCAGTTGCTGCAGTGGCTCGTTCGCCGGGCCGGCCGGTGACGGAAGCGCAATCGTCCCGGCCGATGTCATCGCGGTTTCTCAGGCCACCGCGGTCCCCGGCACATCCGCGGCGAGCATCAAGACAAAGGGCGCGACGCGACACCGACGGGACGGAACCTCAGGCCGCGGCCCTGCCCGTCGCATGACCTGCGTTGCGATGTCCGGCTTGCACCTGTCGCACCCACCGCGCATACGGCCGCGCCCTGTGCGCATCGATGAGATCAGCCATCGCCTGCGGCAGGGCAATCGCGGCCTCGCCGTTCCCGGGCGGACACAGCAAGGCGAGCAGGGAACAGGCCGTCAGATCCGCCCGCGTGAACTCTCCGCCCACGAGATACGGACGGTTCGCGATGGTGTCGTCGAGGCGCGCGAGCGCAGCCATCACACGCTGTTCCGCCTGCCGCGCGGAGTCGGCATCGATGTGCAGGTAGCGGGACATCCGCTCCCGTACCCTGGGAAACATCAGCGGGTAATACAGCCGCGCGTGCCACGGCGCGCCGCGCAGCATGACCTTCAGCGCGAGCCGGCTGTCCGGCAGCAGATGGTAGTAGCCCCACAGGCGCAGCGGCACGCCGATCTCGGCGTCGAGAAATGCCTCCCACTCGCGCGATTCCTTAGCCTGCGATCGAGCCGCAGGCGTCAGCGGATATTCCGGGTACCTGCCGTCGAGGTGATCGATGATCTCGGTGGAGCCCTGGATGATCTCGCCGTTGTCGATCAGGAGTGGAACCGTGGACTTCCGCGCCAGCCGCAGCACCACGCGCCGGTGCAGTCCCGGCAGGAGGTTGCGGGGCGTGTACGGCAGGCCCTTGTAGTCCAGTGCCCAGCGCGCCTTCCCGCAGAAGTGCGAGAACGTGAACTGATATAGCGTCAGCATCCGCGTCGCCTCGCCTTGAATCCCGGTGCGGTCCATCGACCGGCGATCCTTTCAGATCCCCCGACTGAAGTCCACGCGCGCGGCGCCGAAGAGGCACGCACTCGGCCACGCCGCTTGCACGTCTGCCTCTCTATGAAACACGAGCTGCCGCCAGGGCAGCCTGCAAACTGGTGGAGGAGTCGCAGAATCGCGAATGGATGGACTCTATGATTTGCGGGCAGGGAGCGTTCCCGACCTGGCGGCCCGCGGCCGTGACGTGCGCGGGCATCACCCGCCAGGACGAGGCATCCAGGCCGCCTTGACTTCGACCCGGCGGATGCCTAGGTTCAGATCAGGCCAGGGATGGACGAAGCACTGCCTCCGTGCGCGCGATCGCCGGCGAGCGCCCCTCGACGGTGACCCCGGAGACGCCGCATGTCCGCGCCGATCGAGCCGCGGCATGTCGTGAAGCGCGCGAGCATCGGGAAGAGGGACCCCATGCAAGAAGGCCGCGCGATGTCTGCTGCAACACACTTCCCCCGACGCAGGCCGAGGCGGCGGCCGACTGCGTCCGCAAGGCTCGCACGGACGTTCACGCTCGCATTGGCGCTCGGCGTCGCGCAGGGCATGGTGCTGACGGCGAGTGACGGCTCCTCCGCCGTCGCGCAGGTCGATACCGCGGATCGTCACTACGATGCGCGTGTCACCTACAACCGCGGCTTCCGGCAGATGCCGCAGCCGGTGCAGGAGTCCGCAGTCGCGGCCATGGCGCGCGCGGTCCCCGACCTGGCGGTCACCTACGACGAGCTCACCGGCGCGGTGCGATCGCTGTCGCGCTACGGCGGATATCTCACCGCGGAGCAGCCGGGCCGCGACCCCGGGACGATCGCGCTGGAGTACCTCAGGGAGAACGCCGCTTCGCTCGCCCTCAGTCCCGAGGACTTCGCCAGCTACGAGGTCACCGACCAGGTCCATTCGAAGGTGACCGGCGCCACGCACGTCTACCTGCGCCAGTTGCATCAGGGGCTGCCGGTCTACGGCGCGCAGTTGCAGGTGAACGTCAATCGCGAGGGCCGCATCCTCAGCGTGAACAACGCCTTCATGCCCAACGTGGCGGCGGCGGTGAGCGCGACTGCCGCCTTCTTCGACCCCGGGGTGCCGCCGCCCATCGATCTCGCCACCGCCGTGAGCAAGGCCGCCGCGCACCTCGGCATCGGCCTCGCCTCGCCGCCGGCCGCGCTCGACTCCGCCCTCGGTATGCCCGGCGCCGCGGCGGTGGATCCGGCCAATCTCTCGCTCGCCCCCATCAACGGCCGCCTGATGTGGCTGCCGATACGGCGCGACGTCGTGCACCTGGTGTGGAATTTCGAGATCCACACGCTCGATGAGCAGCACGTCTTCGACTTCACCGTCGACGCCACCGACGGCACCGTGTGGACGCGCTTCGATCAGACGGCCGCCGATCAGTACCGCGTGTATGCGCGGCCGGTGGAGAGCCCGAGCCATGCCACGCCGCCGGCGCCCGCCGACGGCCGTGTGCTGGTGACCAGCCCGTCCAATTCCGCCGCCTCGCCGTATGGCTGGCACGACACCAACGGCGCGGCCGGTGCGGAGTTCAACACCACGCAGGGCAACAGCGTGCACGCCTACACCGACGTCGACGCCAACAACTCGCCCGATGCCGGATCGAGTCCCGACGGCGGCAGCAGCCGCAGTTTCGATTTTCCCGTCGATCTCGCCCAGGAGCCGGCCAGCTACCGGCCCGCAGCCGTGACCAACCTCTTCTACTGGAACAACCTCATCCACGACATCCAGTACCAGTACGGCTTCGACGAGGCGGGCGGCAACTTCCAGGTGAACAACTACGGTCATGGCGGCCTGGGCAACGACGACGTGCGCGCCGAGGCGCAGGACGGCTCCGGCACCAACAACGCCAACTTCTCCACGCCGCCCGACGGCTCGCGGCCGCGCATGCAGATGTACCTGTGGTCGGCGCCCACACCCGATCGTGACGGCGACCTCGACAACGGCATCATCATCCACGAGTACGGACACGGCATCTCCAACCGGCTCGTGGGCGGGCCGTCGAACACGGCCTGTCTCACCAACCGCCAGCAGCCCGGCGAGGGACTGAGCGACTGGTGGGCGCTGGTGTACACGGCCAGGCCCGGCGATCGCGGCACCGACGGCCGCGGCATCGGGACCTACGCCTTCAACCAGCCGCCGGGCGGCGGTGGCATCCGCACCCAGCGCTACAGCACCGATCCCGCCATCAATACCTGGACCTACGCCAGCATCAACGGCATGGCGGTCCCGCACGGCGTGGGCTCGGTGTGGGCGCAGGCGGCGTGGGAGGTGTACTGGGCGCTGGTCGATCACTGGGGTTTCGATCCGGACCTCTACAACGCGACGGGCAGCGCCGGCAACCAGCGCGCGATGCTCTACGTCAACGAGGGCCTGAAGAACACCGCCTGCAATCCGACCTTCACGCAGGTGCGCGACGGCATCATCCAGGCGGCCACGGACCTGCACGGCGGCGAGGACGCCTGCCGGATCTGGCAGGCGTTCGCGGCCTTCGGACTGGGCACGGATGCCGTGAGCGGCGGCCCGGCCAGCACCACGCCCAGCAACGGCTTCGCGGTGCCGGCCGCCTGTCGGGGCGGCGACACCACCGCCCCGAGCGTGTCGATCAGCGCACCGGCCAACGGCGCCACGGTCAGCGGCACGACCACGGTGCGCGCGACGGCGAGCGACAACGTCGGCGTCACGCAGGTCGAGTTCTACGTCGACGGCACGCTCGTGCACACGGATTCCACCGCTCCGTACGAGTTCGCGTGGGACACCACGACGGTCAGCAGCGCCGGTCATTCGATCTCCGCCAGGGCCTACGACGCGGCGGGCAACGCCGGCGCCAGCGCGGGCGTCACCGTGACCGTGAGCAATGCCGGCGGCCAGGCCGCGTACGACGCCGCTCTGAAGGCGCCCATGTGCGGCACGGTCGAGAACTCCTGCGACTCCGGCACGCTGCTCACCGGCCGCGACGGCAAGGGACCGGAGCCGAACGCGCCCAATAGCATCAACAATTCCTGCGCCGACGGCGCCTCCGGCACCTTCCACCTCGACGAGTCGCTCGACAGCCTGCGCGTGTCGACCACCGACGGCACGCCGCTCGCGCCCGGCAAGGACGTGCGCATCGACGCCGGCGTCTGGGCGTGGACCACGCCGTCGGCGGACCAACTGGATCTTTATTACACGGCCAACGCGCAGAGCCCGGGCTGGACGTTCCTCGCCACCCTGTCGCCGACGACGTCGGGGGCGCAAACGCTGTCGGCCACCTACACCCTGCCCGCCGGCACCCTGCAGGCCGTGCGGGCGCGGTTCCGCTACCAGCGCGACGCCGCCCCCTGCGGACCGGGCGCCTACGATGACCACGACGATCTCGTGTTCGCGACCGGCGCGGCCGGCCAGCCGATGGTGTTCGCCGATGACTTCGAGACCGACAAGGGCTGGACCGCGAACCCGGCGGGCACCGATACGGCCACGACGGGGCGCTGGGAGCGCGGCGATCCGCAGGCGACGAGTTCTCTCGGCGTGAAGCAGCTCGGCACCACGACGAGCGGCGTCAACGATCTCGTGACCGGGCGGCTCGCAGGCGCGTCCGCGGGCGCGAACGACATCGACGGCGGCGTGACCTCGATCCGCTCGCCCGCCATCACCCTGCCCGCGGGCGCGAACCTGGGCCTCACCTTCCGCTATTACCTCGCCCACGGCAGCAACAGCTCGAATGCCGACTTCCTGCGGGTGAAGGTGATCGGGACGACCACCACGACGGTCTTCGAGGAGCTGGGCGCGGCAGTCAACCAGGACGGCGCATGGGCATCGGCCTCGGTGAGCCTGAACGCCTATGCCGGCCAGACCGTGCGCCTGCTGATCGAGGCCGCCGACGCCAGCACCGGCAGCCTGGTCGAGGCCGGGATCGACGATGTGAAGGTACTGCGCCAGTAGAAGTCCGGCGAGCGCGCCAGACGGACCCACGCGCCACTGTCAGGGACGCGCCTTCACGGAAGTGATATCGGCCGCACCCACTGCGGCGATTGCGCGGGGATCGGCCGCTGCGTCCCGACCGGCGGCGGGTTCGATCTCGATCTTCCCGACGCGCAGTGTCGCCGAATAGGCGCTGGCCGCGATCCGGACGTCGCTGCGCGGGACCGGCGCCAGCGCGACCAGGCGCAACTCGTGCCCCCCGATCGTCGTGACCTTCGGCTCCAGGTCGGTGTTGAGCGTCACCGTCGTATCGGCGGCATCGGTCATGCTCACCTTCAGTTCGACCGTGGCATTGCCCGCCCACACGCAGGTGACGTCCGCCGGGCAGCGCGAATCCTCGGTGACGGCCACGAAGGTGATGCCGAAACCCGCGCCCTCGACCAGCACGGTCTGCCCGACCTCGAGCACGAAGTCCTGCCCCAGCGGGACGGCCGGCACGCGCCCGGCCGCCGTGACGCCGCCGCAGGCGAGCAACAGGAACACCGACGCCGCACGCAAGCTCTTCTGCATCCGCAGAGTCTAGATCGACCCTGCCGCGGTTGTCGCGTTGGGGATCACCGCTGCCGGCGCGTGCCGCTCACGCCCCTATTCGGGGACGCCGGCCCTTTCGAGACCGGCGAGGTAGAGCGCCAGTTGTCGGGGATCCTTCAAGTAGAAGAGCTTCTGCCGCGCGAACGTCCGGCTGAAATTGGGCTTCTCGGCGAGCAGCTGTCGCACGGTGTCGCCTGCCGCGTCGAGCTGGCCGAGATAGGCGAGCGCCACGGCCTTGTGCGCGCGGGTCCAGTACTGACAGTTCGGGATGACGCTGGCGCGGTCGGCCCATTGCACGGCAGCGGCGTAGTCGCCCTTGAATATCAGCGCCAGTGCGCCGTAGCTCAGGAACGCCCAGCGCTGCGGGTCATTGGGGCTCAGGTTGATCGCGAGCTCGAAGTTCTCGATCGCCTCCTCGAAGCGGCCCATGTAGGCGAGCGTGTCGCCGAGGCCGCAGTAGGCGGCCGCGAGCGTCGGGTTCAGTCGGATCGCCAGCGCATTCTCGGCACTGGCGCTTTCGTATTCGCCACGCGCGATCTGCACGCGTGCTTCGAGCGCGTAGAAGACCGCGTTCTGATCGTCGATCGACAGCGCCGTGTGAGTCGCCGCGAGCGCCTCGTCGAGCAGCGCCGGCGCCGGCATCGTATCCCAATAGACCATACCCAGCACCGTTGCATACGCCCACCACGCATGGGCCTCGCCGAAACCGGGGTCGAGTTCGCGGCTGCGTTGCAGCAGGCGCTGGGCCTCGGCGTTGTCCTGCGCGGTGAAGCGGAAGAAATGCCAGACGCCGCGGTGATAACAGTCCCACGCGTCGAGGTCGCGGCTGACCCTGCGCACGGCGCGCTGCCGCTCGGCATCGCCGATTGCGGGCTCGAGTCTCGCCGTGATCATCTGCGTGATCTCGTCCTGCACGGCGAAGACGTCCTCGAGCTCGCGATCGTATCGGTCGGCCCAGAGTTGGCGACTGCTGGCGCCGGCGGCGAGCTCCGCGGTCACGCGTATACGGCTGCCGACGCGCCGCACGCTGCCGGAGACGAGGTAATCGGCGCCCAGGATCTGCCCCAGCAGGGCGGTATTGATGTCGCCACCCTTGTAGCCAAAGGTCGCATTGCGGGTGAGCACGTCGAGCCAGCGGTGTTTCGAGAGATTGTCGATGATGTCCTGGGTGATCGCGTCGGAGAAATACTCCTGTTCGGCGTCGCTGGAGAGATTGACGAACGGCAGCACGGCGACTCGCGGCCGCCGCGACGTGTCGGTCGTCGCGGCCCGCTCCGACATGGCCGTTGGCGTTGTCGCCCCGGCATCCTCGGCGATGCCCGGACCGGGCCCTGGCGCCGTGGCTTCCCGCATCGTTGCGACAAAGCGGTAACCGCGGCCGTGCACGGTGCGGATGATGTGCGGCGCGTTGGCGTCGTCGCCGAGCGCGCGCCGCGCCTTGCGGATCGCCTGCGTCAGCGAGGCCTCGGTGACGATGACGCCGGGCCACAGCGCCTGCTGCAGCTCGTCCTTGCCGAGCGCGCGGTCGCGGTGCGCGACGAGGTAGGCGATGAGATCGAAGACCTTGGGCTGCAGGGTCTCGGGGCGGCCGCCGCGGCGCAGCTCGCGCGTGGACAGGTCGAGCTCGCAGTCCAGGAACCGGTAGATCGCGTCGGTCGTGCCGAGTGTGTCGTCCATCGTTCGGGGTCCCTAACTGCTTGCCGGGAGACACAAAAGCGTCGCGGACGGGCGATTCACGGATTGATCAGGAAATGATCACCGGTCGGTCAAGCACCGACGAGCGCCATTTCGCAGACTACCTGCAGGCGCAACGACCGTCGCGCACTCTACCGAACAGAAAGGATAACATCATGAGAAAGGCTGCACTATTGCTTTACGGCGTGGCGAGTTACGCGGTGTTCTTCGCCACCTTCCTCTATCTCATCGGCTTCATCGGCAACCTGTGGGTGCCGAAGTCGATCGACGCCGTGCCGACGATGGCGCTGGTCCCGGCGCTGGCCATCGACCTGGGTCTGCTCGGCCTGTTTGCCGTGCAGCACAGCGTCATGGCGCGCGGGTTTTTCAAACGCTGGCTGACACGCTACATCCCGGAGGCCGCCGAGCGCAGTACCTATGTGCTGGCCTCCAGCCTCGCGTTGATCCTGCTCGCGGCCTTCTGGCAGCCGCTCGGCGGGCTGGTCTGGCAGGTGTCGTCACCGGCGCTGACCGCCGCACTGTATGCACTGTTCGCGGCCGGCTGGCTGCTCGTGCTCGTCAGCACGTCCCTGATCAACCACTTCGACCTGTTCGGCCTGCGCCAGGCCTGGCTTGCCTTCCGCGGCCGCCCCTACACACCGTTGACGTTCGCGACGCCGTGGCTGTATCGCTACGTGCGCCACCCGATCTACCTCGGCTTCTTCATCGCCATGTGGGCGACGCCGACGATGACCGTGACTCATCTCGTCTTCGCGGTCATGGCCTCGGCCTACATCGTCATCGGCACGATGCTCGAGGAGCGCGACCTGCGCAAGGTGCACGCGGAGTACGACGCCTACGCGCGTGAAGTGCCGCGCTTCGTGCCGCGGCTGTCTGCCAGGGGCCGCGCGAGCTACACGCATCGCGCCGCCTGACAGGTATGCGGGCGGACCGGGGCACGCACCCCGCTCCGCCGAACTGAACGACAAGGCGGAGACAAGGCCATGAACGAGTTTGCGAACACCGCCATCGCCTCATCTGTCATACGGCGTTGGGGCGCTCACGTGAAACGGCTCGGCGTCTGCGGATTCTGGTTCTTCCTCATCAAAGGCCTGTTGTGGATGACCGCGCCGTACGTCATCTACGCGATGAGTTCGCTGGCGGACAGGGCACAGTAACCCTCCCGCGGACGTTCGCGTAGCCTGAGCCTTCCGGCATCGCCCTGTCCGTACGAGCCTGTCGCGATCCGGATCGGCGGAAGAACGGCCGCTCCCGGCCGACGCGAGCCCCCCCCGCGCAGATCCCCACGCTCCGTACCGGCGGAAACCTGATCCGGATGCGTTGCCATCCAGCCCCTGGAGACTCCAATATTGGTGTTTGAGAATGTACGGCGCGGGTGCCGTGCCGGTCGCGTCGATCCTCCTTGGTCAGATGCGGCCCATACCGGTCCGCCCCGCGCCGGTCACACAGCTGGAGGAGCGAATGCAAAGAAGCGTTTTCCTCATGCTGGGCTGGTTGATCGCGGCCGCCCCGGCGCAAGCCCAGCAGTGGCCGCCCGCCCTGGGTACGAAGCTCGCCGCCAGCCAGGTTCCGCCCGAGGCCGTCGGGCTCTACGTCCAGGAGCTCGGTGCGACCCGGCCGCTCATGTCGTGGAACGAGGACCGCGCGATGAACCCGGCCTCGACCATGAAGCTGGTCACGACGCTCGCGGCGCTCGAGCTGCTCGGGCCCGCCTACACCTGGGAGACGGAGGTCTACGCGAACGGAGCGCTGCGCGAGGGCGTGCTGGACGGCGACCTGGTCATCAAGGGCGGTGGCGATCCGAAGCTCACCATCGAGAATTTCTGGCTGCTCCTGAAGGACCTCCGCGCCCGCGGTCTGCGCGACATACGCGGAGATCTCATCGTCGATCGCAGTCTCTTCGCGTTGGAGGACGCCGATCCCGGGCAGTTCGACAACCGGCCCACGCGCCCGTACAACGTCCCGCCGGATGCGCTGCTGCTGAACTTCAAGTCCGTGCGGCTGCAGTTCCTCCCCGATGAGCAGAGCGGCAAGGTCACGATCACCTCGATGCCGGATCTCCCCCAGATAGCGATCGTCAACCACCTCTCCCTGGGCAAGGGGTCATGCCAGTACTGGCCGGAGAATCCTCAGGCGGACGCGGAGAAGGCGCAGCTGGTTTTCCAGGGGAAATTCCCGAGAGGCTGCGGCGAGAAGAGCAAGAACTTCAGCCTGCTCACGCCCAACGAGTACCTGCAGGCGGTGTTCGAGCAGACGTGGGACGAGCTCGGCGGGACGTTCGCGGGCAAGGTGCGTGACGGCACGGTGCCCGCGTCCGCCCGCCTGCTGAGCCGATGGCAGTCCCCGCCCGTCTCCGAGGTCATCCGCGACATCAACAAATGGAGCAACAACGTCATGGCGCGGCAGATGTTCCTGACGCTGGGCTCGAGTGCCGGTGCATCACCGGCGACCACCGCCAGCGCCGACTTCGCGGTGCGCGGGTGGTTGCAACAGGCGGGATTGAATGTCCCGGAGCTCGTGCTGGAGAACGGCTCCGGACTCTCGCGCGAGGAGCGCATCAGCGCCCGCAACCTCGCCCGCATCCTGGAGCGCGGCTGGGACAGCCCGTTGATGCCCGAGTATCTCGCGTCCCTGCCGATCCCGGCGGTCGACGGGACGCTGCGGCGCCGGTTGAAGGGTTCCGGGGCCGCCGGCAAGGCGCACCTCAAGAGCGGCTATCTCGAGGGCGTGCGGGCCATCGCCGGGTATCTGCAGGACTCTCGCGGCCGCTGGCTGATCGTGGTCTGCATCGTCAATCACAAAAATGCGATCCGCGCGCAGCCATTCCTCGATGCGGTGGTGGACTGGGCCTGGTCGCAGGACGAGGCGAACTGCTGCATGCGCTGAGCCGCGCATCGCCGTCACGCGCGTATCGCACGACCAGCGCGCGCTTCGTTGACAGTGCGTGAAACGGTCAGTGAGAATGGCTCTGAGGTCCCACAAGATACCGCTTCGGAGGAATGCCATGGAAAACCTGAGCAAATACCAGGAACTCGCGGTGACCTACGCGACCGACATAGGCCTGAAGATCGCCGCCGCGATCGTCTTCTGGGTCGTCGGCCGATGGTTGATCGGATTGGTGGGGCGGCTGCTGCACGGAACCCTGGAGCGCGCGAAGGTCGACCCCACGCTGACGCGCTACATCGGCAACTTCCTGTCCGTGGTGCTGAACATCGTCCTGGTCGTCGCCATTCTGGGTTATTTCGGCGTGCAGACGACGACCTTCGCAGCCCTGGTCGCCGGCGCCGGCGTTGCCATCGGCGTTGCATGGAGCGGCATGTTGTCGAACCTTGCCGCAGGTGTGTTTCTGGTCATCCTCCGTCCGTTCAAGGTCGGTGATTTCGTCGCCGCGGCCGGCATCACCGGCACGGTGAGGGAGATCGGCCTCTTCTCCACCTCGATCAATACGCCCGACAACGTCCTGACCATCGTCGGCAACGGCAAGATCTTCGCTGAAACGATCCAGAACTTCAGCGCCAATCGCTATCGGCGCGTGGATCTGCTGTGCCAGCTTGCCGCCAACGCCGATCACGTCTCGGCCATGGATCTGCTGCGCAAGGAGGTCGGCACCGTACGCAACGTCGTGTCCGACCCGGCGGTCGAGGTCGAGATCCTCGAATTCAACCTGGTCGGACCAGTGCTGGCCGTGCGGCCCCACTGTCACAACGACCATTACTGGCAGGTCTATTTCGACGGCAATCGGGTGATCAGGGAGGCGCTCGCCAGGCGCGGGTTCCCGGCGCCCATGCCGGCACAACTGGTGCTCACGAATCAGCAGTGAGTACTCGTCCCTGCC
>JAJVHZ010000101.1:3428-11590 GCA_022072255.1 Gammaproteobacteria bacterium | reverse complement strand
CCATTACTGGCAGGTCTATTTCGACGGCAATCGGGTGATCAGGGAGGCGCTCGCCAGGCGCGGGTTCCCGGCGCCCATGCCGGCACAACTGGTGCTCACGAATCAGCAGTGAGTACTCGTCCCTGCCTCCCGCGTGCGTCGTGCGGACGCGAGTAAAGGGGACGCCGGCGAGCGAATGCGGAACCGCCGCGGCGCGCGCGCGTCTGGCGGGTATCGCCCCGCCCCGGCACGCAGCGATCGGGCGGATCGCTCAGCGGTGGTATTCACCGGAACGCTCGGGCTGATAGGTAACCTCCTTGATGCGTACTCGCAGCACCCCGCCGCCCGGCTTCGGCCATTCGATCTCGTCGCCCTGGGAGAGCCCGAGCAGGGCGCCGCCGACGGGTGCGAGAACGGAGATCTTCTCGCCGCTCGCGTCGATATCCTTGGGATATACGAGCGTGAGGCAGAACTCCTCGGCCGACGAGACCACCTCGAACCGCACGGTGGAGTTCATGGTCACCACGGTGGGTGGCACATCCTTCGGATCCACGATCTCGGCACGCGTCAATTCGGCCTCCAGGTCGTCCCTGCCCGGGAAGGCGCTGCCCGGCAACGCGTGAAGGAGTTCCTCCAGCCGTTCCGCATCCAGCGACGAGATGATCACCTTCGGTTTCGTATGCATCGTTGTCCTCTTGAACTTTTGTTGGTGCGTATGCGTGGGGGGAAATACGGCCAGGATGTACCGCTCCCTGGCATGAGATGTTAGCAGTATCGGGCGCCGATACGATGGACAGGCATCCGGCCGTCCGGCCTGCCGCGATTCAGGCCACCGCCCCGGGATCGGTCTCACGAGCGCTCCTGGCCGTTGCTGCGGCTAGACCTTGCGGCCCGTCAGGGCAACAACGAGCCAGACGATGGCCACCGGGATCAGCAAGGTCAGCAGCAGCGGCGACGCGCTGGCGAGCGCAATCGCGCCGGCGAGGATCAGGAGTCCCAGAACGATGATCCCCACCCCGGTGAACACGAGCACCAGCAGCGTCGCCGCACAGACGAGTGCGATCAGCGCTACCACCATTCCGCCCGCCCCGATCACACCTTTCAGCGGACCGGCGACTTCCTTCCCATTTATAACTATCGAGATGGCGTTGTTCTCGAAGAACATCCCCCAGGCGGCGAGTGCAAGCATGAGCACCACCAGCAGTATGAGAGCTTTTTTAAGCATGGGATCGAAGTGAATTAATTTGGTGCACGCTCCTCGCCACTATACCTCGATCCCCTGTGCGTGTGCGCTCACCCCTCCAGGGTCGTTGACGGCGGCTCCCGACCCCCAACCTGCAGCGGATTACAGCGGGGGGCCGCCCGAGGTCCCGTCGACAGGATTCTGCATCGGGGACGCATCGCGCAATGCTGCGACACAGCACCGTACCCCCGAAAGCACAATCGGCGCCAGCGAGATGGTGACGGGCACCTCCTCGCCCGCACTGGAGAGTGCATGCAGAAAGGGACGTGAGGTCATTGCCCGACGCCTGGGCTCCTGCCAGAACGCCGCCATCAGCCGTTGGTGCGGGACGCGGGCGTGGGCGGGTATGAGCATGCTGACGTGCTGACCGACGAGTTCGGGCGGCTCGTATCCGAGCAGGTCTTTTGCCGCCAGGTTTGCGAACATGATCTGCCCGCCCTCATCGACGAGCAGTATGGCATCCGGCAGCGCATCCAGCAGCGGAGCGATGACCTTGGAAAAGATGGGCTGCATACGATCTCCATGCCTGGCGGGCCGCCCGCGGATGCTGGTGAATGACGCATTGGAGATCGGTCGCGCAATTCCACATTGACGCAAGTCAAGCAGTTGCCGGGCTCGCGTGACACGGTGGTCGCGCCGTGGCGGACCATCGAGCGCACAGACCGCCAGAGCGGCAAGTGAGGTATCCTGATCCGGATCCGATCCCCGAAGGCGGGTGTCACAGATGAGCCACAAGCACGAAAAGCTGATCCGCGCCATCTTCCACGATCCCATCAGCGGCAACATCCACTGGCGGGAGATCGAGTCCCTCCTGAACCATCTCGGGGCAACCATTGAGCAACTGTCCGGTGCCCGCGTTCGAGTGCTGCTGAACGGCGCAGAAGGCGTTCTGCACCATCCGCATCACAGCAACGTGCTCGACCGGCAGGAAGTCCGGCACCTGCGGGAGTACCTCGCCCGCGCCCGGATCACTCCCTCGACGTACGAGAACAGTCGCTGATCGCCGCTGAGCCCGGGTCTTGCCAGTTGGCAGCCCTCTTTCGCCACCGGCCCTGCGGTCGGTTGCCTCGAAACGCCGAGTGTGAGTTGAACGACGGGTTCGGCCGAGAGGGATGTCCACACCCGGGCTGCGGAGCGAACGCGGGCCCGCGGCAGACCGGGCTCGCCGGGCCATATAAAGGTCGGCACCCCGCGGCTTGTGAGCGCCGCCGAGCAGTTCACCCATCTGCCGATCCACCGGTGCTGCCTGGAACCGCGGTCAGCCCACTTTTAACGCAACGCTGCTACTTGGCCTTTGACTTCTTCAGCCGGAAGTGAGGGTGATTCTTGTCGCCTCCGGATTCCTCGAAATACTCCGTTGCCCGTATTAACTCGGACCATTTTGTATAGCCGTAATTCTTGTGGCTCAGCGACGAGTGATTTGAGATGTACTGGCCGATGCTACCCATGTGAGCCCAGCCCGCCTCATCCTTCATGTTCTCGATGGCGTCGCGGAGCATGTTCATGAGCTCGGTGTCGCCCCGCAATTCATTCTTGGCCTTCTTCAACGACCCCGAAGGCACCGGATTAACCGCGGACGGTTCCTGGAAATGATCGGTATGAATGAACAGTGAGCAGGCTCTCTTGAAGGGCTCGGGCGTCTTGCTTTCCCCGAACCCGATGACGTATTTCCCCTTGGAAAGCAGCTTCAGGACAAGCGGTGTGAAATCCGAGTCGCTGGTTACAAGGGCGAAGCTGTCGACCTTTTCCGTAAACAGCAGATCCATGGCGTCGATCGCCATGGACATGTCGATTGCATTCTTGCCTTTCGTATACGCGAACTGCTGGATCGGCTGGATGGCGAACGGGTGCAGCTTGCTCTCCCACCCTGCCTGATTCTTCCAGTTACCATATGCGCGCCGGACGTTAATCGTGCCCTTCTCAGCGAGCTCGCTCAGGATCCCGTGGATAGACTCCGGCTTCGCGTTCTCGCAGTCGATGAGCAATGCGATGTTCATGTGTGCAGTCGACATGCGATGAAATCGTTCACGCGCAATATGGATAGTCTGTTGTCATGCGGTGGCTGGCTGTCGCGTTCGGGACGCTCCGCCGACCGGCGCCACACGTGCCGCATCTATCACGATGGGCCCTTCAATCAGGACAGGGTCAAGTCCGTGCGTGGGAACGACCTTCGGTTCATTCTGGTCGTTACTTCGCGCACGCTCATTGACGCGCCAGGCCTCGCGTGTGGGTACGCTCTCGAGGCCGACGGGATATATCGTCAGGTTGTCATCCTTGAGGCGCATGCGCAGGAAGTTCTTGTATCCGTCGATTCGCAGCGCACTGAAGGCACCGTTGTAATGTCTGCCGTGCGTAAAATTGGCATACACGAGATATATGCCCCACAGGGTCCCGCCGACGAGTCCACCAACGACGATCAGTATCAAATTGTAGAGAAGAAAATACGGTATGTTGCCCGGATGGACATAAGGCACTGCCGCAAGCAAGACGGGCAGCGCCGACACCATGGTCAGTATCACGCCAAGGTGCAGAGCTGTGTGAATGGCGCTGACGGTCCATCTGCCCCATCTGGACGGATGCTCCGTGTATGCACCCAGGGCGGCCAGGAAGAGCAGGGCGAGGACGAGAAACATGGGACTGGTTCCAACCGCATTGAGGATTTGCGCCATCCATTTCCACCCAGTTTCCTGGCTCCGCTGGAGCACGTCGTCATGCCACATTGTGAGCAGGATCGAACAGACGGCGTACACAACGCCGAGAAAAAGACCGAACTCGAAGTTCCTGATGGCAAAGTGGAAATTCCGTAACGATAGTCGCCGGCTGACATCTCTCGGCGGGAAGCAGGCCTCCTTCCCGGATTCGATCCGACCATCGTCCGGCGCCGTTGTCAGAGACAACCACTGACGCTCCCGCAGCCAGATGGCATCAATCCTGTCCTTCAAGTGATGAGTAGGATGCAGAAACGCACCGCCGCCTCCAGCGGTAATGAATTGAGTTCCCGTTTCGGTCGCCGAGTAGCGGCTATAGTGGTGCATGTCGCCGGACAGGACGGCGCAAATGCGAGCACTGGGGCAGCCATGACCCAGAATGTCCAGCGCAACGTAGTTGATGCCTCGTTGAAACTTGTCCCACTCTTTCGAAGTCCTCGCGCTGATGTCCGCACGCGTCCAGGTCGGCACCGGGGAACAAAGTATGACTTTGGCTCCTTCGGGCATTTGACGCGCCACGGCGACAAAATAGTCCGACTGCGGCTTGTCGACATCCTCGCCAAGCTGGGTATCAATACCCCAAACAAACCAATTGCCGGGGAGTTGCACCGCAAAGTAGCTCCGGCTCTGACATGCGCGCCAACTGCCAAGTGCCGTGGGCCGCCCACGACAGAACAAGGCCAGGAACAGCGTCAGACCGTCGTACCAGTCATGATTGCCGGGGATCAGGAAGAGCGGCGGATGCTCCGAGTCGTCCGCGCGGGAATCGGGGAAGGAATAGCCGTAAGGAGTCCTGAGGCGCCTGGCATACTCGTCTTTCGTGGCCGTCGGATAGACCTCGTCGCCACCCATGATGAGAGCCTGGCCACGCGGAAGAACCAGACCGCCCGGCAACGACACGGTCTTCCGGCCAAGCAGGTATGCGATGGCGTAAGTCGAATCAAATCCGTCGCCGAGATCCGCGACATAGTCGATCCAGACCGTCCCGTCAGGGTGAGGTGCGATCTTATATGCGAAGTTGAACTGCGCGGTGACTTGGGCGGGATTCCTTTGATCCAGTGCGGCCTGGAGCAGGCGTCGATCTGCATAGGCGCCGAAAACCGCGGAAACCACGGCACGCCTTGCCGCATCGAGAAGCACCGACGGGCGAAACCAGCGCACCATACCCGGGTGCATCGTGAAGTCCGCCAGGTCGACGCCACGCGAAGGATCCGCTGCTGTTCCCATGCCGCTCCCCCGGGTCCGTAGGCTTGGAGGAATGCTGTCTCATTAGAGGCGGGATTTCAATCCGCCAGGCCTCGCGACCCCTGAAACGTGACCGTCGGATACCGAGCGATGCAAGCATGTCAAATTGGTCATGCCCGGACGGCCCCGTGTCGGAATCACAATCCGCGCCCTCTGGGTAGTATTCGAAGCAAGGACGAGCATCAAGCTGCAAGCCGCTGGTGGGCAACCAGTCACGCAGTATCGCGACCCAAGCCTCCCCCACCTCGTAGCTGATGCCATACCTGGCATGGTCACGGCCAAGCCTGCTCGCGACCGCCCACGGCACATAGACTTCCTGCCAGAACTTTGCGATTGTCTCGCCATGCGGGCCAATGTGGCTGACTGTACTTGCTATTCGCATGACCGTGATTGCTGCTCGTGTTGCGCCGTCTGTATTCCTGCTGGCGCCAGACAGTTGGGGAGCATCCAAAATGGCTTTTGAACGCTCGCGTGAACGCTTCACCGGAACCAAACCAAACTGACAATGCAATGTTCAAAACTTTCGTCCGCGGCTGGGCTACGAGACGCATCGCGGCAACCTGAATCCGCCTGCGACGCAAATAACTGCCAGGTGCATTCCTCGTTTGTATTCTGCACGACTGCTGGTGTATGCCATATTGCACCCAACGCTCCGGTTCAGCGGCGGCGCGCAGCGCCGTCCGCCGCCATCGGTCGTTAGCTGGCCCGTGTCATTGTACGAGTTCGATTTCGCTCGGCCGCCAGGTCTTGTCGAAGAACGGCTCCAGCGGGCCGTAGAGGCGCAGGATCGTGAACCAACCCTTGCCGGGCAGAGTCTGGATCCAGTTCCCCCGGTCCACCCCCGCAGGTTGCGTCGGACCGAAGTAGACAGTCGTCGAGCCGTCCGCGTTGGCTGTGGCGGCAGGCGACGGGTAGCTCTGGCTGCCGGCGCGCGGATAGCGCTGCGGCGTGTCGAGCATCGAGCGCGATTGGTTATCGTAAACCGTGAACGACCAGAACGCTCGTGCGGGAATGCCCTTCGGCAGCGTCACCTTGTAGGCCCTCGCACCATCGAAAGGATTGCCATGGGAATCGAGGAAGCCCATCAGGTACTGCGAGCCGACGCCCGGGACGCGCATGATCATGCCCGGCGAGTCCATGGTGTAGGCGTAGTAGAAAGCCGTGCGCGAGTCGAGCGTGCGGGCGCCTGTGGGCGCGTGCGGCTTGAACATGCCGTCCTTCAGGAACTCGGGCGGCGGCGTTTCGAAGAAGGCGCCGCCTTCCCACAGCATGCTTCCCCACTGCGAGCCGGGGTAGTACGCCCAGTCCGGATGCGACACCGCATAGCGCCAGTTCAGCGAACGGCCCGCCGCGTTGCCGACCGCGGCCGCGTCGGACAGGATCTTCTTCATCCGGGCGTCGGGTGTGAACGGCTTGCCCTTGACGATGCCGATGGCCGCTAGCTGTCCGGCGAGTTCGACGTCGTAACTCGTCGCCGGCTCCTGCTGCACGTTTTCGTTGATCATTTCGAAGAAGCCATAGTCGCTGGGCGGAATGGTGTTGAACGCCTTGCCGCTCGCCTCGACGAACTTCGTATCCGGGATGGGCGGATTCTGCGCCAGCCGCACCGTGCCTTCCAGCGCTGTTCCGATGCTCGTGCCGTAACCGCCGGGGGTATACGGATAGATCTTGAGGGTCTTCTTGATCAGTTCGACGGTCGGCTTGGGATCGTTGTTGGTGAGGAAGGCGCGAAACGCGTAGAGCACGCGATTCGTCTTCGACCTGGCGGCGAAGAAACCGCCCTCCGGCAAAGGACCGTCGTAGCCCGGCGGGATCAGCAGGTACTTGCCCCCGTGGCCGCGATCGGGACCAGGGAAGCCGCCGTCGATGATCCAGCTGAACCACATGTCGTTGAAGGTGCCCAAGCTACCCGGGGGCTGCTCGACCACCAGCGGACCCTTCGACAGGTTCAGGATCCCCACGAAATACACGGTGTCCGCGTTGGCCGTGAGGAAGAGTGACTTAGCGTCCATGAGCTCCTGGAAGATGACGATCGTGTTGTCGTCGGCACCGATGCTCTGAAAGCCCTTGCCGAGCGCATACGCCGAGGCACCGCGGAAACTGTTGTTGTACACGTTCACGGCGCGCGTGAAGTCGAGCGTGTCGCGCACCTTTTCGGCGGTCGCGGCAGTCGGTGCGCCGTCCTTGAACTCGAGCGTGCCGATACGCGTCTCCACCCGGTCGGGCGTGACGAGCTCCGGGGCGACTGCCAGTCTGGCCTGCGCGGCGGCCGAGCCGGGCAATGCCAGGACAGCAATCGCGGCCACCCATGTCATTGGTCTAGAAATCTGCATCATCGTCCTCCTTGTTGGAGAGAAATTCGTTCTCGGACATCGACATATCACCGTACGCGAAAAGGAAGCAAGCGAGCAAATGCTTCCGTTCAGCGGCGCGCAGCTTGCGCCCGGTGCAGCGCCTTTTTTGGTTGCAATGCTTGGCACAGCAATTCACTGACGCGCTTCAACATGCTTGGCGAAGTTGTTCAGGATGGCTTGCCACCCTTGACGCTGCTGTTCCTCGGGGTTTACGGATTCAGCATCGAACGTGACGCGCACCATGACACCGTCTGTGCAGGGAACGAACTCAACGATACCACTACGGTCTCCGAACGAATACTCAATCAACTGACCGGGTACGATCCTGGTGTATGTTCCGGCGAAGTCAAAACCGAAGCAGCCATCTTTGGCTTCCATGCGTGACGAGAATTGGCCACCCACACACAGGTCGACGCTGGAGTGGGTTGTGTGCCAGTCATCAGACATGGATGGCAACCTACGCTAAAGCTCACCGTCGGTCTCGCCGTCGCCTTGCGGCGGCAAGACCGTCCGGTGGAGTGCCTTGTTGGGCGTGCTCACGCTCCAAAGCCTCGACTTGCTGCAACATTGCCAGAAACTTCTTGCCAAGCTCCGTGAACTCATACTCGACATGCGGCGGAACCTCGGGGAACT
>JAJVHZ010000101.1:0-3328 GCA_022072255.1 Gammaproteobacteria bacterium | reverse complement strand
CCGTCCGGTGGAGTGCCTTGTTGGGCGTGCTCACGCTCCAAAGCCTCGACTTGCTGCAACATTGCCAGAAACTTCTTGCCAAGCTCCGTGAACTCATACTCGACATGCGGCGGAACCTCGGGGAACTCCGTTCTTCCGAGGACTCCATGTGCGACAAGTTTCTTCAGGCGCTCGTTGAGCACCTTGGTGGAAAGGCCAGGGATGGCGCGCTCGATCTGACCAGGGCGGACGGTGCCCGTGTGAACTGCCCGCAGAATGCTCCAAGTCCACTTGCAGCCCAGGACGTCCTCTAGCAGCGCGGTGATGCGCGTCGGTTGCACAGGAACCGATTTGTTAGCGGGAACCATTTTGTGCCTTCTATTCAAGCGGTGGCTGATATGCAGAATAGTGGGTGTAACGCTTGATCACAACCACACATTAGGAGTCGCACTATGACGAAGAAGGCGGTTTTCTACCATGCGGGTTGCTCTGTGTGCGTCGAAGCTGAGCAGAGCGTGGCGCACGCGCTTGACCGCTCGCGCTACAACCTCGAGATCGTGCATCTGGGACAGCAGAAAGGCCGACTTAAGGAAGCCGAAGCTGCTGGCGTGAAGTCCGTGCCGGCGCTTGTGCTGGACGGGCTGCCGTTTCATATCAACTTCGGAGCCGGACTCGACGCACTGAAGTAAGGCCAAATTGCACGGCACCACTCGCTCAATGCGAGTGGCGCCGTGTTCGCCCAACGTCCAAGCTAAGCGGCGGCGCAAAGCGGCGTCCGCTGCCTGCTGTTGTTGGACGTCCAGACGCTCTCCACGCCTGGCTGCGCTCTCGCCAGCCCTCACTTCATGCCCGCGAGCACATCCGAGAGCGCCTGGTCGACATAGTCCAGCTGAATCAGCCCGAAGCGAGGGTGATCGAGGTCGATGATGACGTATATCGTGACCGTCAGGGCGAGCGCAAACCCGAGCGTGTGAAGGGGCAGACCGCGGGTGCGTTTGCGGGCAAGATCGCTCCCGATCAGCATCGAACAGACCAACGTGATAACAAACAGCACGGCCAGGGCGACCGGCGGCGTGTGCGTCTTCAGCATGATGGCCCGCGTCGACGTGATGTCGATCATTTCGTTCAACGCCGGCAGCACGAGGAGCGACGCCGCGGGCTCGGCATCCTTCAGGGTCGTGATGGAGTTTTTCCAGATCTCGCCCTGCAGTGCCAAGGCGCGCGCCGCCTGGACCTCAGACGCATCGACATCGGGTAGCACCTGATAGCGTGCGAGTCGCGCCGCGGCGTATTGCCGAAACAGTTCGCGCAATGCTGGCTGGGCGGCGGCGGGCAGCACGTCGAGCCGCAAGTAAGCCGTACCGACCGCGTTGGCTTCCTGGACGGTCAGAGTTCGTCTGGTATCGAACCGCGAAGCCGCCCCTGCGTAGGTGAAAGCGGTCATCACTCCGAGCAGGGCAAAGATCGCGTTCTCGAGAATGCTCCGGACGTGGCGTTCACGTTCAGTCTCCTCCTCGTCCCGCCGTGTCCCCAGCCGGCGTCCGATCTCGACGAAGATTAGAACGCAGAGGAACAAGCCCGGAAGAAACAGGATCACCCACATGGAATCAGTCATGCAAAGTCGTCCTCATGCGCAACCAGTTCACTTCCGGAACACGATGAAACTCGCGCGTCCGTGGTCAAGGCAAGTACGTCCAACGCTCGCGGTGAGCCGCCGCCGGGGAACGGAGCGACGAGGGTACTGCAAGCGGTACGCTTGCATCGGTCGACTCGATCGCGTGGTTGGGCATCATCCTGAGACGGTCGCGCCCGGCACCGGACCGAAGAAGATCTGCCGAACCCTCTCTTCCCCTATCACGCGAATGAGCTCCCGCATGGTGCAGTACATCAATATCAATATCAGGAGAAAGATCTGAATAGCCCAAAAATGCGGCCACACGATCTCAGCGAGCAACTTCTCGTTGCCGGCGACTAATCCGCCGGCCTCTCGCCAGAAATCGACGAGCCGCTCCAGGTAGTGGACGAGCGCGGCTACCAGAAAGTAGATCGTTGTCTTCCAGGCGACGTTGTATACCAGCGGCTTGTGAGGATAACGATTTATGAATGGCAGCAAGTCCGCAATGAGGACCGCTTTGGCAATAATCAAAGCCGCGAGCGTTACGGATACCGACGTGCCGACCGCGATCCCGGTCCCCTTCAGTATCAAGGCACGGACAAAGGCAACAAGGTGTAACGCAACGAAGAAGAAAATCGCTGGCGGTAGCAGCGCAATGAATTCTTCTTTGAGTTTCTCGGATAGTTTACTCATGGCGAGTCAATGCAGATGGGAAACGGCGAAATCGCGTCGCGCTTTGCGGCCGTGCATATGTTTGGCCCGATGATGCCCAATGTTGAAGGTAAGGGGCTGCGGCGCGCCGCCATTGGCGCGTCCGCTGCAAGGCGTTGTTGGGCGCCGGCCAGAGTGTGCTCAAGCGGGTGGCTTCCGTCCGAGCACTCGTTCGATCGCTGGCACAGCGTCCTCAGGATCACGTACGAGGATGATCTTCGAATGCGGCGCGTTCGCGTGAACAATGTTCAGAACGCGATTGAACCAGGCGGTGGTGTCTCTCGTGGCGGGGAAGTTCACCGGGTCCTGCCCGTTGATGTAGCCGCCGATGGCCACGCCATCATACTCGGCTTGCTTCAGCTCCGCGACCAGACGCGCGTCCCCACCTTCATCATCTGTCAACACGAAGTTGGTCGCCTGGAACCCTAGCGAGCGCAGTTTCTCCTGGACGACAGCGGCCATCTCCGGGTGTCTGCCGAACCCGAGGATGCGCCAACCCGTGGGGCGTAAGGAAGAACCGTTCGTCATCTTGAGAACCCTCCGCGAATGTTCTCAGCATACTACCGCGTGAAACGTCGGAAGTGCGCCCAACGTCCCGCATGAAGCGCCTGAGCCGGCGGCGCGACGCGACGCCGCCGAAGGTCGCTGTTGATGCGGTTGTTAGGTCACTCGCCATAAGTCACCCGACAAGTACGGTCGGGAAACACAGCGACGAAAACTTGACCTCCCTTAATCTCGCGGGAGGGCGCCCACGTTACGCGCCAGAACGGTCCGCGGTCACCACGAGAGTTCCGGTCAAGACGAGCCGATTCGATGAAGCTACCCACGACTCGTATATTTCCGTCGATAATGCAGCGCTTGGCAATATCAATAGCCTCTTCAATCGTTAGAACATGGCCAGCGGAGGCTTCGGGCTCATCCGCAAGAGCGAGCGTTCGGCCAACACAGGCTACAGCAATGATCAAGAGCAGCGGGAGAACAACTCGTCTCAATGCCTTGTGATGCGACATTCGAGTGACCTAA
>JAJVHZ010000041.1:66450-69201 GCA_022072255.1 Gammaproteobacteria bacterium | reverse complement strand
GTCGGAATGATTCGCGCACCAGCCAGGCAGCGAGGCCCAGCGTGCCGGCACCGAGGGCCGAGTAGAGTCCAAGGGAGGCCCAGAACGTCGCGGGCTCCTCCTGGCGGATGACGACCCGCCGCTGCGTCACGTGCTTGGTGGGGAAGTAGGTCTCGCCCTTGCTCAGACCGCTGCCTACCAGCCAGCCCATGCTCACCGTCACCGCCAGAAGCACCGTCACCGCGATCGGGAGTGCCATGTTTTGTTTCGGTCTGCCGGGCCGTGCCGTCGCCACCGTGCGGTGCGATGGCCGGGGCGCGATCGTATGCGGTACCGCGACTCCGGGCGACGGCGGAGCGGCGTGCGGAATCTCGCCGTCATACTCGTAGTCCGGTGGTCGAAACTCTTCCTTGATCCTGGCAATGATCTCGCCGCGCCGGTGGCGTGCCCACTCCGGATACTCCAGCCAGCGTTGCGGCGAATCGAAGTAGATCACGTGGTGCGCCCGCCCCGTCAGCAACTCGCCGCTGATCTCGAGGCGCTGCCACTTCCCTTGGCGCCATTCTTCGTAATACATGCGGTCGCGGCCCCGGTGGCCGACCCGCCAGCCCCGGTCGGGATCCGCGGGCCTGGCTGCCTGCGCCGGCGGCGTTCCAACGACAGCATCAACCGCTGGCGGCTGGCCGACGGTTCCCGTCACCGCCATCGGCGGCGCGCCGGGTGCCGCGTTGGACGGGCGATGGTCGCCCGCGTATCCGAACTCCGCCCGGACCTTCCGCGAAAGCAGTGCGACCAGCAGCCCGGCGCTGATGGCGATCAGAACCGACGTTTGAACCACGTAGGCCCGTCCCGCCGGGATCACCGTCGTCGGCACGCCACCCGGCGAAACGTAGGTCCTGGGAGCCGAAGGATTGCGAGCGAGGCCAAAGCCGTTTGCGACCACGATGGCGCACAGCACCGTCGCCAGATAGACCAGCGCCCACCGCCGCCGTCGCAGCAGACCGATACCGGCCACCAGCGTGGTGAGCGGTCCCAGCACCACGATGAAAAACCCGATCGGATCCGCCGAGGAACTGCCGTGGCTGCCCGTTGCCACCATGAGGAAGGAAAAAAAGCTGATCGGCAGCAGCAGTGAGCTGAGAACGATGACGATCCAGGCCAGCACCGTGACGAAGGTGGAACGCGGCGTACGGGCGGTGGTGATCGAAGGCGTGGCATGGCTCACGGCCGGGAGGCTACACCATGACCGCCGCGCCAGCCAGAACCCGGTTTCCCGCACCGCCGACCGGAGTTTCTCAGCAGTGCCGGATGAGATCGAGCGGGAACCGCCTGCCGGCAAGATAGTCGTCGATGCAGCGCATGACCAGCGGGCTGCGGTGCATCGCGCGGCGCTCCAGCAGTTCCTCGCGCGTGTACCAGCAGGCGCGTTCGACGGGGTGGTCGAGCGGTCGGCCGGGCTCGTGGCGCAGGGCACGGCTGTGGTAGCAGTAGCGCATGTACACGATATCGGTGCCGGGCCTCGGATAGGTGTAGATCCCGATGAGTGCCAGCGGCTCGGTTTGCCACGCGGTTTCCTCCAGCGTCTCGCGCACGGCGGCGGCGATCAGCGTCTCGCCGCGATCCAGGTGGCCGGCGGGCTGATTGATGACCAGCCGTCCGTCCTCGTCACGCTCTTCCACCGCGAGGAAGCGCCCGTCGCGCTCGACCACCGAGGCGACCACGACGTTGGGCCTCCAGATTTCGGTATGCAATGACATCGCTCCGGCGAGTTTGACGTGCGACCGCGGTCGGGGGCGCGGAGAATTATGCTAACCTCTTGGCCGGGGAATTTGTGTACTGCGTGCGCCTTTCGCTGAGCTGCCGTGTCGGGGGCGGCGCGACTGAAGCATGGTCCGGACTGGGGGATTGCGGGAGGAAGCATGCCGGCATTGGGCTGTTGTCTGTGGTGGTTTCTGCTCGGGCTGCTGCTCGGCTGGCTGTTGAACTGGCTGATGGGGCGCTGTTGCCGCGGGATGAGCGGCGGTGGGGGCGATGGCAGCTCGGCGGGACCGGGCGAAGGCGGGTCGCATCACTCGGAATCCTCCTCGCCGGCGCCCGATTCGGCCCTGCACAGGCTCATCAATACACGCTTCTACACCAGCGACTATGTCGAGGATGCGCATGCGCCCGTCGTCGGCGGCGGTGAGGTGGCCGCGCGCGCCACGCCTTTCGACCTCGCGGCCGCGCGCGCCGCCGGATTCGAGGTCAAGGGTGCTGACGACCTGACGGTCGTGGAGGGCATCGGCCCCAAGATCGCCGCCTTGCTGCACGCGCGCGGCATCGCCACGTTCGCCCAGCTGGCTGCCACGACGCCGGAGGCCCTCAGGGGCTTCCTCGATGCCGCCGGAGCGAATTTCAAGCTGGCGCAGCCACAGACGTGGCCCGAGCAGGCCGCGATGGCCGCCCAGAATCGTTGGACCGACCTGAAGGCATACCAGGATCGGCTCACCGTTGGCCGTCCTGCCGACTAGGCCGGGGATCGCGTGGACAGGCAAGTGTCGAAGGCGGGCGAGGAGGCGACGCGAGTCCTCGACCACGTGCGGCTGACGGTCGCGGTGCTGCTGGCGATGTTGCTGCTGCTGTTGTGGTGGCGCGGCTACGGGCCCTATTCGGCGGCGGCCTGCTGTGCCGGTGAGGCGGGCGCAGGCGTGTCGAAACCGGTAGCGGCGCCCGCCGGCGAGCCCCTGCCGCCCGCGGTGACTATCCAGCCGGGTGCCACTGAAGCGCCTGCCG
>JAJVHZ010000041.1:5946-66350 GCA_022072255.1 Gammaproteobacteria bacterium | reverse complement strand
GCCGAAGCGCCTGCCGCCGAAGCGCCGCCCGCCACGGTCGAAGCCGAAGTCCCTGTCACCGAGGCGCCGCCCGCCACTGCCGAGACCGAATCCCCGGCCGCCGAGCCGCCGTATACGGTCAGCGATCCCAACGCTCAGGTCCGAACCGACACCGTACGGCTGCCACCGTGGGAAGGCCCGCAGCCGCCGGCCTACGAGCACAAGGTCTACGTGCCGCCGCCCGCGCCGGTCGCCGCAGGTCCGGAGGCGGTGACGCCGAGTGTGCCGGAAGAGGTGCCGCCCGAGGCGCCGGAAGCGGCGCAGCCCGAGATGCAGGAAGAGATGCCGCCCGAGGCACGGGCTGCCGCGGCGATGCCGGACGAGGAACCGGAAGTATCGACGGCGCCGTCGCCGGCGTACACGATCGAAGACCCCAACGCGCAGGTGCGCACCGCGCCCTCCACGCTGCCGGCGTGGACCGGGCCGCGTTTCCCCGAGCCGCATCACGAGGTCTATTACCCGCCGGCGGTTGCGCCGGCCGCGACAGCCGGCACCGGGGACGTGCCGCCGGCCGCCAGGCTCTACTTCGACACCGCGAAGTGGGGTCTTCCCGCCGACGCCGGCGAGGTGCTGGCGCCGATCATCCGCTATCTCGACGAGCATCCCGACGCCAGGGCGGTGATACAGGGATTCCACGATCCGCGCGGCTCGCAGGAGCTCAACGCCGCGCTGGCAAAGAACCGGGCCGGGGCCACCTGGGCCGCGCTCGTGGCCGCCGGCATCGCGCGCGAACGCATCATGCTGCGCCAGCCGGCGGACGCCACGGGCAGCGGAAACCTTGCCGAGGCGCGCCGCGCGGAGGTGAGCATCCTCGGGCCGTAGCGCGGCCGTCCGGCGGGGCGCAAGTCCCGGGCGCACGGGCCGCGCGTGTGGAGGCTGCAGCCGCCGGAGGGGATCCCGCGACCGGTGTCAGCCGTCCGCGGTGGGCGCCGGACTGACGTTCTCGCCGGAGTTGCCGTGCACCTGCTCGACCTTCGGATCCTTCCACGACCCGGTGATCGTGTACTGTTTGGCGAGCAGCTTGTCGATCTGGCCCGGCAGCTCCGGGATCAGTTGCTTGCCGATGAAGATCGCCGCGCCCACGGTGGCGCCCACCGGCCCGAAAATGGCGCTCGCCACCGGGAGGCTGTCGGAGATCTGCGGCGTGACGGTGGCCACCTGGTCGTAGTCCTGCCCCGCGAGCCCGGTGCGTCCCGTCACCTCGATGCGCGCCGAGGAGGCGTTCATCACCAGGTTGTTGGTGTAGGCATTGCCGCCGTCGAACTCGAAATTGCCGCTGATCCTGTCGAAACTCATGCCCTTGGCGAACAGGTCGTTGAAATCGAGCATCAGCCGTTTCGGCAGCGCCTGTATGCTCAACAGTCCGAACAGACGTCCGACCGCCGGGTTGTCGACGTCGAGGAAGCGGCCGTCCTCGATGTTCATGGTCATCGATCCATGCAGCCGCTCGAGCGTGAAGTCGGCCGGACTACCGGCCCAGGAGGCGTTGATGTCGATGGCCGTCTTGCCGCCCTCGACCGCGGTGACGCCGTAGCCGAACTGTCCGAGAAGTTTGCCGAGATCGGCGGCATTCACATCGATGCTGAACCGCGAGGTGTGTACCTCGTCGGCGTAAATCCACTCGCCCTCGGCGCTGATCTTCGATGCCGGCGACTCGAACGTCAGCGTCTCGATCTTCAGGCCATTGGCGACCGGCGAGGTGCGCAGCTCGCCGCGGCCGAGGCTGACCGTCTGGTAGGCGAAATCGTCGATCGTGATGCTGAAGGGGGGCATGCGGCCGGGGTTTACGTCCACCGGCGTGACGCTCGCGACCGCGCGCGGCGGGACGTGCAGCTTGCGCAGGTGCGCCTTGCTGGGCATCTGCCTGAGGTAATGCGGAATGATGACGTCGCCTTCGATCTGATCGCCGACGACGTGCAGCTTCCAGTGCGTGCGGCCGCTGTCGCCGCGCACCCGCACGTGCTCGAAGTTGCGCCCGAGCGCCTGCAGGCGCCCGGCGCTCAGGTCTATCCAGATCGGTATCGGCGGCGCCGAGGAGTTGCCGACGGCTCCGCCCAGCGACATGCGTTCGTAGAGCGCATCCAGCCAGTCGTTGATCGACAGCTCGGAGGTCGTGCCGGTGATGGAGAGCGTGTCGTCGGAGGGCAGGCTCGCCGGGGAATTTCCAAAACGCAGCGCGGCGCGCTTCAGGCTGGTGTCGCCTTCCACGTCCTCGGTGAGCAGCAGCGCACCGTGCAATTCGTTGCCGAGACTGAAATCGATGCCGCGGCTGGTCGGCTGCGCCAGGTCGACGTGTATGGCCAGCGGCCGTGATTCGGCGCGGTCCTTGCCAAGCGGCGAGGGCAGAGCCAGCTGCATGCCGGCGAGCGTGGAAGTGACGCGGAGGTCGGTGACCCGCGCCGCCCCGCCCGCGGCCCTGCTCAGCTGTGCGGTCACCTGCCAGTCGGTCTCCCCGACGGCGTGTTCGAGTGCCTTGTGCCGTTCGAGCCAGCCGGCGATGCCCGGTGTGAACGCCCTCAGGCGGTCGGCGAGATAGGCTGTGTCGCCGCGTCCGCCGAGGGTGAACTGTGCGTCCACTCGCCCCTTCTCCGAGGTCCCCGTGATGCTCAGCTCCACCGGCCTGTCGGCGTAGAAGCCCTGCAGTCCGGTGGCTTCGAAGCCCTTCTGGGTGAAGGTGAGCGTGCCGCTGACCGACTTGATCTCGCCGTTCAGTTGCCGGGAGCGCACCACCGCGTCGTGCAACCTGACCGTGCCCTTGATCTCGTTGGGCACCGGCCGCAGGGGTATGCGCAGGCTGAGCGCAAGATCGATCCGGCCGGCGTCGGTCAGCAGGTCGGGCACGTCGGGTACCTTGTCCTTGAGCGGAGATTCCAGCAGGTATTTGCGGCCGACGGCGGTTGGACCCCTGGCGGTGCCATCGATGAGCAGCAGTTTCTCCTTTGCGAACAGGTCCGGAATGCGCGCCGTGGTCTCGGTCAGCTCCGCGCCGATGGTCTCGGCCTGCGGCACGAGCACCGTCATGCTGCGTCCGGCGAACACCACGTCGCCGCTGAGCCTGGTGATGACCGGCCATTTGGGACGGAACAGCAGTTCCGCGTCCACGACGTGCAGGCGCGCCTCGAAGCGCCCGTTCCTGCCGTCGAACGGGAATTGATCGAGCGGGCCGCGCACGACGATGCCACCGCCGTCGACGCGTCCCGAGGGAAACGCGTGACCGAACCAGTCGCGGACCTTCGGCGTCAGGCCGACCGTGGGCAGGTAGTCCTTGATGCGCCGGGCGCTGAGGTGATCGATGCGCGCGAACAGCTGCGCGTTCGGTGCGGCACCCGCGCGTGCGGCGATGTTCCCGAACGCGGTCAGGTCGAAGTCGGCGTTGGCGATGCCGAGGCCATCGGTGCTGAGCCGCCAGCCATCGCCGGTGCGGCTCAGGCCAAGCCTGCCATCGAGTCGCGTCAGGATGATCGGCTGGTCGTAGAGCTTCGGCGCGGAGACCGTCACGCGATCGCAATCGAGCGTCAAGGTGCCGCTGTCGGCGGCCACGGCGATGGAACCGCGCAGGCCGTCGAGCCCCGGTCGGAGGTCCGCGCCGCGGATGCCGAGGTCCTCGAACTCCGCGCTGAGCGCGGTCTGCTCCCCGGGCGCCGCCGTTGGCGTGTATCGCACGCGCAGATCACGCACCGCTCCGTGCGGGCCCATCGATGTCAGCGCGTCGCGCACCTGCGGCGGCAGCGCGGTGATACTGCTGGCCACCGGGACGAGGTCGTCGAGCTTCAGGTAGGCGACGTTGATCTGCATCTCCGGGGTGGTGGCGGGCGCCCGCGCGCGTTTCAGCTGCATGACGATCCGGTTGTCGGGCCAGGAGCCGTTGGCGGTCCCGACCTGCAGCGAATCGACCCGCAGCAGCCATTGCCCCGCCTCGGTGCGCAGGGCGTCGACGTTGCCGCGCATCTGCTGCAACAGGATGCGATGCCCGCGTGCGCCGACCTCCGACCCGCCGGCCGAGAAGACGCCGCTGACGCGGGTTACCCGGGCATTTTTCCAGTCGCTCCAGAATCGGAAATCGAGCCGTCCCCCGACCACCTCCAGGCCCAGCCAGCGCTTGTACTCGAGCAGCGACTGCGGATCGATGCCATGGCCCTCCAGGTACATCGTGCCCGACCACGTGCTGGTGAGCAGGTCGCCGTCGGCGTCGAGGCGGAACTCGAATTCGCTCTCGGAGTCGGGGAGTCGGGCGCGGCCGTTGAACTGGCGGCGCTGCCCGTCGCTGCGTATGTCCAGCGAGACGTTCGAGAAGATGAGGGGTTTCAGCAGGCGATCGTCGTTCCAGGTGATGGCCGCCTCCTCGATGGTCAGCTGCCGCTGGGTCTGCAGCCAGTAGGCCAGTGCATTCTTCCTGAGGCTCGAAACGGCGGCCTCGCCCTCGCCGACGCCCTCGAGCCGGATGCTGCCACCCTCGCTGCGCGCGAGCGAGATCTGCATGCCGCTGACCACGAGCTGCCCGGGAACGATCTCGCGCCGCTTCAGGGATCGGATGGGATCCAGGGCGAAGCGCGCCTTGGCGAAGCGGGTGACGGATGTCCCGCCGTCCGCGCCCGTCAGGCGCACGTTGCTCAGCTCGATGACCGGCGTCCAGCCCCGCCAGTTGGCGGTGATCGCGTCGAACTCCACCGGCTGCGCGATCTGCCTGCTGACCCACTGCGTGATCGGCTCGCGATAGCGATCGATCCCCGGCAGCATCAGCCTGACCACGCTCACCATCACGGCCACGCCCACGACCAGCACCGCCGTGGTCTTCCACAGCACGTTCAGGAACTTGAGGGTGAGGCGCTTGACCATCAGGCAGAATCAGAGTAGCACCACGTCGAATTGTTCCGGCGAGTACATCGGCTCGACCTGGAACTGGATGGGGCGGCTGATGAACTCTTCAAGTTCCGCCACCGCCTGCGAATCCTCGTCCGTGAGGCGGTCCACGACCTCGCGCGCGGCCACCACCAGGAGTTTCTGCGTCTCGAACTGGCGGACCTCGCGCAGTATCTCGCGGAAGATCTCGTAGCACACGGTCTCCGCGGTCTTGATCGACCCGCGTCCCTGGCAGGTCGGGCAGGGCTCGCACAGCACGTGCTCGAGGCTCTCGCGCGTACGTTTGCGGGTGATCTGTACCAGCCCGAGCGAGGTGATCTCGCTGACCACCACCTTGGAATGGTCGCGTTCCAGGCTGCGTTCGAGCGCGCGCAGCACCTGGCGCTGGTGATCGGGGTCGGCCATGTCGATGAAGTCGACGATGACGATCCCTCCCAGGTTGCGCAGCCGCAGCTGGCGGGCGATCGCCTGGGCCGCCTCGAGGTTGGTCTTGAAGATCGTTTCCTCTAGATTGCGGTGGCCGACGAAGGCGCCGGTGTTCACGTCGACGGTGGTCATCGCCTCGGTCTGGTCGAAGATCAGGTGACCGCCGGACTTCAGCTCCACCCGTCGTTCCAGTGCGCGCTGGATCTCGTCCTCCACCGAGTAAAGGTCAAAGATCGGCCGCTCGCCAGGATAGTGTTCGATCCGCCCGCCCAGATCGGGAATGAACTCCTGCGCGAAGTCCTTCAGGCGCATGTAGTTCTCGCGCGAGTCCACGCGGATCACCTCGACCTCGCGGGCCGCGAGATCGCGCACGGTGCGCAGCAGCAGCGGCAGATCGTCGTGCACCAGCGCCGGCGCCGTGGCCTGCGAGATGTGGGACTGGATCGACTGCCACAGCCGCTGCAGGAACTCCATGTCCGTGGCGATGCTCTCCTCCTCGATGCCTTCCGCGGCCGTGCGCACGATGAACCCGCCCGGGGAGGACTGCGCGGCGTCGGCGTTGATGACCCCGTTGCCGTTCTCGCCCGCCAGTCCCGCGCCGCGGCGGGTGAGGATCTCGCGCAGCCGGGTCCGCTCCTGCTCGTTCTCGATCCGTTGCGAGATGCCGATCGTCTGGCTGTGAGGCATGAAGACCAGGTAGCGCGAGGGGATGCAGATCTGCGTGGTGAGCCTCGCCCCCTTGGTGCCCAGCGGATCCTTGGCCACCTGCACCAGGATCTCCTGGCCCTCTCGCAGGATCTGGTCGATGGTGATCGATGCGCTGCCGTTGGCGGACGGCTGCTCCACGGTGAGGATGTCGGAGATGTGCAGGAAGGCGGTCCGCTGCAGACCGATCTCCACGAAGGCCGCCCCCATGCCGGGCAGCACCCGGGAGATCTTGCCGAGGTAGATGTTTCCGACCAGGCCGCGGCGCCGGTTGCGTTCGACGATGACCTCCTGCAGCACACCGTTCTCGATGAACGCCACCCGCGTCTCCTGCGGCGTCACGTTGATGAGAATCTCCTCGGCCATGTCTGGTGTATGCTCGCTGTTGGGTGGGCTGCGGCCGCGGGGCTCCCGGCGGAGACGTCTTGTGCGGCTTCAGACTGTTTCCGAAGTCCCGTCCGGATTTGCCCGATTGTAATACAGTTGAAGCACGAACCTGATGAAGGGGCTTAGCGATGTCCGGGGCCGATGATGCCATAGCGATTGCGCCCGCCATCGGCGAGGCGGCGGAACTGAAGCCGCTGATCGCGGCCCCGGTCTTCGCCGTCGTGCCGAAGGGCTTTGCCCCGGAGGCGGCGCGGACGCGAGCGAAGCTCGGGGCGTCGCGCTGAGGGCCGGGCAAGTGGCGACGATGCGGGGCAGACGGCGCGGCCAGGGCGGGATCGACACCGATCTCATATCGGCGCTGCGGGCGGTGCTGCCCGCGGGGGCGGTCATCGCCGAGGAAGAGTCGATGCGCCCGTACGAGTGCGACGGCCTTTCCGCCTACCGGCAGCTTCCGCGCGTGGTGGTCATGCCGGACAGCGCGGATCAGGTGCAGGCCGTGCTCCGACTCTGCCATGGCCGGCGCGTGCCGGTGGTCGCGCGCGGCGCCGGAACGAGCCTCTCCGGCGGCGCGTTGCCCCATCGCAACGGCGTGTTGCTCAGCCTGGCGCGATTCAACCGCATCCTCGATCTCGATCCCTTCGGCCGCACGGCGGTCGTCGAGCCGGGCGTGCGCAATCTCGCCATCAGCGAGTCGGCCGCGGCGCACGGCCTTTACTACGCGCCCGATCCCTCCTCGCAGGTCGCCTGCAGCATCGGCGGCAACGTCGCGGAGAACTCCGGCGGCGTGCACTGCCTGAAATACGGCCTCACCGTGCACAACGTGCTGCGGGTCCGGGCATTGACCATCGAGGGCGAGTGGCTGGACATCGGTTCCCAGGCGCTCGATGCGCCCGGCTATGACCTGCTGGCGCTGATGAACGGCTCGGAGGGGATGCTCGCGATCATCATGGAGGTCACCGTGCGGCTGCTTCCGGTCCCGACATCGGCGCAGGTGGTCCTGGCGGCGTTCGCGAGCGTCGAGGACGCCGGCAACGCCGTGGCCGGCATCATCGCCGCCGGCATCCTGCCCGCGGGCCTGGAGATGATGGACAGGCTGGCGATCGTCGCCGCCGAGGACTTCGTGCACGCCGGCTATCCCACCGATGCCGAGGCGATCCTCATCTGCGAGCTCGATGGCATACCCGCTGAGGTCTCCGCGCAGCTGGAGCGCGTGCGCGAGGTGCTGCAGGAGCACCGCGCCATGGCCATCCGCGTGGCGGCCGACGAGGCCGAATGCCGGCAGTTGTGGGCCGGCCGCAAGGCGGCGTTCCCGGCCGTCGGCCGGCTGGCGCCCGATTACTACTGCATGGACGGCACCATCCCGCGGCATCGACTGGCGCAGGTCCTGCGCCGCATCGCCGATCTGTCGCAGGTATACGGTCTGCCGGTGGCCAACGTGTTTCACGCCGGGGACGGCAACCTGCACCCGCTCATCATGTATGACGCGAACAGGCCCGGCGAGCTCGCCAAGGCAGAGAGATTTGGCGGCGAGATCCTCGAGTTGTGTGTCAGGGTCGGTGGCACGGTGACCGGCGAGCACGGCGTGGGGGTGGAGAAGCTCGATCAGATGTGCGTGCAGTTCGGCGCGGCGGAGCTGCAGCACTTCCATGCCGTCAAGCGGGTGTTCGATTCCTACGGCCTGCTGAATCCCGGCAAGGGGGTTCCCACCCTGGCGCGCTGCGCCGAGCTCGGGGGCATGCACGTCCACGGCGGCGCGCTGCCGCATCCGGACCTGCCGCGCTTCTGAGGCAGCGCACGAGCCTCCCGCGCCGGGCGCGGAGCTGCGCCGGCCGCGCCGGCGCCCGCCTCTGGCGTTATCGGGAGCTCGTGCCGCCGACGGTCAGATTGTCGATGCGCAGGGTCGGCTGCCCGACGCACACGGGTACGGACTGGCCGTTCTTGCCGCAGGTGCCCACGCCGGCATCGAGCTGCAGATCGTTGCCGATCATGCTGACGCGGGTGAGCACGTCGGGGCCGTTGCCGATGAGGGTGGCCCCCTTGACGGGGCGGGTCACCCTGCCCTTCTCGATCAGATAGGCCTCGGCGGCGGAGAACACGAACTTGCCGTTGGTGATGTCGACCTGGCCGCCCCCGAAATTGACGGCATACAGGCCGCGATCGACGGTGGCGATGATCTCCTGCGGGTCGTGCGGTCCGGGCAGCATGTAGGTGTTGGTCATCCGCGGCATGGGGCGGTGGGCATAGGACTGCCGGCGGCCGTTGCCGGTCGGTGGCAGCCTCATCAGCCGCGCGTTTTGCTTGTCCTGCATATAGCCGCGCAGGATGCCGTCCTCGATGAGGACCGTGCACCGGGTGGGCGTGCCCTCGTCATCGACATTGAGCGAACCGCGGCGGCCGGGGAGCGTGCCATCGTCCACGACGGTGACCCCGGCCGCGGCCACGCGCTCACCGATGCGACCGGCAAAGGCCGAGGTGCGCTTGCGGTTGAAATCACCCTCCAGGCCGTGGCCGATTGCCTCGTGCAGGAGGATCCCTGGCCAGCCCGGACCCAGCACCACCGTCATCTCGCCGGCGGGCGCGGGCCCCGCGTCCAGGTTGAGCACGGCCTGGCGCACGGCCTCGCGCGCGAAGTGCCGGATGCGGTCTTCGGCCGTGAGCCATTCGTAGCCGTAACGTCCCCCGCCGCCGTAGGTTCCGGTCTCCCGCCGCCCGCTCTCCTCCACGATGACCGTGACGTTCAGACGCACGAGCGGGCGCACGTCGCCCGCCAGCGTGCCGTCGCTGGCGGCCACCAGCACCGACTTGCGCTGCCCGGTGAGGCTGACGATGACCTGTGTGACGCGCGGATCGAGGGCGCGGGCGTAGGTATCGATCTCCTGCAGCAGCCGCACCTTCTCCTCGGCCGCCAGCGTCTCGACCGGGTCCAGCGGCCTGTACAACAGCCTGCCCGCGGGCCGTTGCCAGACGAGCCCGCCGCCATTGCCGCCGCGGCCGGCGATCGCGCGCGCGGCCCCGGCGGCGTCCTGCAACGCCGGCATGGCGATCTCGTCGGCGTAGGCGAACCCGGTCTTCTCGCCTGCGACCGCGCGCACACCCACGCCCTCGCCGATGCTGTGCGAGCCTTCCTTGACGATCCCGTCCTCCAGCGTCCAGCCCTCGGACCGGCTGTGCTCGAAATACAGGTCGGCATAGTCGAGGCGGGCATCGAGCAGATTGTTGAGCACCTGTTCGAGGTGGCGATCCTCCAGGGCGGCGGCGGCAAGGGTCTGCTGGCGGGCAAGGGCGAGGCTGTCGGACATCTTTCGGCGTTCGTGAGCGTGGCTACCGGTCGGAGTTTGACACAACTGTACGTGCTCTGTACCTTCTCAAACCTTTGGGTCTGGCACGCAGGTTTTCAACGGCATACCGCCGGCTCGGGTTCCCGGGGGGAACAGGGGCCAGCGGCACAACATAAATCTCTCCCTTGGACCGCAATGAGCAACACACAGTTCTCCAGAATTGAACGTCTGCCTCCGTACGTCTTCAACACCGTGCAGGAGTTGAAGATGGCCGCCCGCCGCCGTGGCGAGGACATCATCGATTTCGGCATGGGCAATCCGGACCAGCCCACGCCCAGGCACATCGTCGAGAAGCTGATCGAGGTCGCCCAGCGCGGCGACACCCACCGCTACTCCGTCTCGCGCGGCATCCCGCGCCTGCGCAAGGCGATCTGCGACTGGTACAAGAGCCGTTACGAGATCTATCTCGACCCGGAGAGCGAGGCGATCGTCACCATCGGGTCCAAGGAGGGCCTTGCGCACCTGGCGATGGCGATCGTCGATCGTGGTGACGCCGTGCTGGTGCCGAATCCCGCCTATCCCATTCATCCCTACGGCTTCGTGATCGCCGGCGCGGACATCCGTCACGTGCCCTGCGGCACCGGCATCGATTTCTTCGCCGAGCTCGAGAAGGCCATCCGCGACTCCTGGCCGAAGCCGAAGGTGCTGCTGCTCAACTATCCGAGCAATCCCACCACCGAGTGCGTGGATCTGACGTTCTTCGAGAAGGTCGTCGACACTGCCAGGGAGCACGGCATCTGGGTCGTGCAGGATCTCGCCTATGCCGATCTGGTGTTCGACGGCTACGTCGCGCCCTCGATCCTGCAGGTGCCCGGCGCCAAGGACGTCGCGGTGGAGTTCTTCACCCTCTCGAAGAGCTACAACATGCCCGGCTGGCGCGTCGGCTTCATGGTCGGGAACCCCGTGCTGGTGAAGGCGCTGGCGCGCATGAAGTCCTATCTCGACTACGGGGTGTTCACACCGGTGCAGGTGGCCGGCATCGCGGCGCTGGAGGGACCGCAGGACTGCGTGAAGGAGATCTGCGACATGTATCGCCGCCGCCGCGACGTGCTGTGCGAGGGTCTGACCGCCGCCGGCTGGCCGGTGGAGAAGCCCAAGGCGACGATGTTCGTGTGGGCGCCGATCCCGGAGCCGTACCGGAAGATGGGTTCGCTCGAATTCTGCAAGAAGATGCTGGCGGACGCGCGGGTGGCGGTGTCCCCGGGCGTGGGTTTCGGCGAATACGGCGATGGCCACGTGCGCTTCGGGCTCATCGAGAACGAGCACCGCACGCGCCAGGCCGTGCGCGGCATCAAGGAGATGCTGAGGGCCGACGGCATGGTTGGCGCGTCCTGACCGCCGGCCGGGAGGGGGCGCGGCAGCCGATCGGCCTGGCCGCGGGGTGGGGGCGGACGGATCACCGATTACCAGTCACGAATCACCAGAATATGAAACCGATACGAGTGGGGTTGATGGGGATAGGCACGGTAGGCGGCGGCACCTTCGCGGTGCTGGCGCGCAACCAGGAGGAGATCACGCGCCGCGCCGGCCGGCCGATCCATATCACCGTGGTGGCGGACAAGGACCGAGCGCGCGCCGAGGCGGTAACCGGCGGCAAGGCCAGGCTCATCGAGGACGCGCTCGCGATAGTCGGTGATCCGGACGTGGACGTGGTGGTCGAGCTCATCGGCGGCAACACCGTGGCCAGGGACCTCGTGCTCAGGGCGATAGGCAACGGCAAGCACGTCGTGACGGCCAACAAGGCGCTGATCGCGACCCATGGCAACGAGATCTTCACGCGCGCCCGCGAGCAGGGCGTGATGGTGGCCTTCGAGGCGGCCGTCGCCGGCGGCATTCCGATCATCAAGGCCCTGCGCGAGTCGCTGGCGGCCAACCGCGTGCAGTGGCTCGCGGGTATCATCAACGGTACCTGCAACTTCATCCTCACCGAGATGCGCAATCACGGCCGCGAATTCGCCGAGGCGCTCAGGGACGCGCAGGCCAGGGGCTACGCCGAGGCCGACCCCACCTTCGACATCGAGGGTATCGACGCCGCGCACAAGCTCACGATCCTCGCCTCCATCGCCTTCGGGATCCCGCTGCAGTTCGACAAGGTGCACGTCGAAGGTATTACCGGTGTCGCGCGCGAGGACGTCGTCAACGCCGAGGCGCTCGGCTATCGCGTCAAGCTCCTGGGGATCGCGCGCCGCAGCGAGGAGGGCATCGAGTTGCGCGTGCACCCCACACTGATACCCGAGCGGCGCCTCATCGCCAACGTCGACGGCGTCATGAATGCCGTGCTCGTCCGCGGCGACGCGGTCGGCCCCCTGCTGTTCTACGGCGCCGGTGCCGGCGCCGAACCGACGGCCTCCGCGGTGGTTGCCGATCTCGTCGACGTCGCCCGCGCCCTGACCGCCGATCCGCAGCACCGGGTGCCGCACCTCGCTTTCCAGCCGGACGCCATGTCCAACGTCTCCATCCTGCCGATGGAACGCGTCGTCACGGCCTATTACCTGCGCATCACGGCGCTGGACAAGCCGGGTGTGCTGGCCGACATCACCCGCATCCTCGCGGATTCCGGAATCAGCATCGAGGCCATACGCCAGCGCGAACCCGCCGAGGGCGAACAGCACCTGCCCATCATCCTGCTGACGCAATGCGTGCGCGAGCAGGCCGTCAACGACGCCCTGGCGAAGATCGAGGCGCTGCAGTCGGTCAAGGGCAAGGTGACGCGCCTGCGGCTCGAGACGCTCGCGTAGCCCGCGGCCGCCATGCAGGAGACCGGGTGACAGGAAGATGCTGATCAACGCACGCTACACGGGCCTCATCGAACGTTACCGTGACCGTCTGCCGGTGCACGACGATACGCGCGTCATCAGCCTCGGGGAGGGCAACACGCCACTCATCCGGCTGAACAACATCCCGCGCGACCTGCGCAGGGATGTCGACATCTACGTCAAGTTCGAGGGACTGAACCCGACCGGTTCCTTCAAGGATCGCGGCATGACCATGGCAGTGACCAAGGCCGTGGAGGCAGGCGCACGCGCGATCATCTGCGCCTCCACGGGCAATACCTCGGCATCGGCGGCGGCGTACGCGGCACGCGCGGGCATCACCGCGTTCGTGCTGATACCGGAGGGCAAGATCGCGATGGGCAAGCTCGCCCAGGCGATGATGCACGGCTCGGTGGTGCTGCAGATCAAGGGCAACTTCGATGCCGGCATGGAGCTGGTCAAGCAGGTCGCGCAGCATGCGCCGGTGACGATCGTCAACTCGATCAATCCGTTCCGGCTGCAGGGGCAGAAGACCGCCGCCTTCGAGATCGTGGAGGAGCTCGGCCGCGCGCCGGACTACCACTGCCTGCCGGTCGGCAACGCCGGCAACATCACGGCGCACTGGATCGGCTACTGCGAGTACTCCTCGGCCTCCGGCGACCACGTGACCGCGGCGTGCGCGTACTGCAGCGGCCACTGCCGGTACGCCGGCGGCGCGATCGTCGGCAACCGTCCGAAGATGGTGGGCTACCAGGCGGCTGGCAGCGCGCCGTTCCTGCGCGGCCACATGGTCGACAATCCGGAGACCGTCGCCACCGCAATACGGATCGGCCATCCGCAGAGCTGGGATTCGGCGTGGACGGTGCAGCGGGAATCCGGTGGCTGGTTCGACGAATGCAGCGATGCGGAGATTCTCGCGGCGCAGAAGCTGCTCGCGGAGCGCGAGGGCGTGTTCTGCGAACCCGCATCGGCAGCCTCGCTGGCCGGCGCGCTGCGCGACGTCAAGTCGGGAAAGATACCGGACGGCAGCACGATCGTATGCACGCTCACGGGACATGGTCTGAAGGATCCGGACACGGCCATCAAGCAGAGCACCGCGCCCCTGGTGCAGGTGGAGGCGGACCTCGAGGCGGTCAAGCGCGCAATCCTCGCCCACATGCAGTGATCGCCCGGTGATCGCGATGCCTCGCCCGGGGCGCCGCCGCGGCGCCCGGCCCTGCAGGTGAGGAGGGGTCCCCGGTCGGCCTGAGCACGCGTGCGGGCGTGGACAGCCCGCCCCTGATTTGGCACCGTCTCCCCGATGCCGTCGGTCGCAGCCAAGCCGTCAGAACTCCCCGCCGAGGCGCACGTACTGGCGCCCGCGCTGTTCGAGCCTGCGTCGCCGGATCGCTCGTATCACGAGGCGCTCGGGGCGGCGCCGGCGCTGCGACTCGTCTTCATGCGCGGCAGCGAGGATCGCCGCGCGGCACCCGTGGATTTCCACGGCGCCCTGTTCGGGCTGTTCGGCATCGCTGCCGCGAAGGACGCCGACCTCCCCGTCGCCGCGGCCACCGCGCTGTTCGATCTCCCGAACGTTTCGGCCGGGGGCACGTGGCTGCGCGCCGACCCCGTGCACCTGCGACCGGACATGGGCAAGCTGCTGCTCTTCGACGCAGCCGCGTTCGAACTGACCATGGAGGAGGCCGTGCGCCTGACCGGGGAGATCAATGCTGCGCTCGCCGTGGAGGGTATCCGCCTGCTCGTCGGGCGCGATCCGGGACGCTGGTACCTGAGCGTGGGCGCACCGCCCGCGATCAAGACCGTGGCCCCCCGGGCCGTCCGCGGCCATCACATCGACCCGTTCCTCCCGCGCGGCGCCGAGGCGCGGAGCTGGCAGCGACTCGCCAACGACGTGCAGATGGTGCTGCATCGCAGCCCGGTGAACGCCGCCCGCGAGGCGCGCGGCGAACCGGCGGTGAACAGCGTGTGGTTCTGGGGCAGCGGTGCCTTGCCGCGGCCCGATGCGGCCTGGACCACGGTGGTCACCGACATCCCGGTCGCCGCCGGCCTGGCCGCGGCGGGGCGCCTGCCCTGCATGGAAGCGCCGCCACTGCATCCGCCGGCCACGGGCCGCTGGCTGTACGTGCCGGCCGCCGGCCTCGATGCCCCTGAACGGGACGGCCACGGTGCGCAGCAGGGATCAATGCAGGTGCTTGATTCAGCCTGTCTTGCACCGCTGCTGGCCGGGTTGCGGAGCGGGTCGCTGGCGGCCGTCGCTGTTCATCTCCCCCATGCCTCGTACACGTTGCGACGCGGTGACCTCTGGCGATTCTGGCGGCGGCGATTGCCGCGACCCGCGCCCCCTGCGTGACCGCGCGCGGCCGGCCGGCGTACCTCAAGTTCGCCCCCTCCCGGCCGTTACCCCCGTTGAGCCCATTCGCGCCAGCCATGGGGTGTTGCCGGGATGTGGGGGACATGAGCGCTACCGATGCCACCAGACCGATCCGCGTCCTATTCATCGAGGACGATGACGATGCCGCGCAACTGGTGCGCGGGCGCCTGTCGGCCTCGGAGGGCGAGCGCCTCGTCCTGCACCACGTGCGTGACCTGAAGGCCGGGCTCATCGCCCTGAACGGCGACGGCTACGACGTCGTACTCACCGATCTGAACCTTCCCGACTCCAAGGGCGTGCGTACCGTCAAGCGGCTCGTCGCCGTGCGCAAGGAGATCCCGGTGGTCGTGTTCAGCGGCGTCGACGAGGAACGGGCGATACTGGAGCTGCTGCAATCGGGGGCGCAGGAGTACCTCATCAAGGGCAAGGCCGACGGCCACGGCGTCGCCCGTGCCCTGCGGCAGGCCATCGAGCGCAAGCGCGCGGAGATCAACCTGCAGCGGCTCGCGCATTACGACAGCCTCACCGGGCTGGCCAATCGCACGTTGTTCCACAACCGTCTGGAGTACGCACTGGCGAACGCCACCCGCCGTCAGAACTGCGTGGCACTGATGGTCCTGGACCTCGATCGGTTCAAGGCCGTCAACGATACCCTCGGTCACCAGGCGGGCGACCGGCTGCTCAGCCTGGCGGCGGAGCGGCTGGCGCGGTGCGTGCGCGACAGCGACACCATCGCGCGCCTGGGTGGAGACGAGTTCACCATCATCCTCGAGAATCTCGGCAGTGCCGAGGAACCCCGGATCGTCGCCCGCAAGATACTCGATGTCATGGCGCAGCCCTTCGTACTGGAGGGCCAGGACGTGTACGTGACGCCGAGCATCGGGATAACGCTGTTCCCGCACGACGACGACAACGTCGACGGCCTGCTGAAGAATGCCGACGCGGCCATGTACCAGGTCAAGGCCAACGGCCGCAACGGCTACCAGTTCTTCACCGCGGGCATGAACGAGCGCGCCGTCGAGCGCATCAGGATCGAGTCCGGCCTGCGCCAGGCGATCGAACGCGGCGAGTTCCTGCTGCATTACCAGCCCAAGGTGAGCCTGCAGTCGGGCCGGCTTCAGGGTGTGGAGGCGCTGGTGCGCTGGCTGCGGCCGGACGCGGGCATCGTCAGTCCAGGGCAATTCATACCCGTCGCCGAGGACTCCGGCCTGATCATCCCGATCGGCGAGTGGGTGCTGCGTAAGGCCCTGGCACAGGCCCGGGTCTGGCTGGACAGCGGCCTGCCGGTCCCGCGCCTGGCGGTGAACATCTGCGCCCGGCAGTTTCGACAGTGCGATGTCGCGACGATGGTCGCCGACGCGCTGCGGCAGTCCGGCCTCGACGGCAGTTGCCTCGAGGTGGAGATCACGGAGAGCGTGCTGATGGAGGACACCGACGCCACCGTGGCCACGCTGCAGCGCCTGAAGGAGTTGGGCGTGAGCATCGCCATCGACGATTTCGGCACCGGCTACTCCTCGCTCAATTACCTGAAGCGCTTCCCCATCGATACGCTGAAGATCGATCGCTCTTTCGTCAGCGACATCCCCTACGACCAGGATGATGCGGTCATCACGCGGGCCATCATCGGTCTGGCTCACAACCTGCGGCGCACCGTGATCGCCGAGGGCGTGGAGACTCACGAGCAGGTGCGCTTCCTGCGGGAGAATCGCTGCGACGAGGCCCAGGGCTATCTCTTCAGCGCGCCGATCAGCACCATGCATATGACCGGCTACCTGGAACGCGAGCGCGGCAGGCTGGCCGCGGGGCCGGTGCTGACTGTCATCGACGGCGGCCAAGCGGCCGTCTGAGAGGCCGCGTCGCCGGCGCGACGAGGCGCGCCGGCAAGCCGGGACCGCATCGGGCTCGTCAGCCGGCCGCGCCCACCTCGCTCCACAGCCGATTCTCCGTGTAGTACCATCTCCGATCGAACGGACACGCTGCGCCGGCCGCGGAGGCGGCGGTCCGAATGCCAGGCGGGAATACACATGCGGGGCGCCGGCCCGTGTCGGGCACGGCGCCCCTGTTCGTTATAGAGCATTGCCAACGATGATTGAGATCAATCCGGTTCTTAACCAGGTTCGGGAGATGTACGGCCGCCTCGACGAGCTCAGGGGGTACCTTTGACTACGATGCCAGGCGTGAGCGGCTGATCGAGGTAAGGCGCGAGCTGGAGAATCCGGCGGTGTGGAACAAGCCGGAGGAGGCGCAGGCGCTGGGACGCGAGCGCGCCGCGCTGGAGAAGGTGGTGGATTCGGTCGACGTCATCGTGCGCGGCCTCGATGAGGCGAAGGAACTCGCGGAGCTCGCCGCCGCCGAGGGGGACACGGCGACCTTCGACACCGTCTGCAGGGATCTGCAGGGGCTGGAATCCCGTCTCGAGGGGCTGGAGTTCAGCCGCATGTTCGCCGGCGAGATGGACGCCCACGGCGCGTTCCTCGACATCAATGCCGGTTCGGGCGGGACGGAGGCGCAGGACTGGGCGGAGATGTTGCTGCGCATGTATCTGAAGTGGGCGGATCGGCGCGGTTTCAGGACCGAACTGCTGGAGGCCTCGGCGGGCGAGGTGGCCGGCATCAAGAGCGCGACGGTGAGGGTCGAGGGTGAGTACGCCTACGGCTGGCTGCGCACTGAAACCGGCGTGCACCGCCTGGTGCGCAAGTCGCCATTCGACTCCGGCAATCGCCGGCACACCTCCTTCGCCGCCGTGTGGGTGTCGCCGGAAGTCGATGACGACATCGACATCGAGGTCAATCCGGCGGATCTGAAGGTGGACACCTATCGCTCCAGCGGCGCCGGCGGGCAGCACGTGAACAAGACCGATTCCGCCATCCGTATCACGCACGTACCGTCGGGGATTGTGGTCGCCTGCCAGAACGAGCGTTCGCAGCACAAGAACCGCGCGCAGGCCATGAAGATGCTGAAGGCCAAGCTCTACGAGCTGGAGGCGCAGAAGCGAAACGCCGCGAAGCAGGCAGTGGAGGACAGCAAGACCGACATCGGATGGGGACATCAGATCCGTTCCTACGTGCTCGACCAGTCGCGCATCAAGGATCTGCGCACCGAGATCGAGATCGGCAACACCCAGGCGGTGCTCGACGGCGACATCGACAGGTTTCTCGAAGCCAGCCTGAAAAGCGGCCTGTAGGACGCGGACCATGAGCAGGAACGACGACCGCAACGGTACTCCCCCCGAGCAGGACGAAGAGCGGCTGGTCGCCGAGCGGCGCGTCAAACTGGCGGCGATGCGCGAGCTCGGAATCGCCTTTCCGAACGACTTCCGCCGCAACGTCGTGGCCGGCGAGCTGCATGCCGAATACGGCGAAAAGGACGCCGCCGCGCTGGAGGCCTCCCCTGTGCGGGTGCGCATTGCCGGGCGCATGATGACCCGCCGCATCATGGGCAGGGCAAGCTTCTGTCACGTGCAGGACATGTCCGGAAGGCTGCAGCTGTACGTCACCCGTGACGCGGTGGGCGAGGCGGGCTACGACGCCTTCAAGCAGTGGGACATCGGCGACATCGTCGGCGCCGAGGGCGTGCTGTTCCGGACCAGGACCGGCGAACTGTCCGTGCAGGTCGAGGAGATCCGGCTCCTGACCAAGGCCCTGCGTCCGCTGCCCGACAAGTGGCACGGACTGGCCGACACCGAGACACGATATCGGCAGCGCTACCTCGACCTCATCATGAACGAGGTCACGCGCCGGACATTCAAGGTGCGTTCCGACACGGTGACCTACATCCGCCAGTTCCTGACCGCGCGCGGATTCCTGGAGGTGGAGACGCCGATGATGCAGGCGATCCCGGGCGGGGCGACGGCACGGCCGTTCGTCACGCGGCACAACGCGCTCGACATGGAGATGTACATGCGCATTGCGCCGGAACTGTATCTGAAGCGCCTGGTGGTCGGCGGTTTCGAAAAGGTCTTCGAGATCAATCGAAATTTTCGCAACGAGGGGCTTTCCACCCGCCACAATCCCGAGTTCACCATGCTGGAATTCTACGAGGCCTACGCCGACTACCACGATCTCATGAACCTTACCGAGGAGATGCTCAGGGGATTGACGCAGTGCGTGCTCGGCACGACGACGGTCGGCTACCAGGGCGAGACCTACGACTTCGGCAGGCCGTTCGCGCGCTACACGATGAAGGAGTCGGTGCTGCGCTTCAATCCCGAGCTGGCGCCCGACGCGCTCGATACGATGGCGAGCGCGGCCGCGGTGGCGCGCGGCCTCGGAATACCGCTGAGGCCGAGCTACGGACTCGGCAAGGTGCAGACCGAGATCTTCGAGAAGACCGTGGAATCGCGACTGAAGGACCCGACGTTCATCACGGCCTATCCGGCCGAGGTCTCACCGCTGGCCCGCCGCAACGACACCGACCCCTTTCTCACCGACAGGTTCGAGTTATTCGTCGGCGGGCGCGAGATCGCCAACGGCTTCTCCGAGCTGAACGACGCCGAGGACCAGGCCGAGCGTTTCCGCATGCAGGTGGCAGAGAAGGATGCAGGCGACGAGGAGGCCATGCATTACGACGAGGATTACGTGCGCGCGCTGGAGCACGGCATGCCGCCGACCGCCGGGGAGGGTGTCGGCATCGATCGGCTCGTCATGCTGCTCACCGACGCGCCCAGCATCCGCGACGTGATACTCTTCCCGCACATGCGGCCGCGGGGCTGATCCGCGGCAGGCGCGGGTCACCCGCTACCGGAGCCGCGCATCCAACTCGCTGCCAATCAGCCAGAGCCGTTGTCTGCCGGCTGCCCCACAAGTGCCGTGTCTCGCCGGCCGGCTCAGGCGACCTGTGTCTTGGTCGGAGTGACGGTCGGGGTACGCTGCAATACGAGCGGTGCGGCCGAGCCCGCAGCGCCGCCCTGCGCGTAGTCGATGCCCATGTCGCGCAATGCCTCCAGGACCGCCGTGGCCTCGATGTGATCGGCAATGGTCCGCGCCCCCATCCCCCGGGCTATCCGGTGCAGTGCAAGCACGAGCTCGCGGTCAAGAGGCCGATCGACGAGATCGCGGGTGAACTCCGCGGGTATGCGGAGAAAATCGACGTCGATCTTCCGCAGTTGCGACAGCGAGCCGTCGCCTGAACCGCAGTCCGTCAGCGCCACCCGGCACCCGCGGGCTCGGAGCTGCGCGGCGAGCTGCCGCAGTCGCGCCGGGTGCGAGGAGAACGAGCTCTCGTTGATCTGCAGGCACAGTTTCGACGCCGGGACCTGCGGATCGGACAGCAATTGCGTCAGTTCCTGCTCGAAGCGATCGTCGATCACCGATTGCGGCGACAGGGAAATGCAGATCGTGTCCAGGCCGGAAAGCACCGGATGCCGGGCCCGCAGCTCCTGCGTCACCTTGCTCAGCGTCCAGAAATCGATCGCCGGCGTCAGGTGGTAGCGCTGGGCCGTGGGCAGGAAATCATCGGCGGTGTGCCGCGCGTTGTCGCCGTCGCGCATGCACAGGGAAATCTCGCACGCCCCTGCGCCGCCTTCGCCCGCCAGCGCCAGCAGCGGCTGCCAGTACAGCTCGAAGCGGTTCTCCTCCAGCGCGGAATGGATGCTCTGCAGCCAGCGAGTCTCTCCCTGCCAGCGCGACAGCAGATCCTCGTTGCTGCGGAAGACGCTGACACGATTGCGCCCCTCGCTCTTGGCGTTGTAGCAGGCAAGGTCCGCCACCGCCAGGATGTCGGACAGACTGCCACTGCCGCGATTGATGGCCACCACGCCGATGCTGGCGCCGAGCGTTGGGGTGTGTTCCTTCCAGGTGGCGCAGTAATCGCAAACGGTGCGGCGCAGGTTTTCCGCGATGCGCTCGGCCATCTCGATGGGACAGCTGTGCAGCAGGACGGCGAATTCATCGCCGCCAAGTCGCGCGACCGTGTCGGCGCCGCGGACGCGTCCGCGCAGCGCCTCCGCAAGTCCGCGCAGAAAGTCGTCGCCCGCCAGATGGCCGCAGGAGTCGTTGAGCGACTTGAAATGGTCAAGATCGATGAAGCAGAGGGCGTGCTGGGCGCCCTCGCTCTCGGCCGAGGCATGCAGCACGGCGAGCCGCGTCTCGAATTCCCGGCGATTGATGAGACCGGTGAGCGGATCGTGGCTGGCGGCCCAGCTCAGCTTGTCGTGCATGTCGCGAGTCTCGCTGACGTCGCGCATGGAGAGGACGATCCCGGCGCGCCCATTCGCCCGCAGCGGTGTGCAGTGGTAATCGACGCTGCATTCGGAGGCGTCGCGCCGTACCAGAATCGTCGCGGTGTCGCAGACGACCGTATGGTCCGTGCGCATGGCGCGCTCGACCGGATGAACCGGCTCCAGGCCGTCGTCCACCGGACGCAGGACGATCACGTCGGCAACGGACTTCCCCAGCGCCTCCTGCGCCGGCCAGCCCGTCATCGCCTCGGCGGCAGGGTTGACCGAGGTGATGTGTCCGTCGGTGTCGGTGGTCACGACGGCATCCGCAAGCGCTGCCATGGCGAGCCGCGACAGATCGGTGGCCGGGGCATCGGCGTGGGCCGCCGCCGGCGCTGCATTGGACGGGAGGGCGACGCCCGGCAGTTCCGGCCGGGACGCCGCGGGCCACGTCGTCACCGCCCAGCTGACGAATGCCACCCAGGCAGTGCAGACGGCCGCGGCGAAGGTCGCCGCATCGGGCGTGATCATCGCGACGACGGCGCCCGGAATGGCGAGCAGCAGCGCGTTGAGGCGCGGGGCGAGGACCGAGGCGCCCAGCAGCGGCGTGGTCAGGGCGGCGATCAAGGCGAGTGCGAGCAGCATCACGGGGCGCGCGCCGGCAGCGAGGTGCGGCGCGGCCATCAGCGTGCCGGCGATCCAGGCGAAACCGAACATCATGACGATGACGATCATCAGCGCCGACAGGTGGGTCTCATCGCCTGTTATACGCGCGCGCGACATGCCGCGCAGCAGGAACAGGGAGGAGGTGAGCAGCATGAACATCAGCCACGGGATGAGGATGTAATCCGGCAGTTGCCGCCAGAGCAGTGCGCCACCGAGCGCGGCGGCGCCGCCGTGTACGGCGGACCAGAGCACCAGCCGGCGCTTATGCGTGTTCGCAGGCAGGATACGGCCGAGCAGGCCGGAGCTGGAATCCTGGTTGGCGGCGCGGGCGAGGGAAAGACGGACGTCTTCCGCAGCGAGCGGGCGCCCGGTCATGGCATCGAACATACCGACTACCTCTCTCGTTGAGCTTGCGGCTTCCAGCCCGGCGGGACCGCTGCCGTGGTGGTGGCCTGAATTGTTCCCCCCGGGACGGGACGGCACGTGCGTCGCGTCGTGCGCCTTCGCACATACCCCCGCGACCGGGTGGGTGTCTCATAGAAAATTCTAGTGCCGCGCCGACGGCGCTTCGCGGCAATCGCGCACATTACCGCTGCGAACCGCGCCACCAGCGCAAGGGGAACTGTGTGATGCATCACGAGAGCCGGGTAACGGGCGTTGCCTGCCCGGGCTGCAGCCGGACCGGTTTGGGTTCGGCGAAGACGTGGCCCTGCACGTAGTCCACGCCGATCCTTCGGAGCTCGAGCATGGTGGCGACGTCGGCCACGCATTCCCCGATGGTGCGTATCCCGACGCGGTTCGCGATGCGCGCGAGCGCCACCGTAATCTCGCGATCGACCGGGTTGGCCGCCATCCTGCGAACGATGGTTTCGCTGATCTTCAGATAGTCCATGGGGATCTTCCGCAGCATCGAGAACGACCCGATCACGGCGCCGCAGTCGTCGATGGCGATCTGGCAGCCGGCGTCCTTTACCTTGGTGGCGAAGTACTGGGCCCGTTCGGGATGCTCGATCACGACCATCTCCGCGATCTCGAAGCACAGCCGTTCGGCCGGCAGCGCATATTCCTTGACGAGATCCAGCAGCGTGTCGAGGAATCTATCGTCGAGCAGCGACTGCCCGGAGACGTTCATGCTGGTCCAGTCGTTGCCGCGAAACGTGTTGCCCTTGCGGCTGATTGCGCGGATGACCTTCCTCGCCAGCCATCGATCGATATCCGGCAGCACGTGGTAGCGCAGCGCCGAGGGCATGAAGTGAGCGGGCGTGAACACGCGGCCATTGTCGTCCTGCAGCCTGAGCAGCAGCTCGCTGCCGTGCGGCAGGCGCGTGTCGGCGGCAGGGACGATCGGCTGGCTGTATAGCAGGAACCTGTTCTTGAGGATCGCATGCTGCATGCATCGCAGCCAATGGATCTCCCCCAGCCGGTCCGACAGCATCGTATCGGTGACATGATAGGTGTGAACCCGGTTCCCGCCTTCGTTCTTCGCCGCGTAGCAGGCGACGTCGGCGGAGGCGAGCAGCTCGGTGAGATCGGTCGTCTGCCGGTTGATCTCGACCACGCCCATGCTCGCCGTGGATTCCAGGAGCTGGCCCTGCCAGTCGAGCCGATAATCGGCCACGCACGCAGCGATGCCTTCGGCGATCACCCGTGCCTTCTGGATGGGGCAGCTGTACAGCAGCACTGCGAACTCGTCGCCGCCGAGCCGCGCGATGGTATCGGCGCCACGTATCTTGGCGCGCAGCGCCGCGGTAAGCCCCTTCAGATACTCGTCGCCGGCCGCATGCCCGAATCCGTCGTTGATGCGTTTGAAGTGATCGAGGTCTATGTAACACAGGGCGTGACTGTGGCCGGTCATGGAGGCGTGGTCGAGCAGCTTGCGCAGCCGATGCTCCAGTTCCTGTCGGTTGATGAGCCCGGTCAGGGCATCGTGCTTGGCGGCCCAGCTCATGCTCATCGCGACCGCGTGCCTGTCGGTGACGTCGCGGAAGCTCAAGACCAGTCCGCCGACCCCGCCGCAGCCATCATCGGCCGGTGTGCAGGCGTATTCGATGCTGCAGGTACGGCCGCCGTCGCGCACCAGCGCGACGGCGGTCTCGCCCAGGACCGGCCGACGGGTCTTCATGCATGCGGCGATCGGATCGTCCGGGTCCGCATTTCCGTCGAGGGCGGCGATGCGGAAAACCGACGTGGCCGGCCTGCCGAGCGCGTCCTCCACGCCGATGCCGGTCAACACCTCGGCGGACGGATTCATGTATTCGATATTGCCCAGGGCGTCGGTCGCGATCACCGCCTCGGCGAGGGCCTGCAGGGTGCGGAGCATGCGTGCCCCGGCCACGGCCTCGGCGGTGGGCGTGCCGGGCATGGTGATCACCGGCGCCCGTGGCGATGGGGCGGGCAGCGGCGGATTCGAGGGTCGCTCGTGTGTACTCATGGTCGGGTCTCCACTGCGGGGGCAGTCCCGGCGCGGACCACGTGCTGTCCCGGGCCGGTGTCGCCGCCTTGCAGCAGTGGGAAAGCAAGTTCACTGCCAGTTGTGACTAAAATCACAGTCGAGCCGGCTTGGCGTACATAGTTTTCTGAAAATAAATGAGTTATTCGGTTTCGAGTGATCTGGTGGCCATCCGATAAGGACCTAGGACGGATACCGAGTCAGAAAATTGACGCTGAGGAAGGGCAGCCGACTTGCCGGCGGCCGGCAGCCTACCGCCGGCTGAGGGAGACACCGGACAGGGAGCCGGTGCCCCCTGTCCGGGCATGAAGGGCGACTAGCGCCTAGCGGCGCCGGCGGCGAGCGGCGATCCGCATGCGCAGCGCGTTCAGGCGGATGAAGCCCGTGGCGTCGGCCTGGTTGTAGGCGCCGGCATCTTCCTCGAAGGTGGCGATGGTCGGATCGAAAAGGCTGTGGCGCTCCGACTTGCGCCCCGCGACGCTGACGCTGCCCTTGTAGAGCTTCAGTCTCACCACGCCGCTGACGTTGCGCTGGGTGTGGTCGATGAGGGCCTGCAGGGCGAGGCGCTCGGGGCTGAACCAGTAGCCGTTGTAGATGAGCGAGGCGTAGCGCGGCATCAGCTCGTCCTTCAGGTGCGCGACCTCGCGATCGAGGGTCAGCGATTCCACCGCGCGATGGGCCTTCAGCAGGATCGTCCCGCCGGGAGTCTCGTAGCAGCCGCGCGACTTCATGCCGACGTAGCGGTTCTCCACCAGGTCCAGCCGGCCGACGCCGTTCCTGCCGCCGAGCTCGTTGAGCCGGGCGAGCAGCCGCGCCGGACTCATCTCGCGTCCGTTGATTGCCACCGGATCGCCCCTGTGAAACGTGATCTCGATATGGGTCGGACGTGCCGGCGCCCGCTCCGGCGCCACGGTCCAGCGCCACATCGTCGGCTCGGCCTCCTTCCACGGATTCTCCAGCACTGCGCCCTCGTAGGAGATGTGCAGCAGATTGGCGTCCATGGAGTAGGGGGACCTCTTGCCGCGCTTCATTTCGACCGGGATCCTGTGCCTGTTGGCGTAGGCCAGCAGCTTCTCCCGCGAGGTGAGATTCCACTCGCGCCACGGCGCGATGATCTTGATGTCGGGACGCAGCGCATAGGCGCCGAGCTCGAAGCGGACCTGGTCGTTGCCCTTGCCCGTGGCGCCGTGCGAGATGGCGTCGGCGCCGGTCTCGTTGGCGATCTCCACCAGGCGCTTGGCGATGAGGGGGCGCGCGATCGAAGTGCCGAGCAGGTACTCGCCTTCGTAGATGGTATTGGCGCGAAACATCGGGAAGACGAAGTCGCGGACGAACTCCTCCTTGAGATCCTCGATGTAGATCTTCTTCACGCCCATCAGCCGGGCCTTGCGGCGGGCCGGCTCGAGCTCCTCACCCTGGCCGATGTCGGCGGTGAAGGTCACGATCTCGCACTGATAATTTTCCTGCAGCCATTTCAGGATGACCGAGGTGTCCAGTCCGCCCGAGTACGCGAGCACAACCTTCCTGATGTTCTTCGCTGCCATGTTGCTTCGCTCCCAAAGTCGCGCTTAAAGGCGCGCATTGTGCCGCCGGGGCGCGGGCGCGTCCAGCTTGGCAGGCGCCGCGCGGCGTCCGATCCCGGCGGCTCCGGCGTCAGCGCGCGAGCCAGGGCGCGAGGGTGTCGAGGAAGGCGTCCGGGGAGTCGGCGTGCGGCCAGTGACCGGCGCCGGCGATGGTGACGATGCGCGCACGCGGGAAGCGCGCGCGGATGACCGGCTCGTGCTCGGGACCGATGGCGCGGGAGCGCTCGCCGCGCGCGAACAGGACAGGGCCGTCAAAGCGGCCGTCGATATCCGGAAAGCCGGCGATCTCCGGCAGTGCCTGGCGGATCGCCGGCAGGTTGATGCGCCAGGCGTAGCGTCCGTCGCGGGCAACGAGGTTCTGCAGCAGGAAGTTCCTTACGGCCGGATCGGGCTCCGCGCCTCGGAGCATCTCGTCGGCCTGCGCCCGTGTGGACGGCGCCGACGCGGCGACCGCCTGCATGGCATCGACGAGTTCCGCGTAGCGGATGGGGTATTCCACCGGCGCGATGTCCACCACCGCCAGCATGCGCCAGCGCGCCGGTTGCATGAGCGCGGCGGTCATCGCGACCTTGCCGCCCATGCTGTGGCCGATCAGGACCGGCTGCGGCAGCGCGAGCCTGTCCGCGAGCGCATGCACGTCCGCGGCCATGGCGCGGTAGCCCATGGCGGCGGCGTGCGGCGAATCGCCGTGATTGCGCAGATCGACGCTCACCACGCGGCAGCGATCCGCGAGGCGGCGGGCGATGATTTGCCAGTTGCGCGATGAGCCGAACAACCCGTGGAGGATGATCACGGCAGGGCCCTGGCCGATGTCCCGGCAGGCGAGGCTCAAGGTCGATTCCGAACTCATGGAGCGGAGGGGGCGGAGCGGAGGGGGCCGCTCCAGGGGCGGATCTCGATAAAGGCCGATGCAGTCATCGTGAAGGCCACACGATACCAACTCCCGCCGTGCACTGACAGCGGGCATCGAGCCGGTGCAGGAGCCCGGTTGCGGGGGCGAGCCTGGTCCCGCGTCCTAAAGTTTCCACCCCTGCGCACGATAAGAAGGGGTGTCGAGGCGGAGATTCTCCCGTGGGACGCCCGACATACGGGAAGGTCGAGACCGCGAATTTTCCGGGTAACACCGAAGGGCAAAGTGTCGGGTGGCCAGTCGGCACCAACTTTACATTGAGAGACGGAATCATGAATCTGAAGCAGAAGTTCACGTGGGGCTCAGTGGTTCTCGGGGTGCTGCCGGTGGCGATCCTAGCGGTGGCGATCGGCCTGGCTGCGGCGCGTCACACCGACGCGGACGCTCGAACGTTTCTCGCCGGCAACGCCAGCGCCGAGACGCAGGCTGCGTTCAGCAGCTACCGTGCGCACCTGGTCAGGTCGGTGGCCACGAACGCGGCCATGCTCGGGGCGCTGATGGCGGTCCTCGCCGGGGCAACCGGATGGTTCCTCGCGCGCTCCGTCACCACGCCCATCACCCAGTTCACGGCGTCGGCGAAGAAGCTGGCTGATGATCTCGTGAAGGGCAAGGGCGATCTGTCCAAGCGACTCGACGAGTCCCGCAAGGACGAGATCGGGGCGATCGGCAAGGTGATGAACGTCTGGATCGAAAGCTCGCAGATCCTCGTGGCAAAGCTGGTCGACACGCAGCGGCAGGTGGCCTCCGCGGTGGAGGACATCATCAACCTGGCGAATCACACCTCCAACGGCCTGAGCCGCCAGCAGAGCGAGACCGAGCAGGTTGCCACCGCCATGAACGAGATGACCGCCACCGTGCAGGAAGTCGCCCGCAATGCGGTCAACGCGGCGGAAGCGGCCAGGAGCGCCGACAACGACGCCAAGAGCGGCCATGGCGTGGTCAATACCACCATCGGTGCGCTCAACAACCTGAGCGTGGAGTTCGAGCGCGCCACCGACGTCATGCGCAAGCTGGAGCAGGACAGCACCAGCATCGGCTCGGTCCTGGCGGTCATACGCGAGATCGCCGATCAGACCAACCTGCTGGCGCTCAACGCTGCCATCGAGGCGGCCCGTGCCGGCGAGCAGGGGCGGGGATTCGCCGTGGTTGCCGACGAGGTCCGCACGCTCGCCAGCCGCACGCAGGAGTCGACCCGCGAGATCGAGGCCATCATCGATCAGCTCCAGAGCCGCTCCAAGGAGGCGGTGGTGGTGATGGACGCCAGTCGCTCGAGCGTGAATCAGTGCGTGTCGCAGGCCGCACAGGCCGGTGGCGCGCTGGATACGATCACCACGCGCGTCGGGGTCATCGATCAGATGAACGCGCAGATCGCCTCCGCGGCCGAGGAGCAGTCCTCCGTCGCCGAGGAGATCAACCGCAACATCGTCAACATCTCGCGCGTCACCGACGAATCGGCGGAGGCGGCCAAGCAGACCAGTGTCGCCAGCGACCGTCTGGCGCAGGCGGCGACCGAACTGGCGAAGTACTGCTCGATGTTCAAGGGATACGCCGTCTGAGCCGACGCACCCGGCGGTAGCGATTGAGGAGTGAGGGGCGCCGCGAGGCGCCCCTTCTTTTTTCCTTCCCGCCCGGGCGCGTGCGGCGATCGTGCACGTGCCGGAGCGATCTCCCCGGCGGTCAAGTCCGGCCTTCGCCCGCAAAATCGGCGCGCCGGTATTGGGCGGCGCGCCGCGGCCTCCTAGAATCGCTCCGTCCCTGCTTCAATGGTGCTCTTCGAGAAAAATGCCGACCCACGACGTTGCGCTCGTACTGAAATCGTTCCTGCCCGACACTCGCCAGATCGACCGGATTCCCGCGTGGATGGTCATCGTCCCCGAGCGACCCGCGGCCGCCATCTGGCGCGGGCTGCCTTACGGGGAAATCCTCGCCCAGCGGTACAGGCGGCGGCCGCAGGCGCCGGCGACGGGCGCCCCGATCACCTGCGAACTGCCCAACAGTGGTGGCGCACAGGTCGCGCTGGCGACGCTGTCGCGCGCCGTCGAAAGCTTCGAGCTGCTGACCTCGGCGAGAAAACTGGTGGCGGCACATGCGGAGATGCAGCCGCAGGAGATCGGTGTCGTGATCCACGGCTTCGGCGTGGAGATGTCGGAGCGTGTGGGCGAGGCGGTGCTCGCGGCGGTCCTTGCGGCCGCCGCGCCGATGCCCGACCTGCGCAGCAGGCCACGCCGCAGGCGGCCCCTGAAGAGGATCCACGTTTTCGGCGCGTCCCCGTCGCACCGCTACGCGCGGACCTATGCGGAGCTGGCCGGGAGCAGCCTCGCGCGCCATCTCGCCACGCTGCCGCCCACGGAGCTCACGCCGGGCACCTACCGCAGGCGCGTGGCGCAGCTCGCCCGAGATCACCGTCTGAAGATGGATTTCCTGGACATCGCGGCGCTGAAGCGCAAGCAGGCCGGAGCCTTTCTCGCCGTGGCGCAGGGTAGCCCGAGCGCCGACGCCGGTATCCTTCGGCTGCGCTACGCCCCGACACGCGGTCAGAACCGTCCGGCGGTCGCGCTGGTCGGCAAGGGGATTTGCTTCGATACCGGGGGCGTCAACGTGAAGCCGCCACGCTACATGCTCGGCATGCAAGGCGACATGCAGGGCAGCGCCGTTGCCCTCGGAACGCTGCTGGCGCTGGCCGAGATGAAAGTCGAGTATCCGGTGGAGGCCTGGCTGGCGCTGGCGATGAACCATGTCGGGCCGCATGCGTACAAGCCCACCGACGTGGTAACCGCATGCAACGGCACCACGATCGAGGTGATCCATACCGATGCGGAGGGGCGTATGGTGCTCGCCGATACGCTGGCGCTTTGCTCGCGAGCCCGCCCGGGGCTCATCATCGACTACGCGACGCTTACCGGCAGCTGCGTGCAGGCGATCGGCAAGTCGTACAGCGGCATCTTCACCAATCGCCCCGAGTGGTGGCTGCCGCTCATCGAGAACGGGCGGCTGAGCGGCGAGCGCGTCTGGCCGTTCCCCCTGGACAAGGACTACGACAAGGCGCTGGAGAGCACCATCGCCGACACGAAGCAGTGCGCCGAGGAGGCGCCGGCGGACCATATCCTCGCGGCCCGTTTCCTGTCCCGTTTCGTCGGCGAAGGGATCCCCTGGATCCATCTCGACCTCTCCTCGGCGAGCAATCGTGACGGCCTCGCCCACGTGCCGACGCACTACAACGGATTCGGTGTCAGGTACACGCTGGACCTGCTGCTGAACCACCGTCTGCGATGGTGACTACCCATCGACGCGTGAGCGGTTGACCGCGGGACGACGGCGAGGACGCGGGGATCCGCGCCCGTCGGGACGGCGCGGCAGGAGCCGCTGGCAGAGCGCTCAGGCCTGGTAGGCACGGGCGCGCAGGACGATCCCTTCCGCCATGTGCCGCAACGCCATCACGAGAAAACGCGACAGGTCCGAGTGCTCCGAGTAGTTGGCCGAGTACAGCGACTTGACCCGATCCTCGGCAACGAACCGGTAGGCGCCGCCCCATTTTTCCGTCTGATGTTCGTCGTACACGGCAACCGCGACACCCTTCTCCTTGGTGACCAGCGAGAAGCAGGGTATGTCGGTCATGCCGTCGCCCACGAAGATGAAATGACTCATCGGTATGCGCAGGCGATCCGGAGTCAGCCTGCGATTGACGTCGAACGGTCGCCCGCGCGAGGTCCTGCCGATGAGACCCTTCTGGATGTGGAACAGGTAGCGCGTCTTGTCCGTGAAACTGACGATGCGCCGCGTGAACTGCGCCACGCCCTGCTCGTCGTAGTGGAATTCCGATGCCCAGATGTCGGTGAACTCGTGGGCGACGCGCGTGTGTCGCAGGACGTCACCGATGCCGCTGCTGACGAGGTAGAACTCCACCGATACCCGCGGGTCGACCTCCTTGACGCAGCGGCGCAGCCGGTCGAACAGCGTCTCCACGCCCGGATGCAGGGGCAGCTCCCGGCCCCAGGCCATGAGGTCCGCGCGCGTCAACGGCGGCATCGCGCCGCGGCGCGACTGCTCGATCATCCTGTAAAGGTAAGCGGGCACGGGGTCCCAGTCCTGCGCCAGCAGCTCGCCGACCTCCTGCTTCCAGAACGGTCCGGTATCCAGGCCGGCGCGCCGCAGCCAGCCCGAGGTGCTGTCGGGCGCCAGCGTGTCGTCGAAATCGAATACTACGGCGATGATGTCGTGCATGGTCCGGTCGGGCACGCCGCCCTCGGCGCGAGCATCAGGCCTTCCCCTGCGAGATGTTCAGTCCGATGATGCCGGCGACAATCAAGATGATGCTGACCACTTTCAGCGCGGTCAGCGGATCCTTCAGCCATACGACGCCGACGACCGCGATCATCGCGGTCGCGGTGCCCGACCAGACCGCGTAGGCGATTCCGAGCGGCAGGGCCCTGAGCGCAAGGGAAAACAGCCAGAAGGACAGGCTGAAGGCAACGAGCACGGTCACTGTCGGCCACAGCCTGGTGAATCCCTCGGCCGCCTTCAGCGCCACCGATCCCACCACCTCGAAGGCGATGGAGCCTGCCAGGCAGGCCCAGCCATATGCCGCCGTCGTCTGCTCCATCTGCCCGTGCTCCTCTTCGCGCGATGTGCCGTGCATCGGTTGTCCACCATGGCCGGGCGCCGCCCGCAATCATAAAGTTGCTCCCGGAGGTCCTCGGCGTCCTCGCAGGTCAGATAGCGGCGCCGAGTGCGCGTTCGTAGGCCCAGAAGACCTCCTCCCCGAAGCACGCGAAGGTCACCTCGTCGATGGTCTCGATCGCCGTCAGTGCGCGCAGGGTTTCCGCAACGGCGATGCGCGCCGCGTGTCGCACCGGGTAGCCGTAGACGCCGCAGCTGATGGCCGGGAACGCGAGCGTCCGGATGCGGTGCTCACGGGCGAGCTCGTAGCAATTGCGATAGCACGCTGCCAGCAACTCCGGTTCCCCGTGCGTGCCGCCCTCCCAGACGGGACCGACGGTGTGAATCACGTACGTCGCGGGCAACTTGTAGCCGCGCGTGAGCTTGGCCGCGCCGGTGTCGCAGCCTCCCAGCGTTCTGCACTCCTCCAGCAGGGCCGCGCCCGCGGCACGGTGTATGGCCCCGTCCACGCCGCCGCCGCCGAGCAGGGAGTTGTTGGCGGCGTTGATGATCGCCTCCACGCGCAGCTTGGTGATGTCGGCGGCGAGAACCTGGACGCGCTCACGCAAGGGGTTTGTCATGCCATCGAACGTGATCAGGGTCTATCGTCTTCCTCACGCATCATAGCGCGGCACCCGTGCGGCGGTAACCCGTGCGGGGCTGTCATCGTGCCATGGCAGTGCTATTCTGGGCGCGCCTCGGGGCCATCTGGTACCGACTGCTGCTTGCGCGTGAACAGCGCGGTGCGCCACCGCGCCGCGTCCCGAAAGGAAAAGGCTTTCCGCGGACCGGAAAACGCGGAAACGAACGTCGCCGGTAGCGGCGCCGGGGCTGAACCGATGACCACCATGACCGGAGGTACACCGATGGGAATGCTGCAGGAGTTCAGAGAGTTCGCGGTAAAGGGGAACGCGGTGGACATGGCGGTGGGCATCATCACCGGCGCGGCGTTCGGGAAGATCGTCTCGTCGATCGTCGATGACGTGGTCATGCCGCCGATCGGGCTGATCCTTGGCGGCGTGAACTTCAGCGATCTGAAACTGGTACTGAAGGATGCGGTCGGCGATGTGCCGGCCGTGACGCTGAACTGGGGGGAGTTCATTCAGACCTGCCTGGACTTCGTGATCGTCGCGTTCGCGGTGTTCATGCTGGTCAAGGCCATCAACGCCCTGAAGCGACAGGAGGAGGCTGCGCCGCCGCCCGCGCCGCCGGCCGACGTCGCGCTGCTGACCGAGATACGCGACCTGCTGAAGCACCGTTGAGCCGCGCACTCGCCGTCGGAGCGGAGCGTGGGCTGTGGCGGAGGTCTCGCCCCCGGCGTCCGGGCGCGCATCTGTCTCACCCTGCGGCCGGGCATGTCGGCGGGGGGTGAGGTTCAGCCCGCCTCGATGTGACGGCGGTTGTCCTCGGGATACCGGTACTCCATGAACCTCGCCGTGGCGCGCGCGATCGGCTCGCCGAAATGCCGCGCCACCACCATGAGCGCCATGTCGATGCCGGCGGAGATCCCGGCGGAGGTGAGGACCCGCCCGTTGTCGGTCTCCACGACGTTCTCCTCGCCGTGCACCTCCACGCTCGGGAACGACTCGCGCAGCCACTGCAGCGCCTTGTAATGTGTCGTCGCGGGTTTGCCGTCCAGCAGGCGCGCCTTGCCGAGCAGCAGCGAGCCGGTACACACCGAGGAGAGCGTCTCCACCTGCCGGCCGCGCTCGGCAATCCATGCGATCAGGCGATCGTTGTCGATCTCGCGGCGAGTGCCCCAGCCGCCGGGTATCACGAGCACGTCCAGCCGCGGGCAGTCGTCGATGGTGCAGTCGGGCGCCACGCGCATGCCGCCGCTCGCCCGGATCTCCGCACCGGTCTCCGCGACCAGCAGGACCTCGAACGGCGAGGGCTCCTCCCACCGGCGCTCCTCGTTGAACCGCACCAGGGTGAAGACCTCGAACGGGCCCGTGAAATCGAGCACCTCCACGTCGGGGAAGATGAGGATGCCGACTCGCTTGCGCACGCGGGTGTTCATCCCGGCGGCGCGATCATTCGAGCTTTACGTTCAGGACGAAGTCGGCGCCGCCGCCGGCGCCGGCGGCCTTCCCAATCTTGATCGTGTAATCGCCGTCTCGTGGCAGCTTGCTCGACCAGTTGGTGAGTTCCGAGACGATCTCGCCGCGGCTGCTGTAGACCGCGAAGACGGTGTTCGGCGAGCCCTCGAAACTGAGGGTGAGCAACTGGCCGCCCTTGGCACGGACGACGTAGTCTTGCGTGCCCTTCGCGGGCACCGCGCCCTTGACCTGGGTGCTGGGCTTGTTGCCGCCCACCGGGATGCGCTCCGCCTCCCCGGCCGCCTCCTGCGGCGCGGCCGTGGCGACGGCCGGCTTGGGCTCCAACGGCTTCGGGCTGGCCACGGGCGGTTCCGCGGGACCTGGCGCAGCGGCGACCGCTCCGGGGCTGGCGGCGGTCTCCGGTGTGGCCGTCGCCTCGGCAGTGGGCGCAGCGGCCGCGGGAGCCGCGGTCTGTTGCGCCGCCATGGCGGCCGCCGTCGGCAGCGGACCGAGCAGCTGCTGCGCGCGCGCCAGCACGGCCACCGCCTCGTATTCGCCGACTACGGCTGGCGAGCCGTCTATCGTCTTCGAAGCGGTGATGAGCTTGCCCGTCGGGGTGAACGCCATGTTACGGCGCACGTTCTTGGTCACCAGGGGATTCGGCGGGTTCAGCTCCAGCCAGCGCCCGTCGTCCTGGAAGAGGAAAAGCTTGCCGTTGTCGAAGTAATAGCGGTTCGTGGAGATGCTGTTGTCCGTGGTCGTGAGCTTCTCCTCGACAAGCACCACCTGGCTGCCGGAGGAATAGATCGAGATGTCGCTGCGGACGTCTCCGAAGACCTGCGGCTGGCTGCGCAGCGTATAGCCCGACAGCCCGGCATCGACGGCGGCCGCCTTGTTCTGCGCCACCGTCAGCAGCGGGTCGGCCGGGGGCGGCATCGGCACCGCGATCGAGGCGTCGCTGCCGGGCGGCGGCACGGGGGCGACGGCGGCTTCGGGCATCAGGACCTCGGGCTGGGGAGGCGCGGCATCCGCGGCGTTCTCCGTCTCGCCGCCCTTGCGGCCGCAGGCGCTCAGCGCGAGGAGCAGGGCTAGCGTGAATACGATGCGCGAAATGGGGGCCATATTCTTCTCTCCAGTGGATGTCTGCGGGGTGCGGCTTCCTGCCGCCGCCCGTCGAGTCGTTTGCCGGGAGGAATGATACCAATTCGACGGCCGGCCATTCAGGGTTTGTCGCCGCCGTCCGACTACGGTTGGGAGACCAGTGCGCCGAGCCCGGCCAGGGCCGCGCGCAGCGTCTCCAGGAGCGTGGCATCGCGCGCCGGATCAAAAGCCGGCGCGGCGGCCCAGTCGTGGAGCCACACCGGTTGTCGGCGCGCGGGCTCCGCCTCGTCCTCGTAACGCGGGATCACGTGGGCGTGCAGGGCCGGCTCGATGTTGCCGAGCATCTCGTAGTTGATCCGGCGGGCGCGCGTGACGGTCATCAATGCTTCTCCCATGGCGCCCATGTCCGCCAGGAACTGTGCCCGGTCCTCCCCCTGCAGGGCATGCAGGTCGGCGACGACAGGGTCCGGATACAACAGGCAGTAGCCCGGCAGGATCTGCGGGTCGCCCATGACGGCCCAGCCCGACCGCATGCGTCCGATGGCGCGCGGGAGGCGGCCGGCGCGGGCCTGGGCGACGTAACGGTGGATCGCGGTTTCGACGTGCTGATTGGTCACGGGCATGGCGGCGTGGAGGTGACTGAATTCACAGGGCGAACGCGGCGCACCATAACCGCAACCGAATGCGGGTACAATCCTTGCCTGCGTTGCAGTCCAAACATCCAAGACTCCCCAGCACAGCCAATCCCAGATCATGAAGATACTCGTCACCGGCGCAGCCGGATTCATCGGTTCGGCACTCAGCCTGCGCCTGCTCGCCCGCGGCGACGAGGTGGTGGGTGTGGACAATCTCAACGATTATTACGACGTCACGCTGAAGGAGGCGCGGCTGGCGCGACTCACCGGCCAGAAGGGCTTCAGTTCCCACAAGCTCGACGTGGCCGATAGGCCGGCAATGGCGGAGTTGTTCAAGAACGAAAGGCCGCAGCGCGTGGTGCATCTCGCCGCGCAGGCCGGGGTGCGGTATTCGCTCACCAATCCGCACGCCTACGTCGACGCGAACCTGGTCGGCTTCGTCAACATCCTCGAGGGCTGCCGCCACAACGGCATCGAACACCTCGTGTATGCCTCTTCGAGTTCGGTCTACGGCGCCAACACCCGCATGCCGTTCTCGGTGCACGACAATATCGATCATCCGGTCTCGCTGTACGCGGCGACGAAGAAGGCCAACGAGCTGATGGCGCACACCTACAGCCATCTCTACAACATGCCGACGACGGGGCTGCGCTTCTTCACCGTCTACGGGCCATGGGGGCGCCCGGACATGTCGCTGTTCATGTTCACCAAGAACATCCTCGCGGGGAAAGCCATCGACGTCTTCAACTTCGGCAACCACCGCCGCGATTTCACCTATGTCGACGACATCATCGAGGGCGTCATCCGCACTCTCGATCACGTGGCCCGGCCCAATACCGCTTGGAACAGCGACGCCCCGGATCCCGGCACCAGCCGCGCCCCGTATCGGGTCTACAACATCGGCGCCAACAATCCCGTCCACCTCATGCATTTCATCGAGGTGCTGGAGGGATGCCTGGGCCGCAAGGCGGAGAAGAACATGCTGCCGCTGCAGCCGGGCGACGTGCCCGACACCTACGCCGACGTGAAGGACCTGGCCGCCGATGTCGGCTACCGGCCGCAGACCACCGTCGAGACCGGCATCGCCAATTTCGTGAAATGGTATCTGGACTACTACAAGGTGAAAGCATGAGTCACAAGCGGAAGGTCTCGGTCGTCGGTCTGGGATACGTCGGACTGCCGGTGGCGGTGGAGTTCGGCAAGAACGAGCGTGTCATCGGATTCGACATCAACGCCAGGCGCATCGCCGAACTGAAGGAGGGCGTCGACCACACTGGCGAGGTGAGCAGCCGGGACCTGAAGGCCGCGGACGTTCACTACACCTGCGAGCCCGGAGATCTGAAGCAGGCGGATTTCCACATCGTCGCCGTGCCCACGCCCGTCGACGACGCCAAACGGCCGGACCTCACGCCCGTCATCAAGGCCTCCGAGACGGTCGGCCGTATCCTCAAGAAGGGTGACATCGTGGTATTCGAGTCCACCGTATATCCGGGCGCGACCGAGGAGGACTGCGTGCCGGTGCTGGAGCGCGAGTCGGGCCTGAAGTGCGGCAAGGACTTCTTCGTCGGCTACTCCCCGGAGCGCATCAACCCGGGCGACAAGGTCCACACCTTCAAGACCATCACCAAGGTGGTGTCGGGGCAGAATCCCACCATACTGGAGATCGTCGCAGCCGTTTACGGCTCGGTGGTGACGGCCGGCGTGCACAAGGCCCCGTCCATCAAGGCGGCCGAGGCGGCCAAGGTCATCGAGAACACGCAGCGCGATCTCAACATCGCGCTGATGAACGAGCTGGCGCTCATCTTCCGCAAGATGGGCATCGACACCCGCGACGTGCTCGAGGCCGCCGGCACCAAATGGAACTTCCTGAAGTTCGAACCGGGCCTGGTCGGCGGCCACTGCATCGGCGTCGATCCGTATTACCTGACGCACAAGGCGGCCATCATGGGTTACATCCCGCAGGTCATTCTGTCGGGGCGCCGCATCAACGACGACATGGGGCAGTACGTGGCCAGCGAGGTGGTCAAGGAACTCATACACCAGGGCAAGGGCATCAAGGGCAGCACCGTGACCGTGCTGGGCCTCACGTTCAAGGAGAACGTACCCGACCTGCGCAACACCCGCGTCGTCGACATCGTCAAGGAGTTGAAGGACTACTCCATCAACGTGCAGGTGCACGATCCCATGGTGGAGCCGGAGGAGGCCGTCGAGGAGTACGGCATCCAGGTCGTGCCGCGCAACAGGCTCAAGCCAGCCGACGCGGTGGTATTCGCCGTGGCTCACCAGGACTTCGTCGACGAGGGCTGGCTGCTCGTCAAGTCGCTGCTGAAGGGCGGCAAGGGCGTGGTGGCGGACGTCAAGGGCCGCCTGCCGCGCGCGCGGGTGCCGGCGGGGATCTCGCTCTGGCGGCTGTGACGGTGGTGCAGTTGGTTATTCGAGATTCGAGATTCGTGATTCGAGATTCGTAATTGGTGATTGGTGATTGGTGACGCGGGGGCCAGGCGGCCCCCGCGGCTCGAGACAGGGAGTGTCAGGCATGAAGACGCACACGGACTTGCGGGCATGGCAGTTCTCGAATCAACGTATAATCCGGCTGCGGGAAGAGCCCGCGTCGTCTTGCGCGGCATATCGAATCACCACTAACGAATCACCAATTACGAGTCCAGGGTATGAATGTCGTGATGATCGGGGCCGGTTATGTCGGTCTGGTCTCCGGGGCATGCTTTTCGGAGTTTGGCGCCACCGTCACCTGCGTGGACGTGGACCAGGGCAGGATAGATCGGCTCAGGGCGGGCCGGATCCCCATTTACGAACCCGGACTCGGTGCGCTCGTCGAGAAGAACGTGAGCGAAGGGCGGTTGCACTTCGGCACCGACCTGGCGAACGCGGTGGGCGACGCGGACATCGTATTCATCGCGGTGGGCACGCCGAGCCGCCGCGGCGAAGGATACGCCGATCTGACCTATGTCTACGAGGCGGCCCGCCAGATCGCCGCGGCCCTGAAGGGCTACACCGTGATCGTCGACAAATCCACGGTGCCTGTCGGTACCGCGCGCAATGTCGCGCGCATCGTCCGCGAGGCCAATCCCCGGGCGGATTTCGACGTGGCCTCCAATCCCGAGTTTCTGCGCGAGGGCGCCGCCATCTCGGACTTCCTGCGCCCCGATCGGGTCGTGATAGGCGTCGAGAGCGAACGCGCCGAGGCGCTGCTGAGGGAGCTCTATCGCCCGCTCAACCTCATCGAGGCGCCGATCCTCAAGACCAATATCGAGAGCGCCGAGCTCATCAAGTACGCGAGCAACGCCTTTCTCGCCACCAAGATCAGCTTCATCAACGAGATCTCGATGCTGTGCGAGGTCGTGGGCGCCGACGTGCACGCGGTGGCCAAGGGCATGGGTCTCGATGGCCGCATCGGCCGCAAGTTCCTGCACGCCGGCCCGGGTTACGGCGGCTCTTGCTTCCCGAAGGACACGCAGGCGCTGGTGCGCATCGCCCAGGAACATGGCGTGTCCAGCCGCATCGTCGAGGCGGTGATCGAGGTGAACGCGGCGCAGAAGGCGCGCATGGTGAAGAAGATCCGCGATGCACTGGGCGGCAGCGAGGCTGGCAAGACCATCGCCGTGCTGGGGTTGACGTTCAAGCCGGAGACCGACGACATGCGCGATGCGCCCTCCCTGTCGATCCTGCCGCCCTTGATGGAGAAGGGCGCGACGATCCGGGCGCACGACCCGCACGGCATGGAGGAGGCGAAGAAGCTGCTGCCAGCGGGGGTGACTTACTGCGCTGACATCTACGAGACGTTCGCGGACGCCGACGCGGTAGTGCTGTTGACGGAGTGGAACGTCTATCGCGGCCTCGATCTCGGCCGGATGAAGTCCGCGATGAACGGCAACGTCTTCTGCGATCTGCGCAACGTCTATGAGCCCGGCGCCATGCGCGCCGCGGGTCTTGAATACTACTGTGTCGGGCGATGAGCCCTGGCCGCCACGCCATTCACGGTCATGACAGTGAGGGCGCGAATGGTCACTCGGCGCCGGGAACGACTCTCGGGCCTGCGGTTGCCGTCCACGTCCGAGGCGTGGCCATCGCCGCGAGGAGCAGGAACAGCGACAGATAAATCACGAACTGCTTGGACAGGTACGAATAGCTGAACAGGGCGTTGGCAATGACCGCGAAGGAGGCGGACAACAGGACACCGAGGCGAGCCTTCTGATCGTCCAGGCTGTGTCGCCAGTTGCTGATGGCTCGATGCAGCAGAGTGCCCAGCCACAACAGCAATGCACCGAGGCCGATGACGCCCGTTTCGTACCAGCAGTCGAGCAGAAAATTGTGCAGATGCTTCGACGCCCGCTGCTCCTTCTTGTCGACGATTACCGAGAAGACCTTGCTGCTGGAGCTGGCATTGCCGATGCCGACTCCGATCCAGATGTTCTCAGGCGGATTGGCCAGCGCGTTTCGCCACATTGCGGTGCGCGTGCTGCTGAGAGTGTCTATGCGGTCCTCCATCGTTGTTGCATGACGCAGCCGTTCAATGAACTCTTCGCCACGCGCGAATACGGCGATGCAAAGCAGCACAACGGCGGCCAGAGAGATCCGTCGCAGCGGCTGCGCCAGCACGAAGTATGCGTACGCTGCCATACCGACGATCAGTCCGACCAGCGCGGCGCGTCCATGCGACATCAACACGTAAGCCAGCATGATCGCGGCGGCGGCCCCGGCAACCCACCAGCCTTTCGGACCCCCGTACCGGCGTCGTAGCCCGTAGATGAGGAACGGTGCCAGAAACGGGAGATTGTCCTCGCGCATGAAGTGCTCGGGTATGAACATCGGCTGCGACAACCCATGGGCGAGCTGAGCGTACAGGAGGACGACGGCCAGGGCCGCCACCCAGGCGAATACGCCGACAAGACGACGTTGGCCGTTCTCGACGCAGGCGAGAGACGCCAGCGTGAACAGGGGGACGAGGCTGAAGACGAGGAAGATGAGGTAGTCCTCGAGCAGGCGTAGCGGATCCGTGGCAAACGGGACGGCCAGGATGTACGCCAGCACCAGCAAAAGGTAGGCGCTCATCATGCGCCTGTCGAACGAGTACCTGCGGCCGAACAGGGCCGTGGCAGCCCAGACGAGGTAAACGATGCCGAGCATGGTGAAGGCGGCGCGGCCGACGATCTGCGCCAGGGGAAGCGCGGCTGGAAGCGCCCAGCCATACTCGAAGAACAGTTGTTGCGAATACCTGACCAATCGCTATCCTTCCGAGACCGTCAATCAATCCCGACGCGCTGGCCGGTGTCCGGCGAGGTCGGCAGTATATCAAAGACATAGAAATCCGAGGCTCGATTGCGCGAGTGGTTTCTCATCTACTGCAAGCCACGCCAGGAGGCGCTCGCCGCGAGGAATCTCGAGCGACAGGGCTACGGGGTCTATCTGCCCATGCTGCGGCAACGGCGCCAGGGGCATCCAGGTGCACGTTGGTGTGTTGCTCCCATGTTCCCGCGGTACCTGTTCATCCACCTCGATCAGGAATCTGACAACTGGAAGCCGATTCGCTCGACGATCGGAGTGTCGAGACTGGTGGTTTTCGGTGATGTTCCGGCCCGGGTGCCGGACGCTTTTGTCGGCGCGTTGAAGGCGCAAGCGGGCGAGAATGGCATCCACGAGTCCGACCAGGGCAGATTCGTGGCTGGAGAGACCGTGATGATAGTGGGCGGGGCGATGGCGGGCTACGAGGCGGTATTCAAGGCGCAAACCGCGAAAGAGCGGGTGGTATTGCTCCTGAAGATCGCGGGCCGTGTGGTCGCCGTAAATGTGCGATCCGACGACATTGCACGCCTGGAGTGATCAGACATGAGCGTGCAGCGGCAAAGGCGGGCTGCTGGGCAGACGTGACCGACGTGGGGCGAATACCATGACAATTACACCAGTAATTCTGGCCGGCGGAGGCGGAACGCGGCTCTGGCCCTTATCGAGAGAACACTATCCCAAGCAGTTCCTGAAATTGGGCAGCGAGGAGACGCTGCTGCAGCAGACGATGCGCCGGCTCGACGGACTCTCCGGATCCGCGGCGGTGGATCCGCCGCTGATCGTCTGCAACGAGGAGCACCGCTTCCTGGTTGCCGAACAGGCCAGACAGCTTGGGATGGTGCCTGGCGGGATCATCCTCGAACCGGCGGGACGCAGCACCGCGCCGGCCCTCACGATCGCGGCGCTGGTCTGCGGCAATGGCGGCGCCGATCCGACGATGCTCATGATGCCCGCCGATCATGTGATACGCGACTCGGCCGCCTTCGCGCGCGCGGTGCATGTCGGGTTGGGGCAGGCGCGAGACGGAGCGCTCGTGACCTTCGGCGTGATTCCTGACAGGCCCGAGACGGGCTACGGGTATATCAGCGCCGGCCCGAACGTGGACGCCGATGGAGTCTCGCTGCCGATTGACGGTTTCGTGGAGAAACCAGACCCGGAGACCGCCCGAAGATACGTGGAGTCGGGCACGTACCTGTGGAACAGCGGCATTTTCATGATGAGCGTGTCGACATGGATGTCCGCGATAGGCCGCTATCGAAGGGATATCCACGACGCCTGCGTCAGGGCGAACGCGACGGCACGACTCGATGGCGGTTTCCTTCGCCCGGACGAGGCGGCATTCCTCGCGTGTCCAGGGGATTCCGTCGACTATGCCGTCATGGAGAAAGTGGCCAAGGATGCGACCATGAAGGCAGTCGTGGTGCCGCTGGCCGCCGGATGGTCCGACGTCGGGGCATGGTCCAGCCTGTGGGAGATTTCCGCGCGCGATTCCGCCGGCAACGTGTGCATCGGCGACGTGTGTGCCATCGATTCGCGCGATTGCATGGTCATATCGGAGCATCGGCTCGTGGCGGTCCTGGGATGCACCGATCTCGTGGCGATTGAAACGGCCGACGCGGTGCTCGTCGCGCCCAGGAACAGGGCACAGGAGGTCAGGAACGTGGTGGAGTGGCTGAGGCAGCAAGGCCGGACGGAGCGTCTTTCCCACCGACGCGTATACCGGCCGTGGGGGAGTTACGAGGGTGTGGATGCGGGCGAACGGTTTCAGGTAAAGCGAATTGTCGTGAATCCGGAGGGCAAGCTCTCGCTGCAGATGCATCACCATCGCGCCGAGCACTGGATAGTCGTGCGCGGCACGGCGCGCGTGACGCGCGGGGAAGAGATTTTTCTGCTTACCGAGAATCAGTCCACCTACATACCGGTGGGAGTGCGCCATCGTCTGGAGAATCCGGGGACGATCCCGCTGGAGTTGATCGAGGTCCAGTCCGGACCCTACCTGGGCGAGGACGACATCGTGCGGTTCGAGGACGCCTACAATCGGAACTGATCCGATACCTGCTTGACGCTGCATGTACGGGATCCTATAGTGTTCATTTAATGAACACGCAGGACCGCGAGGACGCAGTCACGCTCGAGATTCTCGAGACCATCGATTCTCGCAGTGATGTGTCGCAGCGGCACCTCGCTGAGCGTCTGGATGTCGCCTTAGGACTCACCAATCTGTATTTGAAGCGGTGCATACGCAAGGGCCTCGTGAAGATCAAGCAGGCGCCGGCGAACCGCTATCTCTACTATCTGACTCCCAAGGGCTTTTCGGAAAAAAGCCGCCTCACCGCGAAGTACCTGTCGATTTCCTTCGATTTCTACCGGCGCGCTTCCGAGTCGTGCGCGGCCGCCCTGCGTGCCTGTCGCGCCGACGGCCACGGCCTCATCCTGTTGTGCGGTGTATCGGAACTCGCGGAGATCGCGTCGCTGCGTGCGGAGGAGGAAGGACTCGAAGTCGTGGGAACCTACGACCCGTCGAGCGAACGCGCCCGTTTCGTCGGCCAGCCGGTATGGCGGGAGTTCTCGAACGTCGTTGCGTTCGACAGTTGCATCCTGACCGCCCTCGACGAGTCGGGCGAGCTGTATCGCGATATCACCGCCCGGCTGGGGCCGGGTCGCATACGCGTACCGGATGTTCTCGGTCGGGCACAGACTCTCGGCGCCGCGGGGCCGCGGGCCAGGAGCCAGGCCAGGCAGAGGTAGGCGAGCCCGGAGGCTCGCCGGAAGGGGGAGATTGGCGTCGCCCGGGTGCGCCCGGTACCTGCCATCGCCCGAAGAGGAATGGCGGTTGGCGCGGCCGGTGGACGTGCGAACCTGCATAGACGGTGATACTGGGTCGTGTCCGACGCGGTAGGGCGGTAGCGTGCCTGCCGGTCGGCGCCGGAGCCACGGGGCTGGAAGGGGACAACGATGTTGAATCAGTTCAAGCCGCCTATCACGGACAGAAGGATCCGATTCGCCCTCGCCGGCTGCGGACGAATCGCGCGCAATCACTTCGAGGCGATGCGCCAGCACGAGGCCGGCGCCGAACTGGCGGGGGTATGCGACATCGATCCCGTCGCGCTCGGGAACGCCGAGAAGCTCACCGGCGCAAGACCGTTCTCGCGATACGAGGACATGCTTGCCAAGGTCGATGCCGACGTCGTCGTGCTGGCCACGCCGAGCGGACTCCATCCCCGGCAGACGATCCAGGCCGCCGAGGCCGGTTTCAATGTCATGACCGAGAAGCCGATGGCGACCCATTGGCACGATGGCCAGCGGATGGTCGACGCCTGCGATCAGGCCGGCGTCCGGCTGTTCGTGGTCAAGCAGAATCGGCGCAACGCAACGCTGCAGTTGCTGAAGCGCGCCGTCGAGCGCAAGCGCTTCGGCCGGATCTACATGGTTACGGTCAATGTGTTCTGGTCTCGACCTCAGGAATACTATGACAGCGCCAGGTGGCGCGGCACCTGGGAGTTCGATGGCGGCGCCTTCATGAACCAGGCCAGCCACTACATCGACCTGCTCGACTGGCTGATCGGGCCGGTCGAGAGCGTCCATGCCTACACCGCGACGCTGGCGCGCAACATCCAGGTAGAGGACACCGGCGTGATGAACGTGAAGTGGCGTACCGGTACGCTCGGCACGGTCGCCGTGACCATGCTGACCTACCCGCGCAATCTCGAGGGCTCGATCACCATCATCGGCGAGAAGGGCACCGTTCGCGTCGGCGGTGTCGCCGTCAACGAGATCCAGCACTGGGAGTTTGCGGAGGCGGATGAGGACGACGCGAGGGTCAAGGACGCCAGCTACCTGACGACCTCCGTGTACGGTTTCGGACATCCACTCTATTACGACAACGTGCTGAAGGTCCTGAGAGGCGAGGCGGAGGCCGAGACGGACGGCCGCGAGGGCCTTCGATCGCTCGAGATACTGATTGCCGCGTACCTTTCCGCCCGTGACGGACGGCGCGTCTGCCTGCCTCTGGATCACTGATCGACGAGCATGACCTACACGGCACACCCCAGCGCTGTCATTGACGACGGCGCCAGCATCGGTGCAGGAACGCGTATCTGGCACTGGGTGCACGTGTGCGCCGGCGCCCGCGTCGGCGAGGGATGCGTGCTCGGACAGAACGTATATATCGGCAACCGTGTCGTGATCGGCAACAACGTCCGGATCCAGAATGGCGTCTCGGTCTACGACAACGTCACCCTCGAGGACGACGTGTTCTGCGGCCCCAGCATGGTCTTCACCAACGTCATCAATCCGCGCGCGTTCGTCTCCCGCAAGGACGAGTATCGCGACACGCTGGTCAGGCGGGGGGCCACGCTCGGGGCCAACTGCACCATAGTCTGCGGCGTTCGCATCGGACAGTACGCGTTCGTCGGCGCCGGTGCGCTCGTTCGCCACGACGTACCGGACCATGCGCTGGTGTTTGGCGTGCCGGCGCGCCAGCGGGGATGGGTCAGCCGCGCCGGCGAGCGGCTGGCGTTTCCCGCCGGCGGCGCGAGCGAAGCTCGTTGCGAGCGCACCGGGGAGCGCTACCGGTTGCAGGCCGGGAAGTGCTTCTGGGTCGAGTGAATCGGAGCTCGTGAGCGGGAGTCATATGGAATTCATAGATCTCAAGGCGCAGTATGCGCAGCTTCGCGCGCCGATCATGCAGCGCATCCAGGCCGTGCTCGATCACGGCTGCTACATCATGGGGCCGGAGATCAGGGAACTGGAGGGGAAGCTGTCGGCGTACGTTGGAGCCAGCCATTGCCTGGCAGTCTCGAGTGGAACGGACGCTTTGCTCATCGCCATGATGGCGCTGGGCATACGGCCGGGCGACGAGGTGATCACGACCCCGTACACGTTCATCGCCACGGGGGAGATGATTGCGCTGCTCGGAGCGAAGCCGGTCTTCGTCGACATCGACGCCGAGACGCTCAACCTCGATCCGGTGCTGATCGAACGCGCGATCACGCCGCGAACCAGGGCGATCATGCCCGTCAGCGTGTATGGACAATGCGCCGACTTCGACGCAATCAACGCGATCGCCGCTGCACACGGTCTGGCGGTCATCGAGGATGGCGCGCAGAGCTTCGGCGCGACCTACCGGGGCCGGCGCTCATGCGGTCTGTCGACCATCGGCTGCACGAGTTTCTTCCCGTCGAAGCCGCTCGGCTGCTACGGCGACGGTGGCGCCGTGTTCACCGATGACGACGCACTCGCGACGGCGATGCGGGAGATTCGCGTGCACGGGCAGGATCGCCGGTACCATCATCCGCGAATCGGCATCAACGCTCGCATGGACACTCTGCAGGCCGCGGTCCTGCTGGCCAAGTTCGAGATCTTCCCGGATGAGGTCGTGGCGCGCCAGCGTATTGGTGAGCGGTACACGCAGTGCATCTCCGAGCGGTGCCCGTCGGTCGTCACGCCGACCGTGGTGCCGAGGAACACGAGCGTGTATGCGCAATACACGGTGCAGGTCGAAGATCGCGGCGAGGTTGCGCAGCACCTGAACTCGCGCGGGGTTCCGACCGCAGTGCATTATCCGATGCCGTTGCATCAGCAGCCGGCGTTCGCGTTCCTCGGATTGGGACCGGGCAGCTTTCCGGTCGCGGAGCGGGCCGCCGGCAGGGTGCTCAGCCTGCCGATGCATCCCAATCTCGATACGCCGACGCAGGATCTCATAGTCGAAACCCTGCGCCAGGCCGTTCATACACGCCGCGAGGCGGCTTCGGCGTAACGATGGGCGATCGGATGCCGCGGATCCGGTGCGCCGGCCGGGATGCTCCCCGGGCAGGAACGACCGGCACGGGCTGCGGACCGTGGAGGCAGGCTGGAGATGCCTAGTCTGCGGCTGATGGCGCGCCTCGACATCAAGGCGCCCAACCTCATCAAGGGCATCCACCTCGAGGGACTGCGCAAGATTGGCAACCCTGCCGAGTTCGCCAGGCGGTACTATCAGGCGGGCATCGACGAGATCATCTATATGGATATCGTCGCGACGCTCTATCAGCGCAACAACCTCAGCGACATTCTCCGCGACACGACCGAGAGCGTGTTCATTCCGATCACGGCGGGCGGCGGCGTGCGTACGCTGCAGGATGTCGAGACGATGATGCGGTGCGGCGCCGACAAGGTCGCGATCAACACCGCGGCGGTGAAGCGTCCGCAGTTCATCGAGGAGATTGCCACGCGATTCGGATCGCAGTGCTGCGTGCTCTCGGTCGAGGCCAAGCAGAGTGGCCCCTCGCGCTGGGAGGCCTATACCGACAATGGCCGCGAGCACACCGGGCTCGATGTCGTGGAGTGGGTGCGGCGGGCGGCCGACCTGGGGGCCGGCGAGGTGTTGCTGACGTCCGTGGACCGCGAGGGAACGCGCAAGGGCTTCGATGTCGCATTGACGCGCGCGGTCGCCGACGCCGTCAGCATTCCGGTGATCGCCAGCGGCGGCATGGGGGCGGGCGAACACCTCATCGAGGTCGTGCGCGAGGGGCATGCCGATGCGGTCGCCATGGCCGACGTGCTTCATTACGACCGGATGCCGCTCGCGGAACTCCGCGAGCGGGCGGCCGGCGCCGGCATCCCGGTGAGATCGATATGAGCCGGGATGCAATCATCGTCGACTACGGCGTCGGGAATCTCAGAAGCGTAGCGCGCGCGGTCAGTCATTGCGGCGCGGAACCGGTGCTGAGCTCCGGGGCCGCGCGCATCGAAGCGGCGCGACACCTGATACTGCCGGGAGTCGGTGCTTTCGGCAGCTGTGTCGGCGCCCTCCGGTCGCACGGTCTGCTCGACCCGGTCCTGAAGGTCATCGACTCCGGACGCCCCGTACTCGGGATCTGTGTCGGAATGCAGATGCTGCTCGACGTCGGCGAGGAGTTCGGCGAGCATGCCGGGCTGGCGCGGATTGCCGGACGGGTGCAGGCGGTGCCGGCGACCGGCGCCGACGGCACGCCGCACAAGATCCCGCACGTCGGCTGGAGCGCCATCTTCCCGGTGGCAACGCCGTGGGCAGGCACGATCTTCGAAGGGATAACGCCCGGAAGCACCTGCTACTTCGTGCACTCCTACGCGGCGGTTCCTGAAGGCCCCGAGAACACGATCGCCGTCTGCGACTATGACGGACGGACGATCTGCGCGGCCATCAATCGCGGCCGTCTGTACGGCGTGCAGTTCCATCCGGAAAAGAGCGGTCCGGTGGGACTCAGGATCTTCGACAATTTTCTGAACATGTCGGCCGACTGAGCGTCGGCCGCGGCATCGATTTCGAAAAGGGGGCAGCCGGGTGCAATCGAATCACGGATGGAAGTCGGCGGTATTGATCGGTGCGGGGCGAATGGGGCGCTCCCACGCGCTGGCGCTCAAGGAAATGGGGGTGTCGCTGCGCGCGGTGTGCGACGTGAATGCCGAGGCGTGTGCGCGCGTCGGTGAGGAGTTCGGCGTTGCCGAGGGCTGCCACGTGTCGCGCCCGGAGGAGATTCCCGAAGCCATCCGCGGCGCCGACGTCGTGGCGATCGCGACCACCGCCGACAGTCACCGCGCGCTGGTGACGCTGGCGGCGGAGCACGGCGCGCGGAACATACTGTGCGAAAAGCCGCTGGCGACGTCGGTCGCGGATTGCGATGCGATGATCCGCGCCTGCGAGAAGTCCGGGACGCGTCTTGCCGTGAATCACCAGATGCGGTTCATGGATCAATATCTGCTCGTCAGGGACGTGCTGGCGGATGGCGCGATCGGAAGACTGGCCAGCATGACCGTCGTCGCCGGCTGCTTCGGCCTGGCGATGAACGGATCGCATTACATCGAGGCGTTCGCCTTCCTGACCGGCAGCGCGCCGGCGCAGGCCGCCGGGTGGTTCAACGGCGCTGCGTTCCAGAACCCGCGCGGCCCGCAGTTCTTCGACCAGGCGGGCGAGTTCCGCATTGTTTCGGCGAGCAAACAGCGGCTGATGATGGTGATCGGCGCCGACCAGGGCCACGGCATGACGACCATGTATGCCGGCGAGTTCGGCCATGTGTTCGTGGACGAGCTCGAGGGCGAGGCTATCGTCACCGCGCGCAGGCCCGAGCACCGGGGACAGCCGATGACGCGATACGGCATGCCCTGGGATCGCCGGGCCATCCGCTTCCCGCAGGCCGACAACGTCAGGCCGACGCGCGCCGTGTACGAGGCGCTTGCGGCAGACTCGGGATACCCGTCCGGCGCCGATGGTCGGTGCGTCATCGCGGCGCTCGCGGCGTGCTACGTATCGGCGGAGAACGGCGGCGGAACGGTCGCGGTGGAGTCGCTTGCTGACGCCGCGGCGCGCCGGTTCCCGTGGGCGTGATTGCCGGCAGAACCCGGGGAGATCTTCGAACGTGAAAGTGCTGGTTACAGGAGCGGACGGATTCATCGGTTCGCACCTGACCGAACTGCTCGTCGCCGAGGGCTACGACGTGCGGGCCATGGTGCTCTACAACAGCTTCGATACTCACGGCTGGCTCGACCATATCGATGCCGCAGCGCGCCGTCGGATCGAGGTCGTCGCCGGCGACATCCGCGATCCGCATTTCGTGCGCGGAGCGGTTGCCGGATGCGACGCGGTCATGAACCTGGCGGCATTGATCGCGATACCCTTTTCCTACGTCGCGCCGGAGAGCTACCTGCAGACCAATGCCCTCGGCGCCATCAACGTCGCGCAGGCTGCCCGGGATCTCGGCAAGGCCAGGGTCGTCCACGTGTCGACCAGCGAGGTCTACGGAACCGCGCAGTTCGTACCCATCACCGAGGAGCATCCGCTCTCCGCGCAGTCCCCGTACGCGGCGACCAAGATCGCCGCCGACCAGTTGATGCTGTCGTACTGGCGATCGTTCGGAACTCCGGTTGCGGTCGCCCGTCCGTTCAATACCTACGGGCCGAGGCAGTCGACCCGCGCGGTGATCCCCACGATCATCACGCAGATGGTGGCCGGCAAGCGGCGCATCGAGCTGGGCGCGATCCATCCGACTCGCGACTTCAACTACGTCAAGGACACCACCCGGGGCATGCTTGCGGTCCTGCGCAGCGACGCGGCAATCGGCGAGGTGATCAACATCGGCAGCGCGTTCGAGATCTCCGTTGGCGACACGGCGGCGCTGATCGCGGAGATCCTCGGCGTGGAGGTCGAGATCGAACAGAAGGAACAGCGCAGGCGGCCCGAGGCGAGCGAGGTAGAACGCCTGTTCGCGGCGAACGAGAAGGCCCGGCGCGTCCTCGGGTGGTCGCCACAATACGGGGGTCACGAGGGTTTTCGGCGCGGCCTCACCGAGACGATCGAGTGGTTCCGCAATGCCGAGAACCTGGCCCGATACCGCGTGGGCGGATACACGCTGTGAACGCGATCGCCCAGGCATCGGCCGCCGCCTCGGAGATCGTGAAGATCCTTCAGGGCCTTCTGCCGCCGGGCCGCGGGCCGTATCAGCTGCACGAACCGGAACTCACGGAGCGCGAACGGGGGCTGGTCAACGAAGCCATGGCGGAGGGCTTCGTCTCCTACGCCGGGCGTCACGTGGGCATCTTCGAGCAGGCACTTGCCCGGGCCTGCGGGACGCGCGAGGCCGTGGCCGTCGTCAGCGGCACCGCGGCCCTGCAGGTGATCCTGCACACGCTCGGGATCGGCAATGGCGACGAGGTCCTGTGTCCGTCGCTGACCTTCGTCGCCACGGCGAACGCGATCGTCCATGCCGGCGCCGTGCCGCACTTCGTCGACAGTCATCCGGATCATCTTGGCCTGGACAGCGGGCGCCTTCGCTCCTACCTCCGCGAGATTGGAGCAAGCAGGGACGGCGCCCTGCGCAACCGCCGGACCGGGCGCCGCATCGCGGCGATCATGCCGGTACACGTCTTCGGCCATGTCGGCAGACCGCGTGAACTATGCGACGTGGCGGCAGAGTTCGGCCTGCCGATCATCGAGGACGCCACCGAGGCGCTCGGCTCGATGTCGGACTTCTGTCCCGTGATGCGCATGGGCGTGGCGGCGGCGCTGAGCTTCAACGGCAACAAGATTGTCACTACTGGCGGCGGTGGGGCGATCGTCACCGATGACGTCGCACTGGCCGGTCGCCTGCGACACGTGACGACCACGGCCAAGCGGCCGCACCCCTGGCGTTTCGATCACGACGAGGTCGGCTTCAACTACCGGCTTCCGAACCTCAATGCGGCGCTCGGCCTGGCGCAACTGGAGAGACTCGAGGACTTCCTGCGGCGCAAGCGCAGCCTCGCGCTCGCCTACAGGGATGCATTCGCGCATGACGCCTGCTGGGATTTCATCGACGAACCGCCTGGATGCCGCAGCAACTTCTGGCTCAACGCGGTCAAGGCACGGGATGCGGACGGCGCGCTGCTCGAGGAGGCGCTCGGGTCCCTGCACGCGGCCGGATACCGGTGCCGACCGTGCTGGACTCCGATGCACCAGCTCGCGATCCATGCGGGGCACCCGCGCGATGCGTTGCCGGTCGCCGAGGATCTGGCCCGGCGGATCATCTGCCTGCCGAGCAGCGCGCGGCTGAGCGAGTACCTGCAATGACCGACAGGCGACGGCTGCTCTTCGTGACCGGGACCCGGGCGGAATACGGCCTGCTCTACTGGACGATGAGACGCGTGCTCGACAGCGAACGCTCGCGGCTGCAGATCGTGGCAACCGGCGCGCACCTGTCGCCGGCATTCGGGCGCACGGTCGAGGTGATACGCGGCGACGGCTTCAATGTCGATGCCGAGGTCGACATGCTGGTCGACAGCGATACGAACTGGGGCACCGCCTGTGCCATCGGCCTCGGCACGATCGGAATGGCCAATGCCCTGCGCGCGCTCGCGCCGGACCTGGTGGTCGTGCTAGGCGACCGTTACGAGGTGCTCGCCGCCGCGCAGGCGGCCTATGTCGGCCGCGTGCCAATTGCGCACATACATGGCGGCGAGGTGACGCGGGGGTCGCTCGACGAGGGCTTCCGGCACGCGGTGACCAAGCTCGCGAGCCTGCACTTCGTCAGCTCAGAGCAGCATCGGCGCCGTGTGGTCCAGCTGGGCGAGCAGCCGCAGCGGGTCCACAACGTCGGCGCGGTCGGCCTGGAGAACATCGCCCGGCTCGAGCCCGACGGCCCCGAGGACTTGGAGTGTCGCATCGGCCGCAGGCTCGGCCGGCCGGCGATACTGATGACCTACCATCCGGCGACGGCGTGCGACGAGGATCCTGTCGCGACCGTCGATGCCATCGCCTCGGCGCTCGACTTCCTGCCCGAGGCCACCGTCATCGCTACCGGCAGTAACGCGGATCCCGGCGGACGGGCGATCGATGCGCGACTGCGCGATCTCGAGCAGCGTTTTTCGGGGCGGCTGTTCTTCAATACCTCGCTGGGGCAGCGCGGCTATCTGAACGCGATGCGTCACTGCGATCTGGTGCTCGGCAACTCCTCGAGCGGATTGATCGAGGCCCCGTCGATGGGCAAACCGACGGTCAACATCGGTCAGCGCCAGGCGGGGCGGCAACGTGCACCATCGGTGCTCGACTGTGCGGCCAACGCGAACGCCATTCGCGACGCCATCGACCGGGCGCTCTCACCGGCCTTTCGGCAGCTCGCGTCCCGGCGCGAGAATCCCTATGCGAGCGCCGGCCTGGATGTAAGCAGGCATATCGTCGATGTCCTCGAGAGCGTCGATCCTGCCGAACTCAAGGGACCGAAGGGATTCTACGATGTGTCGTTCGATTTGCCGGCGGCCGGGAGGATGGATTGACCGCGCCCCGAGCCTTCGTCATAGCCGAGGCCGGGGTGAACCACAACGGTTCGCTGTCGCTGGCGGGCGAACTCGTCGATGCGGCGGTCGAAGCCGGCGCCGATGCCGTCAAGTTCCAGACCTTCAGGGCCGACAGGCTGGTCGAGAAGTCGGCGCCGCGGGCCGCTTATCAGCAGCGCAATACCGGCTCGAACGCCAGCCAGTACGAGATGCTCAAGGCGCTGGAGCTGGACGCGGATTCGCATCGCGTGCTGCGCGACCAGTGCGATCGGCGCGGCATCGAATTCATGTCTACCGCATTTGATCTGGAGAGTCTCGACTTCCTGGTCGGCGACATCGGCATACGACGGGTGAAGATCCCCTCCGGCGAAGCGGTCAACGGCCCGTTGCTGCTGGCGGCCATTCGAACCGGGCTGCCGGTGATCCTGTCCACCGGGATGTGCACGCACGCAGAGGTCATGGAAAGCCTCGCCGTGCTGGCGTGGGGAGAGGAGCACCCCGTGGGCAATCCGAAGTCGCGGGCCGCCATCGCCGAACTCGGCCGGCGCCCGGGGTTTTGCCGCCCGCTGCATTCGCGAGTAGCGCTTCTGCAGTGCGTAACCCAGTATCCGGCACCGGCTGCCGGGACCAATCTGCGCGCGATGCTGGCGATGGGACAACAGACAGGCCTGCAGGTCGGCCTGTCCGATCACACCGAGGGCTGGCACGTGACCGTCGCCGCCGTGGCGGCCGGGGCGGCGATCGTCGAGAAACATTTCACGATGTCGCGCAGCCTGCCGGGACCCGATCACGCCGCGTCGCTGGAAGCGCACGAACTGGCGCGGATGATCCGCGAGATCCGCGAGGTCGAAGCGGCCATGGGTACGGGCGTCAAGGAGCCCGCGGTGCAGGAGATCGCCAACCGCATTCCGGCGCGGGGCAGCCTCGTGGCGGCGGTTCCAATCCGAAAAGGCGACGCCTACACTGCATCGAACCTCACGATCAAACGCCCGGGGACCGGCGTGTCGCCGATGGCGTACTGGGACTACGTGTCGGGACGCCGTGCCGGCCGCGATTACGGCCAGGACGAGCAGATCGATCCGTGATGGCCATGACCAGACAGACAGCCACTGGACCAGCGTGAAACAGCAGATCCTCAACGCGATCACCGTCCCGCCGACGGCCAGGATCCGGCAGGCGGCGAAGATTATTCAGGAAAATCCGGTAAAGATCGTCCTGGTCTGCGACGAGTCCGGGCGGCTGCTCGGCACCGTCACCGACGGTGACATCCGGCGCGCCGTGCTGCAGTCGGCCGACCTCGACGGCACGGTCGAATCGATCATGAACCGGCATCCCAAGGTCGCCCGCCGCTCGGATAACCGGCGGGCCCTAAGGGAGTACATGCGCACGGCGATCATTCGCCATCTTCCGTGCGTCGACGAAGACATGCACATCGTCGACCTGATCCTGCTCGACGAGGTCGAGGACGTCAGACCCCAGTCCGCCGCCGTGGTGCTCATGGCCGGCGGGCGCGGGCAGAGGTTGATGCCCCTGACCGAGAAGACGCCCAAGCCGCTGCTGAAGGTGGGCGAGAAGCCCGTTCTCGAGCGCCAGATCGAGCAGCTCGCGGGACACGGGTTCAGCCGCTTCTACATCTCGATCAACTACCTCGGCCACATGATCGAGGAGTACTTCGGCAATGGCGAGCGTCTGGGTGTGGATATCCGCTACGTACGCGAGACGGCTCCCCTCGGCACCGCCGGTGCGCTGTCGCTGCTCGAACCGCAGCGGGACGCCGTCGTCGTGATGAACGGCGACATCATCACGAAGGCGGACTTCGCCACGATGGTGAATTACTTCGAGGAAGAGCAGGTCGTCGCGACGATGGGTGTGCGGGAATATTTCTATACGGTGCCCTATGGCTGCGTCAACGTCAACGGCAGCTCGATCATCGATCTCGAGGAGAAGCCGACGTTCCGGCACCTCATCAGTGCCGGCATCAACGTGCTCAATCCGCGCGCTCTGGAATTCATCCCCAGGGGTCAGTACTTCGACATGCCGCAGCTTTTCGCGACCTTGATCGAGAACGGTTGCAGGACCAACACCTTCCAGATCACCGAGGAGTGGATCGACATCGGCCACAAGGAGGATCTCACCTGGGCACAGAAGGTTTTCGCGATCGAGGACAAGTTTTGATCGGATCGCTCTCGGTCGTCGCACTGATCCCGGCACGGGGGGGCAGCAAGACGGTGCCCCGCAAGAACCTGCGCCTGCTCGGCGGCCGGCCGCTGCTAGCGTGGGCGATCGGGACGGCATTGAGCACGCCGGAGATCGATCGGGTGTTCGTCTCCACGGACGACGCCGAGATCGCCGGCGTCGCGCGCGAGTGTGGGGCGGAGATACACGATCGGCCGCGCGAGCTCGCCGGCGATGCGTCCCTGGTGATCGACACGGTGCGCCATCTGCAGTCCACACTGCGGGCCACCGGCCATCCAGCCGCCATCATGGTGCTGCTGGAGGCGACGTCGCCGTTCCGCACGGCGCGGATGGTCTCCGGTTGCATACGCCGCCTCGCCGACGGGCAGCTCGATTCGATCGCGACGTTCAGCCCGGCCTCGATCAATCCCGAGCGCACATGGCGGCTGGAGAACGGCATACCGCGCCCGTTCATCGAGGGGGCGGTGCCGTGGCGCCCACGGCAGCAGCTCACGCCGGCCTACCAGTTGAACGGGGCGGTATACGCGTTCCGGGGCGACCGGCTGCCGGCGGAAGGGCCCAGCATCCTTTTCGGCCGCATGGGGGCCGAGGTTGTTTCCTCAGACGAGGTCATCGATATCGATGACGAACGGGACTTTGTGATAGCCAATGCCATACTCGAATCCGGATCAAGCCGCTAGTCTTTCCGACCTGTTCTCGCTCAAGGGGCGTTCCGCCGTCGTGGTCGGCGGCTCGGGCCTCCTGGGCGGAGAGATCACCTTCGCGCTCGCCGAGCTGGGGGCGTCGCTGATCATCGCCAGCCGCGATGCGGTCAAGTGCGAGGACTTCGCGCAGCGCGTGATGAAGCGCTTTCCGCAAGCCCGGGCGACGGGAATGGCCGTCGACATCACCGACCCGACATCTATTCGCGCCCTTTTCGGGCAGGCCGGAGCGCACTGCGGCGGATCGCTGGACATACTGGTGAACAGTGGCTGGTCCGGCCGCAAAAACACCTTCGAATCGATCTCCGACGAGGACTGGAACCGCGACATCGAGGTGTGCCTGAACGGCGTCTTCCGGACGATCAAGGCGGCGTTTCCGCTGATGCGCGAGAAGGGCGGAGCGATCCTGAACATCTCGTCGATGTACGGGCACGTCGCTCCCGACTATCGCATGTACGACAGCGAGCGCTTCGCCAACCCGCCGAGCTACGGCGCGGCGAAGGCGGGCATCATCCAGCTGACCAGGTACCTCGCGAGCTTCCTCTCGCCGTATCGCATCCGTGCCAACTGCATCAGTCCGGGGCCGTTTCCGTTCGAGTCGACGCAGAAGGCCAATCCGGACTTCATCGACCGGCTGGCGGCCAAGAATCCGCTCAATCGTATCGGCCAGCCGCACGATCTCAAGGGCGCGGCAGCGCTGCTGTGCTCCGACGCCAGCGCCTACATGACCGGGCAGAACATCTGCGTCGACGGCGGCTGGGGGGTCTGGTGATTCGACTCGGGATCGTCGGACTCAGCGAGGGCAACGGGCACCCGTTCTCGTTCTCGGCGATCGTCAACGGCTACGACGCCGACGGATTCCGCGCCGCGGGCTGGCCGATCATCCTGGACTACCTGCAGCGGCGCGCACCGGAGGAATTCGGATTCCCGGGCGTGCAGGTCACTCACGCATGGACTCAGGATGCGGCGACGACCGAAAAACTCTGTCGTGCATGCCGGATCGAGCATGGTGCCGCCGATCCGGGCGAGATGCTCGGCCAGATCGACGCGCTGGTCATCGGTCGCGACGACTGGGAGACGCATGCCGGCCTGGCCATGCCATTCCTGGAGCGTGGCACGCCGGTGTTCTGCGACAAGCCGCTGACCCTTGCCCCGGCGGAGCTCGAGCGTTTCTCGACCTACCTGCGGCAGGGACTCCTCATGAGCACGTCCGGTCTGCGTTACGCGCGCGAACTCGACTACATGCGTGCCGACCCGCGGCGGCTGGGCGCTCTGCGGCTGTTATCGGCGACGGTGCTCAATGGCATGGAGCGCTATGGCATCCACATGCTCGACGCGGTCGCGGGATTGGGACTCGGACCGGTGACACGCGTCACCCGGCTGGAAGCGCCGCACGAGGCCTTCCTGCTCCACATCGGCGCCGCGTTGCCGTTCCTGCTCAATTGCCTCGGCAACGTTGCCAAGACCTTCCACCTCAGTCTGTTCGGAGACCAGGGACAAGCGCATGTCGATCTGCACGACAATTTCTCGGCGTTCCGGCGCACGCTGGCGCAGTTCATCGAGATGGTTCGCACCGGCGGTCCGCCGATCCCGCCCGATGAAACCATTCGGACGATGCGACTGATCGCCGGCGCACGCACACTGGGGCCGGGAGAGACGCTGGAGATAGCGACATGACGCCGGTATCGTTCGATCTCGGCGGGAAGACCGCGATCGTCACCGGCGGCGCCGGTATCCTGGGGCGCGGCTTCTGCAAGGTGCTGGCGGAGCACGGCGCCAGCGTGGCAGTGGTCGATGTCGGGCAGCGGGCCGTCGAGGAGGCCGCGGAAGAGCTCGCGGCGGCGGGCATCCCGCGCGAACGCCTGCTCGCGCAGGTCTGCGACGTCACCGATCGTGATGGCTGCGATGCGATGGTCAGGTCGGTGGTCACCCGTTTCGGCGGAGTGCATATTCTGCACAACAACGCCGCCTCGAAGTCGGACGATCTGCGCGCGTTCTTCGCGCCGTTCGAGGATTACGATCTCGCGACCTGGCGCAAGGTCAGCGCCGTCAACGTCGACGGAATGTTCCTCGTCGCGCAGGCCGTCGGACGCCAGATGATCAGCCAGGGGCAGGGCGGCAGCATCATCCATACCTCCTCGATCTACGGGGTCGTCGGTCCCGACCAGCGCATCTACGAGGGCTCCGAGTATCTCGGGATGCCGATCAACACGCCGGCCGTGTACGCGACGACGAAGGCTGCCGTCATCGGGATGGCCCGGTACCTGGCGACGTATTGGGCAAGGCACGGCATACGCGTGAACGTGCTGACGCCCGGCGGCGTCGAGAGCGGCCAGAACGACACCTTCAACAGGCTGTACAGCGCGCGCGTGCCGTTGGGACGCATGGCACAGGCGAGCGAGTTGCACGGCGCGCTGCTGTTCCTCGCGTCAGACGCTTCGTCTTACGTCACCGGTCAGAACATCATCGTCGATGGCGGCCTGACCTGCTGGTAATCGAGTACCCTCGGGGGGACTTCAGATGGACATAATCAGGTATCCGCAGCCAGTCGAGCTGTCCAAGTACTCGCCCAACGCCGCGAACCCGGATCGCTATTACGGATTGCCGGGGGAAGTCCTCTTCTGCGCGAGGTGTACCTACAGCAACCAGAAGCCGAACTCCGACAAGGAGTACAAGCACACGCGCGAATCGAAGAAGCCGACAGTCGCCTTCGACGAGGAGGGCGTGTGCTCGGCCTGCCGCATCGCGGAGCGCAAGCAGCAGATCGACTGGACCGCGCGCGAGCGGGAGCTGCGGGCGCTTTGCGACCGGTACCGGCGTCACGACGGCGGCCATGATTGCCTGGTGCCAGGGTCCGGCGGCAAGGACAGCTTCTTCGCGGCACACAGGCTGAAGTACGAATACGGGATGAACCCTCTGACGGTGACCTGGGCGCCACACATCTACACCGACTGGGGATGGCGTAACTTCCAGTCATGGATCCACGCCGGCTTCGACAATTACCTGTTCACGCCGAACGGGCGCGTGCATCGGCTGCTGACCCGTCTCGCGCTCGAACAGATGTTCCATCCGTTCCAGCCTTTCATCATGGGACAGATGTACTTTCCGCCGAAGATGGCGGCGCAGATGGGCATCCCGCTGGTGTTCTACGGCGAGAATCCCACCGAGTACGGCAACGCCGCCGCGGCCGACAACAAGGCGACCAAGGACTGGGAGTACTTCACCAGTCCCGACCAATCGCAGATCTTCATTGCCGGCACGGCCGTCTCGGACCTCAAGCACCACTTCGGCCTGTCGGATCACGACCTGCTCCCGTACATGCCGCCCAACCCGGGCGACCTGCGCGAAGCGAAGGTGGACGTACACTACCTCGGCTACTATCTGCCGTGGCATCCGCAGGAGTGCTACTACTACGCCGTCGAGCACGGCGGCTTCCAGGCGGCGCCCGAACGCACTGCCGGCACCTACAGCAAGTACAGCTCGATCGACGACAAGATCGACGACCTGCACTACTACACCACGTTCATCAAGTTCGGCATCGGCCGCGCCACCTACGATGCGGCGCAGGAGATCCGCAACGGCGAACTGACGCGCGAGGAGGCCCTGCGGTTGGTCCGGCGATTCGACGGCGAGTATTCGGAGCGGTTCGAGAAGGCCAACTTCGACTACCTTTCACTTCCGCCCCAGCAGTTTCCGCAGGCCTCAAGGATGTTCGAGCAGCCGATGATGGCTCGCGACTACTTCGAGCGGCTCACCGATCGGTTCCGTTCGCCGCATCTGTGGGCGCACGACGGCCGGCAATGGTTCCTGCGGGCGACCTCGTTCGCGGAACTGGACGCGACCGAGAAGGCGGTATCCGCATTGTGACAGTTCCGATCAGGACACGCCTCTCGCCGGCAGCCTGGCGCTTCATCGGCGGGGAAATGCGAAGCCGGCGATGGAAGCTGGCGGCGTTCCTCGGGCTGGGCCTGGTGGCCGGCGTCATCGAGCTGGTCGGCGTCGGCCTCGTCTATCCGCTGCTCATCATTGCCCTGAGTCCGGAGAGCCTGGCCAGCCATCCGTTCTTCGCCAGGCTGTTCGGTACCGTGGAGCCTGGCGGGACCCATCGCTTCTTCGTCATCATGGCGGCAATCATCGCCGGCATCATGGTCATGAAGAACGTCTACATGGGGTTCTTCAACTGGCTGCAGCAGCGCACGCTGGCACGCTGGAAGACGCGTCTGAGCGCCCGGTTGATGCGCCTCTACCTCTTCTCGGACTACCGGCTGTTCCTCGAGAAGACCAGCTCCGAGATGATACTGAACATCGCGCTGACCGGCCTGGTCTACGATCAGTTCATCGCCGGCATGATCAACCTGATCGTCAGCGGCACGATACTCGCGGCGCTCGGCGCGTTGCTGCTGATCGCATTGCCGCTGAAGGTGTTCGCGAGCCTGCTTTGCGTCTGCCTGGCCGCGGCGCTGCTCTACGCGACGACGCGCAAGACCTTCGAGCGAATAGGCCGGGATCTGAACGACATCTTCAAAGCCCGGCAGAGCGTGCTGCGGCAGGCTATCGGCCTGATCAAGGAGACCAAGATCATGTCGAAGGAGCGCTTCTTTCTGGACATGTTCGCCCGCATCGAGGAACGCAACTTCATCCGCAACGCGCACTACAACTTCCTGTCGACCCTGCCGCCGTTGATGATCGAGAGCGCGTCGATCATCACGATCATCGCGCTGGTGAGCTACATCCTGTTCGTCAGCGGTCAGGAGCCGTTCGGCGTGGCGACACTTGGTCTGCTGGTCGTCGCGCTCTTCCGCGCCGCGCCGCTGCTCAACAAGATCCTGAGCGCGCTGCGATTGATCAATATCAGCAGGAACTCCGTGGAAACGGTGGCGCGGGAGATCGAGGGATTCGAGCACGCCGTCGTCGGTGTGCCGAAGGAGCAGTCGGAGCGCCTGCCGTTCACCGAGAGGATCAGGCTGGAGAGGATCTCGTTCTCCTATCCGTCGAGCCACACTCAGGCGCTGCGAAACGTCAGTCTCGACATCCGACGCAACGAGTTCGTCGGCATCACCGGCATGTCCGGCGCCGGCAAGACGACGCTGACGGCCATCTTCATGGGGCTGATCCAGCCGACCGGGGGCGCCGTCAGCGTCGATGGGGTGAAGCTGGAGACGCCGCGGCTCGTCCGTTCCTGGCAGAAGAACCTGGGTTACGTGGCCCAGCACATCCTCCTGATCGAGGATTCCGTGGCCGCCAACATCGCCTTCGGCGAGGCTCCCGAAGACATCGACCGGCAGCGCGTTTGGCGTGTGCTGGAGACCGTGCAGATGAAAGGCTTTGTCGAGGGATTGCCCGGGGGCATCGACTACTTCCTCGGCGA